>JAJEJA010000054.1 GCA_022828145.1 Candidatus Poribacteria bacterium | reverse complement strand
ATTTGTCTGAACCAGGATTTTCAGGATTTTGAGATTTGACCAGGATAAGACTCCCTCGATTAGATGAAACGGGTGTGTAAGTATTCTGTCATCTTTTTTCATAAGAGACGGCACTCGGAGAGTGCCTACTACTATTAAGAGCGTAGGAAATCCCAAAATTGTCCCTGCTGTCTAAATTATGCCTACTGATCCACTGCCTGTTCGCGCGTGGGTGGGTTTTCAGGTGCATCGGATTCGAGGCGTTGATCCAACCACCACGCAAAAACAACCACCACACACGATAACACAATCGCAATCAATGCCATCGGCATACCGACAGTTTTTACCGCATCCGTATCCCGTTCCGCTTGCATCCGTATCCGAAATAACGCAATTATACCGAATAAAACTGTACACATAGCAAATATAAGATTGACTAACCATGGAACACCGAACAGCACAGTGATCACAGAAACTACAGAAAACAATATACTCAATTGTGCAAAAGCATCGTAAGACACTGCCCCTTCAAGATAGTCTTGATCTGTCGTTTCACTATATTCCCGTCTTAGCACAGGCACAGGTGAACCATCCTGATAAGTCATCTCTATAAGGCGAATGAATTCGGCTAATAATTTTTCTTCATGTATCCAATCATAGAGTTCCGGGTATTCATGTCTGAGAAGCATCACAAATTCCTGCCGTTGTGCACTAAAATCGGTAAATTCCTCCCAATCATTTTCTGCGACTGTGATATACGGTTCAGGACCAACGCGTATCTCGTATCCGTGTCCAGTAACATATACAACGCTACCGATATCCTCACGTTGTGCCAGGATAATTTCTCCATCCTCTGCAGTTACTATCTGTTGATTGTCCTCTACTGCGGCCAGGTCCCGTTCTTTGAGTGCCGCTGCTTTTTCTTTTGATAGTGTCTCAACTTCGCTGTGTGTAACGACGACATCAATCTGACTGACGAGTTCCAATGCAGTGACCTGATGTTCTGGAGCAACGAATAGTGCGGTTTGCCTTTCCTTTTTTAGTTGTATAGGTCGGCATCGAATCTGCTGTGCGTTCAAAGTGGTTTGAATGAGTTTCACTTCCCACTCATCGTTTGTGCGGTAAATTTCAACCCAATTTGATGTATCACCTACTTCCTCACCAATGAACTCTGAAATCTGGTTTAATCTACCTTCTCCCACTTGTCCACCAGGCATTGCATCCCGTGTTTTTCCTCTGTCGCTATTCATAGATTTCCCTTATATTATGATGGAAAATGTTCTATTATGATAGAGCGTGAGTTCTCATCTTCCCAAGATATGTGAACCTTTATACATGTGTCGGGTAATACGTTTTCCATCCTATCAGCCCATTCAATAATGCAGATACCATCTCCATCAACATATTCACCTAACCCAAGCTCACTGATTTCTTCAGACGTCTCTACCCTATACAGATCAATATGATAGATCGGAATACTTCCGTTATATTCGTTGATAAGAATATAGGATGGACTATTGACTACCTCATTCGGTGCTATGCCAACACCGCGTGCGATGCCTTGTGTTAGGCACGTTTTACCTGCGCCAAGGTTACCAATGAGTGCTATGACATGACCGGGTTTCAACTTCTTGCCAAGTTCTTCACCGAGAGTTTGTGTTTCTTCTGGACTCTCTGTCCTAAAAATCTTATCCATTATGCTCCTGCTGCACAACGCAGAATATCTTCCTGCGTTAAATCTTCGTTGATGAATTCACCAGTAATTCTGCCTTCATGTAAAACAATAACGCGATCGCTCATGCCTAAAATTTCAGGTAGTTCGGATGACACTAAAACGATTGCGACCCCTTCATCGGCAAGTTCTGCAGCTAATGCGTGGATTTCTGCCTTTGCCCCAACATCAATCCCCCGTGTCGGTTCATCAAGAAATAGAACTTCAGGACACGTCATCAGCCATTTACCTAAGACAACTTTCTGTTGATTCCCACCACTCAGCTGCTTAACAGGTATATCAAGCGAAGTTGTTCTAATGCGGAGTGAATCCACTGATTCGTTGCTTTTCTGGTACTCTAAATCACGATTGACGATGTTGTATGAGGTAAGTTCTTTTAATACACCAAGACTCACAAGTGTCATATTACGGACAACAACACTGTCCAAAATGAGTCCATATCTTTTTCGGTCTTCACTTACCAACGCTATACCATGCCTTATTGCATCTCGTGGGTTTCGAATCTTGATTAGCGTGCCGTCTCTATAAATCTTACCTTCCCATTTACCAGTGTATGCGCCAAAAACTGCGGAGATAAGCTCTGTCCTTCCTGCCCCCATGAGTCCAGCAATACCAAGAATCTCACCTCGGCAAACTGAGAAATTAATCTGCTCAAGATTCGGCGGTTCAGATGAGTATGTGTACAAATCCTCAACCTTTAGGGCAATCTCTATACCATCATAAGAATCGGATCCTCTATCTCTCACTGGATAAAAAGTCGTCAACTCTCGACCGACCATCTGGGAGATCAGAAGTTCCTCTGAGCACGCATCTATGGAGTGCGTTGCAATTGACCTACCATCTCGCAACACTGTCGCTCTGTCGGCTATCTGAAAAATCTCCTTCAGTTTGTGTGTAATGTAGATACATGCGACACTTTTATCACGTAGTTGTGTCAGAATATGTCTAAGAATATCCACTTCACTATGGGTCAACGCTGCTGTAGGTTCATCAAGAACAAGCATCCGTGCATTCCGCGACAATGCTTTCGCTATCTCAACAAGTTGTTGCTGTCCAATACCGAGTTCATATACTTTACCTTCAAGCGGTATATCTAAGCCAAACTGGGATAGCAACGCTCCTGCATCTTGATATAATTTGGATCTGTCAATAATACCAAATTTCCGTGGTTCTCTGCCGAGGTAGATGTTTTCAGCAACTGTCATCTCAGGGATCAGTGCTAATTCCTGATGGATAACTGCGATACCAGCGTGTTCAGCATCGCGCACATTTTGGAACTGTTGTTCAGTTCCATTGATATTTAGTTTCCCTTCATACGTACCGTAGGGATGCACAGCACCGAGTATCTTAATCAGAGTTGACTTTCCAGCACCATTTTCTCCACAGATAGCATGTATTTCACCAGCATCCACAGCAAAATTAACATCATCAAGTGCACGCACACCAGGGAAATCTTTCGTAATGGACTGCATGTCAAGAAGTGGAACTGCCATCTCTTTGATACTCCAACCCTAAGATTTAAATACATTGTCAAGTTTTATATTGTAGGTCGGGTAGAGCGAAGCGCGAATAAAATATTAACTGGCGACAGGATAGTCCAAGTCATCATATATCGGGTTTCGCTTCGCTCTACCCGACCTACAATTAAAGAATAAATAATCTATAGTTCATTATAGCAGAATTAGACTGTAGATTCAATGTATCATGAGGTTTAAACGCATAAACACATGAATACAATAAGCTCATGAATGTTAATGATAAAATAACATAGTTGACTTACTATGAGAAACATGGTATAATAAATAAACAATATTCATACCACGGAGCATACTATGTCAGAAGAAAAAAAGGATGAAATGGTTCCTGTAACCACAGAATACGAAGTCGTTGACCAAGTTGATGACCAAGCTATCGTTGAGCTAATGACCGGACAGACAATACAAGACTATGTCTACTCTTTCAAACAAGGAGGACGGGTCGTTGAAGGATTGACACTGGCAGGCATTAACGAAGCAGCAAATCGACGCGGGGGCATACAAGTTGAAGAAGTTAACTATGAAGAAACTGAGGACTCATGGATCGCAACCGTGAAGGCTGTTGATACGATAACAGGTTCATCTCGGTTCGGTGCTTTTGAGCAAGCGAAGAAGAACGGCAGTCGACCTGATCCTTATGCATTTACAAAAGCAATTCACAAAGCACAGCGCAATGCAATCAAACAGTTGATCCCGGTACCTGTCATACGGGAAGTGTTGAACTATTATCTGCACCGTAAAGTGAATGCTGGAAATGCTGCTCTACAACAACCTATCCCTGAACAAGCTGCGGGGAATATAACGAATGCACAGAAAGCAACCTTTGCCATTGCAACGAAACTGTCAGGGGCCCTTGAAAAAGCAAGCATCAGTAAAGAGGATCTCTGGCTCTATATGAAACGCAAGTGCAGTGTAGAATCTAGGAACGATATTTCCGAACGGCAGTGGACAGAATTATCTGCCGAATTAAAAGCAGCGGAAACAAATACAACACTTTTTGAGGGACTCTGCAAACGCATCAAACAATTGACAACGGCAAGCAATGAGAGTGAAGTACCTACAGTTAATGAACCAGATGAAACTGAAGCTTATGATTCAGAAAATAAGGAAGAAAAAGAGTCTAAAAAACCCAGTTTTTAGCATAAAAACGTATTATATAAGAAATTCACTGCTAGGATTACTACTCTATAAGGAGGCATATTGGCACAAAAGAAAAAATTCACCGATGAACTCAGACAATACGCTGCCCCTATATGGGAAGCAGATCTCAAACATCCATTCGTACGTGGGATTGCTGACGGAACCCTACCGAAAGAGAAATTCAAGTTCTATCTGATTCAAGATTATCTGTTTCTGTTGGATTACAGTCGTGTGTTTGCATACGGTGTCATCAAAGCAACCGATGAAGCAACTATGGCACTTTTCGCAACACTCCTCAATGAGACTTTGAATACAGAAATGGATCTGCACCGTGGATTCTGTGAAAAATTCGGTATCTCACCTGCTGAAATGGAAACTGCACCGGTAGCACCTACGACACACGCCTATACCCGTCACCTGCTTCATGTTGCACAGATCGGCACATTAGCTGACGTTATAGCAGGTGTCTTACCTTGTCAATGGGGATATGCTGAAATTGGAACAACCCTTGCCGAGCAAGGCGGCTCTCCTGAACCATTATACCAAGAATGGATCGAGATGTACGCTTCCCCCGAATTCCTTGATTTAGGCATAGCACTACGAAACCTGCTGAATCAAATCACAGAGAACAGTAGTCCTTTAGAAAAAGAGAGACTTCAGAAAAACTTTCTACTGAGCAGTCGTTATGAGTATCTATTTTGGGAAATGGCGTGGACACAAGAGATGTGGAAGATTTAATCCTCCGCAAAGACGGGTAGAGAAAAATGAAACACAGTACCTTCACCCAATTCACTGTCCAACCATATTCTTCCATCATGGCACAATAGAATGTGTTTCACAATAGCTAATCCTAAACCGGTCCCACCCATCTCGCGCGCACGGCCCTTATCTACACGATAGAACCTCTCAAATACACGTGATTGGGATTCTAATGGAATTCCAATACCGGTATCTTTTATATGGACGATGACTTCATGTGACGCTTCACCATCTGATTCTGACACTTCGGCTGAAACCTCTATCACACCACTATCTGGTGTATATTTAATCGCATTGTCAATGAGATTAACAAATACTTGCATGAAGAGTTGTCTGTCTACACTCACCTTAGGTAAGTCCTCAGAAATATCCCACTGTAACGTCAATTCCGACTCCTCCAGAACAGGTTCAAACACATCCATAATTTGTTCGCTGAATGAATTCAGATCACATGCTTTCCGGTTCAGCTCAATATCTCCCGATTCAAGTCGTGCTAATTCCAATAAATCTGAGACCAAACGCGTTAGTCGTGTTGAATGCTTCAAAATCTTCCCAGCGAATTCCTTGCGTTTCTTGCTTTTGGACGGTTTTGTGTTTAGCAATGTTTCAGCATATCCCTGAATTGTGGTTAAAGGTGTCCGCAATTCATGCGAAACATTCGCCACGAAATCTGCTCTAATCCGTTCCAATTGCCTGACATGACTAACATCGTGTATAACAATCACATACTCATTTTCAGCAACGACAGGAACTATCGTAACCTCTGCTTCTGATTCCCTCAAATTCTCAAGACGAATTTCTGCAAATGCTACAGATTCTGTCCGTTCCGCTTCTATTAGTAGTGCCTGTAGTTCCGGAATTCTGTTGATTTCAATTAACGCTCTTCCAATATACATGTCAGGTAAGTTCAGCATCACAGTAGCTGCCGGATTTGCATAAGTTATTTCTGTTGATCCGTCTATCAATAGAACCCCTTCACTCATGTTGTTTAAGATGGTTTCAAGTCGTTTATTCTCTACTGATATCATATCAATCTGCTCTTGAACTCTGTCAGTCATTATATTGAAGTTGCGGGAGAGTTGTCCCATCTCATTATCCGATTTCACCTCAACCCTTGAAGTGTTATCTCCTGCAGCGATAGATTGTGTGATCTCAGTCAGTTTTCTGATCGGTTTTACAATAGCACCTGTGCTGAAAAATCCGAATACAATCGCAAGGACTGAACCTGCAATAGTCGCATAGAGTAACATTCTCCGCAAATTACCTTGTGCAGTATTTACAGCCTCCATCGGGATAGCAACACGACAGAAACCGATTGCGAGACCTTTCCTATCAATTGGTAGTGCAAAGTATCTATATTCTGTCTTTGTCGTATCACTTTTCCTGTTGACCATACCAGACCCGGTTTCAATCGCTTTCTTGACTTCTGGTCGCCTGAGATGATTGTCCATTTCCATCAGTGACTGTCCATCTCTTTCAGAATCACCCCAAACTACACCATTCTCATCTATGAAAGTTAAACGAAAATTACCTGTTTTACCGAGTCTATCAACGAGACCGTCAATGTTATCATAGCTAAAAAGATTTTTCTCAGGGAGTTCTTCAATCAGAAACTCTCTGGTCAGTGAAGCTTGCACCTGTAGCTCATTGGTAATGCGGTCACTCAGCAGTTTTTCGAGTGCCCCACCAAGAAAAAAGTAAATAGCGAACAGCACTATTAACACGATACCTATATAACTAAAAGTCAATTGTGTGCGAATATTCATAAGTAGATCTCTAACAAAAGCCACTACCTCTTAGTAGCACATTCTGTTAGATTGTGCTTCTTTGTACCACATCCTACCCAGTTGCCTTTCTTTGTAGCACATTCTGTTAGATTGTGCCTCTCTTTGTACCGTTCCAAATAGAATAAGTAGATATAGGATGAAATAAACCACCATAACTGCTATAATCACATAGCGTAATGTTAGCAGAAGTTTATGACCTACGCAACAATAAACATGGGACAGTACATTATCTATTAAGTTAAGCATCGTTCTTCAGAAGCACCAGGTTCAATCTAAACCAAGGTGTCAAGACCATTACACAACACAGTGATTTATGTCGTTACAGGATTATACTACACTACAATCAGAACATGTAGAAATGTTGGCATCAACACTTTCAAAACGTGACATGCCAATTTTACATCAATTTGAACCGATTGCTGATTTTGAAGAACTCTACACCTTTGTTCAGGAACATCCTACCCCCATTGTCTTTAATCAGAATCATCCTCCTTGGTACACTGTTTCTGTCGCTGCACGGATAATCGAGGGGATCGGAATCTCTATACATGAAGACTTAGGTCTGACTGACTGGAAAAAACTTGCACAGATACTGTTGGAACATACAGAATATCTATTCACCTTTAACGAAGCAGCATCACAAAACGAAGAATTATCGGCTGGAATAGTATTAGCATTGATGGGTTGTATCTGTGATTCCATACAGCAATCAGAACTCTGGAGATTAGCAGGTTTCGGTAGGATTACGATCGCACTTGGAAAAGAAGCACTATCCACAGCGGATACAGAGACCATACATCTACTGAATGTTGCTTTCTCCCAAGTTAATGCTTTAGAACATCCAATTCTAAAAACAGCAATTGACACCTATAACAGTGTCTTAATGAAGAATCCAGCAACTGAAAAAAAGAAAAAGATTCTTTTACCTAATGCAGATATTGGATCAACGAAGGCATCCCGCGATGAATTATCTGTTCCTAACCATTTATTACACATGTTAGTGAATCCATCACCTGCAGTCTCCGCAACTACAGAAATCGGACTCACAGTACTTCATTCCCAAAATCTTCGTTTCAAAGAACAAATATTTATGATGGTTTCCCGTCGTTACAAATGGATCGTGGATTCCTTCTTCTACCCAGACGGATTTCATATAGACAAGTCGTTAATTTCCCAATTTGAGGCGATTTCAGATTTCTCAAAATTCTTTAGAGTTTATGAGACAAAATCTTATGAGACAGGCAATCATAGCTATCAATTAGCATGTCTTCAAGAGATGAAAACAGTGTTGAAGAACCTATTGAATGCATGCATCTATCTTCGTCAACCCGATATGTCCTATCCACCGATCGGTACAAATCACTTATATAATATGACTGAGCTCAACAAAAACAGTAATATTGACTTGAAGGGATCTGGACACAAGGAATTACCTGACGCGATGCCTTATACAGGTTATTATGTTATGCGGGGCGGATCTGGACATAATGCACAATACATGCTTTTTGATGGTGGACCTGCTGGGAAATTGGGTTCAAATGCAAAATTGAGCTTTTCCTTATTTGCAAATGGACACCAACTGATTACACACAAAACTCAGAACAATAACAACATCAATAAAGGCACAGACAACATCATCATACTTAACGATGCCAAAAGACAACCCTCCGAGCCAGAAATAGTACCTGACCCAGACACGCGTTGGATTACAACAGATGTATTCGACTTCGTAGAGGGTTGGTACAAAGCTTCTAACTATCAACATAAACGTTCCATTTTCTACAAAAAAAATGAATACTTCATCTTACATGATCTCATCTTGGGGAACGAGGAAAAATTGATACAGCAGATATTTCATTTTGACCTGAACGTGCTACAAGAAAACAATCCACATATTATGCCAACTAAATGTCAGGTCTTAACGCAATCTTCAGGACAAAGCAATATCTTCATCAGTTCTGTTGATCGAGCAAACGTTTCTGTCCAATTGAATGGAAGTCAAGTTACATATCAGAAACAGTGCGAATTACCTGCCAGCATGAATATCGTTCTTTTCCCATTTGCAACCGGGGACGATCAACATCCGTTTGTTAAAACACTTTCAGTAGAAACAGATGCGGATGTATTAGCCAGTGGTTTCACTGTTATATCAGATTATGGAACAGATGTATTCCTGATTTCTGATGACGGTTATGCGAATATGGAAACCGTGATAAAAGAGACAACAGTAGTATTCATAGGTGAGTATCTGTTTTTACGTGGTGAAAATTTCGTGATGCTTAACGGAAGATATCTTAAAGTTGGAACAAATGTCCTTCTTGACTTAGATGAGTCATGTGAATACTATAATAGCGAAAATTAAAATTTGTTTGCATACATCTAATTTATGTGTTATAATAACGCTTATTGTGAAAAATAATAAGAAATCAACGCATAATGCTGTTATTGCAGTCAATAGAAAAGCAAGGTATGACTATCATCTACATGATAGATATGAAGCCGGTATCGTATTGCAAGGCACAGAAGTAAAAGCGATACGAAATGGACAGATGAACCTAACAGATAGTTATGCACAAATCTCTGAAGGAGAAGCATTTCTTATAAATGCGTTCATCGGTTTGTACGATCAAGGTAATCGCATGAATCATGAACCGAAACGTACTCGTAAACTATTGTTACATCGTCGTGAAATAAACAAACTGGAACGTTCAACGAAGTCAAAGGGAATGACCCTCATACCGACTCAGGCATACTTCAATGCAGGAAGAGTAAAATTAGAAATTGCAGTCGCTGAAGGGAAACAACTCTACGACAAACGTGATAAAATTGAACGTGAACACGCTAACCGTGAAATACGAACTTTTACATGATCCTTTAATTAATTTGGGGGTGACCAGGGTTCGACGGAGGTAATTGCGATACAGGTTGCATGTCGAGGTCTCCGCAGGCCTCGTAAAATAGGCGGAACAATTATAATTGCTGATGAAGAATTAGCACTAGCTGCGTAATAGCAGCTACGCTTGGCTGATCTGCTGCCCGTCAGAGATGCTAAAGCGCCGTAATACGGGATAGCGGTTTAGTTGTTCTCAAGGGGTAAATCGCGAAACATACTTGAGATAGTCATTTCTGATTCCAGCACAGGGGAACATAAATGATGAACACTTAAACCTGTGATAAGCATGTAGTAGCCTTTATCAATATACTTTCGGACGCGGGTTCAATTCCCGCCACCTCCATCATCTGTAAAATAACAGATCAATTTCTGTTTGATATAATTATGTAACTTGAGTTTGATAATTAAATGCAATACTCATTGTAGGTTGGGTAGAGGCACGAAACCCAACAGGTATTGCTCTATAATGGGGCAAGATGTTGGGTTTCGTGCCTCTACCCAACCTACGTAAGTTATTTGTTCTGATTTATCAAACTCACGTTATGTCAGTAGTTGTGTTCCATTGTTGTTAGTATTCGTAGGGGGAGCCTTAAAGGATGTCTACACAATGGCGAATTTTGAAAATCTTCCAGAACGAATTAAACGGTTGGCTGAAACCGAACTTCAACAGAACGAACATATACACTTATGCGTTCTTGGACGTTCCTCAATACTACGTCCAGATTATGTTATTATCACATCGCTAAGAATCCTTGTGATTGATGAACGAGATATGGGAAGTCTTGCTATCTCATACACAAATATCCGATGTAATCTGTTCTATAGTGAAATTTCTGCTGTGAAACTTGCACGATTGCTCAAACATAGACTATTGGGGCAAGCACGACTTGAGATTAACGTCAGACGAAATGTTCACTGTATTGATAACCTAAGTTACACAGAAGCGAAACAAGTACATTCATACATTACGAACAGAATAACACGTTAGAGAACCGAGAAATACGCTACTTATGTTCTTTATTGAAAAGGAGTCTTAACATGGTGGAAGTAAACATAGAATTCCTCACCGTTGATCAAGCCGCACGTGCACCTCTTGTTATCCTAAAGGAGAAAGAAGGTGATTCAAAGCGGATCTTGCTTATCTGGATTGGTGAGGCAGAAGCGTGGGCAATAGAGTTCTGTCTGAAAAACGTACCTATACCCCGTCCAATGACACACGACCTGCTAAAAACCGTCATTGACACTATCTCAGCAGAAGTAAAATCTATTTGCATCAATGCCGTAGAAGAGTCAACTTTCCACGCTAAGGTCAAACTTGAGGCAAATGGTGAAACGCATGAAATAGATTCCCGTCCAAGCGATGCACTTGCGCTTGCACTTCGGTGTGAAGTTCCCATCTATGTTGAAGAGAACGTGTTAGAAGAGAACGGATTCCTTGAAGCTGAAGTGACACCAGAAAAAACCACACCACCCGATGCAAAAGATGTCTTAGAAAACCTTGACGAAGAATTTGTAAAACATTATACCGTTTAGGCAGAGATTGGTAAATCCAGTAATTGACAGTGCAGAAACGCAATGAAGACACCTCGGATATGATATTTGATCTATGTGGGAATACTTGTCACCATGGAATACCCTTTTAGTGATACATGTAAAGTGATACAAGGTTGTTGTACAACTGTCTTGCATGCCGAGAACATAACTAAGAAAATCGACCTTTCTTTTCTTGACCCGCCATTCAACCAAGCGAAAACATATAATGCCTGGGACGATAATCTTCCAGCCAACACATATTGGAAGTGGATGCAGGAAATCTGTGAAATTGTATTCTCGCTTACTTCTGACGGGGGAGCAATCTATTTCATGCAACGCGAAAAAAATGCAGAGTTTGTCTTACGATGTCTACAAAATAGTGGTTGGACTTTTCAAAATCTGATTATCTGGAAAAAGAAAACCTCCGCTGTTCCAGGAATGAAACGTTTTGGAAAACATTATCAGATAATTGCTTTTGCTACAAAGGGCAAAACACCTCGTGTTTTCAATCGGCTGCGTATTGATCCTCCTTTACCATCAGGCTATAAGCATAACCGTGAAAACGGGATGTATGTTACCGATGTTTGGGATGATATACGCGAGTTGACATCAGGCTATTTTGCAGGTGATGAAGCGTTACGAGACAATGAAGGAAACCGCCTACACAAACAACAATCCCCTATTCAACTCCTCCTAAGAATTATCCTTTCCTCAACAAAACCGGGTGATGTTGTCCTTGATCCGTTTGCAGGTTCAGGTACTACTTTGGTTGCATCTGAACAATTAGATAGAGAGTCTATAGGTATTGAACTGGATGAATTCAATGTCAATCTGATTCGAGGCAGACTATCTGAAAAGAGAAAATCTGACGATGTTTCCCGCTATTATCCAGATTATGTGTGCACGCAAAACTTAGATGCAATTTGGACCGAACATTCTGAAAAGAACAAATCTGCATCATCAGGGTCTATCCACATTGAACAGATGACTCTTCTTGAACGATAGCAAAAAATGAGATATTCAATCTATCATTTCTTTGCAGACTTGTGTCAGAAAAAAGAACAGCTAAGCACGGTAGAAAAACTTGACCTTTTCCCTTTTGATGAGCGAATGTTGTCATGCAACAATAAGGGTAGATTTCCAGATTTAGCAATCAAACTTAACGATAATAATTCCATATTTAGCGGCGGAGAGTTGATAGAACTTAAAGATAGTAAATCATACGAAGTTTCATCTTTTAACTCAACCATTCCTACAGGGGAAAAAGATATAAGAAGATTAACATCAGGCAACAAAAACACTATCCGAACACAAATGCAAGAAGCGGGAGACGATATCCTATCTTTACTTACGCGTCCTGTTTTCTATCTCGTTCGTGGAAGAAAACAAGGTAATGTGAAAGTTTGCTTGACTCAAGGACAGTTCTTTGAAACAATACCTGTTTCAAAACTTATTTCTCAGTCATTTTCTCAAGCTTTGGAAGAACGTTTAGACGAACTTGGTGAATCTTTGTCTGCAGAAATGAGAGAGAAATTATTAGATCTGTTTAGTGAACAACAAACCTTCAGTAAAGTAAGAACAGTAGACAATGCATCAGTAAAACTCCGATTCCGTATTATGACTGAAGTTAAAGCTGGAGCAAACATTTTGAATACGAATCAGTACCCTGAATTGTATGACAATACACTGAATTTTGCAGTACCCTGTCATTCTGATACTGTGCAGAAACAATATCAAAATAAGATGAAAATTGCTTTTGAGGAGATGAATTGCATTAAGATGTTTTCTAAAATGAATAGTTTCGTCCTACGACATCATTTCAATGGAGATTTTTTGATCTTTCAAGTCGATCTGTAAGACACTGATTGATGGCAACCATAGGGTGTGTAAATATTTGTCTCCATAATCGTCAATTTAAGAAGATAAATCCAATCTCTTAGTGTCCTCAGTGTGGAAAATCAAGCAATAACATAAACATATCGTCCCTACGGGACTAAAGAGAAGAAACCCAGTGGTGAAAATCGAGCTTTTTGAAAATAACAGATCTACACCTGATAATATGCTGCCGAATATCCCGACAGAAATTGACGAGTTGTGGACATCAAAACAACGCGCTTGCCATGCAATACATGAAATATCATACCGCGCCTGTTACAAACCACAATTACCCGCATACTTTATTCAAAAGTACTGTAAATCGCAATCAGTCGTTTACGACCCTTTTATGGGACGCGGTACTACGCTAATTGAAGCGCAACTGCATGGACACACTGCTATCGGCAATGATATTAATCCACTATCAAAAATACTCACATCTCCTCGTCTAAATCCACCTACTCTAATAGACATTAAAGAGCGATTGTCAACAATTGAACTGCCAGATGATGCAAAGATTGATCCAGACCTTTTAGTCTTTTTCCATAAGGACACACTCAGAGAGATTTACGGGTGGCGCACATATTTTCATAGAGAAGAATTTGATTTTGTTGATGCATGGTTGCAGATGGTGGCTTGTAGTCGCCTCACAGGACATTCATCAGGATTTTTCTCTGTTTTCACGCTTCCACCGAATCTCGCTACGTCAGTGGCTTCCCAACGAAAAATCAACGATAAACGAAATCAGAAACCCGAATATCGAGATACAAAAGCCTTGATCTACAGGAAGTCCAAACAGCTACTACGTCAACAACTACCACACCGTTTTTGGAGAGCCGATGCAGTGCTACTTACCCAGTCTGCAGACTATACACCAGAGATTCCAGACGAATCGGTTGATTTGGTTGTCACCTCACCCCCATTCCTCGACATTGTTAACTATGAACAGGACAACTGGCTGCGGATGTGGTTTTGTGATATTGAAATTGAACCGGGAAGAATCTGGCAGATAAAATCGCTTAAGGAGTGGATAATTCGCATGACAGACGTTTTTGTTGAGTTAAAACGAATACTAAAATCCAATGGGAGAATCGCATTTGAGGTAGGTGAGATACATAAAGGGACTCTCAATTTAGAAGAGTCCGTTGCAACAGCTGCACTTGAAGCAGGATTAATGCCAGAAGAATTGGTAATTAACGAGCAGAAATTTACTAAGACCGCGAATTGTTGGGGTGTTGATAACAATAAAAAAGGCACAAACAGTAATCGCATTGTAATCTTGAAAAAGAATTGATTACGGTTTTCTGATTATGCAAAATACCTATTAATGTGAGTTTGATAAACCAAATATTCGTATTTTAGAGGTGTGAATTGTAGCACAAACTTTCAGTTTGTGGCATGAATTTTGTACACCTCTCACTATAAAACATATTTGCTTAAGTCCTAAATCTGTGGTAACATAATAAAAAAGGTTGATTTGAGGTGTTTATTAAAATGCATGAGAGTTTTCGTGTTGCCATTGTCGGTGCATCAGGGGCAGTTGGTAACACTATGTTGGAATTATTAGAGGAGCGCACATTTCCTGTTGGTAGTCTAAAACTGTTGGCTTCGCATAGGTCCGCAGGTGAAATACTTACCTTCAAAGGTGCACATATTGAGATTGAGGAGTTGACACACGACTCTTTTGAGGACATAGATTTAGTCTTTTCATCTGCAGGAGCATCTGTCAGTCGTGAGTTTATTCCGACCGCTGTAGAAAAAGGTGCGTTGGTAATTGATAACACAAGCGCATTCCGAATGGACGATGACACCCCACTGGTTGTCCCCGAAGTAAATATGGATGCTGCGCGAAAACATAACGGTCTTATCGCAAACCCGAACTGTTCAACAATTCAGATGATGGTCGCTTTGAAACCGATATATGATGCTGTCGGTATTAAGAGAATCGTCGTTTCAACATATCAGAGCGTATCTGGTAAAAGTGGACAAGCAGTAAACGAGCTCGTTCTGCAGACAACTGAAGCATTAGAAGGGAAACCTATAACACTTGATCGCTTTCCCCATCAGATGGCGTTTAATGTTGCTTTTGATTGGACATTCACTGATACCGGTGACAATGAAGAAGAGCTGAAGATGATCAAAGAAACACATAAAATTCTCTCCGACGATTCTATAGGTGTTTCAGCCACTACCGTTCGTGTTCCTGTCTTCTTTGCCCATTCTGAATCTATAAACGTTGAAACTAAGAAGAAACTCACACAAGCTGAAACACGAGAACTTCTTGCTGATGCGCCAGGTGTTCAGTTAGTCGATGATCCTGATAACTATGATTATCCTATGGCTATAGATGTTGCTGGAAAAGATGAGGTCTATGTGGGACGCATCCGAGAAGATTTATCAATCGCAAACGGACTAAATTTATGGGTTGTTGCCGATAATTTACGTAAAGGTGCTGCATTAAATGCCATCCAGATAGCAGAACAACTCTTATTGTAGTTATTACTACTACGGAGATAATTTCAATAAGAATACCTGCACAGACATGGACATTAAATGATACTTAATAGAGATAATATTGCACATTATCTTGAGGAACGGCAAGCAGAGATAGGCTTTTTTGATACTGATGCTAAGTTACAGGTTGAAGAGATTGGAGATGGAAACCTCAATTTTGTCTATAGGGTATCTGATGCATCTAAACCAGAGTTTTCACTTGTTCTGAAACAAGCACCACCCTACATTAAGATTTTGGGTCCAGACTATCCGCTTACATCTGAACGACTCAGTTATGAAGCCCGGGCATTAAAGGTATACAACCGTCTTATCAGTGAAGCTGTGCCAACGTTGTACTTTTTTGATCCTGATGCTGCTGTCATAGCGATGGAATATCTGTCAGAGTACCGACTCTTACGCGATGATCTTATCTTAGGTAAAATCAACCCGAATATTCCAAAACAAATTGGAAGGTTTATGGGAGTTGTACATAGTCAAACATATCAGCGTAACATTGATGAAACATCAGAGAATCACTACCGAAATCAGTTCGCCAATACGGATATGCAAGCAATAACTGGCGATTATGTTTTTACTTTTCCGTTTATTGACCATCAAACAAACTTCTATACGGATGGTTTAGAAGACTCAGTTGAAATACTCAAAGCTGACACTGAATTTTTACAACAGGCAGAGATGCTAAAGCACATTTTTTTGAGGGTAAAACGTGGGTTAACACACGGAGACTTACATACAGGTAGTGTCATGGTGGATGACAATTCTGCTAAAGTGATTGATTCAGAATTTGCTTTCTATGGATCGGTCGGATTTGACATCGGTCTTTTTTGGGCAAATTACCTACTATCTTATTTTTCACACGCTGAAAATTCTAAAATTCAGTCAGGTATTATATCAGCAGTCATTGCAGTATGGGAGAACTATATTGAAGCGTTTAGGATGGATACATCATTAAAGAGCCGAACTTTACATGTTATATTTCACGAAGCTGTTGGGTTCACGGGTATGGAGATGTTGAGACGGATTATCGGTGCTGCACATGTTAGTGATATTGAGCGTATTGATGATTTAGAGAGAAAATTGCGAATAGAAAGAGCGATCCTTCAATTTGGTAAAACAATCGTAAAGAGGCGAAATAGCATTGCAAATGTGCATGAAATGGTGACGTTATTGTATACATAATCAGAGAGAACATACAGAAAAAACTATGAGAGATTACTACGAAATACTCGGTGTTGACAAGAAGTCTACACCTGATGAGATAAAAAAAGCGTATCGCAAATTAGCGGTAAAATACCATCCTGACAAGAATGCTGGCGATAAAGCTGCTGAGGAAAAATTCAAAGAAGCATCTAACGCCTATTCAGTGCTGTCCGATCCTGAAAAACGTAAAATATATGATACCCGAGGACATGCCGGTGTAGAAGGAATGGGATTTGAAGGGTTTACCAATGTGAATGACATTTTCGTGAATTTCAATGACATCTTTGGACGCACAGCTTATGGCGATTTTGGAGATGTATTCGGTGAAGTTTTTGGAGCACAAAGGCAGACAACGCGAACACTGCGAGGACGGGATCATCGCATCAATGTTACCATACCTTTTGCTGACGCGATTAACGGTACACAGAAAGAAGTTAGCATCCAGGGTAAGAACATAAAGTTCAAGATTCCCCCTGGAATTAAAGATGGAAAAACGCTGAGGGTACGGGGACAAGGTGAATCCATTGGGGCAGGTGAGTCAGGAGACCTGTTAGTCAAGATATCAATTGAACCGCATCCAACATTGTCCCGTGATGGACTTGATCTCGTGACAGATATTCAGGTGCCCATGACAACTGCTGCGTTGGGTGGCACTGTCAGAGTTCAGACATTGACAGAGAATGTTGAAGTCAAAATACCGTCAGGGGCACAACCGGGACAGCAACTACGACTTCGCGGTAAAGGCATAGCAGATGTAGGCGGACGAAAAGGTGACTTGCGGGTCCGGTTAATCGTGGAGATACCTAAATCATTAACCCGTAAGCAGAAGGATTTGCTAAAGCAACTGGCAAAAACTTTACACACCCAATAGAAAACAATTCCATTGATACTTCCATCAGTTTCTGCTAACATATACTTTGAACGGCATGTAAGCGAGCAAACTCCATTGCTTAGAATGATAAACACTCGAACAGAAGATGAGGAGGTTAAAAGAATTATTATGACAGGTGCAGAAGCTCTTATTCAACAAGGACTTGAACAAGGTAGAATCAACGAGAAACGGACAGACGTTCTCAAAATAGTACGATATCGGTTCGCGGAAAAGTCAGACACTGTTCTCAATGAGATTACTGCTATAAATGACCTTGTCCACCTTGATGATCTGTTTGACCAGGTCCTCACCGCAGAAACATTCGAGGACATTGACTTTTCAAAGAACGGTAAGTAGTATATACCAACCCATATATAATTTTGAACAGTAGCACATTCTTCCAGATTGTGCTACTTTGTAGCTGATCAAAGTCATAGGTAATCCACATGGCGAGACAAAGAACTATTAAATATCCGCCAAAGAGAGGGAAACTCACAGTCCAACAGATTAAACGTGCAGTCAGTAATATTTACAAGTAAGGAGAATTAATGCTCTCACTATCACAAAGAAGTCAAAACGTTACACCATCATCAACATTAGCCATCACAGCGAAAATTAACGCAATGATCGCTGATGGTGAAGATGTTGTCAAATTCGGCGCAGGAGAACCCGATTTTGATACACCCGACTATATCAAAGCTGCCGCAGTTGAGGCACTTGATAACGGTTTTACGAAATACACACCGGTTCCCGGTATCCCTGAACTCAAAGAAGCCATCGTAGATAAATTCAAGAACGATAACGGACTGAGTTACACCCCCTCTCAAGTTATCGTCTCTTGTGGTGCGAAGCATACACTTTATAACATCATGCAAGCGATCTGCGATCCGGGTGATGAGGTCATCTTCGCAGCACCGTATTGGGTGAGTTATCCGCAACAGATAAAATTAGCAGGAGCAATACCACGCGTCATTGAAACGACTGCTGATCAAAACTTCTGCATGCAACCTGAACAAGTAGAAGCTGCTATTAACGCAAAGACGAAAGCAATTCTCATCAATAGTCCAAGCAATCCCACAGGAACAACATATCCCGTTGAGGACCTCAAACAGATAGCAGCACTTGCAGTTGAGCATCAAGTTTATCTCATCTCCGATGAAATCTATGAAGCACTGCTCTATGATGGTGCAACACATCAGAGTCCAGCTGCATTCAATGAAGAAACAAAAGCGTTGACCTTTGTCGTCAACGGTGTTTCCAAAGCCTACTCTATGACAGGATGGCGAATAGGGTACACCGCAGGTCCGGAAGATGCAATTTCAGCGATGTCTCGTATCCAATCACACAGCACATCAAATCCGACTTCAATCGCACAGAAAGCTGCAGTGGCTGCACTCAATGAACCCCAAGATGCTGTTGAAGAGATGCGTAAGGCTTTTGAAGAACGACGTAATGTTATCTGTCAACGTTTTGATGATATTGATGGTGTGACCTACATTAAGCCGCAAGGTGCGTTCTATATCTTCCCAGATTTTTCAGCACACTACGGCAGAACACTTGATGGTAAGAAGATTGAAGGCTCAATGGACATCACCGACTATCTCCTGAGTTCTGCTGGCGTTGGTGTTGTACCGGGTGATGGATTTGGTGCGGATAAGAATTTACGTCTCTCTTTTGCCACATCTTTGCAGGAGATTCATCGTGGATTAGATAGAATCAAAAAGGCGTTGGAATAGTAAACATACGTTATAGAAAAGGAGATATTATTGTGTCACAACCTAATTTAGTTTTTGTCATAACGGATGACCAAGGATATGGAGATTTAGGATGCTACGGTAACCCTGTCATCAACACACCCAATTTAGATGCAATGGCAGATGAAAGTGTCCAGCTCAGAAACCTACATGTCGGTCCAACCTGTTCGCCAACACGTGCTGGCATCATGACAGGACGCTATTGCAATTCTACAGGGGTATGGCACACCATCGGTGGTAGATCACTCCTCCGTAGTGATGAAGTCACGATGGCAGATATCTTCAGACGCAACGGCTACAAAACGGGCATGTTCGGTAAATGGCATCTTGGCGATAATTACCCGTTCCGTCCACACGACAGAGGTTTTGAAGAAGCACTCTATCACGGCGGAGGCGGTATCAGTCAAACCCCAGACTATTGGGGAAACGATTATTTTGACGACACATATTTTAGTAACGGTTCTGAACAACCCTTTGAAGGTTACTGCACAGATGTATGGTTTCAGGAAGGGATGAAGTTTATTGAACGCAATAGGAATCGTCCATTCTTCTGCTATATTCCGACCAATGCACCGCACGGTCCCTTCCGTGTTCCCGATGCATACAGTGAAGTCTATAAGAGAAAAGGGGAACCGGAAGCACGTGCTTGCTTCTACGGTATGATAACCAATATAGATGATAACATGGCACGGATGCGGCATCATCTCAAAGTGCTTGGACTTGAAGAAAACACTATCCTTATTTTCATGACAGATAACGGTTCAGCTGCGGGCAGCGACTTAGATGGACAACAGTTTGTTAAGTCAGGTTACAATGCTGGGATGCGCGGCAAAAAAGGATCTCCCTATGAAGGAGGTCATCGTGTACCGCTCTTTATGCATTGGCCAAATGGTGGTTTTTCAGAGAAAAAAGAGGTAGATGAACTCACCGCAAACATTGATTTACTACCGACTCTGATAGACCTTTGTGATTTAGATGTATCAGATGCTTCCAGATTCCACGGAAAAAGCATCACACCTTTATTACAAGACAAATTGGTTGAGTGGGAGGATCGCGTCGTCGTCACAGATTCGCAACGTGTTGAAAATCCCGTTAAGTGGAGACAGAGTGCAACGATGTCACAAAGATGGCGACTCATCAATGGGGAAGAACTTTATGATATCCAAGCAGACCCAGAACAACGAGAAGACATCGCTGATGATCATCCAGATGTTGTTTCTGAACTTCGTGAACATTATGAGGAGTGGTGGACGTTAGTTTCCGAAAGGTTTGACGAAGAATGTCCGGTGGTAATCGGTACACAGCATGAACAACTCGCTTGTATTACAACCCATGATTGGCACGGCAGCGGAAACGCCTGGAACCAAGGTTCCATCCGCAACGGCATGCCGTGTAACGGGTATTGGGCAATTGAAATACCGGAAGATGGTGAATACAGTTTTGAGTTACGTAGGTGGCCCCGAGAGGAAAACCGAGCCATCACGGAAGGCATCCCTGGTGAGAAAATTGACCTCTATAACGGTGGAAAGGCATTAGATTTGAAAACCGCACAGATCCGTATTGCTGATCAGACCGCATCACAAGCGATAAAACCTGATGCGGTCGGTGTAACTTTTACGTTCAATCTGCAAACGGGACAGACACGACTCCACACAGAATTCTCAGATGAATCGGGTGAATTGTCACTCGGCGCCTACTATGTCTATATCAAGCGTGTGATATAAGGTGCATCTTTAGATCTACTTTATAGGGTAGTAATTAGACTATCCTAACGTGAGTTTGATAAATCAGAACAAATAAATACGTAGGTTGGGTTGAGGTACGAAACCCAACATCTTGACCCATTATAGAGCAATACATGTCGGGTTTCGTGCCTCAACCCAACCTACAACGCATATTGCATTTAATTATCAAACTCACATTATCCTATAAAGTATATTCATTTCCCCAAACGCACAGCATCGTGCATGTAACTTTTCAGTTGCCCTTTTTGGTGCAATTCGCTTCTCAATGTGGCTGATTATATAGGGAATTTGTGTGAAAATTGGTGGCACAGAAATTGCACTATCTACTTCAATATTGGACTATTGCTCTGTCAAGTGCTATATTGTAGGTCGGGTAGAGCGAAGCGTCAATAAAATATTAACTGACGACATGATAGACATAATAATTACGTGTCCAAATCAACGTCAAATGCGCGTTTGGCATTTGTCGGGTTTCGCTTCGCTCTACCCGACCTACAGAAGAAAACTATACCTTCATTTAGAGGTTGACAGAAAACTATTTTATAGACGAAGAGGTGTTAACACATGAAAACAGTAAGGATTGTTAGCATTTTCATAAGTATCTTTCTAATCGGGTGTGCAACACATACTCAAATTGAAGAGCAGGCACACGAAGAATACACTCAGACTGAAAGACGGGGTATGCATGCCTGGAAAGGACAACATATATCAGAAGTTGTCAAGAAATGGGGACAACCAGATAAGATTGCTGAACAGAACTCTGGTGGTAAAATCTATACATGGAAGCATATCGTAGGTATAACAACATTTCCAGATGGTAAGTTACGTGGAAGATTGGATACACTAATACCTATCATCAACCTATATACGCATGACGATGGTATTGTTTATCATTGGACAGCTGATGCAGGATCAAGAGCCGTAAGACCTCGGTAAAGTACTTTAATGCGATAAAGCGTTATTCTCCTATTCCATGATGGCAGAATAATCACTTATTGCATTGTTGCGGTTCTTAGGATAAGACGATCCTCTGTCCAATTATCACGATACCATGTGCAGGCTTCGAATGTATCGTTAAGCGAATTCATGCGTTGTTTCAGCAATCCACGAAGTTCATTTAGAATACCTTGTGATGTTGGTATATCTATCAGATTGCGGTTTTGAAATGGATCAGCAATATTATCATACAGTTTTTCGCTTCCATCAGGACGGTGAACAGCATAAGTATGTTGTTTCGTTCTGAGTGCTCGCCATTCATAGCCATCTTCCCACTTAGCAGTGCATCCCATCCCTTGCATGAATGCTGCCGCAGGTCCCTCAAAAGTTTGGTCAAACGCTGCAGGACTCAGATCCGAACCCTCTACATCTTCTGGAATCGGTAGATCCATCATTGAAAGCAGCGTTGGCATAATGTCAGGTGTATTTAGGCAGACATCAGTCATAAGTCCTTTTGGGATTTGCTCTGACCATCTCATCAGAAATGGTATTCGTACTGCTTCTTCGCAGAAGATGTTCTTTGCTTTACGTCCTTGTGCACCAAACATTTCACCGTGATCAGATGTGAATACGAAGATTGTGTCCTCTCCCAACCCAAGCGCATCAATAGCAGCGAGTAATCTACCAACATTCCAATCCAAGTTAGTCGTCATAGCATAATAGACCCGCATCCATTCGGGAAGTTTAGCACGTTGTTCATTGGACATCATTGCCCAGGCATCCCCATACGGGTCATTTTCTTCACGATAGTTTTGTGGTAATGGAAAATCAGCCTCTCGGAACATGTCGTAGTATTCACTCGGAACGTTGTTCTGTGTCCACGGGTCATGTGGCGTGCCGATTGATAGGAACAGCGCAAATGGATCGTCGGTGGTTGATGCTCGTTCAAGGTAGTCTATGGCTAAATCCGTCTGTCCATCCGGTTCATAGCCGGGAATTGTTATCCTTTCTGGACTGTCTTGATGATAGTATGTGTCAAAATAGGTGTGATGAAAATTATACGCAGACCACTCTCCATCAAAACCGAGTCGATGGGGTCCCGGTGGAACATAAGAATTCTGGGAGTCATGGTGTCTTCCCAACTGATTTGCCCACAGATGCCATTTTCCGATATAACTCGTCTGATAACCGTTACGATGAAGAACATGTCCGATACAGTCGTGGTTAGGGTTTATTCGGAGCTCATTGATTGCCATACCGGTGCTGCTTGCGTATTTACCAGTGAATAGGGATGCACGATACGGTGCACACATTGGACTACCTGAGACAGCGTTACAGAAGTTTGCGCCTTCTGTTGCTAGCCTATCAATATTCGGTGTGATCGCCCGTTCATCGCCAGCATAACCGCAAGATTGATAGCGAAGTTGATCAGCGAAGACATAGATGAGATTCGGTTTACTGCCTTTTGATGCCATGTTTTTAATGTGTCCTATTCTTAAGAATTAGATTGTTCTCTTTGACGCCATTGACCTTTTGTAACTTTCTCTATTAGGATGCGTGCTTTCTGACTTTCGCGAACCTGTTTCTCAATCTCAATAGGATTCCATTCCGCGAGTAATTGTGTTTCTAAATCATGACAGATTGTCTGATACTTTGGCTCACTTGCAAGATTATGAAATTCTTCCGGATCTTCAGATATATCGTAGAGTTCAGGTGGATCACCGAGACTGTAATTGTATTTGTATTTTCCCTTCCGTAACATCGCCATGGGACGTTCAACACCGTGTGCCAAGTATTCTGAAAAAGCGAAATCTTTCCAAACGTGTGAAGTCTCTTGTATAAGCGGCATCAACGTATCTCCATCGAACTGTTCTCGTTTTTTTCCACCTGCAATGTCAACCAATGTTGTTGTCAGATCAACAAGTGAAACAACTTCATCAAATCGTTTACCAGCGGATAACTTCTCTGGAAACATAATCTGTAGGGGTATCCGAGATGATGCTTCATAAAAGTTTGATTTACGCCACATGCCGTGTTCACCATTCATCTCACCGTGGTCACTTGTGTATATGACAACGGTATTCTCCAGTTGATTAGTCTCGTCAAGAGTCTGAAGTAACTTTCCAATCTTTTCATCAAGATAGGTAATCAATCCATAGTATCCAGCGCGTGCGCGCCGCACTAATTCATCAGGAAATTCAACACATCCAAACATACGTCGCATTCGTTTATAAACGGGATGTTGGTTTTCAAGATGTCCTTGTGGGATATTGGGTAGGTCTATTTGATCAAGTGGATAGATGTCCCAGAATCTTTGGGGTACTACAAGAGGGAAATGGGGTGCGATGAAAGAGACGTTTAATGTCCATGGTTGATCTTTCCGTTCAGGCTCGCGTAGATATTCTACTGCCTCTGCTTCAGCAAGATCATCAACTCTGATTTCTTCAGTAGTTCCGGGACCTGCTTGTGCGGGACCGCCCCATGGTCGTGCTGCTGCGGGTGTACCTTTTTCCCAATTTGTTAGTCCGTGTTTTTTTTCTGCGTGAAGGTCTCGTGCCAGTTGTTTTCGGAAACCGTGTAGTTGATCCAATCCTCCAAAATGCTGTTTACCCGAAAGCACAACGTCATAACCCGTATCGCGCAGTAAGTGTGCCCATGTGACAGCATCAGGACGTAAGGGTGCAGCATTATCCCACGCGCCGATTTTGTGAATATACTTACCTGTCATAAACGACATTCGCGATGGCATGCAGAGTGGTGAATTGCAGTAAGCATTCGTAAAGGTAACACCATCCTTTGCGAGTCTGTCCATGTGTGGTGTTTGGACGAGTGGATGTCCGTACGGTTCGCTGAACATCGGTGCATGTTCATCAGACATGATGAGGAGGATATTGGGTTGGTTTTCGGGCATGATATACGACTGATCCAATATAGGTTTGATGGGCTTACCTGGAATCGAACCAGGGACCTCGCGCTTATCAGGCGCGCGCTCTAACCTTCTGAGCTATAAGCCCCTGTTGAAGGGGAGAAAGTATGTTATTTGAAAGTTAAATAGTTGGTCGTAAATGCCTCTTAAGAATAAGAGCATTTGAACAAGGAGATTGTGTGAGAATACCCTTGTTAGTGCTCCTTAGAAAGGAGGTGATCCAGCCGCAGGTTCCCCTACGGCTACCTTGTTACGACTTCGCCCCGGTCATCGGTCTCATTTTAAACAGCTCCCTCCCGAGGGTTAGGTCACCGTCTTTGAATGCTACCAACTCCCATGGCGTGACGGGCGGTGTGTACAAGGGCCGGGAACGGATTCACCGCGGCATGCTGATCCGCGATTACTAGCGATTCCAACTTCATGCAGTCGAGTTTCAGACTGCAATCCGAACATGGGGCCGGCTTTTTGGGATTTGCTCCACCTCGCGGTTTGGCTTCCCTCTGTACCGACCATTGTAGCACGTGTGCAGCCCAGGGCATAAGGGCCATGCGGACTTGACGTCATCCCCACCTTCCTCTGGCTCGTCACCAGCGGTCTCTTTAGAGTGCTCAGCATTACCTGATGGCAACTAAAGACAGGGGTTGCGCTCGTTGCGGGACTTAACCCAACATCTCACGACACGAGCTGACGACAGCCATGCAGCACCTGTCATAGTGTCCCGAAGGAAAACTATATTTCTAT
>JAJEJA010000029.1 GCA_022828145.1 Candidatus Poribacteria bacterium | reverse complement strand
CTCTTTGAAACCCGTTTGTCTTGTGCATAGCACTTGTTCTGGATGTCACAGTATCCGCTGCTACGCGAGCTCTGTATGTAGTTTTATTAGGCTTTGGTCACGTTGTGGATTTCTGGTTATATTTTCAGATAGTATCTTACCACATTCTGCAGTGAGTGTCAACGTATTTTGACGGGTGTGTAAATTAATTGTTCACCGCTTTTTTGTCTGAATCGCGCCAATTATTTAGCTGACGCGGAGGACACGCCAGTTGCATATATGGGCACGGAAAGGTTTTCTGGATCATTATATGCCATTGTTTATATGATATTGATCGGCTACAAAGAAGCACAATCTGGAAGAATGTGCTACAACTGGCACAATCTAACAGAATGTCTCTTATTGGTGAAAGTCAGGTAATCAGCAAACGATTCAGAAGAAGACTTCCCTTGTGAGTAGCACCTTGATACACAAACTCAACATTCCGCGTCATCCGTGATAATCCGCGATTCCGATAGTTGAGTGGCAAAATCTTTACGCGTCCGTTTATGATATAGCACTCCGCTGGAGTGCAGCCCGTTGATAATCTTTTTTCTATAGACATATTGCTCCGCTGGAGCAATGGTTTAACGATCCTTTTTCTTAAGTGACAAAAACTTTACATACCCACGGCATGTTGACAACAAGCCGTTGAGTTTGCTATAATCTATAATATGGAGGTTTTATATGAACAATCGTCATGTCCAATTATTTTTGAGTTTTGAGTGGATTCTCTCTTGATAACCCCCAAAACACCACGAATCTGTTAACTATGATAGTCTTAAAACTCTCAAAGATTTACTATGTGCCATTGAAACGCAATCGTCTTGTAAACGTTAGAGATACAAAACAATTCAGATAAGGTCTATACTATGCGTGCTAAAAAATCAAAAAGTATCCTCATCGGTATTGTCATTATTCTTGTTGCCTTTGGTATCTGGTATTACTTTATTGATACGTTGACGTTTGCACAAATAGTCAGAGACGATATAATACAATATTTCGGTATATTTGCGAATAGGCTTGAATTTGATACTGAAATATCAAGATATAATTTCAATAAGCTCAAATTTAAAGTTGCCAGATGGGATAAAAGACTGCAAGAAATCGATAGAATCAACGATACAACAAGTAGGGACAAGGAACGTGAAAAGGTGATACAGGAGATTGTGTCTGATCCTGCTGTAAAAAAACTGATGAAGCATATACCAGGTATTGATAAAGATACTGTTACGACTATATTTGATATCATCAAGTGAATTGAAATAGGAGCAGAAAAATGGTAAAAGATGATAATGATGTTGATTCAACGGAAGATTTAGATAATCCACCTATTATTGGAGGAGTACAACTAAAATACGGTGATGGTGATCCAGTTGAGTATCAAGAGATTGAAAGAATCAAATCAATGTCTAACGATGTTGCAAAAGGAAATCCTGGTAGCGTATTTAAGACAATCGGTATAGTTGCCATATTGTACGGAATTATTGGCGGCGTGTTTATTTTATTGGGATCCCTTCAAGAGTTACTGCCATTATATATTGATAGTTGGAGTTTTTTCATTGATTCTGCAATTAAATTTGTACTTGCATTGGGATTCTCACTGATCTTTGTCGTTCCAGGTGTGATATGTATAGGTATTTCCAGGATTATTAACTTATTGGCAAAATAGTATTATTTACATTAATTGATGCCTTTAGCAGAATGTGAATGTGGATTTCTGCCTTGACAATTCATTAAATAAACTTGACATAGATAGAATACTAAGTTATAATAAAATAAAGATGTTAAGAATGGAAGTTACAATGGTTTTTGCTACACATTCCTATTTGAATACAAACGGACATCATTGGCATTGGTGGCACTCCAATTCCAACAAAAGGGTGTGCGCGCGCTAACGAAAATTTGTCTATATTATTCTTCACAATACTGGTAAGCCTTATGCACACAAACCTCAGTGGCATAAGGGTTTTTTGTTTAAAGACACTAAGGAGGAAACATGGAAATATTATCTGAACTAAAATATGATAGCGACGGTTTAGTCGCTGCCGTTATACAAGATAAGACAAACAATGAAGTGTTGATGGTCGGTTATATGAACGATGAAGCGATAAAACAGACCTTATCAACAGGACGCGTCTGCTTCTGGAGTCGTTCCCGACAGAAACTCTGGATAAAAGGGGAAACTTCAGGACACACACAGACCGTTGAGTCTGTCGCTATAGATTGCGACGGTGATGCCTTGCTTATTAAAGTCGAGCAAAAAGTGGCAGCGTGTCATGTCGGTTATCGTTCCTGCTTCTATCGGGAAGTCTCCCCCGATGGTGAGTCAACCCGTGTGGTAGGCAAGAAAATTTTTGATGCAGATACAGTTTATTAATCCTTGATATATATTTGACTTAGATGGAAGAGTGGATGGATGGAAGGGTGGCAGGATGGAAAAGAGGAAGGATGGAAGGATGGGAGAGTGGAAGAGTGGATGGAAGGGTGGAAACCGGCTGATCAATCTTGCATACTTCCATGAATATCATGAATGCTAAGAATATGAAAAGGAGTCATAAAATGTATTATCCAAGCTTGGAAGAATTTCAGGAAAAAGCGGCAGTTAAAAATGGAGGCAACACAATACCTGTATACCGTTCAATTTTAGCGGATATGGAGACGCCGGTGTCCGCATTCTACAAATTAATGCCTGATAATTATGCGTTCTTATTGGAGAGTGTTGAAGGTGGCGAAACCGTTGCACGATACTCATTCTTAGGCAGTCAACCTTCAGTCCTATTCCAAAGTAAAGGACATCAAGTAACAATTGAATATCTGGATAAGGGTGAAAAAGTTTCCATGGAATATGAAGACCCGTTAACAGCACTTGAAGAACTGATGCAAAACTACAAACCTGTTAGTGTTGAGGGGTTACCGGAATTCCACGGCGGTGCAGTCGGGTATATGAGCTATGATATGGTGCGTTTCGTTGAAGAACTGCCTGATGATAACGCAGATGAACTGCAAATCCCCGATTGCTTTTTCATGATTGCTGAAACACTTCTCATCTTTGATCACGTGAACCATCAGATTAAAGTCGTTGCGAATGCACATA
Organism: Candidatus Poribacteria bacterium; assembly: GCA_022828145.1. Lineage (GTDB taxonomy): Bacteria > Poribacteria > WGA-4E > WGA-4E > WGA-3G > MSPOR6. The sequence continues at coordinate 11,413 of JAJEJA010000029.1, read as the reverse complement.
TTGATGAAGATGTTGACACCGCTTATGCCGATGCTATCGCTAAAATAGATGAATTGGTCGCCAAACTCACAACTGTTTCAGAACGTATTTCAATCGATAATCGACAGCAAGATTTAGAAAACCCTCCGGAACCTATCCCCGATCCACAATCGAATTTCACGAAGTCTGACTATGAAGACGCAGTCCGCCGTGCCAAAGAATACATCGCAGCAGGTGACATCATACAGGTCGTGCCATCACAGCGATTTAGTCGTCCAGTTTCTGTTGACTCATTTGATATTTATCGCGCATTGCGAGTCGTAAATCCATCACCCTACATGTATTATCTCAAGTGTGATAGTTTTGAGATTGTAGGGGCTTCACCTGAAATGATGGTACGGGTAGAGGACGGTATTGTCCAGACTGTGCCAATTGCTGGCACCCGTCCGCGTGGGAAAACGACTGAAGAGGACCAGGCATTAGAAGCAGAACTTATAAATGATCCGAAGGAACGGGCAGAACATGTGATGTTAGTGGACTTAGGACGGAACGACCTTGGTCGTGTATGTGAATATCATACCGTCAAGGTAACCGACCTGATGATAGTCGAGCGATTCTCGCATGTCATGCACATCGTTTCACACGTTGTTGGACGACTACGAGAAGACCTCACAGCTTTTGATGTTATGCGTGCCTGTCTGCCAGCGGGAACACTCTCAGGTGCCCCGAAGATACGCGCAATGGAGATTATAGATGAACTGGAGCCTACCCGACGTGGAACCTACGGTGGAACAGTCGGGTATTTCAGTTTCTCGGGGAGTGCTGACACAGCGATTACGATACGAACAGCGGTTATCAAAGACGGAACTGCTTATGTGCAAGCAGGTGGTGGTGTCGTTGCTGATTCTATCCCCGAAAATGAATATTATGAAACCGTCAGTAAAGCATGGGCGATACTCACTGCTATTGAAATGGCACAACAAGGTCTGGTGTTATAGGAGGAAAAAGATGGTTTTAATGATTGACAACTACGACTCTTTTACTTACAATCTTGTGCAGTATTTCGGTGAGTTAGGTGCGGATTTAGAGGTATATCGTAGCCGAAAGATAGGCATAGCAGAATTAGACGCACTGGAACCGGAACGAGTCGTGATTTCACCCGGTCCCTGCACACCACGAGAAGCGGGGATTTCAAACGATACGATCAAACACTTCGCTGGAAAAGTGCCGATTTTAGGCGTATGTCTTGGACATCAGTGTATCGGGGACGTGTTTGGTGGTGAGATTGTCCGTGCCAATAGATTAATGCACGGAAAAACATCAATGATACATCACAATGAAAACGAACTTTTCACCGATTTGGATAACCCATTTGAAGCCACGCGCTACCATTCTCTTATCGTCAAAAAAGAAACATTGCCAGAGTGTCTTGAGATCACTGCATGGACAGATCAGGATGAAATCATGGGAATTCGCCACAAAACCTTGCCGATTTGGGGTGTGCAGTTTCACCCAGAATCCATTCTGACTGCATCAGGCAAAGACCTGTTAGGGAACTTCTTGACATTATAGTGGATTGTCTATTCTAATAATGTGTGTATCATCAATAGTCGGGAATCGGAGTTCCCTCCTACAGAACTAAGTATTGGTAGGAGCGATCTCCGAATCGCGACCTACATGTTTAGTCTGGACTATCCAATAGGTGCGAATTGGAGGAAAATCTCAAGCATGACAAATAAAACGAAAGACAAAACCCCTATACCTGTTCTCGTTTCCTGGTCATCAGGTAAAGATTCAGCTTGGGCATTGCACGTTTTACGTCAACAACCAGAAAATTACGATGTACGCGGAATATTTACCACTGTCACAAAGACTTTCGACCGTGTATCAATCCACTCAACACCCGCATGGGTATTGAAACAACAAGCGGATAAACTCGGGATCCCGTTGTACGAAATACCGATACCTTACCCTTGCTCAAATGCGTTATACGAAGCAGCGATGCGGAAGTTCCTTGAAGAAATAGATGTGTTACCGAAGCATTTAACTGCTGCGCATTTCGCATTCGGAGACCTATTCCTTGAAGACATTCGTGCATACAGAGAGGAAAAACTCAAAGGTACTGGATTCACACCGATTTTCCCTGTCTGGGGAGAGGATACGACACGACTCGCGAGAGAGATGATCGATGCTGGTATGCATGCGATAATAACTGCTCTCAACCCGACAAAGGTTCCTGCTGAGTTTGCTGGAAGATGGTTTGACGCAGAACTCCTTGTCGATTTACCTGACGATGTTGACCCACTCGGTGAGAATGGCGAATTCCATACATGTGTTATTGATGGTCCTATGTTCAGTTCACCCGTTGATGCCAAACCCGGCAGAATCGTCCAGAGAGATATTGTCTCTGCATCCAAAGATGAAAATGACAAGATTCATGCAAGTAATACCGGTCCTCCGACTTATGTGTATGCTGACGTAGTAGCTTTGTAGAGACTATAACTGTCTAATTTTTCCCGTACTTATTTAAACGACCTCCTATTTTTGCAGAATTATGCACCCGATTCCCCATTTCGCAGTGTCACTATAGGGTAAAATCGGAGGCTAACCATGAAAAACAACGATAAACAATTAATTCATCGGACGCTTGAAGGTGATGATAGTGCCTTTGCGGAGCTTGTGGAAAAATATCAGAAGCAGGTTCATGCATTGGTGTGGCGAAAAATCGGGGATTTCCATATCGCTGAAGAAATTACGCAGGATACATTCCTGAAAGCGTATAACAAACTCGCTGCACTGAAACAGTCGCAAAGTTTCGCAAGTTGGCTCTACGTTATTGCCACAAGTCGCTGTAACTCATGGTTGCATAAAAAGTATAGACGGACACAATTAATGCAGGATATAGATACCCTGCATCCCCAGAAAACTACCTATTCCGAGCATGTGGTTGAAGAAAACGAACGGATCGCTGAAGAAGCACAACGCGATGTCGTTAAGAAACTACTGGCGAAGCTTGGCGAAAGCGAACGCACTGTCATGACATTGCATTACTTCGGAGAGATGTCGTGTTCAGAGATAGGCAGGTTTATGGGTGTATCTACCAATACAATAAAAAGTAGACTCCGTCGCGCACAGCAACGTCTGCAAAAGGAGGAAACGATGATAAGAGAAGCATTAGACAATTTTCAAATCTCACCACATCTTACTGACAATGTCATGCGTGAGGTTTCGCGTATCAAACCTGTAACACCATCCAGTAGCAAACCTTTGGTGCCATTAGCAATCTCTGCTGCCTCAGCCATTTTAGTTGTTTTACTGATAGGTTTTGGCGCACAGAATTTACTTAGTTTTCAAAAGCCGTATAGTTTAGAGTCTACATCAGAACGAACAATTGAAATCGTTGAATCACAAATTGTATTGAAATCTCCTATTAAACCGGTAATAAATAATAATGTTGGTGGTTCCGATGTTCTCAGTCAGAATGAAGGACTGGGACGGAAAACAGATACACAGTTACTTGCTTCAGAACAGTCGGATGCTGTAAAGAGTCCTACTTCAGGAGCACAATGGGGTCAAACCAATGGTCCGTATGGAGGTAGTATCCGGGCACTATTTGCTACCCCTGAAGGTATACTTTTAGCAGGAACAGGAGATCAAGGCATTTTTCGTTCAACAGATCTCGGGGATTCTTGGTCACCAGTAACTGTTGAAATAACTGAATTTAATGAAGGTTATGACGAGTCAGTTTGGACTTTTGCACAAAAAGAGGATACGATTTACGTGAGTATGTCTTCTGGATTATATGCATCAACAGATATCGGAAAGACATGGCATTATGTCTCTACCGACCCCCATGATGAAGAGATCACCGGTATCATAATTATTGGGAATCGTATATATATTAGCACTTATCCTGCGGAAGGTCGTATAGGAGGTGTATGGTACTCAGATGATGTCAAGTCTTGGAAACCGATGAACGAGGGGTTGGTTGATGGAAGGGTACGTGCATTTGCTAATATTGGTACTACTCTTGTTGTTGGAACTGAAGAGGGGGGTGCTTATCGGAGAAAAGCAGCAGATAATTCGTGGCATCCAATCAATTCAATATTTGATGCACAACCTAATAAGGAAGAACAGATTGGTAAATCCCATACCCCAAAATCCGTATCAGATCTGAATTCATCATCAAGAATTAGTATTGACTCATTTGCTGTTATGGATAATCTACTTTATATGGGGGCACTTTCGAACAAAGCCGAAGGTCTATTCCGGTCTGATGATGAAGGTGATTCTTGGACGCGTATCACAGCAAAAGAGATGAACCATCTCGTTTACGCTATGGATGTATTTGGCTCAACCCTGTATGCAGGCACGTTTGGTGGAGGCGTTTTCCGTTCAGATGACAAGGGGGATTCTTGGATACCAGTTAGAGGAGGTATGACAGATCAATTAGTTACAACATTAGTGGCAGTTGATGACGATACTGTTTTCGCGGGAACGATGGAAGTCGGAGTTTTCAAAACAGAAGATGGTGGTAATTCATGGAAAGAAGTAAACACGGGCATAATGAGTACTTCTGTGGTCGATTTAGAGGTGCTGGGAGACAGAATCTATGCTTTGACATTAGTAGGCAGTAGACTTCTCTATAGTGAAAACGGTGGTGAATCATGGGAATCTATAGGAATACCGCCAAAGCCGATTGAATTCAGTTATTCAGAGATATCGGCATTAAATGGAAAACTATACGTTAGTGCCATGAGATTCGCGCCTAACAGCCATGGCGGAACAGTTGGTGGTATTTTCCAATTAGATGAACAGAACAATACATTGATTGAAGTTAAAACAGACAGGGAGATGTACGGTATAGAATGTATGCATATTGAAGGGACAACATTCTATGCTGGCACTCAAGGGCAAGGTGTTTTTCTTTGGAATGAAGGTTGGGAGTCGTGGCTTAATATCGGGTTAGAGAGTCATGAAATCACTGATATTTCGCTATATGATGCTAATATTTATGTAAGGACAGACACAGGTGATGTCTATCGTCACAAGCATGATGGAAATACATGGGAACTTACCAGAGAAATAAAGGAAAATGTTTTGTTCGCGCAATCAAGACAGATTGACAATAAACTGTATGTCCTGGCTGCAGGAGAAGGATTAATTCGATCAGTAGACGAAGGCAATTCCTGGATACAATTAAACAGAGGTATAGAACATGTCTTAATTGAAACTGTAGAGATTGATTCTACTAATTTCTACATCGGTACATGGCAAAACGGGGTTTACAAATGGCACCATAAAGATGAAAAGTGGGAACAGTTAGGTTCACTGAATAGACCAGTTCAGTCTTTAGCAGTTTCAGGAAGTTATCTCTATGCTGGCACCAGTGCAGGTGTGTATCGTATTGCGCTTGAGAAATAGGTTCTATGGTTCGTTTTCAATTTACATTGCTCCATAGACGTCAATTTAGGGAAAATTACTAATCTGATTCGTCGGGTGTGTGAAATTATTGTCACCTTTTTTGTCAGAATCTCGGATTATCGCGGAGGACACGCCCCAGTTAACATAGATGGCATAGATGGGCGCGGAAGGGGTTTCTGGATCATTATATGACTTAGATCGTTTACAAAGAGTCACAATCTAACAGAATGTGCTACAAAAGAGGCACAATCTAACAGAATGTGCTATAAAAGAGTCACAATCTAACAGAATGTGCTACAAAAGAGGCACAATCTAACAGAATGACTCTTATTGGTGAAGGTAAAATCTTTACGCGTCTGTTTATGTACATAGCACTCCGCTGGAGTGCAGCCCGTTGACAAACTTTTTTCTATAGACATATTGCTCCGCTGGAGCAAGGGGTCAGCGATCCTTTTTCTTAAGTGACAAAAACTTTACACACCCGATTCGTCTTCTTACTTGACTTGATATGGTTGTATTTGTTATAATAGTCATACTTGATGATATGTCAACGGTATATGATCGACCTGACATTTCGGAGGGTGTGTAAAGTTTTGGATATTAACCCCAAAGTAATTTGTAGAAGGCCTGCTTTAATAGACATTGCAGATTCCCGACAGGTCGCGTTTCAGCCAGGTTTATTAAAACGGGCTCCTACAAATTTTATCTTCATATGTCTACAAAAACGGCACACAATCCATTTCAGGTTCGTTGACATTTATGAATTCATTTTATTTATAGTTACTTTCAAGAGGAGTTTTAGATGACATTTACATTTCATCATATACATCTTAGATGTGAGGACCTTGACGGTGCTGTTGCGTATTACGAGAAAATGTTTGACGGTGTGGTTACAGATACAGTTGAAGTCAGAGGATTGAAAATTGTTCGGATGGAAGTTGGCGGTGAACGTATTTTTCTCTCACCTAAATTTGGTGACATGGAAGTTGAAGCAACCAGCGGTAATCCACGTTGGGGTGTCTATCAACTCGCTTTTACTGTAGAAGACCTTGACGCTGCTGTAGCTGAATTGCAGAAAAGAGGGGCAGAACTTGAAGACTTGAAGCCTGCTGGTCTGATGATGGCATTTTTCAAGGGACCAGATAACGTTCAGATTGAACTCATTGAACTTTAGGACTTTCTTATAACCGTTTTGTTGGTCGTTGCGGTGAAGGGAAAATACGATAAATGTCATTGATTGCACAGAAAATCAGCGGTTGTTACAGAAGAGTTTTGCTATTTCTGTTTATTATCTTAATCGTAGGTATCGGTGCTGGTGCCATTGTCTACAATGTGATCGGCGGTACTGAAGGATTGAGATACTGGATGGCATCACGGGCTGTAGTAGGGACAGAAAAACTTATCATCGGAAATCGACCGGATGGGATCGCAAGAGAGACAGTTGAAATACAGTTTGAGAAAGTTTACGAAGCGATAGACAGTAGATCAATTGACCTAAAAGCACTATATGATCTGCTAAAGTCGTATCAAGAGGATTTCAACAACCCGGGTTTAACGCCAAAAGAAAACAAACCATCAACGTCAGAAGTAGAGGAGTTTTTACAGAATCTTGAAGGGACAATCTTGAGTTCTGGGAATGACAAGTAGTGAATTGGTATACTCCTATCGTATAATGGCAGGCAGTCACTCTGTTTGACATTCAGCGATTATTTCGCGTAACTGGTTTGTGAACGGGTCATCGCTGAGTTTCACTTCAACGATCAAGGAAATAGCGTGTTTAAATCTTGACTGCAAATTCCCCCATGCTTCCGACAAAACCTTGCTATCAAATCTCTTCGGTTTTGCTACTGCTTCCAAAATTCTATGGATAACAGATAGATAGAAAAGCAAATGGTGACTATCTACACATGCAGCAATTTCTGTAGGAGAACAATTTTCGCGATGTTGCGTTACCCATTCTGCATACGTTTCTACTAATTCAGAATTCAATAGCGAAATAAAGTTTGATCCTTCCTTGTAAGCACCGATACTATTAAAATATTGAACCAACCTACGTTCCTGCCAATCCCACCCTATACTTGCATAATCAATAAAGTAGGCAATAAAATAGGGTTGCTGATTATCAATCACGATATTGTGTGCTTGGTAGTCAAGGGCACCTAAAGTAGGTTTTGCATCTAAAAGTCGGTCTGCGATAGACTTCCATGCTGCATCAATCTGAGCATCCTGTGATTTTGTAGGTGAAGTCTTCCTTAAATGCTGCAAATAACCCAATGTTTTTCTGCCTTGTTCAAGCAAGCGACGCAGGTTCTGTTCCAGATTATGTTGAAATAAGTATGGTTGGAACTGGGAGGCGTTTTCCGCAAAGAAGTTTTCAATTTTACACAGTTCTTTTAGAATTCTCTGTAGTAAGGGTTGGGTAACCCAGTCCGTAGGTATAGGGTTTGTGTCTGATTTCTTTTGTGAAATGGAATCAAGTGTCTCATCTCCACACCAACTCATCAAGAACGCATTCTGCTGTTCAGACAGCCACACAATTTGCGGTACATTACACCCGCCTTTGTTTAGCATAGATAATACGTCAGTTTCGATTTTGAAAGGTGTGTATCCAGAATCGGTTGCAGCACTACAGACTTCGTGTCTTTTGAGTAAGAATTTTTCATCTTTGATTCTTATCTTGTGGACATTCTGCTTTTCTCGTCTGCCGTGCAGAACTTTTTCGCATGTAATTTCATTTGGATTGATATTAAAATGTGCGGCGATGTGATTAAGTAGGTCATTCATCTCTTATTCTTTTAGGGTGTTTACGCTACTAACCCGACAGTATCTCAACTGGATATGCCTCGGCGTCATACAGATTCTTATGACATTCACGCAACTTTGAAAGTTCTACCTTTGTTCTCGCCTGAATGTCTGCTATATTAGGAAAATTATATACCAATTCTCCGTTGCTGACAATAGGGACTAAGAGCGGTTCTCCTTCAGGAATTGGTTCATCCCAGAGCACGGTGATGTCCTTTTCATAGTATCCATCAGCATCAATTTGTCGGTAGACCTGTTTTCTTCCGGGGTGCGTCGCTTTTTCAGGTTCATCAAGCGACAGTTTACCTACAGGCACACCTTCGCGTTCAACTAATTTGAAAACACCACCCAGTGCAGAAACGCCTCTTTCATCTAAATTAGAGGTATTGCCAGTAGCAAGTCGTGTTCCAACCCCAAACGCATCTATTGGTGCACCTTCACTGAGTAGCGCGTCAATACGGTATTCATCAAGTTCATGGCTCGCGATGATTTGCACATACGCAAGTTTCTCTTTATCAAGTATATACCGCACCTCTTTACTGAGAGACAAAAGATCTCCGCTGTCTAATCGTACTGCATTCAATTGTGTACCGCGCGCTTCCATTTCATGTGCGACGATGCAGGCGTTTTTCGCTCCCTCAACCGTGTTATAGGTATCAATCAGGAGTGTGGTATTTTTTGGAAAGACGTTTGCATATTCACGAAACGCTTCAATCTCCGTGGGTCGTTCTAAAACGAATTTGTGTGCCATTGTGCCAACGTAGGGTATCTCAAAATAACGACCCGCAATTACAAGCGAGGTGCCGCTTGCACCGCCGATGAATGATGCACGAGCCGCAAGGATACCTGCATCTCTACCGTGTGCCCGTCTTGCTCCGAAATCATAAACGGGTTTATCTCGTGCAGCATGGACAATTCGAGATGCCTTCGTGGCAATCAACGTCTGAAAGTTCATTACAGAGAGCAGATACGTCTCAAACAGTTGCACATCCCGAGAACGACCTGTTACATTGATAATCGGCTCATTTGCGAATACGGGTGTACCTTCAGAAACAGCGAAAACGGAACCTTCAAACCGGAAATCTCTTAGAGAATTGAGGTAGGCATCGCTCAATTCACCACGTTGTGATAACCAGTTGAGAACATCATCCGTAAATCGGAGATTCAGGACATAATGGATGACTTGTTCAAGACCGGCAGCAATCAGATACGCACCTTGCGGTATTTTGCGGACATAATAATTCGCAGTGATTACCGCATCGTTCCCGTTTTGGAAATCTGCTTGTCCCATAGTCAATTGATAGTAATCAACAAAAAGGGATAATTCATCTTCTGTCAATAGGACAGATTGTGGTGAGGTGGGATTGATGTTCATAGCCGTAACAGGTTAAGGTTCCTGTGTGATTTTTATCAATTGATTAACCGCAATATCCTTAACCGTTTGCTTTTTACCGTCAGTCCAAATAACTTGTAACATCTGAACTTGATTAGCTTTCCCTAATCCGAATTCAGCGATAAAACTGTTGGATGACATATAACTATCACCCGCATAGATTTCTTGTATCAGTGTTGAATCCGATGTATTCAGAAGTATCTTTGCCCCGATAGCATTTCTGTTTTTACCTGTCCCGACCAGCTCCACTTGTAGCCAATTATTGCTATTTTTCAAAGAGGATGCGTTATTACGTAATAACGTTGGTTCATCGTAGTTATTGACGATGAAAATATCCACATCTCCATCATTGTCATAATCACCAAATGCTGTACCACGGCTAACCCGAAGTGGCATGTTCCTAATACCTGTGCTTTTACTGACGTCACTAAAAGTTCCATCACCTTCGTTGCGAAACAGTTGATTGTGCTGCGGAATAAGCACTTCTGGTTTGTCCAATTCTTGAAAAGTGCTGCCATTTGCAACGAAGACATCTAAATCTCCATCGTTATCGTAATCAAAAAGAGCAGTCCCCCACCCGATTTCCTTCAAGGTCACTTCAGCGAGCATGGCAGAATAGGATTCATCTACGAAACGGATTCGGTTTGCAGGTGCATCCTCCTTTAATAGATTCCTATAAAGCACATATTCTTGATCAATCCAGTGGCTAATAAAGAGGTCTATATCTCCATCTGCGTCATAGTCTCCTGCTGCTAATCCCATTGATCCGCGAAAATCTGCCGCCCATGATTCAGCACTCACATCGGTAAAGGTCCCATTCCCATCATTTCGATAGATGTGATTCTCTGAGGTATCATTTGCAATATACAGGTCCATATCGTTGTCATCATCAAAGTCGCTGAATATGGCTTGCATACTCCTGCCACCGTGTGCAGTGACTCCTGCGTTTTCAGTAACATCAGTAAACGTTTCGTCTCCATTATTTCTGTATAGGACATTATCTTGAGGTTCAAAGACAGTAGGGTTCAATGCATTCGGTACTAATTTTCCCGATTGCAAAGACTCCTCTTTCTGCTGCTGAAACTTTTCCAGATCATAGTTGACATAGTTACATACATACAGGTCCAGATCGTTATCACCATCGTAATCAGCAAAGGAAGCACCTGTACTCCAGAGTGGGCATGTAACCCCTGCAATATGCGTTACATCTGTAAATGTGCTGTCACCATTATTCCGATAAAGCACATTTTCACCATAGTTTGTCACATATAGATCAACATATCCATCGCCGTTGTAATCGGCAAAGACACACCCCATACCGTATCCTGTGTCCCCGACTTTCGCCGATTCAGTTATATCTGTAAATGTCCCGTTACCATTATTGCGATACAACATATTTTTGGACTTTTCTGTTTTTGCCACTGTTTTTGAAAGGGGCTCTGTGAATGGTCCAGGTATATTTACGATATATAGGTCAAGATCACCATCGTTGTCTATATCCGCGAACCCCGCACCTGACCCCATGTCTTCTGGGAGTAGACTCGTCCGAGCACCGTTTGAATGTAGAAAGTGTATACCCGACTCGTCTGTCACATCAGTAAAAGTCGATGCGGCGGCAGTGATTGATATCAGTAGGACTATGAGAAAAACAGGGAGACACACAGAGGTTAAAGTGTCCAATCTAAGTGATGAATTATAATGACTTAGGAACTTCAGGATTTACTCTCTCAATATCATAAATGATTGATGTTTTTAGTACTTTGTCAAGTGCTATATTGTAGGTCGGGTAGAGCGGAGCGAAACCCGACATGATAG
>JAJEJA010000052.1 GCA_022828145.1 Candidatus Poribacteria bacterium | reverse complement strand
TACCACCTAAAATACGATCAATCTTTCGATAAAAGCCTGAAAGATGGACCCGAAAATTGTTCGTTCTTGAAACTACAAATGGTAGTCAAGTATCGGTTGTCTTTGCGAGTAACAAAGTATTCCGTAGAGTGCCTCATGGCCCGCACCGTGCAATTACATGCATGTTGTTCAGTTTCGGCTGAAAACAGACTCCAGAGGACACCGTGTTAGCGGTTCATACCTAACAGAAGTCTGAAGATGGTCCCATAGTCAAAAACACCAAATGGGTGTGAGACTAAATCCTAATTGTTCGGAGTAGGGACAAAAGAATCCCCGCTCCTTTAGGACGGGGAGCGGTCAAATGAGTTTTACTTATCTGAATATTGTATCAGAATCCATTGAAAAAAAGCAACTCCTAAATTAGTAGGAGGGTGTAAACTCTTTGTCACTAATGCTTTTTCAAAAACTATATTGTAGGTCGGGTAGAGCGAAGCGAAACCCATAAGTGTAAACTTAAAAAAACTTAGTAGCTCTGATGAATCACTCTGAATCCTTATGGTTATACGGGTTGTCTCCTCTTTAGTCCCGTAGGGACGATATGTTTATAGAAAAATGTGTACCCCCACCTCTCTTTAGTCCCGTAGGGACGCTATGTTTATATCAGGTTGAACTACTACACATATCGTCCCTACGGGACTAAAGAGGGTTTATATAACGTTTAACTATAAACATAGCGTCCCTACCAAATCAACGCCAAATGCGCGTTTGGCATTTGGCGGGACTGAAGAGGGTTTCTGGCATCGAAATTCCTTAAGTTTACACCCGATGAATGCCATACGCGCATTCACATCGTTGATTTATAGGTAGGGCGAAGCGAAATCCGACCTAGTAGATAGTCCAAGCTAAACTTGTGGGTATAATCAATAGTCGGGAATCGGAGTTCCCTCCTACAGAACAGGCTATTGGTAGGAGCGATCTCCGAATCGCGACCTACATATTTAGTCTGGACTATCTACTAGAAAAGAAAACTATTCCTTAAAATTAGAAGTTGACAGAACACTATATTATCGTTAAAATTAAGGAGATTATTGGAATTAAGGAGATTAGACATGTCTAAAAGAAACCGTATTGCTTTTGCAGTCATGGTAGTTTTACTGATTGCTGCTGGTGGGGTTGTTTTCTGGCAGTGGAGTGACAGTGAACTGCATCCTGAATGGTTAAATTCTTATATTGACAAATACGGTGAAAACCCACCAGAGCTTGGCGATGACTGGTTTCATACTATAGACCCAGTAAATGGTCGGGTTACCAAAGTGTATGATGGAATAGTTGCTGTAACGGAGTATGATATAGTTGTTAGTTTCGCGCCAAGTCCAGATCAACTTGGAGAGTATATTCAACTTTGCTATCAATTGGTATCCGCCAAAGAAAATGATGATAAGTTGTTAGTAGAAAAGATTAAACGTGATATTTCGCTATTAAAGAAAAAAGCACAAGGCGAAATTCCTAAGATAAGAGGAGGGACGTATAGAGCAAGCGGACCTGCTATAAGCGATGAAGAATTTTATCAGCAAACCAAAAGTGCTGAAAGAGAGCTTTTTAAAAAATATGGAGTTGAACATCTTTACGGTGTTCTATATTAAATAAAAGAGAAAAAAACCTTACCTTACTAAGCAATTAACGCTTAGGACGAAATGAAGGTATCCCCGTTTTATCAAACCTACTCTTAACTGCTTTCATAAGTTCAGGTGTGATTTCCCGATAGCCATGTTCGCGAGCGTATTTTTCTACACTTTTTATTACCATGCCGCGTGCAAATGAAGGGACACGTTTTAACCTTTTCTCTGCAGCTGAATTCCATGATAAGTCGTAGTCGGGTTCAGATGCGAATGCAGTGCGTTTATCAAATCCAATCACGGGTTTCTCCTGTTGTCCGGGTTGGTATTCACAAGATTCGTCTGCGGCGAGATAATTACCACTTGTTGCATAAGCACGGGCTCTACATCCTCCACACACCTCTTTGAATTCACAAGCACCGCACTTTCCTTCAAGGTTGTTTCTATTACGTAGTTCCTGAAAGGTTTCTGATTCGTTCCATAAATTAACAAAACTCTCATCCTTAAGATTTCCGACACTAACAGGGAGATATGGACAAGGCGTTAATTCACCTTCAGGACTGATACGACAATAGTAGATACCACAAGGACATGTTCCACTGGGATACCCTTGAAGAAATGCTGAATCGGACTCTTGTTCGTAGATGACACGTTTATAGTGCGGCGCACATTTGGCTGCAATTAGCATCTTTCCGGTATAATCTTGCTGTAGTTTGAACATTGTATCCAGCATGTTCTCATATTGAGCGGGAGAGAGGTCCATAACAGTTTTTCCTCTACCTGTTCGCACGAGAAAATATAGGTTTAACACCTTTGCTCCTACCTGATATGCGAATTCAACAATCTCAGGGATTTCATCGTAATTCCACTGTGTGACTGATGTTTGGACGAGGAAATCGAGTTTTGCACGTTTGAGTGCTTCAACGCCCTTCATTGTTGCTTTCCATGCACCCGGCATTCCGCGAAACTTATCGTGATTAGCGGGTTGAATAGAGTCAATACTCAAACCAGCACCCGTTACGCCATTTGCTTGCATCTTTTCAACGACCTCATCGTTGAGTAGGACACCGTTTGTTCCCATCACGACGAGGAAACCTGTATCTGATGCATATTTTGAAATTTCTAAAATATCTGGTCGTAACAGGGGTTCACCACCGGTGAGAATTAGAAGGATATGCGGGTTAATCTCTGCTATCTCATCTATCACTCTGAAACAATCTTTCTGGCTTAATTCGGTATCTCTGTGGTAACCCTGCGGGAACTCGTCTGTATCAACGAAACCAGCAGGAAGATAGCAGTGCATGCATTTCAGATTGCACAATCGTGTTATATTCCATGAGACTGCTTGAACTTTTGTATTTTCCATTTAATTATATTTTTCTTCGCGGTAGGTGCGGTTTCCTAACCGCATCTGATGGATCAGCAAATTGTGCGGTTAGAAACCGCACCTACCAGGATGTACATATTTTAATTTCTCAATAGCATAGCAAGTGCGAAGACAATTAGTCCTGAAAAGAGCGTTAGATGACCGAGGACATTTATACGACGTGGAACACTCATTCTGTTATCTGGCGGTGTTGCTTCAAGATGTCGTTGATAGGACGAACTGTATAGTCCCCAGAAGAGTATCATAAAAGCAAATGCCCCTAACTTTGCAGCAGAATATATCATGTATTGTGCTTCTAATTTCATACCACTGTTCCAAGCTACGATGAAGATTACAATTCCTCCGGTAAGCAGTAGCAAATTTATCATCAATCGAATCCAGAAGCGAAAGCGATTGTGTAATTCCAATAAGTCATGCGTTTGTAAGTATTTTCTAAAAATTGGTAAAGTTACAAAAGTTGAAAAAACTATACCTCCGAACCAAATTATTGCTGCGATTAGGTGTATAGATCGGATGAGAAGTTCTACGATATGGCGCATTTTATTTTCGGAATAAGTTGTATTGGTACGGTGTTTCTTGAATGCGTTTTACAAGGTATTGCCATGTCCATTCGCTTGCTTTTCGTAAGTCTATGAGTGTGCCTTCTTTCATGTATCCTTTCTCTTTATTGATTTTCCGTAGTCCCTGAAGTGTCATACGATCACTTTTTTCAAGGTTGCACGGTTTACATAAGAGTGCCCGGTTATTTATATGGTGCTTACCATAATCATCCTGTCCACTTTTCGGGTTGATATGGTCAAGTTCAAGGTAACGAGGATCAGGTGCTTCAAAATTACAACCCCAACAGTAGGGTCCAAACTCTTCTAAAAGCACATTCTTTATCTCTTTACGCGTCATTTGAAAATCTTCGGTAATTGGAAATACAGATTCCAACTTAACTACTGCGGTTTCTTGATTATCGGTGCGGGTAGGTGGATCCGTGCGATAATGCATTTCGTAGGGTTGCATCTGTCTGTCCAGCCATGCTTTATTTGTAGTGTATTTCTCAAGCCGTTCCCGCTCTTTTCGGTCTATCCCCATGAGGCGCGTAATAATATGGTAACGCGCATCTTTACGTCTGTCAATACCTATCCAACGACGATTAAGGTTGTTTGCGGCAATAATCGTCGTTGCACATCCACAGAATGGGTCTAACACAATGTCCCCCTCGTTGCTACTGGCTTCAATGATACGCTCATAAAGGGCAAGTGGTTTTTGATCAGGAGATCCTGTGCGTTCATCATCCTTTCCTTGCATTGTCAATTCTTTTTCAGTCCACAGATTGCCGATGGCTACACCAGGATGAGTATCAAGGTAAACCTTTTTAACAACACCTTGTCGATATTTACGTCCTCGCGGTATTGAATAACGTCTCCCATTTTCATCAACGTGCTTGTATTCAGACTTGATAGTTTGTTCCGACAATGGACGAAATATTTGGTTGAAAGTGTATGTATTGGATACAGAATAGAATAACAATGTGTCGTTTTCTGTTGTAAACTTCAATTTAGCTGTGTTCTTATGCCCGCCGTATTTTCGCCACACAATTTCATTGCGAAAGTTCTTTTTTCCAAAGATGGCATCCATCACCAGCCGGATGTAGGCATTAGCGTTGTGATCGCAATGTAAATAAATTGAACCTGTGTCTTTTAGGATGCGATGCATTTCAAGAAGTCGGACGCTGATAAAGCAAAGAAATGCAGCTGTATCTTCGTCGCGAACAACTTTTGTGGCTTCAATGACTTGGTAGAGTGCGGGGTGGCCGTCTTGAATAGTTTCAAGCCATTTGGGATGCACTTCATTCCACTTCCATTGATCCGGAAGTTTATCTGTATCACCATATTTCCATTTATCAACGTAGAATCCGGCAGAACCACTTCGATTACGCTTGGTATTGAAAGGCGGGTCTGTTGCAATGAGGTCTATGCTATTGCTATTAATTCCACGTAGCACCTCTAAATTGTCCATTTCATAGAGTGTGTTGGCTATGTCTTGTGTCATGAAACATCCCTCTTTTTTGTGTAAACTTATACATCCTCATATTTCACATAAGAGTTTACCCCAACACGTTCAATTCGTGCAACTATATCTGCATTGTTTATTTGACTGAAAACAGAGAGGTCAATCGTATAAGGTAAAAACAGGTCATCAAGAGCTGCGCGCTTGCAAGCGAGTGAGTTGTTCCCGTAGTTGTGCAATTTCCGCCTCTGCTTGCTGTCGTGCGTTTGCCTCTTGTTGTGCGCGTGCCTCGGCAGTTTCTGCGCGTGCCTCGGCAGTTTCTGCACGTGTCGTTTCCTCACGTCGTGCAGCAGCTTCTTCATCTGCCCGTGCAGCTTCTTCTTCTGCGCGTGTTTTTACCCACTCGCCCGTTTCAGGATCAAAGATGCCTAATTCTTCTTCACGGATATGAAAATCCAAATTCAGAGCTGAAGAATGAATGCCGCCATCCGCATCGGGAGTTATTTCCTTATAGTTTCCATCAACCAACTCAAAACCCATGAGTTGAGAAGGCAGATAAAGTCCCTCAGCATCATACAAGATATAGTCTTGAATATTGAGGGAGGCGTAGATGTCCTTTTTGTCAGTCAAGTCTTTTGTCCAGGTATTCTTGCTGCTGAATTCCATGACAAAATCGGGTGCTTTTGCCTCTTCCCATACCAAGTATGTCCGCCTTGCCTTCATTCCTATTTCAAAAGAGACGAGAACATCTGGAGAAATAGACATATTGGGTACACCTTGTACATAATACATCAATATATCACCAGAGACATAGACTGATGGATCATGAGAAAAATGTGCTTCAAGTGCATCTAAGGTCCTATATAATTGGTGTCTATGACGATCGCTTGCTGCCATCGGTTTTCCATCCTCTGAAGGATAAAGTGCATCTGTTGGGACAAAAGGGATCTTGTATTTTTTAATTTCGGTATCCATAATGTTCTCCTTTACTATAAGATGCGCGAACTAAGGTTAAGATTTTTTTCTTTCAATTTTATATATAAATTATAGTCTTAAATTGGAAGGACTTCAAGTGTTTTAAGGATTTAGAACTGCGTGGGGAAGTTGCCGCGTGCGGCATCCATCACTTCACCCGTAATTTCTGTGTGTCCGTTCTCTTTAGCGTAACTCTCTATTCCCATTTTAGCCATGGGACGAACAAAACTTGGAATCCGATCTAACCGTTCTAATGCTTCAGATGTCCACTTTAGACCGTCGGATTCAGGTTCCGGTTTTTCCTCAAAAGCATCAGATATTACAGATGTAAAGGGACACTTTCCGCCTTCTTGTGTTCCTCCTGTTTCTGTCTCTACCTGCATGTTTGACATGATGTTTTGCTTTCCTGTCTCTAACTGGGAACGGATCATCTGCATCGGTTGTGCAGTTTCGTTATTACCACCGAGTTTTAGGTCTAAAGATTTCAACATCTGCGTTTCGGATGGATTAAGGAACATTGCAATTTCAGTAAAACACTCTGGACATTCAAAAACAGCGGTGATGGAGCCTTGTTCAGGACGTGTTACATCTTTAAACTTCATTGCTGAATCGCATTCTATACATAGAAATTTCATCTATTAATCTCCGTGTCTGTTATATGGGATATCATACCCGCTATGTCCTAAAGAAACTCTGAATCTTCTTCGCGACCTGTATTAGGGATTTACTTGTATCCGTTTCTGGGTATATATTAACATACGGTGTACCACTATCACTACAATGAGAGAGTTTGGGATCAAAAGGTATCTTACCTATAGTTGTAGATTGAAAAGCGTTATCGGGAGTTTGCTCAGAAGCAAAGAGTTGTTCACTCTCACCGCAATGCGGACAGATATAGTATGCCATATTTTCGACTACCCCGATGATTGGCACTTTTAGGATGTCTCTGGTCATGGTGACTGATTTCTTTACAATCAGGTGTGACACATCGGATGGGATTGTGACGATTATGACGCCACCGAGATTAGGAATGAGTTCAATTACATTCGGTAGGCGTTCAGAACCCGGCGGCAGATCAAGTAGTAGATAGTTCAATTCACCCCATTGCGTATCTGCGATAAACTCACGTAGTGCGCTTACTTCCATTGTGCTTCGCCAAGTGAATGCATCTTTCTGAGAATGTGCGTTCCACATTACTGGTGAATCATCGTTTGGAAGAAGTAGGTCCATTGAGATGATTTTAGTACCCAGGGAATCAATAGCAGGGTTGACGCCGGATGTTGTGTATTCCAGTGTAGCGTTGCGTACTCCCACCATTTTGGCAATTGTAGGTCCATTTATATCTGCATCCACGATTCCAACGGAACACCCCATTTGTGTGAGTGCGGTAGCGATATTTGCTGTAATAGCACTTTTTCCGACACCCCCTTTCCCGCTCATAATAGCAACGGTGTGTTCTACGAAAGACAGTCTCTTATTTAGGCGGGAGTGTTGGTCATTAACTTGCCCGATAATGTTGGAACCGGCATCACCCGGTAGTTCTGTGTAAGTTTTCACTTTTTCTGACTGATGGCATATAGTGCATCATAACTTCGTAGATATAACGTTCCATCTACAAGGACAGGTGATGCGGCAATAGTTTCATCTATTGAATTGGTTGCGACAATCTCAAAGTCAGGTCCAGCTTTTACAACATTGACCACCCCATCCCGAGCTGTTAAATAGATGTAGCCGTTAGCATAAACAGGTGAGGAGCGGTGCCGATGGTTGTGCGTTCGTTGCTCATAAAGCTGTTCTCCGGTTTTGGCATCAAGGCAGATAAGAACGCCATTTTCTCTACACAGATAGACTAAACCGTCGTGAATGAGTGGAGATGGAACATCTGGTGTGCCTCTCTGACGTTTCCAGATTTGCCATTCGGTGTCCGTAATATCCCCTTTACCATTTGGAGATAAGCCTACAACGGGTCCATTTTTTGCTGTTGGCACAACGATTAAACCTTCCGTTGCTACTGGGGAAGCGACGAGACGAAATGAAGCGTTGTAGTTGAATAAAGGGTTCAATCCGCCGCACCGCCATATTTCAGATCCATCTTCAAGGCTGTGAGCGGTGACGTAATCGGCACCGTGGACGACGAGAAATTCGTGGTTCGCGTCTTTGTAAAGTATGGGAGAAGTATAGGCGTGTTCACATTCGCGTGTTGCATCACTTTGTCTGTCATGCTTCCAAATCTCATCACCTGTCATCTTATCAAGTGCTAAGACCAACCAGGCACCACTATGTATGAGTGTAATGTATAACTTATCCTTATAGAGAACTGGGGTTGAAGACATCAGAAAACCGAGTCTGAATCTACCGTATCGTTCTTCAAGATTTGTTTCCCAAACAAGCTCTCCTTGAAAATCATAGCATACAAGGGTTCCGTTTCCGATAAATGCCCAGACGTGTTTACCATCAGTCGTTGGTGAGGGTGCTGCGTAGTTAACTTCGTCTCCTCTGGAGCCTCGGTTGTTATCTGAAAGCGTGCGTTTCCATAGGGTTTCCCCGGCAGTACTGACACACATCAGCACGATTTTCGTTTCATCATAGGGTTTTTCAGGTGGACCTTCATCAGCAGATGTTAGGAATATTTTGTCTTGCCAGACGACGGGTGTAGATGTGCCTTCCCCGGGTAGGGGTAGTCTCCATTGAACATTTTCGGTCTGACTCCATTCAATTGGGACATCTTTTGCGTGGCTTATACCGTCATTGTTTGGACCTCTCCATTGATTCCAATTTTTTGAATGGTTGTCTGCGTGTGCAATATTCGTTACGGATATATTGTGAACACTTATGTTGATAAGTAGAATCGATATAGTCAAACATAGAAAGATAGTTATCTGTTTTGGGGATAATTTCATCTTCATCATGTACCTCCGTGTTTTCACGCTGTCTCATTTTTGGTATTACCTTGATAGTAGTCACCTAACACTTCATTTGCGAGACTTCTTCCATCTTCAATGACCCGTGCAGCGAAATCAAGCGAGACTTGTGTAATACTTGCTTCTTTTGCGCGTTGTTCAATACGGGTCTGTGTAATATTTCGCATAAATCCAGCAGGAACTAAGTTTAGCCGTTCTATTGCATCATCTGTCCATTTAAGGGGACTGTCAATACGAATTTGTGTCTGCTGTTCAGACGCTCCCGATTGCGATTGCATCGCTCTTAATTCGGGTGCATCTTCACGGACAGCTGCCGCTTCACCCATGCTATCATCAATAATCTGCAGTGCGAATGCATTTGTGATCGTGTGAATTTTTTGGGAACGGGCAGATTTTTCAATCCGTGCTTTAACATTCCGTCTCATATATCCGCGGGGGACCGTGCGTAATGCTTTCTTTGACTGTTCTGACCACTGTAGACGAACACCATCAAATGTTTCCTCTTCTGCAGTTCCACCTTCATCAACAGCGATATGTTCGATAGAATCTTTGTCAACCATTTGGAAGCGTTCAGGGGGTGAGCTACAGACAGGACATTTTTTGGGTTGTTGATTATGCGCTGCATACCCACATTCACCACAGATATACGTTTGGACATCACCTGCATCTAAGACCTTCTGCTCCGCGATTTCTTTTGCTACGCGGGTTAGTTTTTCGGATGCGCGTTGCGGCATAATTGCTTCCATGGCACTATCAATCACACTTTCTGTGATAACAGAGTGTCCCCGTTCAATAGCAAAACGATGAACTGCGGTTTTGGCGATTCCCCGGACTAAAGGCGGTGCTTTCTCCATTCGGTCCATCGCTTCTTGTGTCCAGACAAGTGTTTCTTCAGCTTTTACATCAATCTGTGGGAAGTAACGTTGGCTTGTCAGGAGAACGTTGCATGGTGCAAGCCGTAGTAGGTTTTCTGCAGTACTACCGATATCGGAATCTTGTTCATTATGCACCCCAATTTTTCCGATAACGAGAAGCCACGGTTGGGTTTTGCGTGTATATTGTAGTATTTTTTCGTAGGCTTTGCCGTCAAGGAGTGTGATTTTGAGTTGATAATCGTGATCATCCTTTGCAATTGAACGTGCCACCTCAAGATGCGACTGGTAAATCTTGGCGAGTCCTGTATCAATTACCTCTTCATGAAGTTGTTCCTGTTCTTTGAATCTAAATGTTCTTGCTGCTCTTTCTGTGAGTACGTTGACAACAGAGTTGAAGACGATGTAGTGTAAATATGGATCATATACGCCAACTGCTTCAACCTGTTTATTGAACTTTTGTCCTAAGCGAATTGCGGTTTTTAACCCATGGAAAGATTCCGGACTACCATCAATGCCGACAAGGATGTTGCCGGATTGTTCCTGTATCGGTTCAAGGTTGCGGACGACGAGTGTATCTGTCGTGATCCTCCGGATAACACGTTCACAGACGCCGCCGATAAGGCTGTCCTTCACTGCACCCATGCCGAGTGCACCCATAATGACCAGATCGTAGTCGCTTTCTCCGATGTCTTCAACGAGTTTGATATAGTGCTTCCCTTCAGGCATCCTCGCTTCAAAAGGGATGTCTAATTTTTCACATTTCTGCTTCATTACCTCAAGATATGAATCTGATATAAGTTGTAGACCCATAGTGATGAGTGTGTCGTGGATTCGTCGTTGCTTTTCCAGCTCTACCTCATCCTGATATTCTTCGGGTAATGTATACTCCATCTGCTTAAAACGCACATCGTGCATTTTGGCGGCATAGACATGGGAGCCAACCAAGTGTGATTCGAATTTCTTGGCAAATTCTACAGCTAAGTCTATACTGGCATCTGAATAATCTGAGTTATCTACTGGAACATATATCTTTTTCATTTTCTTTTCTCACATGTCTTTTTGGTTGGGAAACCTTACCCCTACCTAATGAACCTATTCTGATTTCTTGCTGTCACCTGTTTTGTAATGTGAACCGATGTAACCACCAAGAATGTGTGCTATCAAGGTTGCTGGCCACAAGTATATAATTGCTGTTTGCCAGTGCCAGTTGAGTAAGAAACGTCTGACGATTATGTTTATGACAATTGGTATATATAAACACCGACTCCATGGACGACTGAACTTTTTATATCTTACACGAAAAAAACCGAAAGGAAAATGCACTAAGAATGCCACAATTGAGATTAATAGGTTCAAATCCTTCATTGATTAAGGAGTGTTCTAATATCTGAGCTGAGCTGTTTTAACGTTGCTTTACTTTGACTGATATAATACTGACTGTCATAATAATCATGAACTTTTCCATCTGGTCTGACAAGTGCGAATTTTGAACTGTGTGGAAATCCGTTGCCATGCGGTGATGCTGCCAACTTGAAACCTTCGTTTGCTATATGATAGATCAGTTCTTTATCACCTGTTAGGAAGTGCCATCGTTTGTCGTCGGCAGCGTATCTCTTTGCATATTCTGATAGGACTTCTGTTGTGTCTCTATCTGGATCGACTGTGAATGAAACAAAGTAGACAGGTTCATTCTCAAATTCGGATTGAAGTTCTGCCATTTTCTGCGTCATTTTCGGACAGATTGTTGGACAATTTGTGAAGATAAAATTTGCAACCCAGATTTTTCCTGCTAAATCAGTTAAACCAAAGGATTGTGCTTGCTGATTCGTCAATGTAAAATCGGGAACGCTAAGGGATACATGTTTCGGAACTGGTTCAGAGTTGGTATTGAAGGTTGACCACAAAGTGAACCCTGCAATTCCGATTATTATTGCACCCATTACAAGCCATGGTAACGTGCTTTTATCAATTTTTGGTTTATCATTCTGATTTTGCACTTTGATCACACATCTAAATTAATTAATGGTTTCGGTTGCGTTTACTCACTCTATTTTCGTATCCGACAGGCGTGAATTGTAGCACGAACTTTCAGTTTGTGGCAATTCCTGTGCAAACTGGAAAGTTTGCGCTACATTCATCAAACTCACATTAACTATAGCCATAGAATTAGTGTTCGTTAGATTCTTGGGTTTCTGATGCTGGTGTTTCGTATTCTGCGAGTCTTGATTCTAAGGTTATATCTGGCATCAGCATTATAACAAGAAACACACAAATGAGAAACGGTGTTATGACGATGAGTGCTAAGGTGCGTTTTTCAAGTTTTAGATGCATGAAATACGCTGCAACCAAGAAAGCTTTACCGCAAGCCAATCCTATAAGTAGGATCCCTTTTATGACGATAGAATATTCAGGGATTGCAACTGCGACCTCTATAGCAGTGAGAATTGCAAGCCATAAGAATATAAACATATATCTCGGATGTTCATTATGTTCTTTTTCAGCCATGTTGTATATACTCCTATAATAGGTAGATAAAGGTAAAGACCATAATCCAGATTAGGTCAACAAAGTGCCAATAGAGTCCTACGATTTCTACTTCATGATAGTATTCTGCGGTGTATCTTCCGGTCCATCCGTTTCTCAAGATGACGATGAGATAGATAACTCCCCCTGTTACGTGCAATCCGTGAAATCCCGTAATTGCATAGAATGTCGGACCAAATAGATTTGAACCTGTAATGAGATCACCCGATAATCCGTGCTCTGGTATACCTGTCAGTGTCAATCCGTGTTTTATCAAGTGTGTCCACTCATAGGCTTGCAAACCGAGGAAGATAATACCTCCTAAGATTGTTAGTCCAAGGAAATCACACATTCTACCTACATTGCCTTTTTGGATTGACTCCAACGCTTTTACCATAGTTACACTACTACATATTAGCAGAAAGGTCATGCCAGCAGTGAGATTGATGCCGAGAATCTCGTCAGGTGGTACCCATCCGATGATACCTGCACCTGCTCGTACGGCTGCGTAAGCGGCAAGTAGAGCACCAAATGACATGGTATCCCCGATGAGAAATATCCACATACCGAGTTTGCCGAGACTGTCTGGTGTCAGCGACGGTTCGTATACATCTTCAGCATGGTCGAAAGTGGTTGCTTGTTCCACTATACTTAACTCCTTTTTTATATTAATTTCATAATAGACACTGTTTTCTTATTGACTGTTATATTATGTTCATACACCATTATGTTCGTACACCGTTGGCACGTCGAAAGTGATAATATACACTTCCTCCGATTACTCCGAATACGGTGAATGGCATTGCCATCATGAAGAGAACACTCCAATTGAATCCTCTTGCAATGGGTTCGTCCAGATTTTTGCAAGCGGGACATGCATCAAGTGTATTGGGTAGCAGCAGACTTACCAATCCAATGATCATCAGCAACACTGTTATTCGACAGAACATTTTATTCTCCATTAATAAAGATATACCAAGATGTATAGTATCAGCCATAATGCTACGACAAAACTCCAATATAACATACATGTCTCAACTCCCGTATATTCTTGAGAAGAAAATCTTCCAAGCAATGACTTAGCGAGCACAATTGACAACCACATGACAGCTCCTAAGACATGTAAGGCATGGCAACCGATCAAGACATAGAAAATGCCTCCGTAAATGCCGGACTGTAGGGTTAGTCCTTGACGAATGAGTTGTATCCATTCACTTCCCTGAATCACTAAGAATGCCACTCCTAAGAACCAAGTGATTGCCAACGAGAGGTGATGCTGCTGGATTTTGTCCTGTTGAATATAACGCACTGAAAAGAACATGGATAACCCGCTGAATAAGAGAAGGAATGTGTTTATTCCAGTGACCAGTTGTGGTAATTGGATGTCTCCAAGACTTAATGGTGGCCAATTGACATTTCCCATCCTAAAGACGAGGAATGCACCTATCAGACCGACAAAGAGCATTGTTTCAGCACCGAGTAGTACTAATACTCCCAATTTGGCATTACTGATCGGTCGATTCTGTATGATATCTACTTCAGTATGTGTCATCATTTAGTCTCTTTTTTATAAAGACTCTTTTTTACGAGTGCTTTAACAACATCGATTAGCGCAGCACTGATAAGGAAAAAACCTATTGCCCCTGCTATTATTGTCGTCGTCCAGGCGACAATTTTCTTAAGGGGTGGTGCAGCTTCGAAGCCTACGATAAACCCTATAAGCGTAATAGCGAATATGAGAACAAATAAGAGTGCTAATATTAGACCAATTATCCAATTAGGCGGACGGGTTTTCTTCTGATTCATTTCAATCTCATTGCTCCAGCTATATTTTGTCAATCGTCATTGCAATGAATAGACATGGTAAATACAGTAACGATGCGTACAATACATAACGTGCTGCTTTTGTTGACCGTGATTTCTGAAGATAGATACTACTCAACAGGAATATCCCTCCAATGAAGAGTGCAGCAATAAAATAAAGTCCCCCAGCGATACTAAAGAATACGGGTAGCAGTCCGATACCCAACAGTGCGACACAGTTGAAAACAATTTGTCGACGTGTACTTGCGCCGTCCGGATGTATAACTGGCAATAGTTTCAGTCCAGCTTTCGCGTAGTCATCACGATAGATGTATGCTATAGCGAGAGAGTGCGGTATTTGCCATAGAAATAGTATGGCAAACAGTACCCATGCGGGTCCAGTTAGTTTGCCTTGTGCTGCCACCCATCCTACAACAGGTGGTAACGCACCGGGAACAGCACCGATAAGGGTACACAATGATGTTTTTCTTTTCAACGGTGTGTATATGAACAGATAACTTACGACTATGAGTGAGATGACAAACCCACTAATTGCATTGACAAGAACTGTAAGATACATCATTCCGATTGATGTTAGAAATGCACTAAAAAATAATGCTTTCATCGGACACATCCTTCCTGCTGGTATGGGTCTATTCTGTGTACGTGGCATCTTTGCATCAATGTCACGTTCCAAGTATTGGTTAAGACCCAACACTCCTGCAGCGGTTAACCCCGCTCCGATAAGGGTGTGTAAGAATTGCATCCAGTTCACCATGTAGGATGAACCGAGATAGAATCCAGCGGCGGTGGTTATCAGAATCATAAGAACCAATCTTGGCTTAGTCAGTTCAATGTAATCAGCTGCACGTCGTACAAAGACTGTAGTTCTTGATTGAGGATTTGCAATGTTATCTTTTTCTGGCATTGCTGTTGTTGTTAAAGACATGGATTTCTCACGCTGTTGTCTTGGTATAGCTGACGAGATTTCTATTGCTCCCGTTGTAAAAGTAGATTTTGTTCATTTGCCTCGTTATAATTCAACATGTTTTGTGTTTCTATTTCTGCAGTTACATAAGTAATACAGTAGACCTTAAGTGTGATCAAAAAACTACAGACTAACATAATTGCACCGACCGCAACGTGTGAAGTCGTTACTATATCTGTCAGTAGAGCAGAAACGGTTTCTCCCACTACGGTTCGTCTTAATATAAATGCCCCTGTACCGAGTATCAACTGTAAAACGAGCGAACCGAGTAGAATCATTGGTAAAGTTTGACTATCTTCCCTTGAACTGAAACAGCGTCGTCCTAATAGACCGATATGCAGTGCAACCAAAAATGCGAACAGAAGATGCGCGTCAAGTCTGTTTCCTGTATGCCGTAAAATTGCACCGAAGATGAGTTGCACATATATCAGAACTGTTGTAATCAGGCTCAATCTTCTCAGTTTTAGAACAGTTGTATTCTGTTCATTGCTGGGTAATGGCTGTTGTTTCTCAAACCAGTCCCGCGAGGTGAACCAACAGATTGCACATAACAGTGCCAAGAATGCTTGTGCTAAACATGCGTGTATTATGGCAAAATTAAGGTTCAGTTCGGTTACGCGTAGACCACCGAGTACGCCTTGGATACTAACTGCGATCAGTGCAGCTACGCCAAGCCATTTTATCCAGCTGCGAGAGTCTCTTATCAATAGCATGACGAGCAGTGTAATGGTCAATAGTCCAACTAATGACCCCATCAGTCTGTGGCTATGCTCATATAGGATTCCACCCACCATTTCGGATAAAGGATACAGAAACATATTGTAGCCGAAGGTCGTGGGCCAATCTGGTACTGCTAATCCAGACTCGGTACTTGTTACGATTCCTCCTAAGATTATTAAGAAGAAGGTTGCCCCTGCGGTTAGGAGTGCAATTCGATATATCCAAGGACTATAGCCGATTTGCTTCTTCATGCAGATTTCCGAAGAGGCAGCTCCTCTTGTATGTGCAAGTTATGCCTGTCTATACGACGTCGACATCAATTAATCACCAGCACTTGCGGGTACGGGTTCTGGTTGTGCTTGTGGAATCCAATCGGCTTCTTCGCCGGGAACACTATATTCATAGGGACCCCGGTGTACTGTTGGGATTTGTGCAAAATTCCCATGTGGCACAGGTGTGGGAGCTTCCCATTCTAATGTATTTACGTGCCATGGGTTCTTTTCTGCGACTTTACCTTTATAGATACTCCAGAAGAAGTTGAAAACAAGTATGAGTTGGACTGCACCCAGCGTAAATGCACTCATGGTGATGAATATATTCATGCCTTCAAAATCTTGTGTGTATGCAGTAGCCAATGGGTTTTCTATACGCCGTCTATGCATTCCCATCCCGAGTATATGCATGGGGAAGAAGGTGCAATTGAAAGAGATGAAGGTCAACCAGAAGTGAATTTTTGACAACGTGTCGTTCATATAACGACCATACATTTTTGGGAACCAGAAAATAATTCCACCGAAAATTGCAAAGAGACTACCGCCAAAAACGACATAATGGATGTGCGCGACAATAAAGTATGTATCGTGAATAGCGATGTCAACGGGTGTATTTGCCATGAAGATTCCGCTGAGTCCACCGACAACGAACATTGAGACGAATGCAATAGCATGTAGCATCGGTGTTGTGAATCTGATGGATCCTTTGTGCATCGTGCCTAACCAGTTAAATGTCTTGATTGCGGATGGTACAGCGATCAGCATTGTTGTTGTCATGAAGAATGCTCCCATTCCCGGTCGCATACCGCTTTGGAACATGTGGTGTCCCCATACGACCCATCCTAAGAATGCGATTGCAATCATAGCATAGACCATGGAACGATATCCGAAGATCGGTTTGCGTGAGAAAGCAGGGATCAATTCTGATGCGATACCCATTCCCGGCAGAATTAGGATATAAACTTCAGGGTGACCGAAGAACCAGAACAGGTGTTGCCAGAGTAGCGGGTCTCCACCCCCAGTAGATGTGTTTGTAAAGAAAGTTGTCCCTGCGAGTCTATCAAAGATGAGCAGTGCCAATGCAGAAGAGAGTACTGGGAATGCGAGAAGTAGCAAAATTGCAACTATGAAGAGTGCCCAGATGACTAAAGGTAGTCTGAAGAACGTCATTCCTGGTGCCCGCATGTTGATAATTGTTGTGATATAGTTTATTGAGCCGACCAATGAGGAGAATCCTTGGATGAGCAGACTAATTGCCCACAGGTTCATCCCCCACCCGACACCTGTCCATTCAGGATCAGCAGATAGAGGTGTGTATCCTGTCCATCCAGCGGATGCGTGTCCTCCAGGTACAAAGAAACCTGCTATCATTATTCCAGCTGCAAGCACTGCGAGCCAGAATGAGAGCATGTTGAGAACAGGAAAAGCCATGTCTCGTGTACCGATCATCAGGGGTATCAGGAAGTTGCCGAAAGCTCCTACGAGTATTGGTACAACGACGAAAAACACCATAATTGTGGCGTGCATGGTAAACAGCATATTATAGAATGCAGGGGTCATAATACCGAATGGGATGTTCTCTTCTGCCCATTCAACATCATCTGATTCTATGACATTAACCCAATATCTGTCTGCCATTGTTTTGGGTTTTAGTTCTCCAGTTTCTAAGTACTCCTTTAGAAATTCATCTGAAGCACCGATAATCGGAAGTGGTTTTGCTAATCTACTCTCTACATTTTCAAGTTTTGCTGCCACATCTTCGGTTATTTCAGGATATGCAAGTTGCCATCTAAATAGCATCGCTAATCCACCGCCGAGGAACAGCATTAGCAGTCCGTATATGAGGAACTGTTTACCGATCATCTTGTGATCAAGAGAGAAGATATATTTTCGGAAGAATCCTTCATGATGATCATGGGTGTCGTGGACATCATCATGTTCAGGTGTTAAGTTTTCGTTTTCTTGCATATTATTAAACTCCTTTTAAGATTACGGGTCAATGCAACCGTTAGTCTTTTATTCCTGGGGTTTTCTATTCCTGAGGTTGCCAGTTCTCCGCAACCCAAGAGTCGTAATCTTCTTGTGAGAGTACATTGAGAGATCCGATCATTGTTGCATGTCCAAATCCGCAGAGTTCAGCACACGGTATCTCATACTTTCCAATTTTTTGAGCTCTAAACTTCGTAAAATCAATAATTCTGTTAGGTAATACGTCCTGTTTCAATCTTAACTGTGGAACAAAAAAACTGTGTATAACATCTTTTGATGTCAGATACAACTGTATAACTTTATCAACTGGAACATTCATCTCATTTTCAAATTCAAGATCATCCTCTGTACCGATCTCGTTATCGGGCCCGGGATAGATAAAGTACCAGTTGAACTGTTCTCCACGGACTTGAACGGTATAATCGGGATTCTCTGCAGGTGATTTTAGTTTATTCCACTGAGGAAAGCTCAGTAATGCGAGTCCAAAAACAATCACCGTAGTTGCTGTTGTCCAGATAATCTCAAGTTTCGTACTTCCTTCAATATACTCAGCCTTATGTCCCGATCGGTGACGGTACAGTATTAGAAACAGGATGAGTGTAAGCATTACCAATATAAACGCCACTATAGTAATCCAAAATATGAGTGCAAAAAGGCCATCCACACCTTTTGCATACGTTGATATATTTTCAGTATACCATCCAAGCATTAAATTCTCCTAAATATGTATCCTGTTGTAAGTTGTATAAGAACTTCAATTAAGCACACTATAACTGTTTTGTTTATTCTAAATTTGTTGCGTAGAAGCTGTTAGTACTGCTCCTGCGTATGTCAATAAGGAAAAGACGCTGCAAACTATGATAGAGATTGTCATTGTCGGTATTTCATCAAACGTTATGTGTGAATCTAAATAGAGACTGTGTCTGAAAGCAGCGAGACCGTAAGTTACGGGATTCAACTTCATTACCCATGCTAACCAATGTGGTACCCCTGCAAGTGGGAAAAACGCTCCCGACAATAACCAAATTGGAATGAGAATAAGATTCATAATTGCATGAAATCCTTGTGTTGAGTCCATTCTCCATGCAATCAGCAAGCCGAGGTTCGTCAATCCAAAAGCAATCAGAATCATAACACCGCCTGTTGTGAGTAGCGAAATTAGACCGACCTTGATTCCGATAAGAGGTGCGATTCCTAATAATAGAACACCTTGAAGCAGTGCTAATGTAATTCCTCCTAATGTTTGTCCGAGTACGATACTCCATCTCGGTACTGGTGCTACAAGCACATTCTGCAAAAAACCTTCACGTCGTTCATTCACTACAGAGATTGTAGCAAATATAGCCGTAAATAGCAACACTAAAACCACTATACCCGGGTAGAAATACTCGGTGTATGCTTGTTCATAAGATGTATTTTCAGAAGATGTACTGGGCGGTTTAAATGATGCACTTAGTCCACTTCCTATGAGTATCCAAAATATGAGCGGTTGCAAAATTGCGCTAAGTAGTCTACTCCTTTGACGAACAAATCTGATGATCTCTCGCCACCATATTGTTTTGATGGGTAGCCAAACACTTAACATCGGTTGTCCCTAATCAAAAGTTTTTCCTGTCATTTTGATGAACACGTCTGCCAATGTAGGTTTCCCAAAACGCGCAGCTTTTATCATCTTTGGATATGCTGTGACAACTTCTCTTAAGAACTCATGAGCATTAGCAGTTTCAATACGAAGATTATTTTCTGCAGCAACTACCTGAACATGATACCTGTCTTGAATTGCATTTTGAAGTGTCTCACACTCCCCGCTTTCTATTATGACAACATCTCCACTAATTTCTGATTTGAGCTGATCGGGTGTACCGATGGCAACTAACCTACCTTTATCTAATATACCGACACGGTTACACCCTTCAGCTTCATCTAACAAGTGTGTTGTCAGCAGTATTGGTATGTTTTCCTGTGTAGCAAGTTCTTTAAGGTGCTGACTCAGTTGGTTTCTTACACCGATATCTAATCCAGTACTCGGTTCATCAAGAATCAATACGCTGGGTTTATGGAGTAGTGCTTTTGCGAGATCGACTCGTCTCTTTAGTCCTCCTGACAGTGTTTCTACGATGTCGTTTCTTCTATCTGCAATGTCAAACCTATCAAGCATTTCAAGGATTCTATTGTTTAGGTTTTGCCCGTTTAATCCGTATAGATGACCTTGATGACGCAGGTTTTCATTTACAGTGAGCTTTATATCTAATCCTGGGCTCTGAAAGACAACGCCTATTAACTTCCGAATTGCTTTTTTTTCTGTCTTCAAGTCAAAACCGAGGATTTTGACATGTCCCGATGTAGGTGAGATGCATGTAGAAAGAATCTTGAATAACGTTGTCTTACCGCTGCCGTTTGGACCGAGAAGACAAAACACCTCGCCAGAAGCAACACTGAAGTTGATATTGTCTAACGCACATCTCTTGTCGTAGTTGTGCGTTAGACGTTCAACGACAATTCGTTTATTCACCCCATGTTACTTTTTCATTTTTAGGGTGAAATCTTGTTTGACTTCACCACCGGCAGTAACTTCAACAGTAACAGGTTCTTTGTTGTTATTGCCAAGCGTTTCATGCCAATATCCGAGTTTATATGTACCTGCAGGAACATTCTCAAGTGAGAATTCACCTTTTTCGTTCGTCACAGCGAAGTA
Organism: Candidatus Poribacteria bacterium; assembly: GCA_022828145.1. Taxonomy (GTDB): domain Bacteria; phylum Poribacteria; class WGA-4E; order WGA-4E; family WGA-3G; genus MSPOR6. The sequence continues at coordinate 46,555 of JAJEJA010000052.1, read as the reverse complement.
AGGATGTGGGACATAAGCGACCCATGCTCTCATCCATCCATGTATATCGCATTTGACTTCAACCGGTCCCTGTGGTTTAGTCATAGCATTTATTCTTAATCGCTTGATCATTCTTGTCTGCTGTTTGTTGATATTAATATCAGCGATATTGACATTATGCGTGACAGGGTCGTTATTTAGCATTGTTAGACGTACTTTAACTGGCACGATCTGGACATGCGGTGTGAATTTACAGTTCTTTTGGTCTATTTCTGGCTTCTTTGCCTCTGCGTCGAAATCTTTCCCTTCTGTAATATCCATTAGATAGACGATTGTGTTCTTTATCGCGTTATCTTCACCGACGACAAGTGACTCGTCAAATTTGTCTACCTTACCGCATGTTGCTTTGTCTTTTACTATTTCCAGTTTTTTCATTTCTGGTGCTTCGCCATCAAATTTTACAACGCCGTTTATTTTTCCTCCGTTGCTTACAGATTTTGTTTTGTATGCTTTAGGAAAAACAAGCAAATTCTTTTCTTCTTCTTCCTCTTGGTTATCAGCAAATACAAAGAGTGCTAAGCCACATGCAAGGAAAAGTGTTAGGGTTAGAAACATTTTAGTTTTCATTTTTTGCTCCTTTAATATGTGTAAATTTTGGAATTGATTGCTATTCTGTACAATGTCGCTCTTTTGTAGCACATTCTGTTAGATTGTGCCGTTCTCCGTTTCATTTCTAACAGATGGTAATGACAGAAAATCTAATAGAAATGGAATAAGTTTGAACTTGAAGATAGTATACGACGGCACACGGAGTGTGCCTACTACTTTTAAGACTTATGAATTTCTTCGTTGGATAAATCTCCTTAAACCGACCAGTAGTCCGAAAGAAAGCAGCGCGACCAGTGGCGGATAGATAAACCTTCTTGTTGATGGCAATGGTTCCAAAACAAAGGAATACCAGCTTGATATGACGCGCTTTGTATCTATATCTCCATTGCCGCCATCCCATACAGAAAATGCTATTGGAACAAATGTTGCAACATCAAGTTGTAAGTCTTTTTTATCATCAGTCTTTAGTGAACGTTTTACCCACAAACTATACTTTCCATCCGTATAATCACTTTCCACTGCAAAATTACCTTGCGCTTCTTGCTCTTCAGCCTTGTCAATACCTTTTGCGGTGAGTTCTGTCAACGTATCAGGAGCAGATGCTTTCCACTGCCACAGATACACAGGCTTTTTCCCTCCCCATAGGAAGTAAGGTTTTGGGTCTGTCGGTCCTTTCGGTGGTCTGACAGGAAACTGTATGGCGATAGCATCCTGATATGTTTTACCTGTTTCTTCATTCTCCTCTTCAGAGGTATTATGTGTCTTGTCATCCCAAGAGAATAGGAATACGACTTCAGTGTCGTTGTAAAAGGATTTAACGTTAACAGAGTCTATAGATGGATTGAACTGTCTCGGTTCTACTACTATTTGTCCGAATAGTGGATAGTAGCTAAATTCGAGTGTATTCCACGTTTCATCGGCTAATGCTGGCAGTTCTCCTTGTATGTATTGAGACCGTAGCACGTGTTTTCCGATTGCAAATTCTGGTCGTTTTTCTGGTGAAAGGGATTTTACATAATTTGCGAGATGCCAACTCTTTTCATAGACGACCTTCATTGCATCATTATATATTTTAAGGGTTTCAGGTGACATTTCCAAACCTTCCGCCCAATCAAGTGCAGCGGTGGCAGCCGTGTCATTTATCTCGAAATATTGTGCGGCCAGTTCTTCTTCTTCAGTTGTTAATTCTTCTCCGTCTTCCACTTTTTTCTCCAGTGCAGCATACTGTTCTGACTGTTCAGGCGTAAGTCCAAAATGGTAAAATGTGTCACCTTGGAATGCAGGCATGGGTGATCCTGCTATTCCGCCGATGAACCGTTTAAAAATGTCTTCGGGGTCTGATCCGCCACGGAAATTCCAATTCTCTGTTAGGTTTGCGGGCCACGTCTTGAAGTCCCAAGCATCAACGAGGGTCGGTGCAGATGTTCCGTCTCCTCTACCGAGGTTACCGTGGCATTCAACGCAACCGAGTTCTACATAGAGTCCTTTTCCGATCTCTACACTCTCTTTAGAATATGGGATTTTGTCAGCCAATCTGACTTCACGTGGTGGTTTTTCGTTTTCCTGAAATCCGCTAAAGAATGTCTTTATGTATTTCACTACCTCCTCACGCTCATTAGTACTGAGTGACGTTTCCCATCCTGGCATTGAAGTACCGGGCATACCGACAGTAATAATATCAAATAGGTCCTTATCCGTTGGGAGTTGTCCACTTTCGGTGGATCGGATTTTGTATAGTCCGCGAGTGAAATCTCTGGGTCTCGGTAAAAGATTTTCGGCTCCACTTCCATCACCACGACCTTCAAGCCCATGGCAATGTGCACAACTCTCTTCATAGACCTGCTTTCCAATAAGCGAACCTTCTTGAGCTTCTTGTCCAAATGAAGGCAGCATGACAACACAAGCGAGAATGAAGAGAGAAGTGAGCGTTAGCATCGTAATTCGCATGCTTAATGTCCCTCCCCAAAAGTTCTGTATGTATAACCGGTATATTCAGACAGGAATATGATAACGTCCCAAATTTCTTCCTGTGTGAGGATATCTTCCCAAATAGGCATGGCAGTATTCCATGGGGTTCCTTCATTTGGTAAACCTGGACCTCCCTTGCTGATCCGCCAAAAAAAGAAAGATTCTTGATAATTCGGTATTATACCAGGGTCTTGGAAGTTTGCAGGTAAGGGATTTAGTGCAGCTGCAAAATGCCCCTTTCCATCCAGATGATCACCATGACAGAAGAAGCAGTTCTTGTAATAGACACTACGTCCGTTTTCTACGTGTTCTTTAAACAATTCAGGATCTTCCTTCTCATATTTGCGATATGGGTTATGTGCCTTTTGCATCGTATCAATAACTTCATCTTTGTAGGTCAAATCCAACGGGGGTTTTGGATGTGCTTGACGCGGATCTCCCAGAGGACTAGCTTTCTGAGCAATATTTGAATACGTGTAACCGCTCAGCAATAGTGGAATCAGAATTACCAGAATAAGTCTACGTGTCCGCTTATTGTCATCAAGAAGGGTTTCATTAACAGGGCGCAGGAACTCAGTGAACCTTGAGTCTTCAACGGAAACATGCACTAGTATAGCAATGAATATTAACGCCATATACATTGCGATAACAGTATTGGGTATTGGCGCAGAGATTATTCCTCCGATGACAAATCGTAGAAATATCCAGCAGACTATGAAAATCACGAGACAGATTGTGAAAAGCGAAGTCTTTTTCAAGGCTTATCCTCTATTATGTATTTCTAATATGTTATTCTGATATTACTTCACCAACATCTTCAGTTGTTGTTTCTTCAGTTGCTGTTGCTCCGGTTAATGAACTCAAGAATGCAAGTAGGTTTGCCAAATCCTTAACTGATAAGAGATCGGGAAAATTATCTGGCATAGGTGATCTTTCATATAACTTTCTACCCTTAGCGAATGCAGTTATGACATCTTGAATATCAAATGGATCGAAACTTTCCTCAACACCATCAACGATCATAACGATCTCAGCGTCATCTCTTGTACCAGATACATGTTCACCAACAGTTTCAACATCGGAGTAATCTATAAGTGTCATCTGCTTCTTGACATCTGTTTTAGAAACTATCTGTGTCTCTTCACCAACCTTCACTGTAACAGTGTCAGCATCTTCGTCAACGATTTCCCCGCTGATGGGTGTGTCAGAACCAGCAGGGGTGATTGTTATAGTGAAATAACCTTTTTCCAATAGATTAGACAGGTCTGTAATCGGTTCTTCGTCAATATCGCTGAGGCGTATTGTATGTTCTGTTTCTGTACCATCATCTGCTTTTGTTTTGACGACGATTTTTTCTTCATCCTGAGATACCAATGTGCCATCGTAAATAATACCTTGTGCTGTTATTGTTACTTTTCCATAGCCGGGTAGTATCTCTTTGTGTGGTAATAGGATTGATTCCTCAATATATCGCATTTCATAGACTGCAGCAACATCTGAGAGTTCAGGTGCTGTTACGACTTCAAAGTCAACATTTTCGTCTCCGGCTTGAGGGTTTTCTACGCCTTGCACAGCATGACACGACACACAGGCGGTATCAATAAAGACCTCTTTACCTTTTTCAATTTCCCCGGTCAGCAGTGGTTCTAATGCTACTGTCGTTGTATCAGCGTCTGCTCTGTTAATGGGTTCATCAAAGGGAGTTGGGTCTATATCTCCACCCTTACTTTGCAAGAATGCTATTACAGCTTCAATTTCTAATTGTGTTAGCGCGATGGGATTTTTCCAAACTTCTGGCATGATTTTGCCGTATCCAGGGACTAAATACTTAGCGGGTTCATACAAAGACTCAATCAAGTATTGCTTTGATGAAACACCAGGTTGTCGGCTCGCAGCGATAGCACCAATATCGGACAAGTCAGGACATCTTCCTTTAGGGGCAGATGTATCAAGTGTATGACATGCAGCACACTGTCCTTTGGTATTAAAGATGCCTTCACCGATTTCTGCGACTCCTTCTGGGTCGTCCCAATCCAATGATTCTAAAGTTCCTGATGCTGTGGAGGTATCTGGCATAAGACCAGCAATGAAGGCATAGAACCAGATAATTCCGATAGAAAACGAGACTAATTTCATGACAGGGAACCAGACTACCATGTTCACCAACACAGCAATCGTGAACCACACTGACCATGGTACTAAGTTTTCAGATGCGATAGGAAATGCATCTGCCTTTGCCACATAAGCGATAAAACTGACTACCATTAGGATGAGACCTACGATCTTGATAATAACGTTTTTCATCTGTATATTCTCCTATCAATCATCCCTGCTATTACTTACGTCTGCAGCAGCAGTTTCAACCATTGGTACATTTGTTTGTTTTTTCTTATCTCCCCAGAGGCCGAGCCAGAAAATAAATCCAACGAGTGCGAAGAAAATGATCATAATTATGGATACCATATTCACCGCCTCACTCAAAGATGGTGTATGAGCATCTGGTGAAGAATCTTTCATGACGCCAAAGATGTGCCATCCTTCTCGTAATCCTGAGCGTGCGTATCCCATCAATCCCATGAGAGAGGTAAAGGTAATTGCAAGCAGAATCAAGACATACTGTGAACGATCTGTCATCTTACCCCAATTAATAATGCCAGATGATGTTGCTTTTCGATACATGAAAATATCAATTATGGTCACAACGACCATGACACCGAGTGCGACTAAGACCTGCCATGGTGTCAACACATTGACCCGTGTAGCTGGTTCCACTACAAATCCTAAAATACCTATCACGACAATTATTACGGTTCCTAAGAAGAAGAGACTCGAAATGATGATATTACCGATACTTTTCCAACTTGCTGTCGGGATTTTTCCGGAACGTCTATAAAAGAGGAAACTCAAGAAGGTCGTCAGGATAACGATATTGACGACTGTGTTCTTAGCAGACATGAGTCCGAAGAAACCGAGATGCGGATGGTTTGATCCTCCCATTGCACTCAGTTCAGCAGCGGATGAAATGCTTGAAAATGTTCTCGGTGTCATCCAGATAGCAATACAGATGACAATAATTGCGATCATATACGGACGGTAACGCGCATATTTTTCACCGTCAGAAACTCTACCCATGCCTGACCAGAGATAGTAGTTTGCACCAATGAACAGTACACCAATCATCACCGCCTGAAGAATAAACAACCATGAGAACAGAGAACCCATCATGGCGATACCCATGGTATTGTTGAACATGTATATTTCACGTCCCAACCAGTAACCAGCAAATGGAAGGGGAATTAGTCCGCACAGTGCGATGAAGTTCCCGTTATATCCCATCCAATCGTAGTGAGACTTCTCTTCTTCAGTTTTCGCGACGAGGTATCGGAATGCAGCATACGCAGCAACGATAGACCCCCCAAATGCAATGTTGCCGATCAGACGGTGTATATTAACAGGCATCCACGTGAAGTTGTTGACGGCTTCCCACACTGTTCCTAAGAAATCACCGCTTACTTCGTCATGAAGCGAAATTACGGGTCCGTGCGGGTTCTTATCAAGAACTTCTGTGACACTTTGAACAATCTCACTGCGTGTTGCCTCAGGATTATTTGCTAATTGTGCTTCAATCCATTTTTCTCGTGTAGCTTCAGATGCTTTACTCCAATGTACTGCTGGACTTGTTTGATAGGTCAGCCATGTATTGGATACAAACATGATTGCTGTACCCCATACGTTTAGCAGAACTCCAAGGAATAGGTGCCATCCTTTATGACGTCCCTGCATCTTATCCCATCCATAAGAATATAGGTAGAGTGTAAAGGTTTCACCAAAAAAGAGTATGACATAGAAGATCATCGTTGGTCCGAAGATACCACTCATCTTCTTCATGACGTTTGGGTAGCACCATACGAGAATAAATACCAGAACACCACCTAATAGAGCCGTTGTTGAAAATGCACCCATACAGAGTTTTATAAACTCTTGTGCCATTCGGTCATATCGTTCTTCCTTAGTTTTCCATCCGATAAACTCGATAATGACTGCAAACATCGGCACACCGAGAATAAAGGAACCGAATAGAAGATGGAGTTGTGCGGCGATCCAAGCGGCACTGCGACTGCCAATCTTCGGGAAAGGTCGATATTCAGCATCGGTTAAGTCTTGCGCAAACGCTGGGATAGCTACGAATAAAATTATCCCGAGCAGCACAATTCCGATAAGATAATAGATTCTCTTATGGGTAAAAGAGCAACAACGCATTTTTAATCTCTCTAATAGTTTTCACAGTTATGAAAGGGTCGTTATTTTTTCTTAGGTTTTTTGAATTCACTACTTTTGAAATCAACCTTGAGTTCGCCAGTTTCAGGAACTTGGACAGTTTTGTTTGCTGTTCCCAAGGTTTCGTGCCATACGACCACCCTTGCTCTTCCGGCGGCAACGTCCTTGATAGTATATTTGCCGGTGTCAGCAGACTTTTCGTAATCATCAGGATGAATAAATTTCCCTTTCTCATCTTTCTGTCCAGTTACCGTATAGAAGTTGGAATCAACAGCGACGATATACCCACTCATCCATGCATGCACATCACAAGTCAACTTAATGGCTTCAGCTTTGCTAAGCGTGTAATCAAATTTAATTCCTTTCTTAGAGATAAGTAGGTTCTTTGCTTCGTTCTTTGTTGCATGAGCGTTTACATTGTGTGCTACCGGGTCATCGGAAGTGAGAATAACGGTAGTTCCTGTCGGTACTGCAAGGACGTGTGGTAAATATCTGCAATCTTTCTGGTCAAGTTTAGGTTTCTCCTTTAGTGGCGTTGCTTTTTGACCGCTAACACGTACATAAACAACAACGTTCTGAATCCCTTTCCCTTTTGAAATGACCAGTTCTTCAGATTTTGCACCTTTTGTAGTCGTAATACAGTGTTGTTCATTTGTGTTGATGTCTAAGAGTTTCCGTGCCGGTACTTCCGTATATTCTTCTGTTCCGTCAAAGGTGATTGTTCCTGTTACAGTAGCGGCATTCACAGAACCGACAAATGTAACACATACAATCAGAGCTAAAATAAATGTTAGATGTTTCATGGTCTTTCTCCTTATATTATTATTGTATATTATGTTAACACCTTAATATTTCAAAAGGCAACCCCTTAAAAATAGAAATCACGGATATCCGTGTAAATTAGGGTTGAAAGGTGTTTTTAATGTATTCAAGTATTTCCCGTTGTTCTTTTTGGTTCAGGTAATAGTGGAAGGCGGGCATGTTATCTTTCCCGTCACGAATGCTGTTTAAGAGTTGTTCATCGTCATGCATGCGCCAGAAGTTCGCGTCGGTTAGGTCAGCGGGTTCTAATTTTTTAAACCTGCCGATACGTCCGTTACCTTCGCCGCTGTTTCCGTGGCACCCCGCACAAAATCTGGCATAGTTGTATTCTACATCGGAGCGATATTTCGTGCTTGGATCAACCGTTTTTGCCAACCAGATGAACATATTAAGCCACACGAGAATCATGAGAAGTATTATCAGTAGATGTTTCACATCTATCGGAATTCCTTAACAGGCGAGGTCCCCTCGCCCTACGATAGGTTGTCTTCGTAAATAACGAAACACTCCACATTAGCGGCTTAACGATATTAGGTAGTCTCGGACTAATCGGATCTGTTCTTCGGCGTCACCACCAGCATAGTCTTCAAATGGCATATAGGTATCTCCAACGCGAGGCCATGCTTGTGGCATCGCTGTACCGGATTGGAAGCTTTGTGGATCTTTCATCCAGTCAATCAACCAGTCCGCTTTTAAACGTTCCTTTGCCAATGATAGGTCAGGTCTTCCTGCTTTGTCACTACCATCAGGGATGAATTCGCCTTGTGAAGGATGACATGAATCACATTTTAGTTCGTCGAATATCCGTTTACCTAATCGCAAATCGGCTGCTGTCGGTTCAGGTTTTGCTATTGTTTCGTAAGGGAACGGCTCATTATCTAATGCCGAGAAGTATTTGACAAGCGTTGTAGCCTCTTCGTCAGACATACCAAAAGTTGGCATCCGAACTTTAAGTCCGTAACGTATTTCTGATGGATTCTTTAGGAAATTAAACAGCCAGTCGGGATAGACTCTTGCGCCTTGTGCTTGTAGTGTAGGTGGTGCGAATTGTTTTGCTGTTGTTTGGTCTAATCCTTCATGTGCGACGATAACATTACGGTAGTCTCCACCTTCACGTTCCATCTCGTGGCATCCTTTGCAGTTGTATTTTTTTGCGACGCGTCTACCCGCATCAATTATCTTCTGTCTTTCAACACGAGAGGGGTCTGCTGCATGGTCAAATTGATAGTTGAGAGGGTATGGATTAGGCTGGAAACTCTTGAGTAGCACTGCGATTGCTTTTGCATCTTCTGCGTTATTTTTTAGGGTTTCAAAGACCGGCATACGTGAGACGATTCGTCGTGTTTGATAACGTCGTGGATTCGTGATCTTTCCAACTGTCCATTCGTGCCAGTTATGGTGTAAGTCGACAGTATCGCCGAAATCGAGTTCGTCAGCGAGTTTTGCTCCGAATTCCCCGAGATCTGCCCCGACTTTAGATTCATTCTCAAAACCGGAAATTTCATGGCATCCGAAACAACCGTACGTTCTGACCAGTTTTTCACCTTCATCGACGAGTGCTTCTCCAATAGAATCAGACACTACATTCGGTGTATCATTCTGAAGATTCATCAGATATGCGACGACGTTTTTCAGCTCTGTTTGACTTAAGCGTAGGCTTGGCATTGTTGTGTCTGGATCGTATTTCTTTGGGTTCTCAATCCATTCGTATAGATAATTTGCCGATACCTTTGTTCCGACGCTGTCAAGTGCTGGTGCAAAATCGCTTCCCAGTTCCCTGACTTTATGGCATGAGAGACATCCAACGGTTTTTACTGTCTCTTCTCCTGCTGCAATATCGTTCTGAGATGTTGAATAATTGACCGAGAGACTGTCTAATTCCGGATCCGTCATATCTGCAAGATATGCAGCGATAGACTTAACCTCATCAACAATCCGTGTCACCTCATCCTTGTTGTATGTATATTCGGTTTCATCATCAGCCTTTACAATGTATTCTTCGCCTGTATCTGTGACAAGACCTGTGCGTTGTCCCCCATTCTTTAGGTAAACGACCTGACTCATCCCTTCCACTGGGAAGAAGTTTGGCATGGTGGTATGTGCGAGATATGCTTCAGGTTTCTTGATCCAGTTCTCAAGCCAAGCCTGATTGACCTTACTACCGATCTTATTGAGCGAGGGTCCAACTTTCGCTATTTTATCAATAGCACTATAACCTTCAACAGCGTGGCATCCGTGGCATCCGAGGTCTTCAAATAGTGCCATACCTTTGGTGAGGTCTTCCGCATAGTCCTTTGGTGCCTTCGTTTCAGGGTCAACGCCATAGTCTAACATCATCACACCGTCATGGCAACGTCTACAGTTAGACTGCATATATCCCTTTTTCTCTTCTGACGTTCTACCTGTATGTTCATCCATACCGAGTACGGGTGTAAGCCAATACTCTTTATGTGTGAGTGCATGCGCGGATTTAGCGGTCAATCCGTATCCTTGTCCGCCGTGGCAAGGTGTACAACCGAATCTTTCCGATGGATGTTTTCCGAGTAAGACATCTCGTTCTGGGTGTGTGCGAAGTACAGGGGGGTAATCTGTTTCATAGGATATCTCTACGTCGCCGAATACATTGGCGTCAGTGAAGGTAAGCCATCCCTTTTTGGTTAACTTGTAATCTTCAGGTTCCGCTTCAAAAGCGTCATCAATGACAATCGTCTCACTTCCTATTTTCACAGCGGGATGTTTGAGAAGACGTTTGACAAGTTCATCTCCATCCCCTTCTACTGGAAAAGTCTCTACAGCGTTGGATTCATATCCGCTTTTATTGATAGTGAAGTGGCAGGTTTCACATCTATCGGCGGTATGATTGAATTCCTTAAGATAGTATTGAACGATAGTTCTCGTTTCTCTAAATGGGTTCTCTAACAGACTCCCCAGAAAAGTACGTTTGATACCGCCAACATCTGACAGTTTTTGATTTAAACGTTCTACTGCATCAAACTGTGCTTGCACTGTTTCCAATACAGCAAGTGCCTCCTGTGCTGCTGTTATACCTTCAGCGATTTCTGTTTCATTGGGTTTGTATTTCTGCGCGATAAGGTAGGTACTGAGTGCGTTTGTAGGATCATTGCTATTCAGATACAGATCAGCGAGTGCTTTATTCGCGTCAGCAAATTCTGCTTCAGCAACGAGGACTTCAGCTGTGAGTTCGCCTTCAATCCGTTTCTCATATTCATCCAAAGTCTTCTTATATTTTAGGACTGTGTCTGTATATACACCTTTTGCTTCGTGTAGACTGTGTTGGAATTTGTAATTGATTGCGTCAGATTTACTCTGTTCAAATTTTCGAGCCTGCATTGCCTCATCCAACTGAACCTGTTTTTGATTCTCAGTCTTCAACGCGTCTCTTAATTTATTTTTATCAATATCTGGTTTGGAGGGTTCTTCTGGTAAGTCATTCTTTGCGTTTTCATATTCTATTTTAGTCTTTTCATACTCGTAAGAATAGAATTCTTGCTGTATTCCTTTCCAGGGGCGGCGTGTGATCATTTCACTCCAAAAACCCCAGATGGTCACCAGACCTAATAGAGCAGATAGAATAAAGAATAGCACAGCATAGGATTTTTGTTCTGCAGGGATCTCTTTTTTGCTCCTCACGTAATCTATAACCTCCAAGTCAATCAATTCTAATGAAACGTGTAGTGTAAGTATGTATTCTCGGTGTGTGATTGTCTATTATTAGATATTAAACCAAGGTGAAACCCATACGTATTTGATATTTAGTGCTAAGCGAAGTATCATCTTAATCGGTAGTGCCATCATTGACAAAAACAGAAATGATACGATAACATATCGTATTAACCCGAGTTGTTGTAGGAACTTACTACTCTTGTACTTCCAGAAATAGAAGATGGGACCGAGTGCGAAATAGCCAGCAACAACAGCAAATCCGAAGAAATTGGCAGTGAGATCATCCCGAATCCCGAATAGGTAAGATAAATTGACGTTGGTTAATGGGACGACACGATGGGGGTCCCATTCCTCCCAAGGCCAAAATATGTTCCATCCGGGGCCTCTTAAGAATGTACCAACTATCATTAAAACGATCCATAATATAAGAAACCCGAAACAGAAGACACCGATAGCAAATGGACGTTCCTTAAGTGTATAGTAACCCTTCCCTTTTGGATTGATGTCAATATAGGGAATAGCGATGAGTCCAGCAATAATCAATCCTGGTAACACGACACCTGCGATCCAGGGATCAAAATAGACCAACATCTCCTGTAATGCCAGGAAGTACCATGGTGCTTTGGAAGGGTTAGGTGTTTTGGCAGGATCACTCGGTTCTTCAAGCGGTGCGTCAATCATAATTGACCACACACCTAAAATTAACATAATGATGATAGCACAGATAAACTCGTTCCGACAGAGATAGGGCCAAACATATACTTTATCGTTCAGTGCCGCGTCTGATGGGACACCTGTCCTATCCGTCTGGCGTGCTTGTTTATATGATAACCATAGAAAGAAAGGAATTAAAAAGAGTATGGCTAAAATTGGTACATTATCAGGTTTCTTAATTAACTCAAGAAAAGGTTCCATATTACAATCCTATCTCCTCATCCAATTATGATAATCCATAAACAATTAACGTAACAGGTCTAATCTTATTTAACGTGAGTTTGATAAAACACATTGTAGGACAAACTTTTAGTTTGTTTCATAGCACACAAACTGGAAAGTTTGTGCTACAAGGCGGTCCTTGGGACAAAATACTGCTTATAGAACTGACATCTTTTATTATCAAACTAGCATTATTTATATCTTTTTGACGGCACACGGCGTGTGCCTACTACTATTAATTTACAGCGGGCCTGATATGCCTCCATCTTTACGAACACGCCAAAAGTGCAGTGCCATCAAAAGACTTGCAACCAATGGAACTGCAACACAGTGCAATATATAAAACCTTAATAACGTAGATGGTCCGACTATTGTCCCGCCAAGTAAAGCAAATCTCACATCGTTTGCTTGTGTGATATCAGTTGGTGCGAAAGGACCTTCATGCCCTAAAACAGGTGTTGCTCTTGCCATATTTGTTCCGACTGTGACTGCCCAGTATGCAAGTTGGTCCCAAGGCAGTAAATATCCTGTAAAACTTAGAAAGAATGTGATAAGCAATAGAATTACACCCACAGCCCAGTTAAACTCTCGTGGTTTTTTATATGAACCTGTCAGAAAGACGCGGAACATGTGCAGCATAACAGAAATAACCATACCGTGTGCTGCCCAACGGTGCATATTTCGAAGTAGCATACCGAACGGTATGTCAAATTCAAGTGCTTGAATGTCGAGGAAAGCATACTCTCCTGTTGGACGGTAATAGAACATCAAGAGGACCCCGGTGACGGCGGTCACAAGAAACATTAGGAATGTTATACCCCCCATACACCATGTGAATCGGAAGTGTAGCGCGTGTCGGGAGATGCGGGGTGGGTGCAGATGTAACCATACATTTTGCAGCACTTGTAATGTGTAACGTCTGCCGGTATCTTCATACCCGTGTCTGAAAATGGATTTCCAAATATCAGAGTTCGTAATCTTCTCTTTAAGTCCTTTTCGTTCTTCGTTCATTATATTCCTTTGTTTAAACTGATATATTGCTGCGAGCTGTGCACTACAATTTTCGTTAAATTAGACCTTCAAAGATGCCTCTGGTTCTCCCCATTGATCTTTTTCACCCAGAAATTTTACAGATTTATCAATTAGGAGCTGTCCATCTTCTGCGAGTGTAATCTTAACCCGTTCAAGTGGTCGTGGTGCGGGTCCTTCATAATTTATGCCATCACGGTCAAATCCGCTTCCGTGACAGGGACATTTGAATTTTCCTTCAGAGCTCAACCAACGTGGTGTGCATCCCAGATGTGTGCAAATTGTTAAGAGTGCATAAAAGACACCGTCTTCGCGACGGACGATCCAGACCCCGAATGGTTCCTTCTTGTATTTTTCACTAACACTTCCGGGTGGATATTGTGCTGGAAAACCTGCTTTAAAGACAGATGATGGTTCATAGAGAACACGGGGATATAGATACCTAACTAAACCTGCGCCGAAACATAAACTGAGTGCGCCAGTGAAACTTCCCCATCCAAGATATTTGAAGAATTTACGTCGAGACAACGTTGTTACCCCCATCAAAAATCACGTTTTTGTATGCTATAGAGTATAGCACAATATGCAATTCTTTGCACAGTAATTGGTCTGTTAAAATTATAGTCTCACGGATATCCGTGAATTATTTGGAAGGGTGGAAGAGGTGGAAGAGGGGAAGAGGGAGAAGATTGGAAGGATGGAAGAGGGGAAGAGGGGAAGAGAGGTGGAAGAGGGGGAGGATGGAAGGGATGACGGATGGAAGCACAAACGAGAATAGAGCAAGCACCAGCGGTGCGAAAGGTGTATAGCACGCGTGAGCAAGAATAGAGCAAGCACCAGCGGCACGAAAGGTGTATAGCGTAAATAGGGTGGACAAAACCCTACCACAAGAGAGAATGAATCAAGTCGTTGCTGGTTTGTTCGTTGTCTGAACCAGGATTTGCAGGATTAGAGCGGATTTCCAGGATTTTTCTCATCACATCTTTTTTCGAACATTGATCTGTAATCTTTCATCACACAATACCATATTCTAATGTTATCTAACGCATTTTCTGATGCAGATGTCCAATCCTGAAAATCTGGTAATCCTGCAAATCCTGGTTCAGGCAATAGAGCATATTACCGATGATTATTACTCGGTCTCGGTGGAGGTGGTTCATTGATAACGGATTCATTGTACCCAACCTACGATACTTTTCATAAGAACTCACATTACCGAGAAATCTTTATCTCTCCCCACGCAATAGTGAGTTTCGCTTGAGGACTGACAGCAAGTCCTTGTGCGTTGAAGTTTGTTTCGATTTCTTTGTCTGTCAATACTCTATTATAGATGCCGACCTCATCAATTGACCCTTCAAAATATCTACGTGTGGTTTTGCCGATTCGAACAGATGCACCGATGAATAATGGAGATTCTGTGGTAATATCTGTACCCTCAGACAGTCCACTTTCTGCATCTAATTCCCCATCAATATAGATATGAGTATAATCCGATCTATCGGCAACAAAGAGCACATGATGCCATTTTCCATCTACAACATCACTAACGGAATTAAAGTCTATTTTCGGTCCTCCCTCACCTTCATTTGCTATTGTAGCCTGTATTTTGGTACCTACTATTTTCAACAGGAATCTCGCGTTGCCACCGCCATCACCCTTGCTAAGAATTGTAGACTGTCCCCCACCCGTTTCTGGTGCTTTGTCAACTTTGAACCAAGCCATCATTGAGAAATCTTGTTCGCCATCAAAATCCAAACTACCATTTGCAGGTGATGTGACATCAATTACATCTGGTTCACCCCCGAATTCAAACGCTTGACCGATTTTACCTTTGACCTGCTTTGGGGCGCCTACAATCGTTCCATCATTTCCGCCTACAAGATCAATTACGTTCTTACCTCGTACATCTGTAGTATCAAAACTCCAGTAACTAACTAATCCTTTTTCTACAACCTGACTTTCAAGTGGAATCGTCTGCAAGATAAAGAATGCTAATGCTATTACCATACTCATTATTGCTTTCATCTAACTTTTCCTCACTTATGTTAATAATGTAATCGTCTAACGCCTAAGTAAGTTTACAAAAAATCCATCCTTATGCACGCATCTAATGACACAATATATTAGAATTATACCATATAATAGAACAGAGAGGCAATGGGTGTCGGGTGCCTCTGCCCACCTTATTTTTGGATCTTGATTATTTTTCTGTTTTATGTTATACTTGAGTGTCAGACACAAGTTTGAGGAGGAAGAAACAGTGCCATTTTGTCCAGATTGTCGAACAACATTCCAAGAAGATGTATTAACCTGTGATAAATGCCATGTTGATCTGCTTCCAGATTTAGCACCAACACAAGTTTCTGAATATGTGGATTGGCAGATTGTGTGTTCCGTGCCAAATGAAGTCGCTGGGTATATCCTCAAAAGTGTGTTGGAGGATGAGGGGCTTCAGGTCTATCTGCATTCCCATGAGATGTCATTTTACGGCGGCATAAAGGGACATCCCGGTAAATCTGAATGGGGTGATATTCTTGTACCGGCGGACAGCGTAAGATATGCACAGGATTGTATAAAAGCATATTACGATTCATTGAAAGAAAGTTAAATTTGGCGAGGAGATGCCATGATAATTGCCCTACTACGGGCGGCGGGTATTTGTTAGTGAATAAGTGTATATTTAATGCTAAGTTTTACCATAATCTCTGTCAGGTATTTTTATGATTAGATTCCGTGCCATTCCGATTTGCTCCGTATTACTGATGTTGGTAGTGTCAACTTCAGCTGTTTTAGGTGATGTCTACAAAATCAAGGAGAGGGATAACTTACTGATTGCAGTGATTGGACAACCAGAATATACGCAGACTGTTCAGGTGAGGGAAGATGGTAGGATAAGTTACTTTGGAGGGGACTTGGAAGTTGCGGGTAAATCTACCGACGAAGTAAATAGACTCATTTATGATTTTTTACAGAATGAAGAACTTGTTAATAATCCAATAATTATGGTTTCTCCGGTGCTACACGAGACCGGTGTTATTGTAGGGGGTGCTGTAAACAATCCTGGACGGTATCCGCTCTCTCCCGAATCCTCAACCGACTTATATCGTGCGATTGCACTTGCAGGTGGGTTTACTGAAAACGCAGATAGACAGCAAGTCCGGTTGATTCGCTATAAACCAAATATCCCGAAAAAGGATCGAGCAAATGATGTAAACAAGCAGAGAAACGGAACTTACTCGGATGCTTCTAACGTTGAGATTTTTGATCTTTCTACAAACCAACCCTACCGAGAGATAAGAGTGGCTGCGACTGACTTGGTGTATGTTGTGCCACTGAGTGTGATAGAAGTGCAAGGAGAAGTTAAAACGCCTGGGAAACTTTTTATCCGACATAGCGTGAGTATTACAAATGCTTTAGCAAGAGCAGGTGGTATGACAGAAGAGGCGAATCTGAGTTCATTTGTAAAAATCAATAAAGATGGAACGCATATCGTTTTTAGTATCTCTGAAGAATATTGGCAAGATACGGAGGAGAATGAAAAGGAGATTTCACTGACAGATGGTGAGGTGCTTTTTGTTCCGAACGCGATTAAAATGGAGCCGATCTATGTTACAGGCTATGTACGCGCACCGGGCGCGCAACGGGTGAGAGGTCCCTTGACTATCAATAAAGCGATTGCTTTAGCAGGTGGATTTGAAGATGAAGCCGATTCAAAGAAACTCTTTATTCATCGTACGGATGGAACTATTATTGAACATAACTATATTGTTGGTAAAGATACGACTATACTCTATCCTGGTGACATTATAGAAGTAAAGAAACGTTTTCAATTGAATTGGGGTTTGATTAGTACAATGGCCTCTACGACAATAGCGATAACTTATTTTATTATTAATCTGACGCAGAACTAACACATGTTAAACGACCAAGATGAGAATGAAAACACGTTAGATCCGCCATCGTTTTTTGACAGCATAAGACGAAGGTATGATTTAACACCATCAATACTTCTGATAGTTGGATTCATTACTCTTTTTTTCCTCATTTTCCTTATCTACCCCCTCCTATATGTATTCAAAGAAGCATTCTGGATTGACGGTAAATTCAATTTAACTTATTTTGAGTTAATGGTAACTGATCGGAATAAGAGAGATTTGGTTATCAACAGTTTCAATATCGGCATTATGGTTACGTTGATAACGAGTCTCGTTAGTTTACCGCTTGCCTATTTTTTGACACGTTATAGGTTCCCAGGGAGGACCTGGCTACGTTCTGTTGTATTAATTCCGATGATTATGCCACCTTTCGTTGGTGCGCTTGGTATGCAAAAGTTCTTCGGAGAATATGGCAGCATCAATATGCTGCTTGTAAAACTGAACCTGATTGATATGAGTAATACTATCGATTGGTTCGGCGGGGGGTTTTGGGGGGTTGTATTATTATCTACGCTTCACTTGTATCCGATAATGTATCTTAACATTGTTGCGGCATTGGCAAACGTGGATCCGAGTTTGGAGGAGGCGGCTGAGAATCTTGGTGCAACGCGTTTTCAGATTTTCAAGAAGATCACGCTTCCACTTATGATCCCTGGATACTTTGCAGGTGCTATTCTCGTTTTTATTTGGGCATTTACCGATCTTGGTACACCTCTAATATTCGATTACAGTGAAGTAATTGCTGTTCAGATTTTCAAACAGATATCTGAGGCAAATGTTAATCCTATGGGATATGCCTTGGTTGTCCTTGTGATTGTCTTAACAGCACTTGCCTTCTATGTGTCAAAACGGATGACAGGCAGTCGACAGTATGAGATGTTGGGAAGGGGACATGTAACATCCAGAGAGGAAGATACAGGTATTGGGATGCGAACTGTCATCTATGTTTTTATAGGTGGATTGACATTTGTTGCCCTGCTGCCACACATAAGTGTGATGTTAGCATCTTTAACGCCGAATTCTGGTGCTTGGAATTTAACTGCGCTGCCAAAATCTTACACTTTTTCTCATTACATTGATACATTCACCCATTCAGACACGTTACCAAGTATACTGAACAGTCTAAAATACAGTATCTTCAGCACACTGCTTGCGCTTACAGTCGGTGTTGCAATTGCCTACCTACTGACACGAAAACGGATTCCGTTCCAAAACTTATTGGATGCTGTAGCGATGTTACCACTGGCACTACCGGGTGTTGCTATAGCGTTCGGTTATATGGGTTGTTTTTCAAATACAACACCTTTACTGAGGTCTTTACCGGATAGCCTTATAGGTCTGATTGATCCGAGGAAAAACCCGACACTTCTTCTGATCGTTGGATATGCTGTCAGGAGATTACCTTATATGTTACGTTCGATCTATGCGGGTTTCCAGCAGACGAGTGTAACTTATGAGGAAGCATCCCAGAATATGGGAGCGACACCTGTTCGGACGCTTTACAAAATCACGTTACCTCTGGTATTTGCGAACATCCTTGCGGGTGCGATCTTGGTTTTTTCATTTTCCATGCTTGAGGTAAGTGAAAGTCTGATTTTAGCGACAAATAGCGATTACTATCCAATAACTAAAGCGATATATTCCCTTTCGACGAGACCTGAAAATGGTCCTTACATCGCCAGTGCCCTTGGTGTGATTGGTATGTTAATACTCATCGCTTGTTTGCTTGGTGCAGGTAGAGTATTAGGCGGGAAATTAGGAGAGATTTTCAGAATCTAACGCTTCTGTAGGCGCGATCTCCGAATCGCGACCTGCAATAATATGCTGACTCAGCAATAGTATAGTTAACGTGAGTTTGATAAATCAGAACAAATAACTTACGTAGGTTGGGTTGAGGAACGAAACCCAACATTTTGACCCATTATAGAGCAATACATGTTGGGTTTCGTGCCTCAACCCAACCTACAACGAACATTGCATTTAATTATCAAACTCCCGTTATAGTTAAGAAATGTTTAGCCGCTTCTTTTGAGTCTGCCGACCCGTTTTGCATATCTTTCAGCAAAATAGAATATATAAAAACCGACAGGAATGAGTACAATTCCTATTACAAGTAGCAATATCAGGTTACCTGCTTGACTCTGTATTGAAGCGTTCTCTAACATTGCTGCACGGATGGATTTTAGTGTATAAGTTGCAGGTGAAATGTGTGAAAGGGGTTGTAACCATTCTGGCAGTACATCAATTTCATAGTATATCCCGGAAACTAAGAGCAAGAGTGACTGTAGAATTCCTGTTGCGGCCTGACCTTTTTCAGGTGAGAGCAGTGGAAATATGGCTGCCATCAGTCCAATCCCGATAAAGGATAGACTTGAAATAAGAACAGTTACGGACATGGTAATCCAATTTGCTTGTCCTAAATCGATATATTCACCAAAGAAGAACGGCATAATGGCTAAGACTAAACCGGTGCGCAGCAATCCATAGAGTATTGCGAATAAGCAGGAACCCACAAGGTGTGTTATGCGGTAGATAGGTGCCATGAAAGTGTATTCTATGGTCCCTTCCCATCGTTCCCATGTGATTGCGTCACTGACTTCCCGCATCATGATAGAGAGGAATCCCCAAATTAATGCGCCGATAACGAGGTAAAGTACGTCCTGACTTGTACCGCGCCCGACCATAATGAGTCCGATAGTAAGTGCATTGACGATTGAGTAGCTGAAAAAGAGTATCTCCCAATTAAGGTATCTCTTTAGTAGGTTGAAGTTTCGTTCTATGAATGCATAAGAGATGATTGTTTCTCTTCGGATATTCAACACTGTCTTATCCTTCCTCTTCTAAGTCTTTACCTGTCAATGCTATGAAAACATCTTCAAGTGTATTGGTAGATGCGTTTTCTGGCTGAGTCATCGTCAAGAGTTCTTTTACGGTTCCTTCTGCGATAAACTTTCCTTCGTTGATAATTGCGATTCTATCACAGAGTCTCTCTGCTTCTGTCATATCGTGTGTTGTAAGGAGTATAACGGCATTTCTTTCGTCTCGGATCTCTTCTATGAAGGTCTGTACATCTTTTTTAGATTTTGGATCGAGACCTGTTGTCGGTTCATCTAAGAGTAGTAGCATGGGAGTAGTTAGAAGTGCGCGTGCGATAGCGACTTTCTGTTGCATGCCGCGGGAAAGTTGTTCCATCTCTTCGTCCATCCATTTTGCTTCAAATCCCAGTCTTTCAAGGATCTGTTCTGCTTTTTTGGCGGCTGCTTTCGCGGGGATACCGTATAAACGTGCTGCATAGATGAGATTTTCGGCTGAGGAGAGTCTTTTAAAGAATGATGCTTCTACAGATACACGGTTCATTACACGTCTTACCTTCATGCTATGTTTTACGACGTCATCTCCGAAGACATGGATGCTTCCTGCGTCGGGTAGGAGTAGCGTTGAGATAAGACGAATTAGGGTTGATTTGCCGGATCCGTTTGCGCCAAGTATCCCGTATATTTCCCCGATTCCAACATCAAGGGAGATACCATCTACAGCGCGAATGGTCTCCTTTTCCCGTTTGAATAGTCTATAAAGTTTTTGAAAAAACCTTAGTTTTTCTTCAGGTTTT
Organism: Candidatus Poribacteria bacterium; assembly: GCA_022828145.1. Taxonomy (GTDB): domain Bacteria; phylum Poribacteria; class WGA-4E; order WGA-4E; family WGA-3G; genus MSPOR6. Next base: position 25,705 of record JAJEJA010000052.1, on the reverse strand, counting down.
TTGGTACGGTGGAAATGCTTTTTGACGTCACGGATGCTTAATCCGTGTATATGACTCTTCATTGACTTATGTCTTAAAATACGAACCTATCCAATGATTGATTCTATTTGTCCTGTTTTTAACGAATGATTTGCTGCTAATGTTACTGCAAGTGTTTTAACTGCATCGGTGTATGATGATCGCACGAGCGTGTGATCTTTACTCTCCACAGCCTTGATAAATTGTTCAACCTGTCTGTAGTATCCTGCTTCTGATCCGTTGTATTCGATAGATTCTCCGCCAATCTGACCTCGCAAGTAGTTGTCGTGTGTGAGTTTGAGATATAAGTCATCACCTATCAGTTCTGTAGCGAAGTTTTCGTGTGCTCGTGCAACGCAAGTACTGGTAATGCTGGCAACTGCACCATTTTCGAATTTCAGATTACAGACTGTACATTCCTCAAAGTCAGCAATATCTTGAGATACGTTTTTGATCCCGAATGCTTGGACGGTTTTAACATCGCCGAGGAAGTATCGGATTAGGTCAAACACATGTGTTGTCTGTTCTACCATTTGCCCTCGTGAGACTTCGAATTTTCCCCACCAGGGATGGTTTGCTCCCATTCTTGCAAGGAAACGACCTATTCCCATTGAGAGTTTTCTGTCTCCGATTAATTCTTTTGCTTTGTCAGTAATGTCGCTGTATCTTGCCATATATCCGACTTGGTTTATTACGTTTGCTTCTGTTATTGCTTTTGAAGCGTTCTTTGCAGTTTCCAAGTCTTGTGCTACAGGTTTTGCTACGAAGACCGCTGCGCCTGATTCTGCTGAATCAGCGACCTGTGTTGTGTGTGCTCCAGGTGGGATACATGTAAAGACGACATCTGGGTTTTCTTTTTGAAGCATATCACTGTGGTCAGTATAGACTGTTGCGTTTTCATCCGATGCAACAGCTGCTGCGCGATCAGCATTGATATCGCAAACAGCCGCGATTGGGTATTGGAGTCTTCTTAGACTACCTCTGTAATTGCCGGCAATTCCACCAACACCAATGAAAGCTATTTTCAAATTCCCTTGACTCATTTAATTCTTCTCCTTACTTACTCTACAAACATAACAAAACATAACCGACGATCATATTAGTTTTCTTATTTTATCTCTAAAATAACAGAAACTTGGTGATTTATTGTTGTTAATGTCCATATTTGGTGTAATTCTTTCTGCCCATTCTGATTTTTCCTTCCCTACAGCTTGGTATCCTCTTTCTTTCAGTTTTATTGATCCTCCCGGATATATTGCATCGGCAAGAAATTCCCAGGTGTCACAGATTGAGTCGTTCTGATACCTATTAAGTAAACTGCTCTTGGCATCAGGATAAGCTTTTCTGATTGCTGCAAGATCACCAAGAAACCAGGATTCACCCTCTTCTACAGCTATGCAAAATCGTGTCTCTATTTCAGGATTACATTCATTCAATATAGCAAGTAGCTCTTGACGAAATGTCTTAAGGCACTTCTTATCCAAGTCACATACTACAAGAAGTGCAGTATGCTGTTTAGCAGGATTGCTGGAATATGTCTTTCCATATCCTTTGAACAAACTGGGTAGACGATCAAGCAAAATACGAGCCTGTGCATCCGTTTGACTTTGTAGATCTTTAGGAATGTGTCCAATTCCTCGGTAACTAATTACTCTAAACGTATCATCTGTTCTAATAACCTTAGGAATTAGAATGTCGAGTGCTGTCTTTCCAGAGAGGTCCTCAATGAGTATTTCGAAATGCAATGTTCACCTCGGATCCAAGTAATCGCTGTACCAGAGTCCACCTAAGGATAGTCCTTCTTCAACAAGGTTATTTACAAGAGGATCTTCGCTTGCCCTACGAATACTGGAAAATCCATCTTCTCTCTTTTCCAAAATCCAAACCTCCTTCGGATCTAATGCATCAACGAAATATGGCTGATGTGTTGTGACAAAAACTTGTGAACCACCCTTGGTTCCAGTAGCATGCTCTCTGAATTCCGTTGCAAGAATATCTAACAATTTGTGGTATAAACCGTTTTCAGGTTCCTCAATACAAAGAAAAGGAGGCGGTGTCGGATTCTCAAGCATTAGAAGATATGCGAATAGTTTCAGTGTCCCATCAGACATCTGTTGTGCATAAAATGGGTCTTGAAATCCTTTATCGTTAAATTTCAGTAATAGCCGGCCATCATTCGTTTCTTCTGTATCAATTTGGTTTATACCAGGTATTTTCTCGGCAATTTTTTTTAGAATTGTTTCAAATCTATGTCGGTGTTCACGTTGCATGAATTGGACAACATTACCAAGATTATCTCCTTGCGTATTAAGCTGCTTTTGAGGACCTGCAAGAGTTAGGCTGCGCGCTGCATCAGGAATGAAATAACTGAGATACCAGCCTTCAATGAATCTTCGAAAAGCAGAAATCCTCGGATGTTGTTTCAACGCACCGAGTGTAGCAATTCCGAGTTTCCGATTGTCATCCATCTCAATTTCTTCTTTTTCTTCAGATTCACTATGGTTTATAATAAGCCGTAAGAGATCAGAATCTTCACTATCTTCAACAAACTTGATCCCTTCCTTTTCCGCTTTCCATGCTACCCCTTTACCTTTATCAAGAATTAGAAAAGAGTAGGGCCATCCTCTACTTTGTCCTTTTCGTCTTTGTCGAAGCCTTTCTCGTAGCACATACGGATAGCCAAACTCGTCAGCAGAAATTGCAATCTGGTAAGTTATTGGTCTTGCATTTCCGTGTTCTCTATAGTAAATGTCAAACGCAATAGGATCTGTTGTTCCTTGTGTCCGAATTTTGTCAAATCCTCCCCGTCCACGGGCATTGCATGCTTCTTCAACATTATTAGATTTAAGGGCTTCAGACAAGAAGCCGAAAGCGTCAAACAGTGCGCTCTTACCGACTCCATTCTTTCCAATTATGGCAGTCATTGGTGTGAGTGCGTCTTCTTTTCGTTTGTCCCAAAGACGACCCAGTGTAACATCCTTCAGAACACCATAATTCCTGACTCTAAAACCTTCTAATGTTGCCATGATTCTACCTCTACGCAAGAATATTTTTATCCATTCGGTCAGGGAAACAGAGACCCTACGAATCAATCATCTGCTGGAACAGCAACTCCATACAATTCGTCATCTGAAACGGGACGGAAACGTGCATCAGGATTTCTTAGAAAAACGTTGCGTATGTCTGTCGTTATAGCATATAGTCCAGGCATGACAAACAGTGTCATAATTGTAGCGAATGCGAGTCCAAAGATAATGGTATATGCCATCGGCATCCAGATAGGTGACTTCCCTCCAAGTCCTATAGCCATGGGTATCAAACCGATAATCGTTGTCATAGATGTTAACATAATAGGTCGTAAACGGACACTTCCACCTTTCAAAATTGCATACCATCTATTGTATCCGCGTTCTCTATACTTGTTGATAAAGTCGATGAGGACGATTGAATCATTGACGACGATCCCAGCAAGTGCGACGATTCCAAACATTGCGATCATACTCAATGTTGCGTTAGATATTAATAAACCGACCATAGCACCCATCATGCCGAATGGTACTGCAAAGAGTATGATGATGGGTTGTAGGAAGGATTTGAATTGCGCTCCCAGTATCATGTATATAACAAGTAATCCAACGATAAATAGTTTCCATAACTCAGCAAACGATTCTCTGATTTCATCAAACACACCTCGAAAATCGAGTCGGTAACCGGGGTATAGTGATTCTATGTCTTCAAATGCCGCTATTAGTGCTTGATTGACCTCGAATGGCGTTGTTTTATCTCTATCGACGGATGCATAGACTGTGATTGCGCGTTCCCCTTCAAACCGTTTTATATCAGCATATCCCTTCTCCTCAACGATATGTGCTACCTCTTTGAGTGGAAATAGAATCCCTGTTGGTGAAGCGATCACCATGTCATTTAGTTCCTCAATGGTCTGCAATCGGTCTTCGTCGTATCTAACGATGACATCAATGGACTCATCTGCTTCCCGGTACGTAGTCGCTTTAGCACCTTCGATTGCAGTTCGTATAGTCTGTGCTACCTGTAGTGTTGACATCCTATAATATGCCGCTTTTTCAGGTTTGAGGTAGATACGGAGTTCAGATTTTCCGATTCTGAAATCGTCCCGTATATCTTCAACTCCATCAATCTCACTTAATGTCCCTTTCAACTGATCTGCGATTTCTGCAAGTTTTGAAAAATAGGAACCTTTTACTTTTACTTCAACATCCTGTCCTTGCGGTGGTCCACCTTGCAATTTAACGAAGTTTAATTTTTCAATACCGCTAATTTGCGTTGTCTTTTCTCGTAAAGTGTTTAGAATCTGATCCGTATTTCGTTCGCGTTGATTTTTTGGTACAAGTTCAATAATGAGTTCACCAAAATTGGATCCGAAAGTTATACTGTCTAATAGACCTGATGTGGGTGTATGTAAACCGATGTTGCTAACCACAGCAGAGACTTCATCCTTTGGTAGTGTGCTGGCTGCAGTTTCAAGTTGTGCCATCACATCGGTTGTTTCCTGTATACCGTAGGAAGGTGGCATCTCCGCTTTTACGTAGAATTGCGGAAAATCTTCACCAGGAAAAAGTTCTTTGTCAAGTACCATGAATGCACTGACGCATGTAATCAGTCCGATTAGAAGCACACTGCCGACAAAGACGTAGCGGTAACGAAGCGTGACTTTTAGGATTCTAACATATCTGTTACGCACCATGTCAAAGATCATTGCAAACCAGGTAAAGAATCCGGTGAAGAAGATGCTGAAAGTAAATGCCTTTTGCGATCGCTCGCGGAGTCTTTCAAGTCTGCTGCGTCCTGTTTCCGTTCTCGCTTTACCCCATTCGGATACGTGTGCGGGTAAAATAACAAAGACTTCAAAGAGAGAAGCGATTAAGACGATGATAGCCATAATTGGCACGATTCGCATGAACTGTCCTGAGACTCCAGACATAAACATCAAGGGACCGAATGCGCCAATAGTAGTTAGACTTGCTGCGACGACGGGCCACCCGACTTCTTCTGCTCCTCGAATAGCGGCAACTTTCGGTGTTGCTCCATTTTCAATGTGTCGGTATGTATTCTCTATGACGACGATTGCATCATCTACAACAATTCCGACTACCAGAATAAGTCCAAAGAGTGCTACACCACTCATCGTGTATCCTGCGATTGACATGAACCAGAAAGTTGCCATGAATGCGACAGGGATACCGAGTGCTGCGAACAGCGCATTTCTCCAACCGATGAACAGAAATAGCATGAGAATAACAAGTATCAATCCGAATATTGCATTGGTTTCAAGAATTCCGAGTCGTTCCTTTAAGATAACAGAATAATCGTTTACAGGAGTCAATACAGCCCCATCGGGAAGGTCATTTTTCCATTCAGCGACTAATTCGCGAAGTTGTGCGACAAGTGTTATCGTGTTCCCTTCTTTCTTTTTTTGGACGCTTAGACTGATTGACGTCTCTCCACCGATCCGAGAAAGTGTTCTGGGTTTTTCATAAGTGTCAGAAACTGTAGCGATGTCACTTAACCGGAGCGGTGTTCCGGTAGGTTGGACGTTGATAATTGTGTCCCCGATATAAACAGGATCAGGAAATTCACCCATTGTCCTTACCATAAACTCGGTGTTTGCAATTTCCATTGTTCCTGCTGGTAAATTTATGTTTCCAACTTGCAGAGCAGTTGAGATAGCTGCGATAGGTAGATTGTAAGCTTTAAGTTTATCTGGATCAACTTCAATCCATATTTCTCTTTCACGTAGTCCTGCTATCTGAACAGAGGCGATGTTTTTTATCTCTAATATTTCGTCTTTTAGATTCTCGGCTATATCGCGCATCTGTGCTTCAGATATGCTTCCGCCGACGACTATTGTCAGCATTGGGAATCCGGATGATACATCCAGTTCTTGAACTATCGGTTCATCCAAGATCTCATCTGGTAAATCATTTACCTGTTCTATAGCCGTTTTGAGGTTATCCATCTCTTTGTCGAAGTCACGTTCGCTCATTTCCTCAAAATCGACAGTGATGATGGATCTTCCTTCTGATGATGTAGAGATCATGAGGTTGATTTTATTTACGTTTTCTTCAATAGAATCTTCAATAGGAGCGGTGACCAGTTTTTCTACTTCTTCTGGCGATGCGCCTGGATATAGTGTGGTAATGGTAGCAGTTTGTAAAGCGATTTCTGGTGTGAGTTCTCGGGGGAGGGTTATCCATGCATACACCCCAAATATTATGATTAGAATCATCAGCATATTTGCGAATACTGGGTTGTTGACAGACATTTTTGGAATGGACATAAGGGTGTGTTTTCTCCTTGTATGTTGATCTTTTCCTGAATTTGTTTTTTATTTTAAATAAGGGCGGCCACATCCCACCGCCCTATAGCTGAATTCTGCCTGTGATTGTCAACTTAATCTAACGTGAGTTTGATAATTAAATGCAATATGCGTTGTAGGTCGGGTAGAGGAACGAAACCCGACAGGTATTGTTCTATAATCGGTCAAGGTGTTGGGTTTCGTTCCTCTACCCAACCTACGTAAGTTATTTGTTCTGATTTATCAAACTCACGTTATTCTATCTTCAATGCTCCCCATGTCGTTGCTAACTTATTGCTCGGTTCTACAGGTGAAACGCCGCCGAGTGCACCGTCTAAACCAACATCCATGATAGTTTGGATGTCTTCTTCAGTCAGAACATCTTTGAATATAGCGACTTCATCGATTATACCGACGAAATATGAACCACCACCCCATTTGCCAATATCAACGGGGTTAGCATTTCCGGCTGGATTGCCAGGACGTGTACTTGATCCTGCCCGTTCACCGTTGACATATATGATAAGTTGATCGTTGTTGGCAGAGTTGTCGTAACTTGCAGCGTAGTGAATCCATGTATCCGTAGCGGGGACACCGGCGGAAGCTCTCGGCTCCCAGCCGCCAATGTTGACAAATGTTGACATTCTGTTACCTTCTGCGGGTACATCAATACGCAATAGATATTCTGCGTCCTTAGCAATCAACATCCTATGCTGAGAAATGTCTGTTGCATAGAACCACACCATCATCGTATGTTTATCACCGAGTTGTAAATCGGGTGTTGAGTCGATGGTAACGGATTGTCCGCCATCAAACTCTAATGCGTCTCCAAATTTTCCATCTGTCCAGTCGGCACCGTTGATGGTACCATGATTTTCCTTACCTGAAGAATCTTCTGCTTCGTTACCTGATCCTTCATCAAAGAGCCATACACCGACTGCTGTTTCTGGGTCTATCTTTGCTGAACTTACATTGGGTTGCAGCCATAGTAAGCAACAAAAGAGTGCTATAGACGTTAGTAATATTCTCATTTTTGTCTCCTTCATAATATATGCTGGATTATGTTTCAAGTGAAATTAATCAACCTTTCAGCATTTCTAAATACATGCAATAAAATTATAGCATTATAGTTGGCAATATGCCATAGAATTTTTTAGATTGACTTATACCATTTAAAAATGATACAATAACATATTCATTTTAGTATTTGGAGGAAAAGTTAAATGTACAAAGGTACAATGTTGTATGGAATTGTTTTGATCATGGTGTTTGCTGTGAGTTTTACTTATGCTGTTGAAGAGGGTGACATTGTCGTTTACTACTCTTTTGATAGACTTGATGGGAAAAAATTCGTGGATGATTCAGGTAATGGTAACGATGCCGAACTGACTGGTAATGGTAAATTGGTGGATGGTCAATTTGGTAAAGCCGTTCATTTAGACGGTGGGATCGTTCAAATGGTACCTGCTAACGATTTTATTGTGCCGATCGGTGAGAATGGACAAATCACGATGGAAGCGTGGTTCTATTTGAACGCTCACAATGCTTATGATGGCATCATCTCTATAGAAACAGTAGATGGTGGTTGTTGTGAGTTTCGTACTATGGTAAATCCCAATTTTAATCCATTCTGGGATGCTGCACACCATGCGGATAAGAGTCTGGGAAATTTTAAATTTGAACTCAAGACATGGTATCACTATGTATTAGTCGCTGATGGGAAGGACGGAAAAATATATGTCAACGGTGAATTCATAGGGTCACAGCCTGAAAACTTTACGTTTCCAAAATTCAAAGAGGCTGCGATTTATATCGGTGCTGGTGAGAATCCAAATGTTCATAAGGTAGAAGATGCCATCATTGATGAAGTTGTTATCTATTCAAAAGCTTTGACTGAAGCGGAAGTAAAGGCTTCTATGGAATTAGGTGTGGAAGGGGTTCTCGCTGTGGAAGCTAAAGATAAATTAACGACAACCTGGGGTGATCTTAAGACAAATTTTTAAGTGCAATGGTGCGATAAGGATATCGCACCTACCGGAATGTAAGTATTTCAGAATTCATTATAGTTTCATAATGGGACATTAGTTAAATGAAATTAGGGTTTCTGTCTAAGATTTTTGAAGGTGCTTTGAGCATAGAGAAGACGTACAATCAATGTGACAAAGCTTTGGGGGCATTGCGGACATACAATGAGAAACGCGAAAAAGCAAATGTCCCCTATTCTGCTTCAGAAAAAGCTGAACTCGACAATGTTGTTAACATAGCAATAGAAAGTGCTACTCGGATAGTTGAGAAGGAAGGGGACCGGAATTGGCCTGGTGTTTTTCGAGAAATGCATAAGAACTTAGCAAATATCTATCTGGAACTTGAGGAATATGATAAAGTTCGTGAGTATTGTGAAGCACTACAGAACTATGGAGAGGTAGGAAAGCTTGACGCAGAAGAAGTTATCCGTACCTTAAATGAACGTGAAAACGGAGAAACAGCATCGCATTAACACCTTGACTTCTCTTATCACACGAAGATTCAAGATCGAAAGATGTCTTTTCTGAATCCTGCTGCCTTTTACCTGATTAGCACTATTCCCATCGTGATTGCGCTGCATTTCCTTAGGTTACGCCGACACAATTATATTGTCCCAAGTATATTGCTGTGGCTTGACAATCCTGAAGACCAGAAAGCAAATGTTCCGTTTCAACGTTTGCGACATTGGTTACTCCCTTTATTACAGTGTCTTTTCTTACTTTTCATCGTCATCAGTATTGCCCGTCCTGCTTTGCATATTCCGGGTATAATACATGGAAAAATCGTATTCATCGTTGACAATTCTGCAAGTATGTTGTCACGAGAGATGGGGCACACGCGTCTTGACATTGCTAAGCGTGAGGTACTGAAACACATCATGCAGGTTTCAGCGAGTGGTGGTATGATGATTATGTCTACACATCCGCTTAGAACGCATATTCAACAGACGTTTACTACTGATGAAGATAAACTCAAAAGTGCTGTTAAGAGCATAACTGCATCACATACAACAAGTGATTTATCCTCTGTTTTTGCACTTGTATCACAGTATATTGACTCAGTAAACGACCACGTTTACTATGTAAGTGACTCTTTTGAAAATCTACCGCCTACATCTTTCCCTATCAACACTATAAACGTAGGGGAGTCTGCAGAAAACATTGGTATTGTCCACTTGAACGTGGAGAAACTTGCAGACCAATTTCAGATTCTTACAAGGATTAGAAATTGGACGCATACAGATAGGGAAATTACAACGCAATTAGTGCTTGTTGGTGGGGGCACAATTGATGAGAAGAGGCTCTCAATTCCTGCTGATAAGGAAAAGTCTCTTCTATTTTCTATCAATGCCGATAGATTAAAAGGACAGGCAATATCGCTTCAACTTATTGAAACTGAGGACGACTTTGATTTAGACAACGTAGCCTGGGTTATCCCAAAACCAGAAAGAGAGTTCAGGATTTTGCTTATCAGCAATAGAGAGCAACCTTTTTTAACAGATCTTTTTCAGAGTTATGGTGAACATGTTCGTCTGCAGAAGATATCAGCAGCTGAATTTCACGGCAGTGGTGACGCAGATGTGACAATCATTGATGGAGATATTCTTTTAACAGGTGGAACAACAAGACAATGGATGAATACCGTTGACACACAAGGAATTATCTATATCAATTGGCAACAGGAATTATCTGATGAAGAAGATACTCTTGAGATAATTGACACGCCAGTAAGCGTTATTGGCGTGAACAGAACACACCCGATTATGCAGGAGGTATTGCTTGAAGGGTGGCATCTAAAGCGATCATTGAAAAGGGATATGCCGTATTGGGGTGAATCTCTGGTTGAAACTGAGCAAGGTGCGTTGATTTGGATCGGAACAACTCTGGGTAGGCAATATCTTGTATTTGAGTTTGATGCGTTCAATCCTGAGGTGTCTGAATTTCCGTTCACAATCCCTGGTGTTCCAATCTTTATCTATCAATGTCTATCATGGTTTACGTCTGAATCAGCTCCTATAAGGACAGCAGGCCGCCTACAGAATATTGTAGCAGATTCTTTCAAGACTGGTGATAGACTGATGATTGACATTCCGGTGCAGGAAGACACGATTATTGAGGTGCAAAAACCGGATGGAGAAAGAATAGAACTTGAGGACAGTGTGTTCACAGAAACTGACAGAATCGGAATTTACTCAGTATTTGTTGATGATGCTTTATATGAAAGGTTCTCGGTAAATCTACTAAATGAAGATGAATCCGCTCTTAACACTTATGATTTAGCACGCGACACAAACGAACTGGGCACCGGTAAACCGTTCTTACAACCGTTCGTTCACGAAGTTTGGCAATGGGTGGTGTTATTCGGTGTCTGTTTGCTCCTCTGTGAGTGGTGGTTGTATCACAGACATTAAACCCTCAAAGATACGATCTACTAATGTCTTGATTGTCATTGCTCCTACCATAGCTGTTACAATCTCACCCTTATAGAAAAGTATGAATGTCGGTGTTGCTCGAATATGATATTCTGCTGTCTTGTTAGGATATAGGTTCACATCCAATTTTGCCACAGCAAAGTCGTCGCGATGCGTTAATGCTACTTGAGACACAACTGGTCTCATCAATACACAGTATATTCAGTAATCGGATTTGAATTCTACCAAAATAGGCATCTCTGCTTTTAAAACTAAGTTGTCAAATGTCTTATCCGTTAGTCTGATCGGAATCCCAGAGTATTTACCAAAATGACTGGCTACTAAGGTAAGATCAAGGATATTGACAATACCATCCCTGTTTATGTCTGGATTAGACAGCTGATCTTCAGTAGGTATTTCATCAAACTGTGATGCGACATAAGTGAGATCAAGGATATTGACAATACCGTCTTGATTGACATCAGATAGAAGTAATTCATCAGAGTCAGTCTCTTGTGCAGCAGCAACTGAAAACAGAAGGAAAGTAAGTAGAAAAGAGATCGTTGTTCGCATGCGTATCTCCTTACACAAGCAATAGATACGGGTTATTGATATATTGTGACACAGTTTGTAAAAAGTGGGCAGCCGGTGCACCATCTACGATTCGGTGGTCAAAGGTTAGACTTAGAGTCATCATACTTCGTATTGTAATTTCGTCGTTGTGGACTGCAGGTTTCTTGACAATCCGACCAACGCCGAGAATAGCACATTCTGGGGGATTGATTATTGGTGTGAACGTATCAACACCGAAATTGCCGAGATTTGTCAATGTGAAGGTTCCCCCTTGAAGTTCCCCTGGTGTAAGTTGATTGTTACGTGCTTTTTCTGCTAAGGTTTTTACTTGTTCAGAAATGTTTGCTAAGCCGATCTGATTAGCGTTTCTGATGACAGGGACGACGAGACCGTCCTCTAATGCAACTGCTACACCTACGTTTATATCGGTTATTATTTGAATTCCTTCATCTATCAGTGTTGCGTTGAGTCGTGGATGTTCCTGCAATGCCTTTGCAGTAATCTTTACAATTAGGTCTGTATAGGTAATACTTATATCGCTTTTCTGTAGTTCATCATTGAAGAGCGTTCGCAGTTCACCTAACCGTGTTGCGTCAACTTCGGTGTGAAGTGTAACACTTGCGTTGGTTTGCAGGCTCATCGTCATGCGGTCAGCGATGATCTTTCTTATCCCTGTAAGTTCAATTATAGGTTCGGGTTGGTAAACGGATGTCGTGATTTCCTTGTTTGCTTGTAGCACATCGTCACGGACTACTCTCCCTTCGGGACCTGAACCGTCAATTGTAGTCAGATCAAGTCCGAATTCCTTTGCTAATCTGCGTGCAAGGGGTGATGCTTTGAGACGGGTTGATATTGAGGGACTTGGACCTCTTGTTTCAATGTAGCGATGTATATCACTTTCAAGGATTCGTCCACCAGGTCCAGAAGGCTTGACGTGGGTTAGGTCGATATTGAGTTTATCAGCAAGTTGCTGTGCTGCGGGCGATACTTTAAAACGGTCTGTCGTCTGTGAAGGGGTTTGAGGTACAGTTTTCTTAGGTGTTTGTTGCACCGTTGTTGGTTTTGCTGACTTATCAGTCTTTGGTTGTTCAGAGACAGTATCTGTATTTACTTCAACCCTTTCAACTTTCTCCCCTGGCTCAGCTATAACAGCTAATAATGCATTTACCGGAACATTACTTCCTTCTTCTGCACACAGTTGTGCGACGATACCATCAGCGGGCGACTCCTGTTCATGAACAACTTTATCAGTCTCAATTTCCAGTAGTGGTTGTCCTTCTGTTACGGTATCCCCTTCACTGACCAGCCATTTTCCGATTTTTCCCTTCGTCATTGTCTGGTCCATCTGTAGCATTCTGAGTTCAATAGGCATTAGGTATCTCCTATCCTCTCTTGATATTTTATTTTGTACGCTGTTCTATCATTTGTATAAGCAATTCGACGTTTTCGTCTTTCTCAAGAATGAGAGCGATTTTGTGATATTGTTCTCCTTTGAAAAACGCTTGCACAAAAGGACTAAATGCGATTAACATTTGTGATCCTAAAAAGTTAAGCGGTTTCCCTGTTTCTAAGAATAGAATAGCGGGTGCGACCAGATTTCTACGGACAATCCAGTTTGCCAGTTTCTCCAATAGGGCATGCTGTTCATGTTCTGGAATTTCGTCGAGTATAACCGGAATTTCTTGGTTTAGATCGTCCATTGTAGAAATCTGACGCAAACTTGTAAATTTGCGCTACATTTTTTAAACTCACGTCCTTATAGGTTCAGATTCCCTAAAAGGTCAGCGATATGCTTAGGTTCACCATCAACCGTAGTTTCCATTGCAGCGATGACGAGAGCGAAACTTTTGATATTGTCTTCAATTCGCGTATCTGAAGGTTCTCCCCCTTCAAGCCAATTTAAAAACTCATCAAACAGATAAAGGTGGCCGTGATAGCGGATACCGGGAGCCTCATAGACCTCTTTCTCACCGCCAACACGGTGGACAGTCATCTGATTTCCACCTGCGATTTCGACCGTACCTTGCTCAAATTCTGCCCTATAATATTCAGATCTCCAGCAATTGATGATGCCCGCTGCAGAACTGTTCCCTTCATAAGAAGTGTGAACTCCGTTATCCATTCGCATCAAATAGTATCCGCTTGAATAGTGTTTAAAACTTGACCATTCTGGATTCCAGCCGAATCCGATCAGCGTTTCACAGTCCCCACCAGAGAGGAATCGAAGCATATCCAAATGGTGCACGGAAGCTTCAAAAAGTAGTCCGAAATCCATTTCGTGCCGCCAGAGTTTCCCCCAGGACAGATGCTTACGGTAATCACAGGCGTATCTTCCGACAATGTGTTGTAAACGTCCTAATCTGTTCTCATCACGTATACGAATCAGTTCCTGTTTATTATCTGCGTAACGGTAGTTCTGGATAATAGTGCATGGTAACCCTGTATTTTGTGAGGTGCGTAGCATTGCTTTTGCTGCGTCTAAAGTATCTGCAATCGGCTTTTCGCAGATAACGGGCATCCCGTTTTCCATCGCCGCAATTGCAGCGGGACTGTGGAATTGGGGTGGGGTGGCGATTCCACAAAAATCTGCCTTAACTGATGCGCACGCTTCGTTAAAATCTGTGAATAGTTGTGAGGAACTAAGCCCTAATGCCTCACCCTGTGCTTTTAGGACATTTTCCTTTACATCTGCCAAGCCAACAATTTCAATACGGTCGTTGAAATCACTTCTGAATTCGCGAATCCAACCGCCAGCTTTACCACTTCCACCAATCATCAAACATGTGTGTTTTGCCAAATTCTCTCCTTTTCGAATCCTAAAGGTATTCAACCTAATACCATTTCTATTTATTTTTCTCTCATTACCGACTGTTTAGAAATGAAGCGGGGAACGGCACAATCTAACAGAATGTGCTACAATAAAGCAACATTTTCAATTAGAAATGGTATAACATATATGCCCTTGCCTTTCGAATTAAAACAAGAAATACAAGATTAGAGGGACAGGTCACTCAAGTATTCCGCTATGTGTTTGGGTTCACCATCAACCGTAGTTTCCATCGCAGCGATGACGAGAACAAAACTTTTGATATTGTCTTCAATTCGTGTGTCTGAGGGTTCTCCTCCATCTAACCAATTTAAAAATTCATCAAATAGATATGTGTGTGCGTAATGACTGATAGGGGGAGCTTCATATACCTCTGTTTCACGTCCGACCCGATGGATTGTGATCTGGTTCCCGCCTCCAATTTCAACAGCACCTTCCTCAAATTCGGCGCGATAGTGTTCACCATTCCAGCAATTGACAATTCCTGCTGCGGAGCTGTTTCCTTCATAAGAAGTATGCACACCGTTATCCATCCGCATGAGATAGTATCCACTTGAGAAATGTTTGAAACTTGACCATTCAGGATTCCAACCGAATCCGACCAAAGTTTCACAGTCACCGCCGGAGAGAAATCGTAGCATGTCGAGATGGTGTACCGATGCTTCAAAGAGGAGGCTAAAGTCCATATTATGTCGCCAGTCAACACCCCACGACAGATAACGACGGTAATCGCATGCATATCTTCCGACAATATGTTGCAATCTTCCTAACCGACCTTCATCTCGGATACGGACTATTTCCTGTTTATTGTTTGCGTAGCGATAGTTCTGTATGATTGCACAGGGTAATCCTGTTTTCTGTGATGTGTGAACCATCGCTTTTGCTGCGTCTAATGTATCTGCGATAGGTTTTTCGCAGATGACAGGCATGCCGTTTTCCATTGCAGCGACAGCAGCGGGACTATGGAATTTTGGGGGTGTTGCGACACCACAGAAATCCGCTTTGACAGATGCGCAGGCTTCGTTGAAATCTGTGAAGAGCTGCGAGGAACTCAAACCCAACGCTTCACCTTGGTTTTTAAGTACTTCTGTTTTTACATCAGCTAATCCGATTATCTCAACACGGTCGCTGAAATTGCTTCTGAAGTTGTGTATCCAACCGCCAGCCATACCGCTGCCACCAATCATCAAACATGTGTGTTTTGGCATATCTACTCCTTATTGTATATGACATGATTCTGTATTCGCAGCTGCCCGTATTTCAATGCGGGTACTTACTGCTTTTGTCTTTTAGAATTTCATCCAACTCTATTTTATACCATATTGTTTTTGTTGTCAATCTGAACCGGGATTTTCAGGATAAGAGGCTTGTGGTATCTATGAGACGCGTTGTGTAGAACTTTTGTATTTATGTTTTTATGCTTTCTTTCATGAGTTTACCCCGTTGTACATAATCGTCTTTCCCTTGTTGAACGCGTATGCGTTCTTCTTCTGTAATTTCTCTTCGAACTTTTGCTGGAACACCCATTGCAATAGTTCCGGCCGGTATTTCTTGCCCTTCAAGCACAAGCGTTCCTGCAGCAATTATTGCCCGTTCACCGATTTTAGATCCTGTCAGTAGGATTGCCCCCATTCCGATTAACGCTTCGTTGTCTATAGCACAACTGTGAAGAATTGCGCCATGTCCAACAGTAACATCGTCTCCAATTAGGCAAGGCATGTCTTTGTCCATGTGTATTACTGTGCCGTCCTGAATGTTTGTACGACACCCAATTCGGATGGGTTCCAAGTCACCACGTAACACAGTATTGAACCAGACGCTTGATTCTGCCCCAATCGTTACATCTCCGATTATCATTGCTCCGGGTGCAACGAATACTGTGTTGTGTATTTTCGGTTCTATTCCTTCATAAGAAATTAACATGGGTTTTTCCTTTATAGTGGATTCTACAATTAACTTTACATCTGAGTTGTAGGAGGCCAACTATATAAAACTGGCCGATTCCCGACTATTAGGGGTTGCGTCGCGATTCGGAGATCGATCCTACAGAATATATGTAAACTTATTTACATAATTTACTATAAGGCTCCCTCACACTTGCGCAGCTAATAGTTTACGAAGGTTTTTAACGCCCCATCTATAGCATATAAAGAAAACGATTGTGAGGAAGACAATCGTCGGTATATACACAATTAGACCTAATGTGTACAATACTATCGTTGGTACAATAACGAATACAATGTTGAGAAAAAATGTTAGGGTAAAGGTTAATACACGTAAAAAAGGGTTTGGTTGATTTGTGAGTTCCGCCATCCAAGGTAGTGTCCCAATCATTGTATTTACTGCACAACCGACTGGTAGCGTTATAAACGGTGTGAGTAATATCAACACCCAATTATTTGTCGGTATCTGTAGCAGGAAAACAGAGATGACTAACCAGAATTCAGCATATATTAATGCACATAAAAAAGTGGTCATAAATTTACTCGTGAATATTAATCTGGGAGTAACAGGTGCTGACTTTAGCATCCACCATGTTTTTGCTTCATCACGTAGTCCATTGCAGCTGATGCCGAATGTTATCAGTAGGCTGTAAAGTATTACCTGAATTATGAGTATTTCAGCTGCATTGTCATCCCCAAATCCCCCATACAATAAAAAACCGATATGGACGACTAAAAAAATTGTGAGCATTACAATTACTATAACACGTCCACTATGTTTAATAAAGATTAATAGATCTTTTAGCATTAGGGATTGGACTTTTCCCCGTCCGAATGAGACGACTAATCCGTTTAGTTTTGAGGGTTTGACGTTTCCACCTGTTCGGACTTGATTACGTTTCGTTTTTAATTGTCTTGTGTTTTCCCATCCGCGTTGGTAGATTGCGTTAGAAATGACGAGTGTTAGACCTATTGAGAACACACTTAGAGCGATTAGATAAAGTATCCATTTTAACTTTGCCCATAGTGTAGAATCTGTTGTCCAGCTTAATAGTAATTCTCCGATCCATTGATGCGGAAGCCAATTAGTTGGATTACCTTCATTTTGTGTAGATGCGAATTCAAGCAGTATCCGTTTTATAGGGAATGCATCTGTGCCCGCGACGAGTGTAAAAGACAGCAGAAAACCGACCGACACCCCAATGGTTGTTGCGATTATTTTTATGATTGTCAGGAGTCCGTGAGACAGAAAGAAGCGGGTTATAACCATCATACTGATAGACACATAACTCGCGATAATCATCAGCAGACAGATTGAGACAGGGAATAGCACAAGGTAAAAATGCCATGGCAATTTGAAGACAGTACCGTAAGCAATCCACGGGGGTCCCATAAAACAGAGCATTGTCATTAAACGGGCAGCTGAAATTTGTGTGAATTTGTATCCGAAGATTGCCATTGACTGTATAGGTGCAGCGTGTAATATTAGTGTATCTGGATCCTCATACAGTGTTTTTAAAGAACTTTCCATCAATTCTTTCGTGACTATTATAATTGCAAACACCATAAACCCGTTAATCACGTTCAAGACAAGGTGTGCTGATGCCTCATTTATTTGCAGGTGTGAGAAAAGGGTGAGACCTAACACGGACAATGCAACGATGAAAATAAGGTATCCTATCCCTCTTAGGATACTTTTGCGCCAAGTTTCTTTGTTAAATTTGTAACTATTCAACCATGCAATGCAATCTGCTTTGATGAGTATCTTGATGATGTTTAGCATACGGTGTTTATTCGGCACAAACTAAAAGTTTGTGGCAGAATACGCGTTTGGTATTCTGCATTAAAAGAGAGACATCATTATTTAGAAATGGCGTTACAAATCTGCTGTTAGATCAAGAAAAATGTCTTCTAACGATTGTGTGTGTTCGGGAGATTCATCATGGATCAGTGTCGTTTGCTCTCGTTTCTTCTGTTGTAATTCAGATAGTGTGCCGACTGCGATGAGCTTACCTTTGCTAATTATGCCGACTCTGTCACAGATGCGTTCTGCAATTTCAAGAATATGTGTTGTCATAAAAACTGTGCAACCTTCATCGCAACGTTGACGCAATATTTCTCGTACGGTTCTTGCGCTCCGCGGGTCTAATCCGCTGGTGGGTTCGTCGAGGAAGAGTATCTTGGGATGATGGATAAGTAATGAAATAAGTAGTATTTTCTTTTGCATGCCGTAGGAATAGCCTTTAATCTGATCATCGGCAGCATCAACGAGTTCAAGTTGTTTTAGAAGTATATTCATCTCGTCTTCTGTTTGTTGCGGTGGAACTTCATACAGGTCTGCTATCATCCTAACGAATTGTCTTCCGGTCAGTGCTTCATAGAGTTGTGGTGTATCAGGCATTAGTCCGAGTATTGCTTTTGCTTCTAAGCTCTGTGTTTTTATATCAAATCCGCCAAGTTTAGCTGAACCTGAAGTTGGACTTAACAGTCCTGTTAACATATTGATTGTAGTCGTTTTTCCTGCTCCGTTTGGTCCCAAAAACCCGAATATTTCACCTGCTTTTACACTTAAGACGAGTGAATCTACAGCACAAAGTTTTCCAAAGTATTTTGTCAGATTAGAGGTTTCAATCATTTTTGTTACTACCAAGGATTTCGTTTTTTAGTGCTGCGAGTGCTTCGTCCACGTTGAAATCTTTTTCATTTGTTTCTGCTTTTTCAGTTGTGTTATGATTTCGTTCTTTCCACAGTTTAGCTTCAGCTTCGGTGTTTTTCAAGCGCATTTCTGCCTGTTTAAATGCGTGAGAGTCATCTGAATTATCAGATTCTGCAAATAGTTGATAGAATTCTGCCTGTAATCTGGCTTGATACTGTTGTTGTGTCAATGATTCCGCTCGTTCAGATGCTGCTTTGAATTGAAGATGATATGAGATTAGTACTGATTTAAGTTCAGACACAACCTTTTCCTGGAGGCGTATCTGTTTTTCCAGTTCATTCACGCGTTCCTTGTGTTGGTGGAGTTTCTGTCTGGCTTCGTCTGCTTTTTTGCTATCGGCATTAGTGATAGCTGAGTCTACAATTTTTTGCCAATTCTCCTGAGTTTTTATAGCATCATTATATGCATGTTTCATTTTTTTTATTTCTGCTATTGCATTACCGATTATGCCTTTTGCGATGTTAATCCGATTTTTCATATCAAGAATCGTCATTTCAAGTGTTGACTCTTTTTGAGTCTCTGATTCGATGCGTTTGTCTATATTCTCTTTTATCTGCTCAGATAGGTGCTTTAGTTTTTTCATTTCCAATACCTCACAAGTTTTTTTATATTTTAATGTGAGTTTGATTAGTCATTTCGGTTGCGTTCACTCACACCATTTCGTATCCGAGAGGCGTGCATTGTAGCACAAACTTTCAGTTTGTGGCACATCTTCGCAAACTGGAAAGTTTGCTCTACATTTATCAAACTCACGTTATTTTAACCCTTTTTGGAATTAAACATAGTTAATTTTATATATATCCTACATTAACTTTGAGACAGTTTGTCATTAAAAAGATAGGAAAACATCTTATCGGTTCAGACTACTTTTTTGTGGAAAAATTATATCAGAACATGTATAATTTATCAACTGTAATGTTTCATGTCATAGGATATTTGTCTTGGCGATATTGCATTTTTCATGTAAGATTCTAAGGTGTGTGAGTTTGAAAGCATAAGATTGGGGTATCACTAAATAGGAGTAACTATGTCTGTCTTACTTGGATTGGATGTGGGTGATGTTAGGATCGGTGTAGCAGTCAGCGATGTGCTTGGAAGTGGAGCCCATCCGCTGTGTACACTAACCCGTACGAATAGACAACGTGACATTACAGCGATAGGAGATCTCGTATCAATACATAATGTTGAACGCATCATTGTTGGTTTGCCGCTTTCACTTGACGGATCAATCGGAACTCAAGCAGAACAGGTACAAAAGTTTGGAAATAGATTAGCTAAAGCACTTGATATACCAGTTGAATTTCGAGATGAAAAATTTACGACAGCAGAAGCAGAAAGCATATTGGAACAGTCAGAAGTTGACCCTAAAGATAGAAAGAAGATAATAGACCAGGTTGCAGCAGTGATAATATTGAATGAGTATTTAAATAGTGAATCTGATAGTAGCTAATGACGAAAGGATAAACGTAAATAAGTTTTATTGTGGTTCATAGTGGTTGCTCAAGCAGCGTTTTTTGGGAGGCATCCCATGTATGTTCGTGATATAGCAAACGTTTTGACACGAACACGATTTAGAAGGTACTGTTTATACGTGTTTGGATGTATTGGTGTTTTATGCTTGAGTACGGTTCTGGTATTTGGGTACTATATGTCTCCAACCACATCTTCTGAGGAGTTGGTAGCTATTACGATTGCTCCTGGGAGTAATACAACAACAATAGCAAACCATCTTGCTACCAATAATTTAATCCGGAGTTCTCTGATTTTTAGACTTATCGTTCGGTACCGTGGTATCGGCACTAAACTTCGCGCAGGTAATTATCAACTCAGTCGTGATATGTCTCTAAACCAGATACTTGATGAAATTAAGAAGGGACAAATTACGTATCAGACTTTCACGGTACCAGAAGGTAAAACTGCTAAAGCGATCTCTGAACTATGGGAAGCATCTGAATTAGGCACCGCAAAATCATTTATTGAGGCTATGCAATCACCGGAGTTATTGCAGAAATATATCCCCGAAGGGGTTTCAGTAGAAGGTTATCTTTTTCCAAGTACTTACAAGTTTGCTGAGGGGAGTACTGCAAAAACAGTGGTCCGGATGATGTTGTCAGAATCTGAGAAGCGATGGGACGAGACATTAGCTAAAGAAGCAGAAACATTAGGTCTTACGCGGCATGAGATAATTACTTTGGCATCAATTATTGAAAGGGAAGCAGCATCAAAAGAAGAGATACCGATTATATCAGGTGTGTTCCATAATAGACTTAAGGATAACTGGCGACTGCAAGCAGACCCGACAGTTCTCTATGCATTGGGAGATCCGAAAAGGTTACTGACAAAAGCAGACTTAGCTTATGTGTCACCTTATAATACATATCTCAATAGAGGGTTACCACCTGGGCCGATTGGTAATCCGGGAATGGCTTCTATTTTAGGTGCCTTAAGACCGGAAGAGACTGAATTCTATTATTTTGTTGCGACAGAAGAAGGGAAACACCATTTTTCTAAGACGCTTGTTGAACATAATAGAATGAGACGTGTAATTAAACGTAAGAGAGCCTTGACGCATACGAGATAGGAGCATGGCTTATGGGATGTAAAATTGACAAAATAAACATATATACGTAAACGGAGTCAAACCACTATATGGGAAATGACGAATTTCAACGAACACTGAAGTCTGATATTAAGATGACTGGTATAGGGTTGATGCTTGGAGAAGCGGTTGAGATGACGATAAAGCCTGCTCCTGCTGATACAGGTATCGTCTTTGAACGGGTTGATGAACCCGGAAGTCCGGAGGTTAAAGTTTGTCCGGATAACTGTGCAGAGATATTGCCACGATGTACAAGTTTACAGTCTGGCGGGACGACAATTAGCAGTATTGAACATCTGTTATCAGCATTTGCAGGACTTAGGATCGACAATGCCAGGATAGAGATAAATGCCCAGGAACCTCCGAGTCTTGATGGGAGTGCTCTCCCTTATGTCACTGAGATTCAGAAAGTCGGTTTTTCGGAGCAAGAAGTTCCGCGCAGATATGTTCAAGTGACAGAACCCTTTGCTGTTTCAGATGATAACAAGCAGCTTGTTTTCCTGCCTTCCGATACTTTTGAAGTTACATTCGCCTATGATCACCCGCAAACATCACCCCAATTCGCCACTTGGGACATATCAGAAGAAATCTATATGCGTGAGATTGCACCCGCTCGTAGTTTCTGTTTTGAATCTGAAATAGAATTACTTCAGTCTCTTGGGATAGGTAAGGGGGCAAGTTATGAGAATGTTCTGGTTGTTAAGGATGGTGGGGAGACGAGTTCTGAATTGCGATTTAAGGATGAGTTTGTGCGGCACAAGACGCTTGATCTCATCGGTGATCTTTATCTTTCTGGTTACTTGCCGAAAGCAAGGGTCATATCAATGCGGAGTGGACATACATTCCACGCTCAGTTTGTTCGTGCCCTGGCAGAGAATGGATTTCTTGATTTCCGTGGGGTAGGAGGTGTTGAGACGAAGGATCCTGTTGAGGCGAAGGATATTTATCGGGTTCTTCCCCATCGTCATCCGATGTGCTTGATTGATAGAGTTATTGATTATCAGAATGGTGAACGAGCGGTTGGCATTAAGAACCTGACATACAACGAACCGATCTTTGAAGGACATTTTCCTGCTCAACCTGTGATGCCGGGTGTGCTGCAAGTTGAGGCACTTGCGCAATTAGGGGCATGGTTGTTATTACAAGAAATCGGTGAGGATGAACAACTTGGGTATTTCCGTTCTATTAGCAAAGCGACGTTTCGCAGGACAGTTATTCCGGGAGACCAACTCCGATTAGAGATAGAGATTATACAAAGAAGACGGAATTTAGCACGAATTAAAGGTGAGGCTTATGTAGATGATGCTCTTGCGACAGAGGCTGAATTGTCTATTGCCCTCGCCGATACATAAACCGAGTCATCACAATAATGTCATTATATAGTAAGTTATGTAAATAAGTTTACATATATTCTGTAGGAGCGATCTCCGAATCGCGACTTTGATATGTGTATACTGTTCCATCTGGATGGACAAATTCTGTAGGAGCGATCTCCGAATCGCGACGCAACCCCTAATAGCCGGGAATCGGCCAGTTTTATATAGTTGGCCTCCTACAACTCAGATGTAAAGTAAATTGTAGAATTCACTATATATAAAGTTATTAATTTTATTGATACCATCAGAAAGTTGAGGCAACACCTGTGTCAGAGACAAATATTCATCCAACCGCAATAATTTCACCTAAAGCCGACATCGCAGAAGATGTCAGTATCGGTCCCTATTCACTTGTTGAGGATCACGTTCAGATTGGTGCGAATACTGTTATCGGTCCGCATGTTCAGATTGATAAGTGGACAATAATAGGTGAAGATTGTCAGATCTTTTTCGGTGCTTCAATTGGCAACCCTTCGAAAGACCTAAAATATACCGGTGGACGGAGTTTTGTCCGTATTGGAAACGGAAATATATTACGTGAGTATGTCTCAATCTCCCGCTCAACTTTTGACGATGGGGAAACAATCATAGGTAATAACAACCTTTTGATGAATTGGGTGAATATTGCTCATGATTGTGTCCTTGGCAGTAGAATAATTATGGCAAATTTTGCGACACTTGCTGGTCATGTAATAATTGAGGATGACGTAAGGCTTGGTGCTTATGCTGCGTTACACCAATTTGTGCGTGTTGGTAAGATGGCGATGGCGGGTGGTTGTTCAAAGATTGCACAAGACATTCCGCCGTTCATGCTTTCCGCGGGTCATCCAGCGCGGGTTAGGGATCTGAATCGTATCGGCATACGTACATCTCGCATTAATCCATTGTCAAGATTATCCCCTGAAACTTTTTCCCTCCTGAAGAAAGCCTATCGTATTCTGTTCCGTTCTGGAATTCCCTTAAGGCATGCTGTGTTGCAAGTCAGAGAAGAGATACAAGGTAATGCAGACGTTGATTATCTTTGTGATTTTATTGAGTCATCCAAGCGTGGCATCGGTTTTAGTTTGCCGAATCGTGCTGTGAAGGGTGATGGGTGATCATGTTTCTTGTGATTAATCAGACTAACGTTATAGGAGACTATCATGGATACCTTAAAAGAGTTTGCATTCAAACAGAAAAAGTATATGCCTGTTTTTCCAAAGGCGATTGGTAAACCGACTATTTACATTGAGGGGTATCCCTACGAGGATGACGAACCGATGGCAGCAACCGAATTTCACGGTGAGCAGATTGTTACCTTTGCAGACCAACTCAAACGCTACTTCGCGATCAATGAGCTGGTTCACATTGCTGTTGATTGTTTTCTCTATTATAGGGAAGGAGACATCAGTAAATGTGTCGCGCCTGATATTTTTGTTGTACTTGGTGTTGAAAAGTATCCATTACGGCGCAGTTTCTATACCTGGTCAGAGGGAGCTGCTCCTGTTGCTGTTTTTGAGTTTCTCTCTGAATCAACTGCACCTTATGATCGAGATAGAAAAGTTGAGATATATCTGAATGATATTGGTGTTCAAGAATACTTTATCCATCAACCTGAGATGGATAAACCTGCAGAGTTTCGCGGGTGGCGGCGGAGTTCATCAGGGAATATCGTTGATATAGTGCCGGATGCAGAAGGTAGTTTGTTGAGCGCAGCATTGAATCTGTTGTTTCGGTGGGAAGACGATCACACAACGCATGTAAGGTTATTGCGTCCGTATCTTCCTGATGGTACACCGATTACGACTTCTGTGGAGGCAGAACAACTTTATTTGGAAGAAAAAGAACTCCGTGTGGAAGCGGAAGCGAAGGCAGCTGCAGAAACAAAACGTAGACAGGAAGCGGAATCTGAATTGGAGCAACTTCGTGCAGAACTTGCTAAATTGCAAGATGAACCAAGTTCTGATTGAACGTGTTTTCCAAGTTCCAAAGAAAGGTCAAATAGAATATGACTTTTCAAAGACACTGCAAACAATATATAGAAAGCATAAATCAAACCCGATCCAACCCAGACGCAACCCCCGAACTTTCTTTGCTGCCAGACCTCCGAACATTTCTTCAAAATATCGCCGCCGAATATTTTGACCAAACCGAAATAATACTCATACTGGAACCGAGAAACATCAACCAGATCGGACGACCAGATTTCATTGTTAAAGAAGGCTTGTTACCCATCGGCTATATTGAAGCGGAAAAATATGGCATAGACTTGAACAACCTGACTGGACATGCCAGAGAACAAAATGAACGTTTTAAGGAAAACCTTGATAACTTTATCCTGACTAATTATGTTGACTTTCAGCTGTGGCGGGATGGACACCTACGCGCATCTGCACATATCGAGAATGATACCGATAATTTAGAAAATTTATTGGATCTGTTTCTCAACGCTGGACATGTCCAAATCACCTCTCCAGAGACACTTGCAAAATACCTTGCAAGACGGACACGCGAATTACAAACACAAATTGCAACCACCCTCTCCGACAAAGAGGGTGAGACCTACGGCATGTTCACCGCGTTTAAGGAGACGTTGCTCGCGACACTCACCCCAGACGATTTCGCGGATATGTATGCACAAACCCTCACGTATGGGTTATTCGCCGCACGCTGCACATTGCCGAATGCAACAAATTTTACACGACACACCGCAGTCGGTGCATTGCCGAGATCAAACCCATTTCTCGTCCAACTCTTTTATCATGTGGCTTCCCCAAACCTTGAGCAGAACGTCACCTATATTCTGGATGATATTGCAACGCTTCTCCAAAACGTTTCAACTGAAATGCTCCGCACAGCTTTCTCTGCAAATAACCACCTTGAAGACCCGGTTATCCATTTCTAC
>JAJEJA010000099.1 GCA_022828145.1 Candidatus Poribacteria bacterium | reverse complement strand
GAGCGCTCGGATGCGACTAGCCTGTTATCCCCGGAGTACCTTTTATCCATTGAGTCACGGCCTTTCCACACAGCACCGTAAGATCACTAAGCCCTGCTTTCGCATCTGCTTGACGTGTCCGTCTCGCAGTTAAGCTCCCTTTTGCCTTTACACTCTACGCGCGGTTTCCAATCGCGCTGAGGGAACCTTAGGGTGGCTCCGTTACAGTTTAGG
Organism: Candidatus Poribacteria bacterium; assembly: GCA_022828145.1. Taxonomy (GTDB): domain Bacteria; phylum Poribacteria; class WGA-4E; order WGA-4E; family WGA-3G; genus MSPOR6. The sequence goes on along the minus strand of JAJEJA010000099.1, from coordinate 33,544 downwards.
AGCCGACCATCCCAGCCAAACTACCCGCCTGACACTGTTCTCGGTACGGATTCACGTACCGGAGTTAGAATTCCAATACAACAAGAGTGGTATTTCAAGGATGACTCCGCTGAAGCTGGCGCCCCAGTTTCACGGTCTCCCACCTATCCTACACATGCAGCATTAAAACCCAATATCAAGTTATAGTAAAGGTTCACGGGGTCTTTCCGTCTTGGTACGGGTAACCGGCATCTTCACCGGTATTACAATTTCGCCGAGTCTCTCGCCGAGACAGTGCCCATGTCGTTACGCCATTCGTGCAGGTCGGAATTTACCCGACGAGGAATTTCGCTACCTTAGGACCGTTATAGTTACGGCCGCCGTTCACCAGGGCTTCAGTTTGGAGCTTCCGGTTCACCTTACGGTTTCCCTTGACTCCTTACCTTAACGTTTTGGCACCGGGCAGGCGTCAGTCCCTATACATCATCTTACGATTTAGCAGAGACCTGTGTTTTTAGTAAACAGTCGCACGGGCCATTTCACTGCGGCTTTTTTCGGATTTGCGCGCGTGTCGCATTTCCTACTCGAAGCACCCCTTCTCCCGAAGTTACGGGGTCATTTTGCCGAGTTCCTTAGCGAGAGTTCTCTCGAGCGCCTTAGGATTCTCTCCTTGCCTACCTGTGTCGGTTTACGGTACGGTCACCGTGTATCGTCCACTCGAGGTTCTTTTCTTGGCAAGCAGTTGGAACAGTTTGTATCCTTACGGAATCCTGTTCACCTCTCAGAGTGTGTTGCATCGGATTTACCTGATGCACTCTGTCGGGCTTAACCCAGCGTGTCCATCAGCTGGTAGTTCCGAGTGCTTGCGTCTCCCCTAGTTTCATACTTTACATGGTGGTGCAGGAATATTACGCCTGCTTCCCATCGTCTACGCCCTTCGGCCTCGACTTAGGATCCGACTAACCCTGGGCGGAATTGCCTTGCCCAGGAACCCTTAGGCTTTCGGCGAACAAGCTTCTAACTTGTTTTATCGCTACTCATGCCGGCATAATCACTTCTAATTCGTCCAGAGCACCTTACGGTTCTCCTTCAGTCCTACTATAGAACGCTCCCCTACCATACTTAACCGTGTCTAATACGTTAGAGTATCATGTTACTGATTCTCTATAGTATTAGGGTATAAATATCCACAGCTTCGGTAATACGCTTAGCCCCGGAAATTTTCGGTGCAAAATCGCTCAACCAGTGAGTTATTACACACTCTTTAAATGGTTGCCACTTCTACGCCAACATCCTGGCTGTCTCAGCAACAAAACATCCTTTACCACTTAGCGTATATTTAGGGACCTTAGCTGGTGGTCTGGGCTGTTTCCCTTTCGTCAATGGAGCTTATCCCCCACTGACTGACTCCCATGCTTGGGACAATGGCATTTGCAGTTTAACTGGAGTTGCTAACCTGGTGGGGCCGCGAGTCCAATTAGAGCTCTACCGCCACAGTCGAACACATGAGGCTAGCCCTAAAGCTATTTCGGGGAGAACCAGCTATCACCAGGTTTGATTAGCCTTTCACTCCGACCCACGGGTCATCCCCCAAGTTTTCAGCCTTGGTGGGTTCAGGCCTCCACATATTTTTACATATGCTTCACCTTGCCTATGGGTAGATCACCTGGTTTCGGGTCTACTCCATGCAACTAAACGCCCTATTCAGACTCGCTTTCGCTACGACTCCACATCGTAGATGTTTAATCTGGCTACACAGAGTAAGTCACCGGCTCATTATGCAAAAGGCACGCGGTCATGCATGTCACTTTCGTGACTTAGCACTACCACAGATTGTAGGCTTTACGGTTTCAGGGACTTTTCACTTCCCTAGCGGGGGAACTTTTCACCACTTCCTTCACAGTACTTCGTACACTATCGGTTGCCAGGGAGTATTTAGCCTTAGGAGGTGGTCCTCCTGGATTCCCACAGGTTTTGCGCCCTATCCCGTGGTACTTGGGTATCCTTCAGAGATGCGTCACAATTTTCGTTCAAGGGACTTTTACCCGCTCTGGTTGTTCTTTCCAGAATCATTAAACTAATTGCACGTTCATTTCTTGTGTGTCTGAACCCACACGTGACGGACCCCTCAACCCCCGATATACAACGCGTTCAGGCTTGAACATATACCGGGTTTGGGCTCTTCCCTTTTCGCTCGCCGCTACTGGGGGAATCGAGGTTTCTTTCTTTTCCTCAGGGTACTGAGATGTTTCACTTCTCCTGGTTCTCTCTCGTGTAAACACGAGTAGCAGAGATTAATCTGCTCGGTTGCCCGATTCGGGAATCTCCGGATCGTAGTTTGTTATGCAACTCCCCGAAGCTTATCGCAGCCTGCCACGCCCTTCATCGTCTCCTGGCACCAAGGCATCCACCGCAAGCCCTTAGTAGCTTGATATGGTGATATCTTTTTCTACCGATTTACCCTCTATATACAATTGTCAAAGAACAGCGTCTCAAAGCGATTTTAATCTACTTTTTTTGACGATGGAGATGAGCGGAGTCGAACCGCTGGCCTTCTGGTTGCAAACCAGACGCTCTCCCAACTGAGCTACACCCCCGATAATGATAAATATATTACCATTAAATTTGAACAATGTCAAATCCTTCTTGAAAAGGAATATAATTTTACCACAGAATTTGAACAATGTCAAATATATTTTCAATGAACACGTTTCAGAACAATGTTCTATCCTGAACAGACTATAAGTATATCACATACATGATGTAATGTCAAATGTATTTTACAATATTCACTACAAATTTGTCAATTTTTGTCCAATGTCATATAAAAACGGGTGAAAATGTGTTGTTGATATTACTGACTTGACCTTTGTTTTATTTTACACCCCCTGGTCTGGCAAACTAAATTACGTTGTCTCTGTCAATATCAAGGTCGGATACGTCTATTTCACCAGAGATGAGCTTGGGGAGGAGGAGATCGCGGGTGTGACGAAGGTTAACGTTTTTCATAGTCAGATTTGCCAATTCTAAAGAAATTGGATTAGCAACTTCTTCAAACTTTACAAGAATTTCTTTTGTGGGTTCTGTAAGTTGAATTCCCAATAGATCTGTTTTCGTGATTGCATTAAAAATTGTGCCACTTCCCATTGTGTCTTCTTCTTGAAATTTGTCTTTCAATTGTTGAAGTATAAACGCCTGATTACTATTTTTGCTACGGATTGCAGAAAGACCACGACCAATTACAATCTTTTTGTTTGCAATGTTAATGCGTCCAACAGGCGCGCGGACGCTAAAGAGTATATCCCCGACCTCAGCAATGCGTTTTTGAACGGTACAATAGACCCGATCTGTCGGAAAACGTTGACCAAAGTTTGTAACGCCCTGGTGAAAAGGTAACCCTTCACCTGTCTGATTGTAGAACTCAGATTTGGGTGATAGCCCCATTAAGACATCACACATTTCACCAAGCAGCTTCACTTCCCATCCCTTGGGTATCGGTCCCAACTCTGATTGGACCATCGGCACGTTCTCATGACCGGGAAATCGGTAGTGGACGAACCATTCTTGGTAGAGGATTTGTGCCATGTCTTCAAGGATTTTGATGCGGCGGGTATTGTTTTCTATGAGGTTGTCGTAAGTGCTGAGGATGGCGGCGATTTTGCGTTGGGTTTTGATGGGCGGAAGTGGTATTGGAAACGAAGTGAGAATTTGAGCATTAGCATGAGGTTGGGCAGCACCACCGATATTTAATTGTATGAATTGTTTATATTCGTCTGATTCAATAACATATCCGATATATTTGCTGTTGTACTTCGAATTTATACGGATTCGGACGAGATAAGATGCAAAAATAGCATGCTGATTACTTCTAATCCGCTTAGCATATCCTGTAGTTGCACCTGTCCGAGCGATGACAATATCATCTTTTTTTAATAGGTATTTGCCTAGCTTATCCTCGTTTATCACACAATATGGGACAGATGGCCAATCAATGTGATTCGGTACAATGTCTGTGATTCTGAGAAATTTGGGGCCAATCGGATCCGACTTTGCACTTGCAGTGTAACCATAATTTACCGAGTCACAGATTTCCCGAAGAATGACACAATTCCATTTTCCTTTTGCCATTGCATTGTCCCCCTTTAAAGCCATTTGACAGAATAGAAAACGGCTTTACCATCAGGAGACAATTCCTTTTGCCATTGAACTTCAGCCATTCGTAAGTTATGCTCTGCAAAAAATTCCTGAAGAACTTCAGGATGACGCTTTGAGAAACTTTCAGTGATTGAATCCATAGGTTCTTGCTCAACTAAGTCTAATAATTCCCTGCCAGTCTGAGAAAGCGGAATACCTCGTATCTGCATTGATGCGTTTTTATCTTCCCATCCTGACAAACGACGTAAACCCCAATATTTGCCTTGATACCAAAATGGAATACAATTCTGGCTATTCTCTTTTTCTATGGAAGAATTATACTGAGGATACCAAATTTCTTGCCTTGATACAATCAGTCCATATTCAACCAATATATTGAGTTGCCAAATCTCCATAGAATACCGCCAGCCTTTTCTACCGTCAGTACAGGCAGTAGGTAGTATCACAGTTCTAAATGGTTCTGGTAGGAGATCCCTAAAACCTATACACATTGAACACAATCTTTTAAATAAGACTGCAGCACTTTGATTCAATTCACTAAGGTTTTTTACAGTCTTTGTTGAGTACGATCCTGGTTTCTCAATTTCACTTGCTAATACATGACCAAAACGACGCTGCATTTCTTCTGTGCTTACCTGTCGGGCTTGAGTCTCAAAGTTGTTAAGCCAATCATCGTCTATTGTCCTTTCCTCTCCACTATTTGGCCCCAGATTTGTTGAATCAGTAGACTGTTCATTATTAGGTTCACTCGTTTCTGGATTGGTTGGATTGCTAGATTCACTGTTCTTAAGTTCATCTGCAGCAATAGCGGAGATATTATCAAGGTTGACTTGTTCTCGAAGTATTTTTTGGCCGAACTTTTTTACTGCTATCTGTGCATATTCCCGATCGACCTCCATTTGCTGTGTAATTTGATCGACATTTTCATTAACAATTTTGATGCGTGCTTCTGTCTGGGCGCGAATTTCGGCAGCTTTTCCTTCAAAGTACGCAACAGGCCAGTCAATTGCAGCAGTACACAATTGACCAAAAGCCTTTAGTGCGTTCCGCCCTAACCGAGTAGAAGGATCCAATCCTGATATAAAATTGGTGACGACCTCAATCGGATTTCCCGCTGTATCTTCGGGAACAACATCACGAGCCATTTTTGTTTCATCTTCGGTTGTTTCGGGTAAATCAGGTTTTGCTTCATCAGACATACTTATATCCTTCTTTTGAGCAGACGCGTTTGGAGTCGGATTCTGTCTTGATTTGAGATTAACCTCAATTTCCACTTCGTGAATTTCGTCCCAATAGTCTGCAAGACTATGCTTATCCCAAAATTCACCAATTTCCTCTGGTGTTGCATCGGGAGGTGACATTGAATCTCGCTTTTTATCTTCGGGCATATATCCTTTAATCATTCTTTTCTCAAGAAAGGTAGATCACTACGCCACAACGACCCATCGGTGTCCACCTTTTCGTTTGAAGATGATTACGTTCTTGCACGTATTCATACTGCATCCTTAAATCAAATTATTATATTCAACTCACATAATACTGTATTTTCCAAAATGTTGAAACGTTTTCAGCAAGATGTCAATGATTATCTTACTTATGTTATCATAAAAATTATCAAAAAACTTGTGCAAAATTTGTTTTTATGTTACAATACATTATAGCACAATGGCTTAACTTAAACAAGACGTATTTAACCTAAGTTGACACCCAGAAAAGTCCTGTAGGAACGATATATTTATATGAAGAGTGAAATGCCTTTACTTGAATTTACGCCTTCTTTACATGATTTTATGCCTTATAATTGCATAGTATTAGAATTATATTGATTTTACGCCTTACAATGTCGTATAATATTATTATGATATTTAATCAGAAAAAGCAACTCCGCTTTTTTGACTGGTAATGAGATAAATATGTGGAACCTTATAAAGATTTTGAATATGATCCCAATAAGGCTAAAAATAACAGGAAAACACATAAAGTTTCCTTTCAAGAAGCAACAACAGTCTTTTCATCTTCTGACATAATCGAAAGTGATGATGCACATTCACAAAATGAAGAAAGATATAGAATTACTGGATATTCTAATAGAGGCAGATTGTTAGTTGTTACTTTTACACACAGAAAAGATAAAATCCGTATAATATCGGCCAGAAAAGCTAATAAATCTGACGAGAAAAATTACTATGAATACTTTAAATAACACAAACCATCAAAACAACCTAAAATGGGGAAGCAGACCAGTCAACGAATATAATGGAAATCTTAAAGAAATTTCAAATTATATATCCGTTTTCAAACGAGAACCTTTTAAAAGAGGTCAAGTAGAAAATAAACGTTTTGATACAATTATCAATCATTCAAAAGATGATATGCCCATTGCAACAGTATCAAAATCCTATTCTCTAATCCAACATTCCGAGATACTTGATTTCATTCGTATAGCATTTGAAAAATTGAGATATGATATAGATAAAACCACATGCGACTTGTATTTAACAGAATATGACGAATGTATGTGGTTAAAAATACAATTCTTTACAGATTCCGCATTTTTACCAACAGATGGCTATGTATTAATACCCCAATTACACATCAGAAATTCTGTAGATGGAACTACTCCTTTAAATTTTGATTTGTCTTGGTATAGACTTGTTTGCGAAAATGGCTTTATGCTTTTAGACACAAAAAGTAGACTTAAAAAACATCATACCAAATTCTTAAAACCCGATATACTTATTGAATACTTAGACCAAAATATCACAAAGATTGAGAAAGAAAAAGAAGTATATGAAAATTGGGAAAAAAAAGAACTAAATCCTCACACAGATTTAGAAATACTACAAAATTGGATTGACACTGTAGTATCCAATAAATGGGGATTCAATAAAGCTGAAAGAGTAAATTGCATTATAGAAACAGGACAAGATGCAAAAATCAGAAGATTTAACGATTGGAATAATGAAGAAAATAGAAAAAAATCTATGGTCAGTCTTTCATTAGAAGAAACTGTACCTGGAGCAAGACCAGCAGAAAATATTTATGATGTCGCTAATGCCCTCTCTTGGGTTGCATCTCATCATAATTCACTTCCAAAACAATATAAAATGATGTTGGAAGTGCCAGAAATGTTAAAGAAACTTGAAAAACATCTCAAATTTTGACCTCATTTCCGTATTCTATCGCAACAATATTATACCGTATTCTCTAAAATCTTTGCAACATTCTCTGCAATACGTTCTTCCAATTGGTGTGCTTCTGCGTTTAGGATTTCTAACGCATCATTGAGTTCTGTGAACCGTTGCATAAAGTCAAAATCCTCAGTTTCTTGTGTTGCAACACCGACATACCGTCCGGGGTTCAAACTCCATCCTTGTGCTTCAATTTCTTCAATTGTTGCGACTTTGCAGAGTCCGGGGACATCAACATATTCTCCATCAGGGAATTTCGTTTTGAGGAGATCCGCGCTGTCGTGCCTATTTTCAGGTGTTTCGCCTCGGTAAAGGCGCGCGATGTTTGCCAAAAATTCCAGCTGCTGGGGTGTAAACTCCCGATGCGCGCGACTGACTTGTTGATAGAGATGGCGCGCATCAATGAAAAGGACCTTGTCGTGTCTGTCGGTATCCTGTTTGGATTTGTCAAAGAACCAGAGGGTACACGGCAATGTTACGGTATAGAAGAAATTTGAGGCAATACTTATCATCACATCAACAACACGAGATTCAATAATCTGCTTGCGAATTTCTAATTCGGAGGCGCGGGCATCTGCGGCGGAGTTTGCCATCACAAAACCTGCTTTGCCGGTATCGTTCAGTGAGCTCAGAAACAACTGTATCCAGATATAGTTTGCATTGTCTACGCGAGGCATGCCGTAAGGGAATCGCGGATCGTCTTTTATGCGTTCCATGTCTACCTTGTCAACATTAAAGGGTGGATTCGCCATGACGAAATCAAACTTACCTAAAGCTTTATGTGGGTCTTCATAGTAACTATTGGCTTGCTTGATGTCACCTTCCTGTCCATGCACAGCAAGATTCATCTTGCAGAGTCTGATAGTTTCACTTACCCGTTCAACGCCGTAGATGCTGATGCGACTTCGGTTTCCATTCTGTTTGTGGTTCTGAATGAACGCCTCGCTTTGAACGAACATACCGCCGGAACCGCACGCTGGGTCAAAGATACGTCCGTGAAAGGTTGAAGTATTTCTACGATTAGCTTAACAAGAGAGGTCGGTGTGAAGAATTCACCCCCGCGCTGTCCCTCACTCATAGCAAAATTACCGAGAAAGTATTCATACACTTTTCCAAAGGTATCACCTTCAATATCCATTGAGATCTGTTCCATGATGCGGAGGAGTTCTATGAGCGTGCTTTTTTCAAGTCGATTATAGTTTTTAGGTAAGACTCCTTCGACCTGTCTGTTCTCCGCTTCTATAGCTTTCATGGCAGTGGTGATAGCTTGTCCGATGTTATCGCTTTCTGGTAAATTCAGTAGATAGTTGAATCGTGCTACATCAGGCAGATAAAATGCTCCGCGGGCTTGGAATTGTGTTCTCTCATCAATTTGTACTCGTCCACCAGATGGTTTCTCAGAGCTGAGTTCTTGTTGCACTTGTGTGAATTTGTAGTCTGCATATTTAAGGAATATAAGTCCTAAGACGGGTGTGGAGTATTCAGATCCTTTGAGATTTGAATTGGCTCTTAATTCATCTGCAGCATGCCACAGTGTTCCTTCTATTTGAGATAGGTTGGTATTCATAGTGTTTACAGTATTCCTGGATTTTTTGTACTTTCAGTGATAGTGGGAAGTGGTTATTGCCTTGTTGTAATTATACATCTTCACGGTTGTACTTGTCAATTGCTTTTGGGGTGGCGGGTGTGTAAAGTTTTTGTCACTAAAATATCATGCGGCTCTTGCCTCTAGAGACGAGACATCTATTTTTTCTGTAGACGAGTCATCTACTGGGTCTGGATACCAATACTTCCGCCAAGTTTTGTTTGCATACATCTCAGTTCAAGGATAGACTGGAGTCCTTCATCTGTCCATCTCATAGCGGAACATAAGACTCTTTATCTTTGTGTTTTCGTTCATTTTACTTGACATTTGACCTTTGCCAAGAAGTTACGAATTCGTAACGAATCTCGTACAGTCCGTAACATTGGTAAATTGTCTGTTAATCCAGTCTGTGTAAGGTATGATAGGCTATTTTATCGACCATGCAATTTTTTTTTGCCAAACTATAAGAAATATATTGTCAAATATAATTTACGTATTTTGCGATTGAAGTCCCCATTGAAACAGTTGCTATTTTACGAATTTGCATTGCCTTCTCCTTATTAACTTTATGTTAGTTGTATTGTAACGTATATCTTGGCATTTGTCAAGTGTAATTTCATAATCTGGACCAGGATTTACAGGATTATAGGATTTACAGGATTATAGGATTTACAGGATAAGAGGTATTTGGTGCTATCAGATGGATTAGGGGAATGTGTTATCTTTGTCTGAACCAGGATTTACAGGATTATAGGATTTTCAGGATAAGAGGTATCTTCTCGTATTCTATTTTTCTGAAAATGTGAAACCTCTTGTGGTTCATCCGTTTATATACATAGCACTCCGCTGGAGTGCAGTCCGTTGACAATCCTTTTTCTATAGACATATTGCTCCGCTGGAGCAAGGGATCAGCAATCCTTTTTATCTGTTAGTGAAAAAACCTTATTTATCTGAATCGCGGAAAGTGCGGAGGAGGTGGATATGCTCCTGAATCTTCTGTGCCAAAACTTTACACACCCTCTTAATAGTAGTAGGCACTCTCCGAGTGCCGTCTCTTCTGAAAAAAGTGACAATAACTTTACGCACCATTCCGCCGTGACCAATAATCAAATGGACAAATCCATCAACAAGTGTTATAATTTATAGATTGCAACAGAAAACGTTACCAACATACAGAATCTACACTCTATAAGAGAAATACATATCAATGACAAACTCAGATAGAATCGCACAACTAAAGGATGCTCTTGCCAAAAGGATTTTGGTGCTTGATGGTGCTATGGGTTCACTGATACAGACATATCGTCTGACTGAAGAAGATTTTAGAGGAGATGCGTTTGCGAATCACACGTGTGAACTCAAAGGCTATAATGACCTTTTGTCTATAACACAACCCCATATAATCAAAGAAATCCATGCGAATTATTGTCAGGCAGGGGCAGATATTATTGAAACGAATACCTTCACAAGTACCTCTGTATCAATGGCAGATTACCAGCTTGAGGACGAGGCTTATCAAGTGAACCTATCGGCTGCACAGATAGCACGTGAAGTCGCAGATGTGTACTCAACCTCAGATAAACCGCGTTTCGTCGCGGGCAGTATGGGACCAACTAACCGCAGTTGTTCCATTTCTCCTGATGTAAATGACCCAGGTTATAGAAACATTACATTCGCTGATCTCGTTGCTGCCTATTCAACACAAGCGGAGGGTCTATTGGATGGTGGCGTTGATCTGCTGCTTGTTGAAACTGTGATGGATACACTCAACTGCAAAGCGGCACTTTTCGCTATTCAAACGCTGTTAGATCAGCGAGATATTAATGTATCTGTCATCGTGTCATCGGACAGAAGTGGTGGAGGTGGTCGTAACCTTTCAGGACAGACAGTTGAGGCTTTCTGGAATTCAGTTCGTCATGCAGACTTACTTGCTGTAGGCTTGAACTGCGGTTTCGGTGCTAAACAGATACGTCCCTTCCTCTCGGAGCTGTCACGACTTGCGGATATTCCCGTGATCTGTTATCCAAACGCCGGTCTGCCAAATGAACTTGGTCATTACACACAAACACCTAAAGAAATGGGGAATTGGATTCTTGAGTTCGTGCGAAGTGGATTTGTCAATATCGTTGGCGGTTGTTGTGGTAGTCAACCTGAGCACGTTGAGACCATCGTAAAAGTCGTATCCGAGTATCCGCCCCGTGAACCTGTCCGACACGAACCTACGTGTAGACTCAGTGGATTAGAGTCATTTAATATTACTTCAGAATCTCTTTTTGTAAACGTTGGTGAACGGACAAATGTCACAGGTTCGCGCAGATTTGCATCCCTTATCAAGAAAGATGACTATGAGACAGCGTTGGAAGTTGCCCGAGATCAGGTTGAAAACGGTGCCCAAGTCATTGATATTAATATGGATGCTGGGATGTTAGACGCAAAAACTGCGATGGTGAAGTTCATAAACCTGATCGCTGCAGAACCGGACATCAGTCGCGTGCCGATCATGATTGATTCAAGTAAATGGGACGTTATAGAAGCAGGTTTAGCATGTATTCAAGGTAAAGGAATCGTGAATTCTATCAGTCTGAAAGAGGGGGAAGACGATTTCTTAGAAAAAGCAAGGTTGATACGTAGATATGGTGCTGCAGTTATCGTTATGGCTTTTGACGAAGAGGGACAAGCCGATACAGTTGAACGTAAAGTTGAGATTTGTCAAAGAGCGTACAGACTATTGACTGAAAAGGTTAACTTTCCACCTGAAGACATCATCTTTGATCCGAATATCTTTGCAATTGGAACAGGCATAAGTGAGCATAACGAATATGCTATGGCATTTATAGAAGCGTGTAAGCAGATAAAGGAAACCTGTCCTTATGCCTTGGTCAGTGGTGGTGTCAGTAATGTCTCTTTTTCATTTCGGGGAAACGATGTCGTCCGAGAAGCGATGCATGCATCATTTCTATACCATGCAATCAATGCTGGTATGGATATGGGTATCGTCAATGCTGGACAACTCGCTGTCTACGACGACATCCCAAAACCGCTCTTAGAAGCAGTAGAGGATGTCTTATTCAACAGACGAGAAGATGCAACAGACAGACTGGTTACTTTAGCAGAGACATTGCAGGGAACAAAAAAGAGAAAACGCGTAGATAAAGCATGGCGAAAACTATCTGTGGAAGAACGATTGCGTCATGCACTTGTTGAAGGATTGATTGAACACGTTGAAGCGGATACCGAAGAAGCGAGGAGAGCGTATGAACGTCCTATTCAGGTCATAGAGGGTCCCTTAATGGCTGGCATGGATCGTGTGGGAGAACTCTTTGGTGATGGTAAGATGTTTCTTCCCCAAGTTATCAAAAGTGCTCAGGTTATGAAACGTGCCGTGGCACACCTCATCCCCTATATTCAAAAGGAACAAGCTGAAGGTGCAATTCAATCAAGAGGTAAAATCGTCATGGCAACGGTGAAAGGAGATGTGCATGACATCGGAAAAAACATCGTTGGTGTTGTGCTTGGATGTAATAATTATGACATCATTGACTTAGGCGTGATGGTTTCTGCAGAAGATATACTGGAGACAGCGCGAAAAGAGAACGCAGATATTATCGGCCTAAGTGGTCTGATTACACCTTCATTGGATGAAATGGTGCATGTCGCAAAAGAGATGCAGCGAGAAAGTTTCAGTATTCCGCTTCTAATAGGTGGGGCAACGACATCAAAAGTACATACTGCTGTTCAGATTGAACCCGAATACAGTGGACCCACGATCCACGTCAAAGACGCTTCGCGGAGTGTAGGTGTTGTTGGCAACCTGATGCATAGTGATAACCAACATGTATTGATAAACCGAACACGCGAAGAATATGAAGCCATCCGTGTAAAACGAAGTGACACACAACAACGCACCAACCTGTTACCGCTGACTGCAGCACAACAACGGAAGTTAAAACTTGATTGGGATAATTATATTCCTCCACAACCTCAGAAAACTGGCATCAAAGTCTATGATGATGTTCCGTTAGAAAAACTTGTGGACTTTATTGATTGGACTCCTTTCTTTACGACATGGGAAATGAAGGGAAGATATCCGAAAATCTTGAATGATCCGGAGTTGGGTGATAAGGCACAGATACTATTTGAAGACGCAAAGGAACTCTTAAGTGACATCATCAAACATAAGAGGATCTCTGCAAAAGCTGTCGTAGGTATCTTTCCTGCCAACACTGTAGCTGAAGATACAGAGATATATGCAAATGAAGATAGGTCAGAAGTGATTGCAAGAATACATCATTTACGTCAACAGACAGAACAACCTTTCACAAGACCGAACCTAAGTCTGGCGGACTTCATAGCACCGAAGACAACATCACGTCTTGATTATATCGGTGCATTTGCGGTAACAGCTGGTATCGGTGTTCCTGAACTCTGTAATGAATTTGAAAAAAACCATGATGACTACAACAGTATTATGTCTAAGGCATTAGCTGATAGGTTAGCAGAAGCACTTGCTGAGTATATGCATCAGCATGTTCGTAGAGAACTGTGGGGTTATGCACGTGATGAGGATTTAGTCAATGAAGATCTGATTGCGGAAAAATACCGAGGTATTAGACCCGCGCCTGGATATCCGGCATGTCCTGATCATAATCAGAAGCGTGTGTTATTCCGGTTGTTAGATGTCACCGATAATGTAGGTATCTCTCTTACGGAGAATCTTGCGATGTACCCTGCTGCATCTGTTAGTGGATGGTATTATTCGCATCCAGAAGCGAAGTATTTTAGTATCGCCAGAATTGGGGAGGATCAGGTTTCTGATTATGCCAGACGGACAGGCATGGATGTCGATTCAGCGAAACGTTGGTTGAAACCGCTGCTGAAATAGGTTGATAAAAAACAGGGAAGTTAGATAAGATAACTTCCCTGTTTCCAACACTGTAGTATGTCCATGAAGATTATGAGTATGTATAAGGTATGAATGGAATGACATACTTATTGTTGATGTAGACCCAATATATTCCCACTTGGGTCAATAAACATTGCAAAAGATCCCATATTATCTGGAATTTCTTGCGGTGGTATAAGTATTTTTCCGCCGTGACTTTCGACGTTTTTTACCGCCTCATTTAAATCGTTTACGGATATATAGAAGGTGATCTGGTTTGTGTATGGCATTTCATCTGTTGTTGGGAAGATGTGTCCTTTTATACCTTCTTCTGAACCTGTTTCACATAGGTAGACTCCGCTGTTTTCGGGTGAAATTTCCCATTCAAAAACTGTTCGGTAGAATTCGCAGAGCTCATCTGCATTCCTACCTGCTATTTCAAACCACATGACTGGATTGCTCATTTATATAATTACTCCTTTTATAATGAATACGATTTGTGCCAGTGCTATGTCAAGTACTATATTGTAGGTCGGATAGAGCGAAGCACCAATAAAATACTAACTGGCGACATGATAGACATAAACAATACGTGTCGGGTTTCGCTTCGCTCTACCCGACCTACAAGTTTAACTACGAATACTTATGAACCTGCTAATTTTGATGCAGACCGATGACGTTTCCGCTTGGATCGGAAAACATGGCGATTGACCCCATACCATCGGGTAGTTCCTGTGGTTTCACGAGTGTATTCCCGCCATGCTTTTCTATTTTATTGAGTGTTTCAGGCAAGTCTTCTACTTGTATGAAAATAGATATGCGATTGGAAAAATCACTTTCATCAGGTAGCGGATAGATATGCCCTTTTATGCCTTCGTCTGTCAAAGGTGCTGGTGTCGTATCAATTACTAATATGTCATTTGGAAAGTGCGATGTACTCCAACCGAATGGGAGAATGAGCCATTCATCAAACAGTGCCGTATAGAAGTCTCGCAAGGACTCTCCATCTTTACCCGCTATCTCAAAAAACATTACAGGATTACTCATTGTTATTTACTCCTTGTTTGCTATTCGGTGCATACAGACCGATACGATTGTTATCTGATTTTCTGTGTTATAGTCGGCGTTGCAACAGTCCTATACTATTCCCGCTTGGGTCATTTTTTGTTATTTATTAAAATGATGGTTTGGAACGACGGACAATGAATTGCTCTACTACGAACAATTCCTAAGATTATCCGTGTGAATCGGGGTAACGGTATAATCCGATGCAGTTTCCACCACATATAAATACGAATTAATTTGTTGATAGTTGCATCTCAATTCTCTTTTTAAGTCAGAAAAGTCCTTGACTTTGAAGATAAAAATAAGATAGAATTATGAGGACTAATCTGTGACGAGGAGATATTGATGAAAACTGTCAAATTAGGTTTAATTGGTGCTGGTGGTATTTCTCAAGCGCATTGTGGAACGCTTGAAAAGATTAAGGGTTGTGAGATTATTGCTGCTGCCGACCTTGTTCCTGCGAATTTGGAACGCGCAGAAGAAAAATGGGGCATCAAAAAGACATTTACCGATTACAATGAAATGCTAAAAATGGACGAAATTGAGGCGGTCTATGTCTGTACACCGACAGGTGTGCATGCTGCACCTACTGTTGCGGCATTAAACGCAGGTAAACATGTATTCTGCGAAAAGCCAATGGAAGCAACATTAGAGGGGGCAGCGGCGATGTGGCGTGCCTCTGTAGAAAACGATAGAATTCTCATGATCGGTCTCAAACTACGTTATTCCCCACAAGTCATTAAAGCAAAAGAGATTGTTGATGCTGGGACACTTGGAGAAATCTATTACGCTGAAACCGTTGCGGATCGTAGACGCGGAAATCCTGGTGGCAGTTTTATCCGCAAAGCAACTGCCGGTTTGGGTGCCTCCGCAGACATCGGTGTTTATGCGTTAGATACAGCACTCTATCTTATGGGACACCCCACACCTGTTGCTGTTTCAGGTATTACATCTAACTATCTAAGCCTAAACAATACGTGGAACGAAGCACTCAAAGAAACTGAAGTTGAAGATTTCGGTGTCGGATGGGTCGTATTTGACAACGGTGCACGGTTAGTATTCAAGACCTGTTGGTGCATGAATATGGATTCTCTCGGTGGAACTATCTTTCTCGGTAAAAAAGCGGGTCTCCGAATTGGTATAGGTGAAGTTCGTGGCCCCCAAGACGGTGTTCGGGTTTATGGAGATAAGGATGGACAGATACATGACGAAACGTATACTGATTTCAAGTCTGTCAGTGTATTCCACGAAGAAGATAGCGCGTTTATTGATGCTGTAAGAGAAGGTAAACCCTCACCGATTGATCCTTATGAGATTATGCTGACGAACGTCATCATACAAGGCGTCATTGATTCTTCTGAAGCGGGTGGACGAGAGGTAGAGGTCACGGTTCCATCTCTATAACCGTAGAATATATCTATCTTTTCGATATTATAAAGACTCTATTATTAATGTGTTCATTGTTGTCTGAATGATAGAGGATTGACATAGATGAAGTGGATTGAAATTGCGAAGAAAAAATTCTCCTTAGGATCCAGATTGGCGCGCATGTTTGCTCTATATGTAGACATTTTATGTCTCTCTTTAGGGCAAGGGTTCCTTTTCTTTTTTTACCCTTTTTTTGAAAACCCACCACTTTTCGGCATATTATCCTACGCATTATGGGTATTCGGTCTACTTGGCATGGACGGTATTATGAAGGGACGTAGTATCGGAAAAAGGCTCCTTTCATTACAGGTGATTAGGTTAAAGGATGGAAAACCGTGTTCTTTCAGAGATTCCATCGTGCGTCGATTCACTACAATTTTCCAACCTTTTGATACCCTCTTTGCATTCGGTAAGAATAAACAGAGGATGGGTGATAAACTTGCGAATACAGTTGTCGTTCAATATACACCTTACACAATAGATGTTGAAGCGACTGTTGAAGACACAGAAACGGTTTTAGAGAAGGCTATTTTTGAGATTTCCCAACGTTTGTCTGAAGCAAAACAGAAAGTTGATGCTTCTATCGGCATAGAGAAGCAATTTCAGGATGCCTATGAAGGTGCCCTGGTGCAGGCGGAAAGATGTGAGGAACGCGCAACTATCGCCATTAAAGCGGGTCGTGAAGACTTGGCCCGTGAGGATATTGCACAACGCAATGAATATCGCCAGCAGGCAAATCAGTATAAGATGCAATGGGATGAGCAGAAGAGAGTCGTAACGGAACTCACAACTTTACTTGAAACCTTACAACGGAAAACTGAGGAAGCAGAAAGAAAACGCGATATTGTTATCGCACAAAACAGAAACATTGATGCACACCAACATCTACAAGAGACGTTATCTGAAGTTCAAGAAAACGAAGCATTTGAGATACTGAATCAGATGGAGCAAAATGCATCTGAAGCTGCAACCTTAGCGAAAGTCGCCTCTGCTGTGGAGTCGGATCTTCGTAATCCGGCGTTAAATCGGGAATTTTCAGCCTACGCTGAGGAAGCGTCGATTGACAACGACTTGGCAGAATTGAAAGCAAAATTACAATAGGAAGGAATGTAACCGTTATCTCTATGGTGTAATATGGACAATAAACAGAAACGACCGAACATTGTATTTATTATGGCAGACGATATGGGTTATGGTGATGTCGGCTGTTATAACCCCGAATCAAAAATTCCTACCCCCAATATGGATCAACTCGCTGAGGAAGGCATTCGGTTTACTGATGCACATTCCCCATCCGCGGTTTGTACACCAACACGTTATGGTGTCCTCACAGGTAGATATTGCTGGCGTAGTCGTCTCAAACGGGGTGTCCTCTACGGATATGAACCCCCATTAATTGAAACCGACCGTCTGACGGTTGCTGGTTTGCTGAAAGATGCTGGTTACGACACCGCATGTGTCGGCAAGTGGCATTTAGGACTCGGATTTTCCACTAAACCGGGATACGACTACGATTTTGATGCACCGCTACCATGGGGAAATGCCAAACGTGAATTAGAAGAAAATATTGATTTCCACGCACCTGTAACGGGGGGTCCTATAGAGATCGGATTTGACTATTTCTATGGCACGTCCGGATGTCCAACGTGTCAGCCTCCTTATGGGTTCATTGAAGATGATACATTCGTTGAAATACCGAGTGAATATCGTGAGAGACCGGATTTTACGGGTCGTCCAGGGATGTCAGCCCCCAGTTGGCATCACAAGAATGCTGATCCGATCATTGCCCAAAAATCTGTTGCGTATATAGAATCGCAAGCTGATGCTGATAATCCGTTTTTTCTCTATATGACACCTTCAGCACCGCATGAACCTTGCGTAGAGGAGGTCGTTCCGGAATTTGCTCGGGGTCAGAGTGATGCTGGGCCGCGTGGTGATCTCGTCTGGTTAGTTGACTGGATGGTCGGTGAAGTGATGGATGCATTAGACCGCGTAGGAAAAACGGAGGATACGCTCATTTTCGTCACAAGTGATAACGGTGCACTGCCAGGTGACCGTGTGCAAGGTGGTAAGGGTCCGATGCCGTATAACCTATATGGACACAAATCTTGTGGTGATTGGCGAGGATACAAGGCACATATCTGGGAAGGTGGACATCGTGAACCATTCATTGCACGTTGGAACGGTGTCATTGAACCGAATACGGAATCGGATGCATTGGTCTGCCTGACTGATCTGATGGAAACGTGTGCTGCGATTGTTGACGTGGATGTACCGGACGATGCAGCACAAGATAGTTGTAACATTCTGCCAGCACTGTTAGGTGAGAAGACAGACAAACCGTTACGAGAAGCGATCGTGCATCATTCCAGTAATGGTGTTTTTTCAATACGACATGGAGAGTGGAAGTTGATTATTGGCACACAAGGCTCAGGTGGTTGGCCGCCACCGAGTGATGGCGGACCGAAACCGGAATCACCCGGGCAGCTTTACCAAATCTATGACGATCCTTATGAGACAAACGATCTGTGGGAAAGTCATCCTGAGATAGTGGAAGGTCTGACAGGCTTATTGGAGAAGTTCATGGAGGAAGGACACAGTAGGCTTTAATTACCTTCATAAATGTTTAATGGCGCCTCAATTTCTTGAACTTTCCAAGCTGCATAGGACAAAGATTGCTGGATATCTTCTTCTTCCAAATAAGGATAGGCTTTTAGTATATCAGTATTGGAATACCCTGATGCAACCAATCCAACAACGGTTCCGACGGTAACCCGCATACCACGGATGCAGGCTTTTCCACCCATTACATTTGGATCAAAGGTTATCCGGTTAAAGTTTTGCACTCTCGGTTCTCCTACTATAAGATTTTGTATGATAGAAAGGTATATAGAGTTTTTGTCTAAGTCTTAATCATGCACGCCAAAACACACTGTAGCACATGCATCCAGATTGTGCCATTCTCCCTTTCATTGGGGTGTGTAATTATTTTCTCCCCTTATCAGATGAGACAGCACTCGGAGAGTGCCTACTACTATTAAGAGCATAGCAAATCCCACAATTTTCACTTTATATGTCTGAATCGCGGAGGAGAAGCCAGTTACATAGATGGGTGCGGAAGGGGGTTTTGGGTCAGTTACATCATCGTCGGTGGCAAGTTGTCTATTATATCATAGATACATATATTTGTCAAGTTAAAATTGAAATATTGAAATATTGAAATATGGGTGTGTAAAGTTTTTGTCACTAAAGTATCATATCCTGGCACTTGCCTGAACCTGTAAATCCTGGTTCAGACAATTACTTCGTTATCAACATTTTACGCGTTGCTGTAAACTCGCCGGCGGTGAGTGTGTAGAAATACACACCACTCGCCACGGGTTCACCCAACGCATTTTTACCATCCCAGCACGCTGCACGGTTCCGAGATTTGTAGATACCGACTACCTGATTCCCTAAATCCAATATCCGCACCAATTTCCCATCGGCGGCATAAATGGATATGCTCACATCTGCAGGGGATGCTAATTGATAAGGTATCCACGTCTCAGGATTAAACGGGTTTGGATAATTCGGCAATAAGGCAGTCTCTTGCGGTGCAAACATTGCCAGGATACGTTCCAACACCAGAATTCCTCTCTGAAATTCGGGTGTTGCCTTTCTCAATGCCTTAGCTTCCTGTAACCACTTTGAAACCTGTTGCAGGGTTAGGTACTCAAAAGCAAGGTGTCGCATAGCGGGTGCACCTGCAACATCCCCAAAAGCGTTTGCGACCAAAACAAGATCTATAATATCTACCACACCATCCTCGTTGACGTCTGCATCATTATCTCCTGTTGTTCCGAAAAGCGAGGAAACTATTGCCAAATCTAAGATATTTACGACACCATCTCCGTTAACATCTTCCTTGACTATGCCAAGGGTGGGCTGCCCCGAGGGTGATTGCGTGAGATCCCATAGCAGTATTGTTCCATCGGCACTTCCACTTGCAAGTGTATTTCCATCTGCACTGAAAGAAATGCTTTCTACACTATTCTTATGTTCAGTAAGGGAGTGCTGGGTTCCAGTGTTTTGGTCCCATAAGCGTACGGTGCCATCGCTACTTCCACTCGCAAGTGTCCAACTACCAGGGCTGGGACTGAATGCCACGCTATTTACCCAATCCGTATGCTCTGTGAGCGTGTGTTCAAGGTTTCTTGTGAGTGTATTCCATACTTGCACTGTGCTGTCGGCACTTCCACTTGCAAGTGCGCTTCCATCATGGTTGAAAGCTACACTAAGGACAAAGTCCTTGTGCCCACGGAAAGTATGTAGGATATTCTCTTGGTTTACGTTCCATAGATGAATTGTGCCGTCCGAGTTTCCACTCGCAAACGTATTTCTATCGGGACTAAAAGCAACAGTGAGAACAGGTGCTAAGTTCCCCGTAAGAACACTCTTAGATTGACCTGTAGCCGGGTCCCACAACCGAATTGTTCCGTCAAGGCTTCCACTTGCGAGTGTTTGTCCATCGGGACTAAAAGCAATACTGAGGACAGATTTCGTATGTCTCCGTAAAGTGTAATTTAGGTTTCCTGTATGTGCGTTCCAAATCCTCACAGTACCATTTGCATCCCCACTTGCCAGTATTTTTCCATCGGGACTGAAAGCTACGCTGAGGACATAATTTGTGTGTCCTTGCAGTGTCCGCTGATGCGCCGCTGTGTCAGTATTCCACAATTGCACAAGGTTGTCCGCACTCCCAACTGCGATCGTATTGCTACCTTGGTTAGGATTAAAAGATAAGGTTAAAATAGTATGTGCTTGTGTGACAAGAGTTGTATGAGATATTTCTTCAGTCAGCTGTATGATCGGAGTTGTATAAGGTACTTCTTCAGTCAGCTGTATGATCGGATGCGTTGAAGCACCGGTAAAGTCGACGGAATCATTGGATCTATTAATCACATCAAAATAGTAAGGGCTGCTATGTGAGGTGCTCGGAACACCTTCAATTTTTTCGTAATTTGTTGCAGTTTGTTTCGATTCCAAAAGCGGTGTTCCATCGGCGGATGAAAGGACAAGGTCTAAATTGTCCGATGTGTTTTGCCACGAGATTGCAGCTTTTACATCCTGAAGATCGGGTGCCACTTGAAAGCGTAATTTCTTATTTGGTGAAACTGTACCGCCAAATATAATGGTATCTGCTTTCACGAGTCCAGCACCGTACACATTGTCGGGGTTTTTGTAACTCCTCCCGTTTAAACCTTCTGCCCCACGAATGATTGCTAATTTAACATCATCTGGACTAAAATTCCATTCACCACGGTTATCTTTCCCTACTGCATCAAGAATCAACGCTGCAACACCAGTGACATGCGGGGCAGCCACACTCGTACCGGGGTAGCGAGTATACATATTTCCTGTTATTGTCGATTTAATAGATACGCCCGGTGCAACAATATCTGGTTTTATCAAACCCGTTTTGGAAGATCCATGACTTGAGAAATCAGCGAGAAAGATACTACTGTCTTTAGCGTTCCTACTGTCTACAGCTCCAACCGTAATTGCTTTCTTACTATATCCAGGGACGGTTACCGTTCCGTTGGAATCAGGTGAGTCAAACTCACCGATTCTACTCACCCACACTTCATAAGCTTGAGGGGTTTGAAGGTCGTACCCCTGAACTTGGAGTATGTACATATCCTGACTTATCACATCAAATGTTACCTGCTCATAAAGTGTACCGTATTGTGTTTTTATTCCAGTTGAGGACTTTGGATCCTGAGGGTCCGTATTAGTTCTCGACTCGTATATTATTTCACTTCCAGACGAGTCCAGAATTACCAGGTCTAAATCATTTGCTTCTGTATCCCAAGATAGTGTAACTACAACTTTACCGGATATAAGAATTCTAAATGTAGTCTTTTCTGAATTGAGTTGAGTAGGTGAGACATTGCCGCTATCCCGTTTTTTCGCTGAGTTGCCGGCAGACTTAACAAAGACTATCCCATCGCTTACGACTTCATCGATCGTTTTACTCATAGTGTCATCACCATTTCGACCGTACTCCCAGGGATCCCATCCCAGACTCATATTAATAACATCAGCTTTCTGATTTGCATTTATTAGTATATCTGGAATAAGTGGAAATGTATTTGTATTAGAAGCCCATTTAATTGCATCCATGGCATCTCCATAATTACCTTCACCAGTCAATTTGTCATCTATCCGTAACCAACCATCAATATAATATGTAGCATCAAGCAAATTGACACTTGGCGCAACACCAGTTACACCCTTATTATTGTTAGCGGCACCAATAATGCCAGCTACATGGGTGCCATGATCCGGAATGGATTTGTCCTGATCTTGTCCACTTGAAACTAATACACCTCTCGTATCCACAATTCGATTTCCAAATTCTTCTGGATGCGTATTTGTAATTCCCCCGTCAACCACAGCGACAGTCACACCTTCCCCTGTCACACCAAGACCAGCAGGACGAGGATTATGTACCTTATCCGCACCGATTTTCGGAACACTGTCAGCTAATTCTAAAGATCCTTTACTATCGGACCATATTTCCAAAATGAATGGACATATAACCAAAGCAGAAAGGTTTTTAATAGGAACAGAAACACACGCACCGTTAATAGATTCATAGTTATAACGTAGCTTACCCCGTAATCCTTGAAGCACATTCACTTCACCGAAGCCAATGGGAGCATCTGACATAATGATGACAGATATATGACCATCGTTGATAAAATCAGCGATAATTTTTGAGGCTGCAGCATGCAGTTTGGGAGTGCGATTGTTCTGATTTATTGAAGGACTTTGACTCTGTGATGAACTTGTTCCTGTTTGAATTCCAAAATCTACAGTATTCACAATCCTACCATATTGTTGTCGTAGCTGATAGTGAATGGCAGTCCTGATTTTCATCAACACTGGACTGCGGAATTTCTTTAGGTGTCGTTCAGAAAGTTCACTGATTTTTAAATGGCTTTCGATTTCTTGATCAACAGCAGTAAAAGCTGTTCTGCTCCGTAAGATTCCATCTGTGATTGTAGAAGTGTCAACCGAATCGGGGTTAGTATCTCTTATGCCTGCCACCAGCATCATAAGAATTATGATGCTAAAACTGAGAATTAACTGAGCAACGTTTTTCAAAGCATACTCCTTTAGTTTGAAATCGTAACCCGTCCTATAGGTTGCTAAAACGTCCCGAACAGTGAATCGGGACGTTTTAGAAATAGAATCGATAAGTTACTTCAGAATTACCATCTTGCGCGTGGCGGTAAATTCAGCGGTCTCAAGGGTATAATAATAAATACCGCTTGCTACTCGCTCCCCTATGTTATTTTTACCATCCCAATACGCTGCTTGTGAAGGTGACATATATATACCTGCTGACTTTAAACCTACATCCAATGTCCGAATCAAGTGCCCGCTATTATCATATATCTGAATTGATACTTTAGCAGGTTTGCTCAACTGATATGGAATCCATGTTTCAGGATTAAACGGATTCGGGTAGTTCTGTGCCAAAATCGTATCTTTCGGACGCACATTTCCTACCGCCATCTGGATTCTCATATAAGCGTTTTGGATATCTGTCGTTGATACCTTTTGCTGGAAGGGACCTGAGACGATATTTCCAAGCTTGTCATGTAGTGTAATCTCAACTATGTCATCCGCTTGGACAACGCTTTTGCGATTCATATCTGCCCATACGGCACTGGAACTTCTCTGACCGATAGAAATATCTTCAGTTACCACGGCACCGGTGCGAAGATTTTTTGCTGTGACAATATAAGATGTGTCGGGTTCCATCCCACGCACATCACTACTGAGAACGAAAGCCCAAGCAATTACAGGGTGCCGGAGACTAGGGGATCTAATAAGAGTAACCGGTTGATTTGACCAGGCTGTTCCAATGAAAGTTATTGCTGTTGTTGTAGGGGTATTAACAATGTACCCGCGTCCACCTTCAATTGCGAAACCTTCATCGGTAGTGGTAGCGTCTGCAGCGACGTAAGCGATGTATGCCTGCGATGCTGAGTCGTGTCTGATGATAACCGTCGCGCCTAACAACTCGCTGAAGGATTTCGCGGTGTAAGGTTCTCGCTGCATCAGGGGTAAGGACACTACGTTGAGTCCTGGGTCTAACAATAGATGAAAACGTGATTCTGGGACAGTTACGCTAAACTCCCATGTTGTCTCAAGGTTATTGTTGACACTCAGTTTTACTGTATGTGTGCCGGCTGATAAACTTGGAGGACGGAATAAAACAAGTTGATTTACCGCATCATAACCGTGTGTAACAGTTGTACCATCAACCTGCAGTACAATTGAATTGCTATCAATTCCGCCTGCGGGTCCTGAGATGACTGCACTAATAACGTTTGGTGACAGGTCGAGAGTCGCTCCAGCAGCGGGTGTTAACGTGCTTCCGTCAATGAAAACATTCGTGATGTCTCCCACGACAATCTGTTCCTGTATTTCACGAGAAAAACCGTTTTGTACAGTAGCACGGATGAGGTATGTTCCCTCTATATCTACTCCAGTGTATTCGTTAACATAGGTACCGTCGCTCGTAACATCAAGCAGGTCAAGCGAATCGATACGTCCATCTGGACGGACTATTTCTGCAGTGGTGGTCGCGCCTAATACCGGTTCAACGTTTTGCCCGTTTTTACTCCGTGCGCGAATACCGATACGAAGGGTATCACCTATCACGTAGCTCGGTTCAAAGCTAAGTAGATTGATAACGAAATCCGATGTTGCAGCTACAATGAGGTTGTATTGTTCACCCCCTGGTGGAATGTCTGTGCCAGTTGCCTGCAAGCCCCACTCCCCTGGCATTGGGTTTTCAACTGTATAGATAGCATTTGTCGGGGCAGCTTGATAGGTAATGTTGGGATTCGCAGCGGCATCCTGAGGTGTTATCTCTACACCATTGGGATCAATGAGTACTAACTGTATCGTACTTCCCTGCCAATTCGCGGATGACACTATCTGTTCAACCGAGCCATCAAGGACAAACTTTTTAGTAATCTGCTGGTTTTGATTGATATATCCAATAGTGTTCAATAAGATTGTTTTCCTCGTAACGCTTGCAAATATTCTGTTGTAAATTGTCTGTACATTTTCCAAAGAGACAGGAAAATATTCACCTTCTGGAGTGGATTCTGCAATATCTTCAAGTAACCGCCTGTCAACGTCGTTCAGTAACCCGACCGTGTATACGGTCCAGCCTTGTGCGACGTAGTTTTGTACATAACTTGAAGTCGGATTAAAACCGCTATCTTGACCATCGGTTAGCAGTACTGCTGCCTTTCTTGCATCAGGTGATGAAGAGGCAGACAGAAGACGGTATCCTAACGCAAGTCCTTCGCCTATATCTGTCCCTCCACCAGAGTCAATTCTGTCAACAGCACTCTTTAACTGGCTTTTTCCGGCACTATCAGCAAAAGTCAGCTCTGCATACGTTTTGGCAGATCCGTTAAAATCTACGATCGCAATTTGAATTAGTGGGTCAGCTAAGTCAATAAAAAACTTGGCTGCAGTCTTGCGTAAGTCATTTGGGTCATTATCAGCCATACTCCCTGAACTGTCAATAATTAGAACAACATCGGCTACTGCCAGAGAGTTTGGATTCTGAATAACGGGGACGGTAACCATACCATCTTCAGCAGTAACTGCCAACTGATTAGCATTGGTATCAACAAGTCTGATACTTGTCAGTTCAATAGAGGACGCTTTTTCTGCAATTACCTCAAAAACGACTGTAGCAAGCGTACCATCGCTGTCCGGGGCAGTTGCGCCAGCGGCAAGTGCCGCGATTGTGACACTGTTATTGGTTATTACCGGTTGAACTGTTAAGGCTCCGGCGGGTAAGTAGTTAGCATTCGCATTTGAGACATATTTAAGTGCAGTTGGATCGAAGTTAATGGTCACTTGGTAGCCAGAGACATTTCTTCCGTTAGTTATATCAATACTGACTGTAAATTGTTCCCCGACTGCTGGGGATTCCATTGTCACAGGATTCACAGAAACAACGGTTGCTTGACCGTAACTCATTGCTGTAAATCCAAAACATATACTAAGGACCGATAAGATAAATAGTGTTTTTCCATTAAGAAATGTGTTTTTCATAACTACTCCTTTGAATTTTTAAGTTGTCAAAAACAATCAATTTGTAAAGACGTATTCTAAAATAGCAGAAACCCTCTTCAGTCCCGTAGGGACGCTATGTTTATAGTTAAACGTTATACAAACCCTCTTTAGTCCCGTAGGGACGATATGTGTAGGAACTCATCCTGATATAAACATCTCGTCCCTACGGGACTGAAGAGAGGTGGGGTACACATTTTTCTATAAACATATCGTCCCTACGGGACTGAAGAGAAGACAACCCGTATAACCATAAGGATTCAGAGAGATTCATCAGATCTTCTGAGTTTTCTTAAGTTTACACCCGATGAATGCCATGCGCGCATTCACAGCGTTGATTTATGGATTTCGCTTCGCTCTACCCGACCTACGATATAAACTATCCAATAGGATTTACAAGGTCCTCCTACTTCCTGATCAACATTTTGCCAGTAGCACTAAATGAACCAGCAGTCAAAGTATAGAAATAGAGACCACTCGCCACGCGCTCCCCAAACTCGTTTTTCCCATCCCAATACGCCGCACGGTTCTTACGCTGATATACACCTGCTTTCTGATGCCCTAAGTCTAATTCTCGGACTAACTGTCCCTTTGCAGTGTAAATGGAAATGGTGATTTCCGAAGGTTCTGCTAATTGATACGGTATCCATGTCTCCGGGTTAAATGGATTAGGATAGTTGGACAAGAGCCTTGTTTTCTCTGGTGTTAATGCTGTTAAGAGTTGTTCCAATACAGCGATTCCGCGTTGAAAAGCGGGGTCTGTGAGATTTAGCTGCTGAGCTTGTTGTAGCCATGTTTTTATATTCTCCCTTGTAAGAGCGATCTCTGAATCGTGTCCCAATGCTATAGGCGCGACTGGCGTATTCCCAAACGCTGCAGCAACGAGTGCTAAATCTATAACATCAACAACACCATCATCGTTGACATCTGTAGTAATATCACCTGTCTGTCCAAAATTAGACGCAACCAAAGCGAGATCTATGATATCGACGATACCGTCTTGATTGACATCTTCGGAAAGTAGCGGGGGTTGAGATTGAGTGCTGAAAGAGAGATCCAACGCAATACCGAGAGGACGCGGATAACCGGTTAATATTTCTTCTACACCCCTGCCATCAAGATTAGCACGTTGAATCTTACCGGCTCCCAAGTCAGACCAATACATCTTACCCCCTGCGATATCTAGGGCAATATCAAAGGTCCGATTAAGTCCAGATGTCACAAGGTCTTGAATCCCACTGCCATTAAGGTTTGCACGACGAATTTTACCCGACCCCTGTTCTACCCAATACATCTTACCACCAGATACATCCAAAACAATTCCTACGGGGCCATCCAGTCCAGTGAGTAGGGTTTCCTGACCACTGCCATTTAGGTTAAAACGGTGGATATTACCGTCGTGCCAATCAGTCCAATACAACTTACCGTTAGTTATGTCTATTGCAAGGTCCCCGTCTATTTGAGATCCAGTATTCACAAGGTCTTCAATCCCGCTGCCATTTAGGTTTGCACGACGAATTTTATCCGACCCCGTTTCTAACCAATACATCTTACCACCAGATACATCTAAACGAATTCTTGCAGGTCTGTCCAATCCTGTGCGTAGGTCCTCAACGCTACTACCATCAAGGTTAGCACGACGAATTTTACCCGACCCATATTCTATCCAATAAACCTTACTATTAGAAACATCCAACGCAATATTATAAGGCTCACCTAATCCAGTGCGTATCTGTTCAATTTCACTTCCATCAAGGTTAGCACGATAAAGTATTCCTCTGTCAGCATCAACCCAATATATCTTATTTTCAGTTGCATTAGCATCAGGTTCAGAAGGTAGGGTAACATTCCAAACATATTTCCCATCCGAGATTAAGGTGCCATCGGGACTCCATGCTAAGTCAAGCACCTCGTCACTTGCGTCGGTCTCTGCAACATAAGTAATATTTGTTCCGATTTGGTAGAAGGCAATTGTCCCATCAGTGTCTCCCATAGCGATATATTCACTGTCAGGACTAAATGCAATGGCACGAACATCATCGGTCGTTACACGCCAAGCGATACTCATATCGGACATCCTATAAATATTGACATAGGTGTTAGTCCCATCATATCCATCCGCAGCGAGATATTTGCCATCCGGACTAAAAGCGACCACTTGAACATTTCCGCCAGGTTGTAAATAAATTTCATTCACATCGTCTGTCCACCAGCTATTCAATTCAAAAAGAATGAGATCACCGTTATCATTTCCTATTGCAAGATACCTTCCATCCGGGCTGAAAGCAACATCATAAACTTCAAACGCATCAGTATCGCCCCATCCATTCATTGCATCACTGTTTAAATCCCAAAGAAATACCCAAGGAAGATCAACCGCTACTGCGACATACCTACCACCTGGACTATAGGCAATTGCGTTTATATTATCCGCATCACTATGAACATAACGGCTTCTGACAGTGGTTCTGGTAGCAACATCCAAGAGCGATACCAGTACATCACCATCATCGCCATCCGCTGCAAGATACCTGCTGTCCGAACTGAAGGCAACACTTTGAACATTGTCACCAAGGCGTACATATTCAATGCTGTCATCATCCCCCACTTCCCAAAATCCGACATCTCCATCTGTATCACCAGTTGCAATGTACTTTCCATCAGGACTAAAGTCTACTGCTGTGCTACCACTATAAAGACTATATGCATAAGTTACATCAAACTGATCTGATGTGGAAACCGAGGTTATACCAAAAAAACACAAGAAAACAATGATTGAAAATACAATGA
Source organism: Candidatus Poribacteria bacterium (assembly GCA_022828145.1). GTDB lineage: Bacteria > Poribacteria > WGA-4E > WGA-4E > WGA-3G > MSPOR6. The sequence goes on along the minus strand of JAJEJA010000099.1, from coordinate 4,311 downwards.
TATTTTGCTGATTGTTCATAGGGGGTACTCCTCTGTTGAAATTGTTTTAAGACCGAAAATAAAGAAATCAATAAATTTAGTACATAAGAACATTAAATGTAGCTGATACAGTTATGATATTCGTGTGAGATGTGGAAGTGGTTGTTTCACCTGTAAATATGTTTAATGAACTGGTATAGGTATCAGTGAACCTATTGTACCCAAGTATCAACTCCAGTGTGAGATATTTGCGGAACTCGTAACCGATGCCACCCGTTATAGCAAACAGATTGTCTTGGTTGGCACTTGTATAACCAACTGTGCCCTGAAAGAAATATTGGGATGTCCTGTCGGGGAAATACATGACCCCTATACCTGGGAAAATGTTTTGAATTGAAGATGATAGAAAAATCACTAAATCATTTGAGACTCCATATCCAATCCTGCCATTTGTTGTAAATCCTGACAGTGTAAGATCAGAATCAATATCTTTGTTATCGACTGCAGCACCTGAGTATCCGATGCCCCCGCCAAAAATCAGCCCTTCTCTATTTCCATCAATAAATTGTGCATGCACAATTATGGATGAACAACAGAACAACACTATTATCACGTTTAGTAGAAATAGATAACGATAATTTGTTCTCACAAATTTTTCTCCTTTTTTATTTCCGAATTAACATTTTGCCAGTAGCACTAAATTTACCTGCAGTTAAAGTATAGAAATAGAGACCGCTTGCAACCTGCTCACCAAATTCGTTTTTACCATCCCAATACGCGGCACGACTCTTGTTCCGATACAAACCCGCAGATTGATGACCTAATGAGAGGGTGCGGATTAGGGTTCCTTTCATGGAATATATAGTTACGGTGACATCTGTCGCTTCTGCCAGTTGGTACGGTATCCACGTCTCTGGGTTAAATGGATTAGGATAGTTCAATAAGAGTGCTGTCTTATGTGGAACTGTTTCCATCTGTGTTAAGGTTGCTAAGAGGTTTTCCAGTACTGCAATGCCACGTTGGTATATGGGATGCGTTTTGGTAGTTTCAGAAATATTTGGGTTAAATGCTTTGGCTTGTGTGAGCCATGTTTGCACGTCTTTTGCTGAAACATTAAACTGTTCCATGTCATGTATAGAAGGTGCAGATCCAGTGTTTCCAAACGCGAATGCTACTGCAACAAGGTCTAAAATATTGACAATACCATCTCCGTTAACATCCTTGGAAGGATCTGAAGTGTCAAATGCAAATGCAACTGCGGTAAGGTCCAAGATATTTGTCACACGGTCACCATTAACGTCTGCTGAACCGAGAGTCTGAACTGTTTTGTCTGGCCGGACGTAAAGCTCACGTTTCGTATTTAAGTGGTTACGGAGACTGACATCGGATAACGTTAGGATTGTCGTCTTATGTGGTGCGCGGACCTTAAAGGTTAGTTTGGCAAGGATCCTTTCATTAGGAATATCATTAATGTAAATTTCATTTTTATTGATGATATTATTGATGGTAATTGTTGCCGACTTTGTAGAAGTATTTTCACCACCAGAGTCGTCAGAATTACCGGGAAAGCAAAAGATTATTTTTGGTTCTTCCTCAACAACTGTATAATCAAGAGTATAAGAAGTAAATTGCTTACCATCTATATACTCAAGAGCATCAGGCATAAGAGCATCAGGATCATATTGCAATGTAGCCTTGTAAAAAAAGTAATCATCTTCCTTTTTAGTACTTTTTGGATTGATATTCTCCGCATTAGCAATTTTTAACTCTACAGTTAACTCTTCACCCACAACAAAAAAGTTTTTTTCAGGTGAAATCGTAAGATATAAAGTAGGTTCTTCTGACCCAACTGTTGCAGTAGCAATAAAGATAACTGGTTTTACTCCTTCAACACTTGCCTTTATCAAACTTGTTCCAGGTGTTTGACCTAAGGTGAAGGTGGTTGATGCTTGACCATTGCTATCAGTAGGTGTTGAGTCTGATAACTTACCATCATCACCCCTAATGAGCCTGAAAGTCACACTAATTCCTTCAATTGGGATGTCATTTTGATCCTTTACTACTACGATAAATGGTTCTAATAAGGATCCAGGTGTTCCTGATTGAGAATCTTCAGAGAATTTCACAAGAACCGCCGGTATCTGTAAATTTTCAATCAATATTGCAAGTTGTTCAATAGCTGTAGTATCTTGAAGTACATTATGAAAATCGGGATTTTGGAATAACTCTCGGAACTTGGTATCCGTAGTGAGCAATTCTATAATGCTATTGTCTACGTCCTGATACACAGAACGGAGAGAATTAGGCACTATTACAAAACGATTAATTATATCCGAATTTAGGATATTTTGATAGTTTTCATTTTTGAATGCACGCAACACTGGTGGAAAAAACTTCTGAATATCTGGATTTTTAAACGTTTCCTTGTATTCTTCAAACACTTCCTCTGCCAGTGTAGGCGACTGTTGTCCAAAAATATCTTTTGGGAATGAAAGGTAGAAAAAACACATTATAAAATAACAAGTAAGAATTCGCTTTTCCATTCAGTAATCTCCATTAGTTACGGTGACATCTGTCGCTTCTGCAAGTTGGTACGGTATCCACGTCCTGTGAGTATTCAGAGTTATAACTTCTCTCCTACTTTCGAATTAGCATTTTGCCAGTAGCACTAAATTTACCTGCAGTCAAGGTATAGAAATAGAGACCGCTTGCAACCTGTTCCCCAAACTCGTTTTTACCATCCCAATATGCTGCACGACTTTTACTACGATACAAACCCGCGGATTGATGACCTAATGAGAGGGTCCGAATCAATGAACCGTTCATAGCATGTATGGTAACGGTGACATCTGTCGATTCTGCCAGTTGGTACGGTATCCACGTCTCTGGGTTAAATGGGTTTGGGTAATTCAATAAGAGTGCAGTCTTCTGTGGAACTGTTTTCATCTGTGTTAAGGTTGCTAAGAGGTTTTCAAGCACTGCGACACCGCGCTGGTATATGGGATGCGTTTTGGTAGTTTCAGAAATATTTGGGTTAAATGCTTTGGCTTGTGTGAGCCATGTCCGCACGTCTTTTGCGGAAACATTAAACTGTTCCATGTCATATATAGAAGGTGCAGATGCAGTATTTCCAAATGCTGCTGCCACTAAGACGAGGTCCAGGGTATCGACCACGCCATCACCGTTGAGATCTTCAGGCACTGTAGGAGGGTCTTCTCCATTTACATCTTCAGGCACTATAGAGGCATCTTCTGATACACCCATTGCTTGTGCGACTGCAGCGAGGTCCAGGATATCTATATTGCCATCTTCGTTAACATCTGCGGCAGAGCAGGCGTCAGTTGTTTTTCCAAAGCACCCACCAACTGCTGCTAAGTCTAATACATTTACCTCACCCATGCCATCAACATTTGCATCGTATACAGTCCCTATATTATTATCAAAATTTGGGATGAGCAGAGATTCTCCATTGTTAGAAAGTGTGACATTAACCAACTCCAAAGTCGATTTCTTTAATTCCACGACTTCAAATGTCAGTTTGGCAAGAATTCCATCACCGCTGCTTTCCGAGGGGGACGCAGCGGCAAGCGTTACTGTTTTCGGGTTAACACTTTCATCTGATTCGGATATGATTAATGGATATGCATCGGGAAGATACTCACTATTAAATGTTAGGTTTTCATTGTCATCCTCAAGTTTTAAATTGAGAGCAGTAGGATCATATTTCACAGTAATCACGTAGCCATTGATACTTTCCCCTCCTATAATGTTAACGTTGAGCGTAAATTTTTCCCCCTTAGCAGGAGATATGATTATAGAAGGGGTAATATTGACTAACACTTCAGATTCAGGAGGTTTTGGTGTATTAGTGTCAGGTGGGGGAGTGATAGGGGTAGTTGCGGTAGCAGTAAAGATAACTGGTTTTGCACCATTAACACTCGCCTCTATTAAAGTATATCCAGGGTCTGCACCTAATATAAATTCTGTGGTTGCTAATCCTTCGCTATTGGTTTCTGTCATTGTGTTTAAAAATTGACCCGATCCGCCAGAAAGTATACGGAAAGTAACTTGAACGTCAGGTATTGCGTTACCATTTTGGTCTGACACTTTTACGATAAATGGGTGTGGCAAGGTAGTATTAATTGCACCTTCCTGTCCATTCCCTGAGACTATTTCCAGTGTTAGAGGTGGGGTAGTTGCGGTAGCAGTAAAGATAACTGGTTTTGCTCCCTTAACACTTGCCTCTATCAAAGTATATCCAGGGGCTTTACCTAATTTGAATTTTATGATAGCTAACCCTTTGTCATCGGTTCCTACTGGTAATTCTGTGAT
>JAJEJA010000051.1 GCA_022828145.1 Candidatus Poribacteria bacterium | reverse complement strand
CGACGTAATACGTCCCGTTGGAACACCAATACAGAATTTTCATATTTACAAATATGATCTTGAGACAGACGAACTCACACAACTCACACATGATGCATTAAATTACGAGACGGTAGACTGGATTAGCGATGATGTGCTGTCTGTTACACCTGCTGGAAAAAAAAAGACCCAATGGGGAAGGTTGAAGAGATAACACCTTAAACGAAATCAACGATTAAACAGGTAGATAAACTTTTAAGGAATCTACCTGTTTCAGAAAAAACCAATTTTTTCATACATATTTCATAACATGCAGAGATTTTCGTACCATTGAGGAATTTATGTTATACTCAAAACTATCTCGTCATACAACAAATTAGAGCAGAAAGACGCCAGCAAAGAGTTTCAGAACACAGATGAAAACAATCCAACACAATAGTCAGCAATTTAGGGATGTCATATAAAAATTACTTCCGTATTAACATTTTACGCGTAGCGGAAAACGAGCCCGCACGAAACGTATAAAAATATACACCACTCGCTACTGTCTCACCTGTGTCGTTCTTGCCATCCCAATATGCGGCACTGTTCCGATGATGATATATGCCAATAGGCTGATATCCCATATCTAACTGACGAACTAATGTTCCATCAGACGCATAGATCGTGATACGCACATCCGCAGGTGCAGAGAGTTGGTACGGTATCCACGTCTCTGGATTGAACGGGTTCGGGTAGTTGGACAGCAGCGATGTTTCTGTCGGGGTCAGCGATATAAGGAGGTGTTCCAAGACGGTGATGCCACGTTGGAAGGATGAATCAGATATGTTGCGTTGATGCGCAAGGTTTAGCCACGTTTGCACTGTGGTGCGGGTCGGCATATCGTCAGGATGGATGTTTAAAAGAGCAGGTGCAGCTGAACCATCGCTACCGATCGCTGCTGCGACCAATGCCAAATCAATGACGTTCACCTCACCATCAGCATTGACATCTGCTGCATGTGTGCCGTGTTTGCCGAAGTTCTTCGCTACGAACAGTAGGTCAGAGACATCAACAACGCCATCCTCGTTGACATCTTCAGGGCGGATCGGCGGTTCGGTGATCTCTGCGAAAGCGGTTTGTGGTGTTTCTCCTGTTCCCGTGCTGTTCGTCAACAACACATGAGAGAGACGCACGGTGGAGTTTTTAACTGCTATCACTTCAAAGGTGATCGACGCCAACGTGCCGTCCCCATCTACCTCCTGTCCATACGCCACGGACGCGAGCTGCACGTTATTGACATCTACGACAGGTTGGGCAAAGAAGGCGTTTGCTGGTAGATAATCCCTGTTTGCACTGTTGGCGTAACGAAGCGCGGTTGTATCGTAATAGACCTTTGCCTGATAGCCTGCAATGTTCTGTCCACCAGTGATGTTTAGGAATAAGGTGAGTGGCTCGCCGACCTCAGGCGACACCATACTAACTGGCGATAAACTGACGAGTGTATTTGATGGAATAAGGTTTGTAACGTCCCATATCAATACCGTACCATCAGCACTGCGACTCGCCAATGTCTGTCCATCCGGACTGAATGCAAGTCTGGTGACAGAACCTTTATGACCTGTGAACGTGTGGGAAAGCGCACCGCTATGGTAATTCCAAAAACGGATTGTGCTATCATCCTCCCCCGTCACGATAGTGTTGCCATTAGGACTAAACGTCACGCTCCTAATACCTTCTGAGCCGCCACTGAACTGGCGAATCTCTGCCCCGGTCTCCACATCCCAGAGACGGATGGTGTTGTCGCGACTGCTACTCAGCAGGACCCGACCATCCGGACTGAAACTAACCTGGGACACAGAGGCTGTATGTCCTATCATCACGCGCAGATGTTTACCTGTCTGGACATCCCACAGCCGCACTGTCTCATCACTGCTACAACTGGCGATTGTATCACCCCTGGGACTGAAGGCAATCGTATTGACCGGATGTGAATGTGCTGTCTGTAGAAACGTCCACGGACGACCGAGAGGCGGCAGCGCGAACGCACGAATTCCCCTGAGTTCCACCCCTGTCTGAACATCGTATATCACGATATTAGAATCCTGAAAGTCGCTCAATCCTGCAACAGACTTGCCATCGGGGCTGAAAACGACGGTGTCTATAGTGCCTACAAACTTTGAGAGGGTGTGCAGTTCTGAACCTGTTTCCACATCCCATAGTCGCATTGTGCCATCACGACTGCCGCTGACAAGATAACGTCCATCATCGGTAATGTCAATACTCCTTATGTCATCTGTATGTCCGATGTACGTCCGCAATAGGTTGCTTGTGTCTACCTCCCGTAGTCGTATCACATTATCTACGGCATTCATCACCATCTGCTTTCCATCCTGTTTAAATAGCAACGTATCCCAATTCCGCTGATGTCGTGTAAATGTTCGTGTCTGTCTTGCGGTGTAAATTGTGTATCCTTGCCATACCTGAATTGTGCCATCACTATCAGCGCCTGCGAGTACTTTACCATCGGGACTGAATGCGATGCTATTCACCCAATTCAGGTTATCTGTGAGGGTCATCTGTTCCGTTCCGGAATTGACATTCCAGATTCGGATTGTTTTGTCGTGGCTGCCGCTACCGACCATTAATCCGTTTGGTGTGAAGGCGACGGAATTGATATGACTCGTATGTCCTTCCAAAGTGTGGAGTTTGTTGGCGGATGCGACATCATAGAGATGCACCTTTTTGTCCAATCCACCGCTTGCTATCTTTGTGCCACCGGGACTGAATGCGATACTCCTGATGGAATTTTCCGAACCTGTGAACGTCCGAAGGTGTTTGCGTCCGTTGACATCAAACAGATGAATCAGATTATCCCAGCCTGCGCTTGCTAACTGAGATCCATCGTGGTTGAATATGACTGAGGTGATACCTTCTGTGTGTTGTGTGAAACTGTGCAGTTCATACCCCATAGAAATATCCCACAACCGAACTGTCTTGTCGTAGCTGCCACTTACGATGGTGTTGCCATCCGGACTGAACGCAACGGATGAGACGGTATCTGTGTGTCCTGTGAACATATTTACCTCTATACCCATTGCCACATTCCAGACACGCACGGTTTTGTCCACACTACCACTGACAATCTGTGTGCCATCCGCGTTGAAATCGATGCTCCTCACCGCACGAGTATGTCCCGAAAGTAGGTGGCGTGCTTCTGTTGTTTGAACGTCGTATATCCAGATACCGATTGCACTGGCGACTGCCATCATTGTGCCATCGGGAGAGTACTTTATCTCGTGGACATTTCCTTTTCCGTACCGTGCTTTCACCCTATCGGGTAGATGCCATTGTGGGGAGTCTTGGGCTAAAATGGTTGGTGTGAATGTGAATATAACTAAAAACGATATCAATACTGAATTCAACATGTTCTTCATCTGTGTCGCTCCTATAGGGTGTGTTTATCTGTCTGTTTGTTGATTTTGGGACGGCTCTTGTTCATAATTCTGGACATTATGGTAAGACATGCAAATCTTGACGCTGAAAAAACTTTGGGTAAATCAGGTTTAAATTCAGTTGAATTCTCAACGCAAACAAGGTATAATTTCATACATCTAATATACACTAATTTGCACATAAACTGAGATAAACATAATACTTGGAGGTTTTCATCATGATTTTTGGTCTTTTTGACCCTATGTACTTTGTATTCATTGGACCTGGGCTTCTGCTATCCTTATATGCAACATGGAAGACAAAAGCCACTTTTTCAAAGTACTCTAAAATCGGTTCGCGAAATAGAATGACAGGTGCACAGGCAGCAGCACTTATGTTGGAGAGAAATGGAGTCCGTGATGTCAAAATTGAACGCACAAGAGGGATGTTAAGCGACCACTACGATCCTCGTAAAAAAGTGTTACGGTTGTCTGACGATGTGTATTCAAGCAATTCCTTGTCAGCCATCGGTGTCGCATGCCACGAAGCGGGACATGCTATGCAGGACTCCCACGGATATGCGATGCTAAGTTTACGCAGTGCGCTTGTGCCAGCAACCAATTTCAGTTCCATTTTTTCCTATATTGTGATTATAGCTGGATTCGTGCTCATGTCACAGTCATTAATATTGGTAGGCGTAATTCTATTCTCAGTCGGTGTCGTATTTTCTCTCGTGACGCTACCTGTTGAATGGGATGCAAGTCGTCGTGCCAAAATCGCAATGGATGAGGTAGGCATGCTTTCCCCCGAAGAGAATCGTCACGCAAGTAAAGTGTTAAACGCGGCTTTCCTCACTTATCTCGCAGCAGCGATTACAAGTCTATTGACACTGCTTTATTATCTTTTCCGATTGGGACTTTTAGGTGGTGATGAGTGATTGTTGTGTATGCGCGGGGATGAATGGCGCGGTACGCAGCCGCGCCGATAGGAGGAAGAAATAGTTCAATCTTTGCTTTCAATATCAACACCGGGCCATTGATCGTCGCGTTCAGTAATGTCAACGACGATCCCATCCGGATCTTCAACTTTGAAGGCTTCCGAAGGCAATTCATCGGAATTCGGGTCGTAGGGTTTGGTGCCATCTAACCCTTCCCACGTAATTTCAAAACCGAGATCTTCACATCGTTGTGCAGCTGCTCGTAAATCAGGGACGCGAACACCGATATGGAGATAGTCTAACATGCCACCGACATGCTTAGGACGGTCAGGACCGTTGTGCTGAAATACGCGAAAATTGTGATAGCCATCAGTTAGATCGTAGCATCCGTCCTTCGTTGAAAATATCCGTAAACCTAACGCATCACGCCAGAAACGGATACTCTTTTCAAGATTAGTTGTGCGGACACCGATATGAACAAGTGTTGTTGACATAAATAAACTCCTTTTGTTATGGTACAGGACGTGTGCCTACTACATTATAACCAATAAGAGGGTTCACGGTCTTCGGCTCGGTGTTCATAGAGCAGTTTGACATCATCTGGGAACGCATCAAATATTTCACCCGGAATTGTAGCCGTATTGACACCAAAGAGTTCTAAATTTAGCCACCAGGGGGCATATCTAACGACAACTGCGGTTCGGCGAGTATCGGCGGGATTCTCAGCATTTGAATGCCAAATGCGACTGTCCATAATTAACACACTGCCAGCACTACCAACCGCTTGCATTTCACCCGAAATTGGATTGCGGTCTCCGATGCCGTCCTCTTTTCCTCTCGGATTTCTGAGGTCAACATGCGATTTTGGGACAATCCAAGTGCCCCCGTTTTCTGTTGTAAAATCGGTAAGCATCCAGAGTGTGGTAATCCCGATAACAGCTCTGGGAAAAGGTTGGGTAATATGCCATTTCTGATTTAAGTCGTAAGGAAAATCAGAGTGATATGCTCTGACTAATTTGTAATGCGGAGGACGAATCTTATATTCTGTTTGAGAAATACGTACTTGCGGTCCCAAGCGTTGACGAATAACATCCAGAAGCCGTTCATTGGCAAGATGTTCAGCAAACTTCGGCATGAAACTAATAACATTACGTGCCCATCTGCCGTTCTCTTTGCTAAATTCACCATAATCGGATTCAGAGGTCTCGACCTCTTCACGGACTATATCAACAACATCGGCTGGGATAACATCCTCAAGCACACACCACCCCTCTACACGGAGCTGCTTCACATAAGGTTTAAGGGATTCTGATGTCATTTAGTTCTCCTTTGATATATCAAATTAGAAGGATTGTAAGTTTATCTTGAAAACATAAGACAGTTAATCACGTTTCTTGTTATGACGAATTGCTGCTTTAATAAGCGGTGAAAGCCGCATTATTTTACCTAAAGAACCGGAAATACCGATCTCACGGGTCGTGATAGCACCCATAACATTGAGCTCGCCTGTCCAGAATTTGTGTGCTACATCCCCCGTCATAGTCAGTTCAACATCGGGAGTCGTATGATCATTGGCATTGTGAGAAATTGTGCCAGTGTTAGAAATTGTGTATGTGCCATCTGAAATAGTTAATGTCATCACGCAATCAGGCATGGTATGATTAAATCTAACACATAACTTTAATGATTCAAGTGCTTCTTGTACTTCAGGTAAAGCAGCAAGTTCTTCAAACAGTTCACTAATATAAGAATAGAGTTGTTCTGATGTTTCAAAAATAGCCATAATTTGAGTATAGCATACCTTAAAAACATAAGGAAGGCAAATTAAAATGAACAAGAGACTTTTTAAAGCTTTTGTGAATATGGGTGAGAGAGATTTGAACTCTAACGATATAGAACAGATATCTAAACATGTAGCGACCTATTATGGTCAAGAAAATCTCAGATATAAACTACATATTGGATATATAGATATTATTCAAAAGCATGCTCATATTTCAGAAATATTTTTCAACGACGATTCAAGGTTTTTTGAACCGCCATCCACACCACGGACAGATCTGCTAAGAAAAACGAAAGAGATCTTGGATCGATATTTTGACGGTGAGCCTGTTGATTTTAGAGACATCTCGGTTAAAATAGAGGACGGAACAGACTTTCAGAAGTCGGTGTGGGAAACTATTCATCAAATTCCTCACGGTGAGGTGCGCAGCTACCAATGGATCGCAGAACAGATTGGAAGACCGAAAGCTGTGCGTGCTGTCGGAAATGCTACTGGAAATAATCCAATTACAATCGTCATTCCGTGCCATCGGGTAATAGGAAGCAATGGGAATTTAGGAGGTTATGGGGGTGGACTTGAACTAAAACGACAATTGCTATCACTTGAAGGCTACCCAGTCAAGGAATTAAAATCAAAGCGAAAGGTTTTTTCACTGTGAAATACAAAACAGGGAATAACAAAAAATATATTGGTAAATCAACTGAGGCAATTCATGCTGGGGAAACGGTGTTAGAACAAACAACTGACACACAGGTCAATTCCTCTGGAAAAACGGGGATTCCTTTATTGCCACCGATTTATCAGAACAGCACTTTTAGCTTCCAAACGACAGAAGAGTGTGCATCAGCGTTTATAGACGAAGAGAGTGGCTATGTCTACACTCGGTGGGGTAATCCTACCCAGGATGCATTAGAACTAAAACTCGCTGTACTTGAAGCAGGAGAAGCTGCTTTAGCCACCGCTTCTGGCATGGGAGCAATTAGCACGGCACTACTGACCGCTCTAATTGATGGCGGACATGTCGTCGCAATGGACAACCTTTATTCAGCAACATATAATCTCCTGAGCAGCGAACTGCGTAGAATGGGAGTTGAAACCACTTATGTAGATGCCACTGATACCAACCATGTCGCAAAGGCAATTCGTCCTGACACAAAAGTGCTTTATCTTGAAAGTCCTACCAATCCATTATTGAAGCTTATTGATCTTTCAGCATGTGCTGACATAGCAAAATCGCATAGCATAACGTCGATCATTGACAATACGTTTGCCACACCTTGCAGTCAACAACCGATTTCTCTCGGTATTGATGTTGTCCTGCACAGTATGACGAAATACTTGAGTGGAAACGGAGCAGTTATCGCTGGCGCAATAGTGGGAAGGAAAGAATTCATTGAACGTGCACATAAAGTTACTTTAAGAAACTTCGGGGCAGTCATAAGTCCGTTCAACGCGTGGTTAACTTTGCTCGGAATACCGACATTACCTCTAAGGTTTACACGTCACTGTGAGAACGCCTTAGAGATCGCTTCCTTTCTTGAAACACATCCGGCAGTTGCGTGGGTGCGTTATCCTGGTTTGGTCAGTCACCCGCAACATAACCTCGCCAAACGTCAAATGAACGGATATGGCGGGATGATAACAATAGAACTCAAAGGGGGAAGTACTGCAGGAGAACAGTTTGTTAATCAACTGCAAATCTGCACCCTGGCAGTAAGTTTAGGTGACGTGCGGACATTAGTTTGTCATCCCGCATCAACGACACATTCACATGTCCCGAAGAGTGTCAGACAGAAAACCGGTATAACAGATGGTTTGGTCAGGTTTTCAATAGGTTTAGAGGACAAAGAAGATATTATCGCAGACCTTCAACAGGCGTTAGATAAACTTCCTTCGTGATAATTACGCATCATTTTAAATGCATTCTGTTCTTTATGAAACATAAGCTTGTTCTAATATTCTATCTCTTTTTAGTAGCGTTTGGTTGCATTGGCGAAACAGTAGCACAAGAGAGTGAAACTATTCCCGACAAACTTGTGCTGAAATTAAACGAAGCGAATTCTGACGTAGAATTATTAGTTTATCCTTGGAAGTATCATCCGGGTGATAACCCAGAATGGGCAAGTCCAACTTTTGATGATACCGAATGGGAATCCATTTTCACACTTGGTACACTGCTGACCCAAGATAAATCATCCGATAGCGGATGGGACGGAATAGGTTGGTTCAGACTACACGTGTCTGTTCCTGATAAGCAGCTCTGGAATACTCCCCTGGCACTCCAGATGATATATCATGCAGGAGCTTCTGAAATTTATCTTGATGGCGAGTTGATTTATGAATTTGGGACAGTAGGTACACGCAAAGAAGAAGAGAAACCTTATTGGGAACGAGACCCACAGGTCATCTCGTTTTCCGGTAAAACCGACCATGTCATTGCAGTTCGGTATTCCAACTTTGCGTCTTCTCAATCAATACCTGTCTGCGGCTTTTGGCTTGTAGTTGCACCGTTGAATGAAAGCATTAAAGGACGTGTCAACACGCTTCGCAATGGCACCACTTTACAAATGGTATGGACAGCGGTTTCCGTTTTTCTGATGCTGCAGCATTTTCTGTTGTTTTTCTTTTATCCTCGGGCAAGGGAAAATCTCTATTTCGCACTATCAACAGGAAGCATCGGAGCATTTATTTTTCTCACATTCCAATTTATCTTGTGGACAACAAGTAGCACACATATTCTGCTTCTACTTCGGTTACTTGCCTGCGTATATGTATTAATGTTTGTGTCGGGAATGTTATTTCTCTATACACTCTTTTATCCGAAGCTGCCCAAACTGTTTTGGTTCTTTCTCACAGGATGGATTATCACCATCTGTTTTAGCTTGTTTGCCAGTGGGGTGGGATTTGCGATTCTACTCATACTTCTATTTACAGGCTTAACGTTTTTAGAGATGGTCCGAGTGATAATTGTCGCCGTTTTTAAGAAAAAAGATGGCGCGTGGATATTTGGGATCGGTTCGATCGCGCCTTTTGTGCTACCGTTCACACTTGGGGCCTTTCTCTCACAAACAAAATTTGCAATTAACTGGCAATTGGGAGTGTTATCAATAATCCTCATACCGCTTTTTTCTATGTCGGTGTATCTTGCCCGCAACTTCTCCAGAACCAGACGAAAACTTGAGACAGAAGAGCTTGAGCGACAACTCTTAGAGGTCGAAAACAATCGCAAAACAGAGGAATTGGAAGAGGCGCGTGAACTCCAGATGTCAATGCTACCCCATGCACCACCTGAACTTCCGCATCTTGATGTGGCTTTTGAGATGCATCCCGCAACAGAGGTATGTGGAGACTATTATGACTTCAATCTCACTGACGACGGTCAACTTACTATCGCAATCGGAGATGCGACAGGGCACGGTATGAACGCAGGCCTTGTGGTTTCCGCCGTCAAGAGTCTTTTCAAAACATCCGCGCCAGGAGCAGGAAACCTTGCCACACTTGAACGTATTTCACACGGGATAAAGAGTATGAATCTCAAAAGACTCTACATGGCAATGACGCTCGCTACATTCAATGATAATAGACTGACGCTTGCATCCGCAGGAATGCCGCCAACTCTCATCTATCGATCCGAAAATGATCTGGTGGAGGAGATACTGCTTGAAGGAATGCCTTTGGGTGGCGTTATCGGAACTAAGCGACAAGAAACATCTTTTGAACTTCAGTCTGGTGACACTGTCTTTATGATGAGCGATGGTCTACCCGAAATGTTGAATCCTGAAAACGAAATGTTAGACTATCCGAAAACGAAGGAACATTTTACAGAAGTTGCAGATAAATCTCCAAAAGCAATTATCAGACACATGTTTGAAGTGAGTAGTTCTTGGGCGAAGGGAAAACCGCAGGAAGACGATATTACGCTTGTTGTCATCAAAGTAAAATAACCCTTATCAAAACAACAAGGATTTCAACAGATGATTAACATTTCACATGTCACAAAAGAATATGGAGACAAGAAAGCTGTTGACGACATAAGTTTTGAAGTCGCAAAAGGTGAAATTGTCGGCTACCTTGGACCCAACGGGGCAGGTAAAAGCACTACCCTAAAGATGTTGGTTGGCTTACTAAAACCAACATCAGGTAAAATCTCTGTTGCTGACTATGATGCTGAAACTGAACTGCAAGAAATAAAGCGACAAATAGGTTATGTTCCTGAAGAAGCCCATCTTTATGAACATCTCACTTTGGTAGAACATTTACAACTAATGGGTAGACTCTACCATTTAGATGAGGAACTGATAGCACAAAAAGTCGTTGAACTTACGAAGTTATTTGACATGGAACCGCAAACAAACCAAAGAATAAGCAGTTTTTCACAAGGTATGCGTCAAAAGTGTATCATCATGTCCGCTCTGTTGCATAATCCGAGTGTTCTGCTTTTAGATGAACCTTTTACCAATCTGGATGTAAACACCGTAACGTTTTTGAAGGCATTGATCCAACGGATGGCTGACTTAGGAAAAACTATCCTCTACTGCACACACATTCTTGAAGTGGCAGAAACACTCTGTCCGCGGATAATGATTATTAATGAAGGGAAACTTATCGCTAATGCTTCAGTAGCAGAGTTACGGGAGCAGACAAATCAGGAAGCTCTCAATGAGATCTTTGTTCAACTTACAGATACAACAGGAGTTGATGAAAAAACTGACATGGCAGTTAGGATCGTGATGGGAGTACCTTCGGATGCTTGAGAAAATTGCCAGTCTTTTTGGCATACCCTTTGTCCAGTATAAATATCTCCTACATACAGAAAACACTGTCTCCAAACGAGCAATTGAAGGACGACCTCATGTTTCAAACATATTGAACTATGTATTCGGTTTCATTATAAGTGCATCTTTCTTCTATATTCCTTTACTGACGGACATTTCTATCTATAACTACGCACTCATAGGAATTACTGTTTCTATGGTGATGATAGCGATATGGACACTACCTTACTTTGATATTCTGATCTACCCAATAAACTACCCTATTGTTGCACATACGCCGATATCATCGCGCACCTATTTTTTCGTGAAGTTGACGCAAATTCTTAGTTATACTATCAAGTTGCTAATATGTTTAAACCTCTTACCTGCGATCGCTGGCATCTGGGTTCGTAGCGAAGAATATCCTAATCTTCAAATCCTTTTTCCGCTGGTCTATCTCACTATCGCTTTTATTTCTGGCTTTTTTACGATTGGTGTCATGACAACATTTGCAGGATTCTTCACAAAATTATACGCACATAAAAGATTACGGAGTTTCGCAAAATTTTCTCAAGGATTATTTCCTTTCTTATTTTCTTCAATTTGGATAATCATCTATTTTCTCCCTAAAAACATCCCCGCCGATACCGTTTTTGACGGGTTATCGGCTGCTGCAATATGGTTCTATGCCCTTCCAAACGGTTGGTTCGCCGCCACAGTCTCGGTCATGCTTGCACAAATAGAAGTCATTTATCTAATTTTGACTGCACTCGCCACTGTTTCAACGACTTTCTTAGTTCTGGTACCACTACAAAGCATCGCCAAGACATATTCAAAATACCTTACCTATCTAATTGAAACTGATACGAAACAGACATCTATGATGAAAGTAAAAATCTCTAAGTATGCTAAAATCATTAAAAGTCGCACTATCCTTGCTGGTCTATGCATGAGTTCAGTATATTTCTACCGAGATAAAAGGATGTTACACGGTATATTAGCTATACTTGGAGGTACAGGTGGCTTTGCCTTTATGCTTATGCAAGCAGACAGTTTGCACCTGGGATGGATGTTGAAGTCATACAGTAGTGGACTAAACATCACATTTTTTGTATTGTCCAGTTTTTTCGGTGTAAGTCTTATGAGTGCTTTTCTCTCTAATGTCAGGTATTCGGAGCATTGGAAGGCATCTTGGATGTTTAAGGTTATACCGCTAACTACACCTTTAGATTTATGGCGTGGCTCTCAGATAACAAGTATCCTCTATATTATAATACCTTATACACTATTGCTATCTGCCATTGCTATATACTTTTGGGGTGTAACAGGTATTCTTTATGTTTTGCCGACATTGGTATTTATCTTGTATAATATGCTTTTTCACCCAAAACCAGCATCTGGTCTTCCATTCTCTGAAGAAATCAACCCAAAAAAAGGTATAATGGGGTGTGCATATTTTATCTATTTTAATCTTGCCATGATGGTCTTCATATTTATTCTCTTCACTGCATACTGGATTGATACATCAGTTTATTTCTGGGTATATTGCATTATTGTAGTGGGTGGACTAATTGGGTTTGTTTATCTTTTTACGAAAAAGCAACGAAATAACACTGTTGAATCTCAAACGTAATAACATTGACATTCAGCAGAGAACAGGATATACTTAAATGGTGCTGTTCAGCATGCCACGATTTTGCCCGGTCGTCTAATCGGCAGGACACATGACTCTGGATCATGGTGTGAAGGTTCGAGTCCTTCCCGGGCAGTATTCCTTGCACAAGTAAATCACGTTACAACACTAAAGGAGATAAGATGGAACAGGTAGAAACTTTACCTGAAGAATATATCAACAGTCAAGAACAAGACATCAAGACAGTTTTGCAGGAACTCCACACACTTATCAAGACTGCTTTACCGGAACAAGACACCTGTATGTGGGAAGGAGTTTTCTGGGGTGGCAGTGAACAAAGAATTATCGGCTACGGAAATTTCTCATACACACGCTCCGATAAGAAACAGGTCGAATGGTTCCTCATAGGATTAACCCGACAGAAAAACTACTTCAGCGTCTATGTTAACGCTGTTGAAGGTAGAAAGTACTTGGCTGAAATCTATAAGTCACAACTCGGTAAAGTCAAGACAGGAAAGAGTAGTATTAGTTTTAATAAACTTGAGGATGTAAATCTTGATACATTACACGAAATGATTGAACACGCAGGTAGACTGACATCGGAGAAAAATTGAATGAACGACTCACACAAACATACAAACCGTCTGATTCACGAAACAAGTCCTTACCTACTCCAACATGCACACAACCCCGTTGATTGGTATCCGTGGGGAGGAGAAGCATTAGCGCATGCAAAACAGGAGCAGAAACCCATATTACTGAGTATCGGCTACTCTGCCTGCCATTGGTGTCACGTAATGGAGCGTGAGTCTTTTGAAAATGAGGGAATCGCTGCAATCATGAACGAACTGTTCGTCAATATAAAGGTTGACAGAGAAGAACGTCCAGATTTGGATGAAATCTACATGAACGCAGTCCAGATCATGACACGTCAAGGGGGGTGGCCCATGACAGTATTCCTGACGCCTGATCTGAAACCTTTCTTCGGCGGCACCTACTATCCTCCAGAAGACAGATACGGTAGACCCGGATTTCCAAAGGTAATGTACGCAGTGATAGAGGCATATAATGATAAAAACGATCAAGTTCTGGAACAGGCAGATCAGATCACTGCCCAACTCAATCAGATGAGTAATCTTGTGGGTTCTCATGAAAATGAATTGACAGAAGAACTGATGACGAAGGCGTTTCAACATTATCGTTCACAATTTGATTCACACTACGGTGGTTTCGGCAATGCACCGAAATTTCCACCAAGTATGGGAGTGCCATTTCTCTTGCGTTATTGGCATCATAGCGGCAATGCTAATGCTTTAGAGATGGTAGAACTAACACTACAAAAAATGGCACGCGGCGGCATGTATGACCAACTCGGTGGTGGTTTTCATCGCTATTCTACTGATGCACGTTGGCTTGTTCCACATTTTGAAAAAATGCTTTACGACAATGCGCAACTCGTTGTTGCCTATTTTGAAGCGTATCAAGCAACACAGGATACGTTTTACCGTGATATTGCCACCGAGACATTAGATTATGTCCTACGCGAAATGTACGATGCTGAAAATGGCGGTTTCTATTCCACACAAGATGCTGATAGCGAAGGCGTTGAAGGTAAATTCTTTGTGTGGGAACTTTCTGAAGTGGAAGATATTATCGGAGAGGAGAACGCGGAGATCTTCTGTGAGTTTTACGACATCACACCGCATGGAAACTTTGAAGGTGAGAACATCCTACACATACAGACTCCATCTGATGTCTTTGCACGAAAATTGGGAATGGAGCAAGATGCATTAGAAACGCTTCTAACAGATTGCAAACAGAAACTATTTACGGAAAGAGAGAAGCGGATTAAACCGGGTCTTGATGACAAAATCCTAACGAGTTGGAACGGTATCATGATACGCGGTATGGCGATGGGGTATCAACTCACAAGCAGACTTGAATATTTGACTGCATGCGAAAAATCTGCTGAGTTTGTGTTGACAACACTTTCCCAAGAGGATGGTCTACTGTTACGTACCTACCGAGAAGGTAAAAGCCATCTGAATGCCTACCTTGAAGATTATTCATACTTCATCGCGGGTTTAGTTGCCTTATACGAAGCGAGTTTTGATGCGAAATGGCTTACTGAAGCGGAACGACTTGCCTATATCATGATAGAGCAGTTTGAGGATGTTGATGGTGAAGGTTTCTTTTTCACTGGTAAAGCACATGAATCCCTCATCGTTCAATCCAAATCTGCTTATGATGGAGCCACACCTGCGGGTGCATCTATGGCAATTCATAGTCTATTACGTCTTGCTAAACATCTGGACAAACCTGAATTCCACGACAAAGCAGTGGATACATTAAATCTCTATTTTCATCAGATGGACGTGATGCCATCGGGATCGGGACAGTTGCTCTGTGAGTTAGCGTTTCTGCTTTCAACACCGAAAGAGATCGCTATCGTTGGCAATAGAGAAGATGCAAAAACGGATGCGATGTTAGCAGCATTACACGGCATATATCTTCCGAATAAGATCGTTGCTTTGAGTGAATCCGCAGACGAAGCTACACTCCCACTCCTCGCGAACAAACCCCGAATAGATAACAGCACAACTGCTTATGTCTGTGAGAACTATGTTTGCCAAGAGCCTACTACGGATGTTGAAGCCTTTGCGGAGATGTTACAATAACAACAGATGAGGTGTTAGTATGAGTCTAACTGTAAATCTGAAAAACCTCGGTATAATAAAACAAGCAGAATTCTCGTTGGGTGATTTGACTATCATCTGCGGAGAAAATAACACTGGCAAGACTTATATTACTTATGCACTTTACGGTTTTTTGGATTTTTGGCATAAACACATTGATATTCCAATTGATGACGGTCTGATCAGTAGTTTGTTATCAGAGGGTTCTCTTAGAATTGATCTTGCTCAATATGTTGATAAAGTTAATCAGCTCTTAAAAGAGATATGTGAGAAATATCCTGGATTCTTAGATAAGGTTTTTGCTGCAGAAGATGGTACTTTTCTTAATACTGAAATCCAGATTAAACCGGGTACAATAAACCTAAGAGAATTAGAATACCGAGGAAAAATTGGCAGTAAGCAGGAACCATCTATTATCTTTTTGAAAGAAGAAGGAAGTGAAGCATTAGAATTTACATTGGGAGGTAACACTAAAAAAGGAACTGAAATTGACACGTTTTATGCTAAGATGGGGATTGGTTACACAATCACCCGGGCTATTTTTTCTGATGCCTTTCCTTGTCCTTATATTTCCTCAGATGAACGGACAGGTGTAGCTATTTTTGGGAAAGAACTCAATTCTGCTCGGAACCGTTTGCTTGAGAAAATCGGAGGATCATATCCGCAGTATGATCCGCGTAAGTTGTTAATGAAATTCTATAAAAAATACGCAGATCCAATAGAAGACAGTGTTGATTTTAAGCGCAAAATTGGGGAGATTGATAAAAGAAAAAGTTTTATTGCGAAAGAACATCCTGAAGTATTGGACGACTTTACAGAAATTGTTGGTGGAACTTATGCTATTACACAAGACGACTTACTTTGCTATATGCCTAAAGGTACTAAGTTAAGGTTACCAATGGATATGAGTTCAAGTTCTGTTCGTTCGCTATTGGATCTCAATTTTTATCTCCATTGCGACGTCAGAAAAGGTGATCTACTAATGGTAAACGAACCCGAGTTAAACCTTCATCCAGAAAACCAACGCCGCATTGCCAGACTTTTTGCACGTCTTGTGAATTTAGGTATTAAAGTCTTCATCACAACCCATAGCGATTATATTGTTAAGGAACTGAATACGCTCATCATGCTCAATCACGAAAAACCGCACCTGAAAAGGATTGTAGAAGAAAACGGATATAAGGAAAGTGAGTTGATCACGGCAGATCAGGTTAAAGTGTACGTAGCAGAAAAAGCGTTAATGCCATTAGAAGAAGGACAGAAGAAACGTAGAAGGGCACACACACTCATACCTGCTAATATAGATCCAGAATTTGGCATTGAAGTCCGTAGTTTTGATAAAACGATTGATGCCATGAATAGAATTCAGCGGGATATTGTGTGGGGAGCAAAGAAAGATAAGTGAATGATATAACTATATTAAAAGATCAGAAACCCTCTTCAGTCCCGTAGGGACGCTATGTTTATAGAAAAATGTGTACCCTATCTCTCTTCAGTCCCGTAGGGACGATATGTTTATATCAGGATGAGCTACTACACATATCGTCCCTACGGGACTAAAGAGGGGTTGTATAACGTTTAACTATAAACATAGCGTCCCTACGGGACTGAAGAGGGTTTCTGACATCAAAAATACCTTAACTTTACACCTAAAGGTAGAGCGAAGCGAAACCCGACCTACAGAAGAAAACTATACCTTCAATAAGAAGTCGACAGAACACTAAGTTAACCTGACAACATCCTTCTTGACAATCTCTTTCGTATGACTAAGGTCAGCTTGGGAAATCAGTTCCAGTGTTTCGGGTGCTAAACGTTCTCTAACCTCTGGCGGAACACGACTTTCCCCACGGTCTTGGGGTCTGTAACGTAAGACGAGAAAGCAACGATACCGGTCTGTCGGTTTCCAAGGCAACGCGCCGTGGGTTAAGAGTTCAGAGATAATCAATATGTCACCTGCTTTGGGGGTGATGTTCTCAACGCCGAGCGGAATATTATCAACATCATCAACTGTGCCGTTGTTGAAGATGTGTTCTGGTCGGTCATATTCTGCTTTGTGTGAACCGGGAACAATCAGCAACCCACCATCTCCAGGGTGTACATCGGTCAAATATGGAAAGACGACAAAATCATCGCAATAGATCCTACCGTTTCGGTTCTCAAAACAGTTTCTATCCCGTCCAAAATCTTCCCGCGCACAGTGTAAACGTAACGCATCGCCACCTTCTGGCACACCGATTCTATCTGCGATCATCGTGCCACGAGCAAGTTGTGGTTTGTTGTCTGTTAGTTCTTTGATAATTTGCCAAGACGCTGGATGCAATGCAAGTGCCTCTAATGCTCTTGAAAATGCAAAACCGTTAGGAAGGTGTTTACCGCTGGAGTCAAATCCATCTGGTAGTTCTTCAGTAGGGGTGTTGATATAGGTGTCCGCGGCTACCTGTGCAGCCTTTAACGCTTCACCTTGAATTGCATTTTCCAAGTGCAAATATCCTGTAACATCAAATAGATAACGTTGTTCAGGGGTCATCATTTCATAACTCCTCAATTACACATCGAAACCCGACACTTGTAACTGCGAAAGAGGGTATATCCCGCAACCGAAGCGTAACCCGCAGAGAGTCCGCGCCATTATACCACGATCCTCCGCGAAATACTCGTGAATTCTTGCATGTTTTGTAGTTTGAGAGGACATCTTCAATACTCTCCCCAGCAATAGGATTTTCTGGTGGTGAAAAATCATAATAATCCGATTGATAGGCATCCAGACACCACTCACGCACATTGCCAACCATATCACACAGACCATACCCATTTGGTGGATAACTGCCAACGGGAGTCGTGCGAATAGTAGATGTTCTTCCGTCCCAACGTATCCCGTAGTTTGCCTTATATCTATCAATAGAATCACCCCAAGGGTACGTTCTACCGACTAATCCACCGCGTGCGGCTTTTTCCCATTCCGCTTCGGTAGGTAATCGCTTCCCTGCCCATCGTGTGTATGCCATCGCTGCATACCAACTAACAGCAACAACGGGATAATCTGCTTTACCGACGGGGTACCCATCCTTATTCCAGAGTTTCAGGTAATTTCCATCATGATATTCTTGTGGTATTCTATCCTTACGCCATTCGGGATTATGATCAACAAAGACTTTATACTGAGCATTTGTTACCGTATACCTGTCCATATAAAAATCGTCAATGTGAACAGAATGAATAGGTTTTTCATCTTTCTCTCCAGTGGTTGTCCCCATAAGAAAAGCGCCAGCGGGAATCAACACCATTTCGACACCATCTTGACCAAAAACCACATCAAAACTCGGTTTAGGTTGGTAATTTCGGTTATACCGTTCTCGCTGTGCGTCATCAGACAACACATCGTACGCTTCTGTCACCGCTCGAAAAGTAGCTGCAGCCGCCTTACTGTCTGGATTTTTATCAGGGTGGTATTTTAGTGCAAGTTGACGGTAAGCCTTCTTTATTTCTTCCGCTGAAGCATCTTGAGATACGTTCAGAATTGCGTAATAGTCACGTTTAGGCATTATCTCTCCGCGGGCCCAGCTCATTATAGACATCCATCTCGGGATCATCCCAACCTAAACTAATACCGAATTCTACGAGCAATTCATTCTGTTCTTCATCGGTTAGTGGACTGTCATCATAAGAATGTCCTTCTTGCATCTGGGCAAACGTTTCAGCAGGTAACACAACATACTCAACATTTGTTTCTGGATCTACAAGACGCACAAGATTGTCCTTAGAATTCTGAACTTCCTGTCTAAGTTCTTCAGAAATTGCAATCATTATTATCTCCTTTCTAACCCTAAAATTGTAGTTATTTCAATCAATGAACTGATAAGATCATGTCACCATCAAAAGAGATAACCGAAATATTCAAGTCACCCTCCTAAAACCATTAGGATGTTGAGACACCAATTGAGGCGTGTATTTGTGCAAATTTCCACCTATCGTCAGATTTCTCTAATACACCTGTCATTCTCATGACAAATTCTTCCTGAACACCTTGCCATTTAAGATTCCAGACCTGTTGTGTATAGAACCATGCGACATCATCGCGTTCTTGCACATCAAGATTGATGTTTGTGATGCTGAAATCCTCAGTACTTGCGACATGGTTATGGTAGTAAGTTGTTATATCCTCACTACCTTTAATAACTTCATCAGCATCGGTGCCAATTTTTACATAGTGTGCTGCAGGAAGCATCATCGCAATAAGGGTTTCAGCATCTCTTGCGACAAGGGCATCAAAATATGCTTTCACCGTCTCATGCGCATTCGGCATCGTGAATTCCTGTGAGTGCATCCCACAAAGCACTGCTCATCTGTTCACATGCATGTACAACTGTCTGCTGATCATCTGGTGATAACTCGGCTATTCTTGCAAGTAGTTTTTCCGCTTCGTGTTCATTGTGTGAATGCGTTTCAAAATACGGTTCTACCTTTTCAGGGAGTTGATAGAAAGCCTTTAGACCAGCTAACTTTGATTTGGCTGTTTCTGGTTGCTGTGCTTCAAAAGCGTAAAGTGCTCCTAATGCTGTTTCACCATCAGAAAAGAGTTTGTCAGCTGTTTCTAATAGTGTATTCACTTGCGGGACCCGTGCTTCTGATACTTGGGTATTAAGACCGTCAGCAAAATCTGCCCACATATCAATGTGTTCTGTTTCCTCTTCTGCTGTTTCAGGGTCGTTTAATGTTTCCCATCCTTTTGGCAGTGTTGAAATAAATGCGCCGTATTCACGTGCGTAGCATTTCAAAGCATCAACAGGTAATTCACCTGCACTCCAGGCTTGATAAAAAGGATGATTCAATAAATTATAATTGGAGATTTTGCTGTCTAAAGCTTGTTTGATATCCATAAATAGTACTCCATCAAATTATTCGGGCAGGGGACACCGCAGCTTTAGCTCGGTGGGGAATGCCCGCTCTTATCTGTATTGAAAGTTTAGTTTTGTGAGGATGCGAAAACTCTCATATTTCGCTCCTCTAACAACCCGCTTACCACTTGA
>JAJEJA010000123.1 GCA_022828145.1 Candidatus Poribacteria bacterium | reverse complement strand
GTGTTTATAGTGGATTTTACAATTAACTTGACATTTTGAGATGTAGGAGGGAACTCCGATTCCCGACTGTTTTTCAGTTAAGTCGCGATTCGGAGATCGCTCCTACAAAAAAGTGTCAACATATCTCTATAATTCACTATAACTATTCTTGTTCAAATTCAAGTTTAGCGAAACGTAGGAATATGCCTCCCCCTGGTCTTGCGAGTGGTCCGTTGATTGCCAAGCATGCGATGACATGCTTTGTTCCCGGTTCGGCATTTTCAGTGACAACGACTCGTTGGGGTGTATTGAATCCGGATGCAGCCCCGCGTCCCGACTCACCAAAAGCCAAGTCAATATCCCCATTGACCCAGACTTCACCGTAGTCGTCAATACATGTATGAAACCACAGTTTTGAACCAGCCACTGATTTTCCATCTACGGTTTCAGGAATAGTAACTGTGATTCGGTACCATCCGAAACATAGTCCGGTTAATACGATCGCTTGGATATTTTCGCAGATGTCCCAACCCGAATCGTCATAGTCAGCAAGACGTGCGGGTGATTCAGGCATCTGGTCAACCAAACCCCCATTTGGTTCGCCCGGGACGAGTCCAGCAGCAAACCGCCATTGTGCGTCAGTGAGTTCAAGATGTTCAGCATTTTCTAAATCAAGTTCAGCAATAATCATAGTCATACCTTTCTAATGTGTGGCTGTATGCCATAGTTTATAGGTTATATAAGTTGAACAGAGCAGGAAAAAACCTGCAACAATAAATGGGATGTGTATAGAGATTTTTATTAGAAATCCACTTGCAACGTATCCGAGTAGAAAGCCAGTACTCCAAGCAAGATGTGTGATTCCAACACCGTGTCCTTTCTCATGTGCGTCAGTAAATTCGTTGATAAACCTTGGAATAGTCGTTGAGAGTGCCCAGGCTGCACCTGTCCCGAGTATCCCGTAAAACCCCAAAGCAAATAATGAGTTGTGATAGACGATTAAAGCAGATGCCAGAAGTGTGACAATCATATTCGTCACGAAAGCAGGTAGACGATGCCCAACTCTATCACAGATTCTACCCGTTACAAATTGACAGATAAATGCAAAGAACAAGCTCAGCATACCGTAATAACCTGTTGCTTTATCTCCGCCGAGTCGATTAATCAGAATAGGCATCAATAGGTTTACTGTTCCCCAATAGTATGTAGGAAAGACACGTAAACCGATCAGCATCTGTATCTGGTTTCGTTTACATAAGTTGAGATATTTTTCAATATTTAACGTTGATTTTAAAATGCTCTGCTTTCTACGCAGCGGGTTGATGGTATTCTGCCAACAGTCGTATTTAACTCGCGGTAGTAAGAAGCAGGCTCCTATAAAGACCAAACCTGTAAAGACAATCGCTGTGTTACCAAAAACAGTATAGCTATATCGGCTAATGACTTCTCCTGCAATTGCGTTTCCGATTGCGTTGCCTAATGCTCTGCTGATAAAGTATAATCCTGTAGCGAATCCTAACCGTTCTGATGCTACAGAACTGATTAGATATGATTGTCCTCCTGCAGTTTTTAGTCCTGATGCGATACCCTCATAACACAAGAATCCCCATATTAGCAGTGGTGTTTGTGTTTTAAAAAGTCCGCCTATAACGATTGCCCCGGTCATTCCGATAAGCAGTGTGGGTTTTCGTCCGAATCTATCACTTAATGTGCCACCGATAAGTGCTGTTAGTCCTCCCAATGCGATTGGTATTGCCCGTATTAATGCAGCATAAAGTGGGTTTTCACCCAGGACATTTTCTACGTAGACTGGAAAGAATAGCTGTAATGGACCTGTTATCAGTCCAATAACAAACACGACGCAACAGAGAGATATGAAACCGCGCGTCCACATTAGTTCACATCAAAGCCTGTGTTCATATTATAGTAGAATTCCTTGTAAATATCAAATTTTAGCTATATTAAGAGACGGCACTCGGAGATTGCCTACTACTATTAAGATGTATTATTCTCATGAGGCTGTCAGTTATATTGGGTGCGGCGGTTCCGAGTCCACAAGCACTTGTTGCCTTCATTACGGATCCAATTTCAGCGATGAGCTCTTCAGATTGCTGGTTTAAGGGTTTAGATAGTAACTCAGTGAGTCTATGCGTGCCGATTCTGCATGGGAAACATTTCCCACAAGATTCCTCTGCAAAGAACTCCATTGCATTGTGGGCAACATCCATCATATCTCGTGTGTCATCAAAGACCATGATGCCGCCTGCTCCGAGCATTGCGCCGACATTCTGGAAACTGGGTTCATCAATGTTTATGTCAAGGTCTTTCTCTCCGATGAATCCTCCTGATAGTCCAGCAGTCGTGATCGCTTGGATTTTTCTTCCAGGCAAGGGTCCTCCTGCCCATTCATATAGTAATGATTTAAGTGGTAGTCCGAAGGGTACTTCGTAGTTGCCTGGTCTTTGAATGTCTCCTGATAGACTGATGATTTTTGTTCCTGAAATGTCGGGGTTATAGCTCAAGCTTTTGTACCAGGCTGCCCCCTTTCTGAGTATCTGTGTCGCTGCTGCGAGCGTCTCTACATTGTTTACGACTGTTGGTAGGTTTTCAAAACCGTGGGTTACTGGATATGGGGGACGGTTCCTTGGGAATGGGTGTTCACCTTGTAAGCTGTTTAGTAACGAACCTTCTTCCCCACAGACATAAGCACCTGCCCCGCGGCGTATGTATATATCAAAGTTGAATTGCGTATTGAGGATATCCTTACCTAACACGTTCTCTTTTTCTGCTTCTGCAATTGCGTTCTCAAGTATTTTGAGGGTTTCAGGGTACTCATAACGTAGATAGATAAATCCTCGTGTCGCGCCTGTTGCGTAGGCTGCAAGTGTCATTCCTTCTATTATTGTGTGCGGTGCATAATCCAGGATGACCCTATCCTTGAAGCATCCCGGTTCACCTTCATCGGCATTGCATACGATAGTTTTTGGTTGTCCGGGAGCATTTAAAACCGATTCCCATTTAATTCCGGTTGGAAATCCTGCTCCGCCTCTTCCAGCGAGTTGGCTATCCTTGAGTGTTTGAATAACTTCTTGAGGTGTTAGGGATGTAATAGATTTTTTGAGTGCTCCATATCCTCCAGTTTTTTGGTAACCATCTATTGTATTCCTGTTCTGTTCGCGTATGTCTGCAAAGATACATTCCTCTTTATCGCCAGGATACTTTGGTGGTAATGGTGTGGGTTGAACTGATAGATTCTCTACGTTTTTACCAGTAAATACCTGATGTCCTTTTATGACAGGGACGCAATCATCGCATCTACCGGCACACGGCATTGCGGTTGCGCCGTCATCTGTTAAGGCGTTTAGGATTTCTATACCTCCTTGCAGCCTACAGACAGGTCCAGTACAGACGCGAGGTGCGCTTTGTCCGGGTGCTTCCTGGGAAAAGTGGTGATAGAAGGTCAATGTGCCGAACAGTTCTGCAAGCGGAATGCGTAGCCCAACAGAAATATCGCGTAATACCTCTTCTGAGATTAATCCATCTCTATCATGGAAGGCATGTAATACACTTAGCAATGGTGCGGGTTCATCGCGCCAGTTGGCAATCAGTTCAGCATTTGTTGACATGTAAATCTCCACAAGTTTATATATGTATGCGGATATGAATTGTCAATTAGCGTATCAGATTTACAACATAAGGTCAATGTTTTTGTTATACCATTTCTATTAGATTTTCTTTCATTACCGACTTTTAGATATGAAACGGTAAACGGCACAATCTAACAGAATGTGCTACAATAAGGCAATACTTCAATTTGAAATGGTATTATGTCATCTGAAAATCAGATTGACACAAGATGCGTTGTCCAATAAAATATGGGATAAATAACGAAAGGATTCCTCAAAATGCAACACTATTTAGAGATTCAAGAACCGGAACTTGATTATACATATCAGTTTGAACTTGACCAACTGCCACAGATGTCAACATGTTTGGAAGCACACGGATTTGCAATTATCAAGGATGTTTTACCTGATGAGATGATAGACCGTTTGAAGAAAGCCGTTTTTGATGGGACTGATCCGAATAGAGACCTAAAACGTGGTCAGAGTGCAACACGACATGCCTGGATAGAAATAGGTGAAGGTGCTTGGCAACTGCTGGAATATGAACCTTTTATGAAGATTCATCGGCATCTGATCGGTACAGATGAATTGACAGTGCATCGTTCTGCTGCGATTATTCGGATGCCGGGTTCACACCCTGTGGCATGGCATACCGATTGGTGCGGGTTCTCGACGGGGGCACCCAAGAATTCTGGTGATGTATTGAACCGTGGCATGTGGCCCTCGGGAAAATGGTTCTACATTACGGGTTCGCGTCCTGAACATGGGGGTTTATGTGTGATTGCGGATTCGCATGTAGAGAATTGGGATGGTCCTGAAGGGTTTAAACTAACATCGGACAAACGATCATTTTACAAAGTCGGTGGAGAAGAGAAGGCATACACAGATTTTGATGTGCCGGGGGTTGTTCCACTCTTTACAAATCCTGGCGATATGATTGTCTTTGCGCATCGCACATATCACGGTGCATTCCCGAACCAGATTGACGACATCAGGTTGTCTTGTGCTATTGGGTTTCGCAGTCGTTCACATCATATAGATATACCGTGGGAGATTCCTGATGTTGGTAAGAAGTTTTTAGAGGATTTACCGCCGCACCTTCATCAATACACACACGGATATACGAGTATTAATACTGCCTGGCGGGGGTAGGAATCGTTTAGAATTGAGGTGGCTGTACTACACCGTAAGGTAACCGTTCACCTTTCAATCCAGCGAACAGATTCTCCATTGCCATTGTTGCCATTTTCATTCGCGTTTGAATTGTTGCACTGCCGAGATGGGGGGCGATCAATAGGTTATCTAATTCAAGGAGCGGATGGTCTGTGTTTATCGGTTCTGGTTCGGTAACATCCAGTGCTGCGCCGGCAATTTGTCCCTCTGTGAGTGCTGCGTACAAGGCGTCGTGGTCAACAACAGGTCCTCTTGCGATATTGACGAGGATTGATGTGGGTTTCATCAATTCAAATTCTGCTTTGCTGATCATGTGTGTTGTCTCATCTGATAAAGGCACATGAAGTGTGACAAAGTCTGAGACTTTTAGCAGATGTTGGAGTTCCGCATATTCAATACCGAGTTCTTGTTCCCAATCTGGTCTGCGCTCTCGTTTATTATACAACACCTTCATGTCAAATCCCAAGGCCCGTTTCGCGACAGCATATCCGATACGTCCCATCCCTATAATACCGATTGTTGCGTGATGTACATCGTATCCCCAAAGGATATTCGGGTCGTAGTATAACCACTGCTTTTCTACTTGTACGTGGTTGTATGCTGGTACTACATTTCGTGCGGCGGCGAGTAATAGTGCCCATGTCATATCCGCCGTGGTATCGCTAAGCACTCCCGGTGTATGTCCGAGAGCGATACCGCGTGCTCTTGCGGCGTCTTCATCAACATGATCATAACCTACACCGACTACAGAGACAACTTTTAGGTTCGGTGAGGTGTCGAACATGTCTGCAGTGACGGGTTCATGTCCGTAAGTCATCAAGCCATCAAGTGGCGGGATTTTTTCAGCGATGGGTGGAAGAATAGCACTCGTATGCCACATTTCAACATCACATTCTGTTTCAATTTGATTGAGAACTTGGTCGGGAATGGGACGGGTGATAAAGACTTTAGGGGTTGCCATCTGATGCCTCACAGTTTGATGAAAGTGTTACCAAAGAAATGCACAATCTAACAGAATGATGCTCAAAGATGTACAATCAAGGATGAATGTGCTGCAAAGAAATGCACAATCTAACAGAATGTGCTACAAAAAGCGACATTTTCAATGAGAAATGGTTTAATTCCGACGGTAAAACACTCGGATAGGTGTGCCGTGGAATCCGAAAGTATCACGAATATTGTTTATCAAATATGCTGTATAAGGTTGACGAATTCTGTGTGTATTTCTACCAAATATTAGGAAAGTCGGGGGTCGTGTTTCAACCTGTGTAATGTATTTGAGCGCTGGACGTGTACCTTTAACACGAGGTGGTGGGTGTTGTGTGCGTAGTTCAAACAACAGGTCATTGAGTGCTGGCGTTGGAATACGGGTGCAATACTCACGATACACCTCAAGTGCGACATCAAGGATATTTGTAACACGTTGTCCTGTTACAGCTGAGACGAATATTTTAGGGACATAATCTAACTGTGGCACTTCCGCTGCTAAACGGGTCATATATTCCGTATGTGTTGTGTTATCTTTTTCAATAAGGTCCCATTTATTGAGAACTAAGACGGATGCTTTTCCCTGCCGTGCGATGAATGCTGCTATTGTCTTATCCTGTTGTGCGACTGTCTGTGTCACATCTAATACGAGCGCGGCAATATCACTCTGTCGGATGCTCTGGATCGCGCGTCTGACAGTTTCAGATTCTAATTCATTGTTGATTGAAGATTTTCGCCGCATCCCGGCAGTATCCACAAGTTCAAAGGGTATATTTTGATAGATGAAGCTCATGTTAACAGCATCACGGGTTGTCCCTGGACGATTGTCAACGATCATACGTTCTTCACCTAATAGCGAATTGAGTAGTGATGATTTACCTACGTTGGGTCTACCGACAATAGATATTTTTATTGGAGCAGTAGCATCTTCTTCAGCTTCCTCAGTTTCAGGAAGTCGTGTGATAACATCGTCAAGGAGTTGGTGTATGCCGATGTTTTGAACACATGATGTTAGTATCGGTTCGTCGAGTCCGAGTGCATAGAATTCTGCAGTTTGCATTTCAAGGTTACGACTATCTGCCTTATTGATTACAAGGATGATATCTTTACCTGATGTTCTTAATTTATCAGCTACGATAGCATCATGTGGCATTACACCTGTCCGGACATCAACGACGAATAAGATAAGTGCAGCTTCTTCCAATGCTTGGTCGACCTGCATTTGAACGTTATCAATGAGCGGATCATCGGGGTCGACATCTATCCCTCCGGTGTCAACGATCGTAAATGCTGTATTGTTCCAGTTGACATCAGCGTAGTTTCGATCCCGTGTAACACCGGGTTGATCATTTACGACTGCGACCTGCTTTGGATGGGATGAACTCAGTCTGGCTTCAGCTGCTATGCGATTAAAGAGTGATGATTTTCCGACATTGGGTCTACCGATGATTGCGACGATAGGGAGTTGCTTTGGCATTAGGTTTGTTCCTGTGTCGTATGGGTTTCTGTACCATTACCGTTTGCTTTTGAAACTGTGATAATAGATTTTATCACAACAATGATAGGAATTGCCAATAATACTCCCCAAAAACCGAGGATGGATGCCCCAACTATAACTGAAAACATGATCAATAACGGATCGACATCAACAGCATTACTCATAACTTTAGGTGAGATGATTGAGTTGTCTATTGCCTGAATTCCGAGGATTGCACCTAAAACACAAAGACATCGGATTGCAAAGCTGATTGGACTACTAAATTCTCCTGCGGCGAGTCCCATCAACATTGCGATATAAGCGAATCCCCCACCGATAAAAGGACCGAAAGTTGGGATGGCGTTACAGATACCAGCCAAAATACCGACAAGGAGAGCAAAAGGAACGCCGATCAGACGATACACGATACAGGATATAATTGTGATGATTACGATTACGGTGAATTGTCCTTTGAGGAACTGATGCATGTTATTGTCAATTTCTCTGAAATATGCTTTGGTCGTTTCTTGATGTTTTTCTGGTATTAAGCTGATGAAACCGTGGAAGTACTTATCAAACCCTTGGCTTGCATATACGAAAACGATGAATGCCAGGAATAGGGTTGCGATAAATCCCCCAAATTGAAAAGCGATAGAGCCAGCCAACCCGGACAACCATCTTATGAATGCCCCTCCGCTTGCGGTCCACCCCGGTATTTTTTCGGTTAGATATGCCTGAAGTTGTTTTACATAAGGATCATCCCTATACATCAGAACACCAGGTTTTGTTGATGTAAATTTTCGCCAATTATTTTTACTGTCTGGACTATAATGTATGACGTTGCTGTTTCCTGCATATAGTCCTGAAGGAGCAGTGGCTAATAAGGATATATGCTTCGGTAGCCGATCCGAAGAAGGCATTTTTTCCAATTCTTCAACATCATTGCAGTCATATAAACCGTTTAGCGTACCTGCATAGAGTTTAATGGTACTCTTGTCAGTCGCTGTAAGGGACTTAATTTCAGGCATTTCAATGTTTATTGTTATAGGTATCCATTCATTTGCATCGAATTCTGCCGTATGTTCAAGATAATGTAAGACAGTAGCAGTTTCGGTATCCGTTTCTGTCATCTCTGGCGTTTCATCTGTTTCGTTTAATTCAACAGGTGTTTGTTGTGACATATTCCTGAGTTGATTGATGAGTTGTAACCCGATGTTTTCCTGAGTATTATCCTGTTCATTTTCTTGTGTTTTCTCTACTTTCTTACTAACCAGATAGATTGTCTGTTCCTTTCTGGTTCCAGCGAATCTCTCAATTGAGCTGATACTGACGATAGGTCTTTCAGTGATGCCTTCAATTTCCACATGTTCCCACTGTTCAACGACATCATCATCAGAGTACACGCCTTTAAACAGTCCCAGTTCTGTACCGATATAAATTAATGCGTTATTCCATGAAGGTATATTTATGTCATAAATGGAACGGTCATCAAACCGTGTAGCAGTCATTTTTTTCCAAATTTGGTCGTCGTCAGGTTTTATTAATGAACCTTTTGTTTTACCTTTTGCCAGATCAACGATTTTCCTATTACATCGGTATATACCGCCTTGTGTGCCAGCATAAATGTACTTATCACTAACAGCAATACAATGAATATGCTTTCCAAGGAGTTCCCCGTTTGTAATACCTATCCTTTTAAGTTCTTTAATCGTTTTCCCATTTTCTTCCGTATCTTTTTCCTCAAGGATATAGATTCCGTGATTCGTACCGAGAAATAACGTTTCTGTTCCATTTGTAACATAACTTGTAAAGTCGGTAAACTCTTCTCCTACTACTAAAGGTAGCATAGACTCATGGTAGAATTTTTGCAGTCCTCGTGCCATCTGTTCAATCTGTTGTCTCACTCCAAAGCCAGTAAGAATTAGCAGACCACTACAGGTAAGAATGATCAATACAGTTGCAATGACGCGTTGATATATTTTATTTAAAGGCAGTGCTTTCCAGAGAAAACGGAAGAGATAGGCGAACCCGAATCCGAGTATGAACGGCATCAAGATACCCAGCATCCTGATAAGGAGCCAAACGCCGATCAGAATGATCTCAAGTTGAACGACAAATTTGATCCCTACCCAACGGTAGATACGCATGAGCAGACCGATGAGCGCGACAGGAATGAGCGGATGCAATAGCATAATTCTGTTGCCGTTCTCATCGGGACTTCCACCCTTGTAGAATGCAAATGCTATCCAGAAAGCTGCCAGTGCCACGCTAATTATTGCCAGCGTAGATTCACCTGATATTCCATTGCGTCTGTGGTTCGTATCGTTTTGGGAGTTCATTTTTTTTGATATGATATACGGCACAATCTAACAGAATGTGCTACAAAAGATGCACAATCTAACAAAATGTGCTACAAAACAGTAAAGTAATCAGTTGCTTTTTAAGGTAATATTTTAACGCAATGTTTTCTGCTTGCGTTACGTATATGTGCGTGATAATATCAAGGAAATGCGAAAGTGATAATACCCCAGGCCGGTAGGTTCGGTTTCCTAACCGAACCTACCGAGTTGGTTTAATATTAGTACCTAATTTTTCTCAAGTCGTTGCGGGAGCTTCGATGTTATCTCCAGCTTCAAAGGTTTCAATAATTCCTGCGCCGACACTATCACCCCAAACATTAACTGTGGTGCGGAATCTGTCAAGTAGCCAGTCAATTGAAAGGATCAATGCGACACCTTCAATGGGTAGTCCAACAGCATTTAGGACAATAACCATGGTTACGAGTCCTGCTTCGGGAATTCCTGCAGCACCGATTGCTGCGAGTGTTGCTGTGAGGACGATTATCACTTGTTGTGCGGGTCCCATCGTAATGCCGTATACTTGCGCGATGAACATGACAGCGATTGCTTCATAAAGCGCGGTCCCATCCATGTTTATTGTTGCGCCTAAGGGTAAGACAAAACTGGCTGTTCGGTTTGAGATGCCGTTCTGTTCTTCTACACCTTCCATCGTTAAGGGTAAGGTTGCACTCGAACTTGCCGTTGAGAATGCGTTTAACAATGCAGTTCCGACACCCCTGGCATAGTTCATCGGATTTCTTCGTCCTAAGAAGAACAGTAATAGAGGTAGAATTACGAAAGCATGGAATCCGAGACCTAATATCACAGTCAAACTATATTTACCGACTGCGACCAATTCTGGCCAGAATCCAACGAAACCTTCCGCTTCTCCGATTCTCCCGGCAATCAGACCGAAAATACCGACAGGTGCTAAATACATGACCCAGTTAACGATCTGCATCACTGCCCCATTAAACGCATTAAATATGTCTATACCAGGTTTACCCTCTTGACCAATCACTGACAATGCAGCGCCGATGATGATAGAAAAGAAGATAAGTGGAAGGATATCCATATTGGCCATCGCTTTGAACACGTTGTTAGGGATCATGCCCTGTTTTCCTGTCTCTTCATTTCCTAATAAGACTTGTACAAGCGTTTGCAGCATGGTGCTGTCTTCTTTGCTTTTTACTGCTGTAACCTTAGGTAGTGAGACTTTCACACCATTTCCTGACGGTTGTGGTGTGAGGGTGGCAAAATCCGTACCTGATACCATCAACCGTTTTCCGCTGTCAGTCATGATATATTGAACATCTTCGTCCAGAGAGTACCACTCTTTGACAGTTACTGTATTTCCCGCTATAGATTCAATTTCACCACCTATATTCTGATCCACAAGCGTTAGCATATACTTATCTGAATAAGTTCCGGTGATTTCTTCATCAGTGAGTGTTACAGTGTGGCTCGCTTCGCCACCGAGTGTATATCCCGCATCTGGAAGTTCTTCACCTGATGATAAGCCTTTACCGGGTGCGATGATGTTAACCAGAACCATACCGATAACGACCGAAATAGCGGTAGTTACCATATAGTAGAGCACAGTTCTGCCGCCGATTGAGCCGAGGTTGCGTATATCACCTAAGTTGGTAATTCCGACAACCATTGAAAAGATAACAAGTGGGACAACTATCATCCTGAGCAGTGCTAAGAATATATCACCCAGAATATGTGTATGCTTAGCAAAATCGGGGAATACGCCACCGATGAATGCACCTAAGATGATAGCAATTATTATACCGTAGAGTAAACCGAGTTCACTCTTACTAGTGCCATTTCCATTTTGATTCATAGTTTTTTCCTTTTAAGAACGGCACACGGCGTGTGCCTACTACTAACGTGAGTTTGATAATTAAATGCAATATGCGTTGTAGGTTGGGTTGAGGCACGAAACCCAACAGGTAGTGCTATATAATGGGGCAAGATGTTGGGTTTCGTGCCTCAACCCAACCTACATATTTATTTGTTCTGATTTATCAAACTCACGTTACTACCATTAAATTATGTATCTACATCCACGCGAATGGATAATTCTTCAAGTTGTTCTTCTGTAACGGTTGATGGGGCGTTTGTAAGGAGACATTGACCTTGTTGTGACTTTGGAAATGCGATGACTTCTCGGATGTTTTCCTCATTGCGCATTAACATGACAATACGGTCTAATCCAGGTGCTATGCCTGCATGAGGTGGTGTGCCGTATTCCAAAGCATCAATAAAATAGCCGAATCTGTTTTTGACTTCTTCTGCTGATATGTTCAATAAATCAAAGATCTTCTGTTGGACATCCCATTGATGTATTCTAACACTCCCGCTACAGATCTCATATCCGTTACACACAAGGTCGTAATGCTGCCCCTGCACTTTACCGGGTTCTGTGTCTAATAGGTGTAGGGTATTTTCAGTTGCACCGGTAAATAGGTGATGGAACGGTTCAAACCTATTCTGATCTTCGTTCCATTCAAACAGTGGATAATCTACGATCCATAGGAAGTTGTATTGCGTTTCGTCAATGAGGTTTAGTTTTTTGCCAAGATGTAGCCGAAGATAGCCGAGTGCGTCTGCGACAACTTTCGGTCTGTCAGCGACAAAGAACATGATGTCGCCAGGTTTCGCGCCTGTTTTTTCCTGTGCGGTTTCAAGGTGTTCTGCTTTAAAGAACTTGACGATACCGGAGGAGAATTCCTCAGAAGTAACCTTAACCCAAGCCAATCCTTTTGCGCGATATGTTGCGACAAAATCGGTAAGGTCTTCAATGTCTTTCCTTGAGAAATCTGCTCCTCCAGGAACAGCGATAGCTTTTACCTGTCCACCAGCACCGAGGGCATTTGTAAAGACCTGAAAGTCACAGTCTGCCATTACATCAGACAGGTCTGTTAACTCCATACCGAACCGGGTATCCGGCTTGTCATTTCCGAACCTTGCCATTGATTCATGGTAGGGTAGTCGTAGAAAAGGGATTTGCACTGGGATTTCCCCTGCAAGCTCAAATATGCTTTTCATCAACCCTTCAGTGACATCAAACACGTCATCCACACCAGCGAAAGACATCTCAATGTCAAGTTGTGTGAATTCCAACTGTCTGTCAGCGCGTGTATCTTCATCACGGAAACAACGTGCAATTTGGAAATAACGGTCAACACCACTCATCATCAGAATCTGTTTAAATTGCTGTGGTGATTGCGGTAGTGCATAGAACTTTGCGGGGTTTAGACGGCTGGGAACAAGGACGTCTCGTGCGCCTTCGGGTGTACTGTTCATCAATATTGGGGTTTCAATTTCCAAGAATCCGTGTTCATTCATATAGTTGCGTGCTGTGAGTGCTGCTTTATGCCGCATTTCAAGTGTTTTCTGCATCTCTGGACGTCGCAAATCAATGAACCGATACTTCATCCTTATATCTTCCGATACATCAATATCGTCTTCTACGGGGAATGGTGGTGTCTTGGCAGTATTGAGGATATGTAATGTATCAACTGCAACTTCAATCTCCCCTGTAGCGAGTTCAGGATTCACAGTGCCTTGATAGATATTAAGTGCATTGTCTTCACATAAGATGTCGTAGGTTCTATTGTTCTCAATATCTGTGAGTAGCCAATGTTTTCCATGCTCGCGAATATTGATGTTAATTTTATCAGAGAGTGTATACTTCGTATCTAACTCCGAGAATAGAGATCGGAATTCAGCTGATAACGTAGCGTCATCGGTGAGTTCATCCTGAAACGTTGCATCTGCGTTAATAAGGATTTCGCCGGGTGCGCGTTCACGGACAGTTCCACTGACGTTCAGTACATATTCACTTCTAACACTATCAGCAAGTGCATGTGCCTTTTCATCAATCTGTGGGTCAAAAACGACTTGTGTAATGCCGGTTCTATCCCGTAAATCAACGAAGATGACACCGCCATGGTCGCGTCGGCGTCTGACCCAACCGTTGAGTTGCGTGGTTGAACCTGCATCACGCAATCGCAGGTCACCACAATAATGTGTGCGTTTTAAGGAAGGTTCTTGGGACATAATGGATATTTGTTATCCTCCTAATATTGAGTTGCCTAATCTTGAATGGCAATAATTTCATTCTGAATAAAGTTTCGATTGTTTAATAAATCAACTACATCTGGTGGGGAACGTTCAATCATTTTATCTATGATTTTCACTGCTTCTTGATAGTGTTCAAGCTGCTTTTTATGCTCGTTCAGTTCACTATAGGCTCTACCGAGCAGATAGTGTGAACGCCATGAATTATTATCTGTTTGAATACCTTTTGTTGCATAGTTCTTCGCTTCTTCAATATTCTGTAATTGGAGGTGCACACCTGCCATCGCAGCGTAGATCGGTGCTGGTAAGTTGGTTTCAATCTGTTCATATCTCTGATATGTACGAAGTGCTTCTTTAAATTGGTCTTTATGTTCATAGAGTGGTCCTAAGAGCATATATATTTCGGAGCGTTTTGGATCAAGCTTAAGTGATTTTTCAAATTCAGTTATTGCTTTCTCAATTTTTCCTTGCAATCTATATGTAATTCCTAAATTCACATGTGCTTGAACGCTATCAGGATTCTGATGTAACTTTTCCTTAGCCTCTTTTTCCATCTCTTTAAGTTCTTGCTGTTCACCTTCCCTTATGATGCCACCCACAACACCGTAGTTGTATCGTATAGTATCGTCATCTGGATTTACTGCTACTGCTTCATCTATCAAAGCGAAGGCATTGTCCATCTTGGAATTGAATTCTTTAGCCTTATCACTCTGGAGTGCTCCGGATTCTGCATTTGCAAATTCAATGTATGCTGATTGTGCGTATGCATATTCAATCTGTCCAGCAATCAATTTTTGCGTAGCAACAAAGTATCGATTTAACGTTTCCTCGGTTTCTCTTTGTTCTGAAAGGGTAACCCCATAGTTTCTTAGAAGAGGGATGACTTTTTGTCGATATTTTTGCATTCCAATGATATTCTGTGCAGTGGAACTTGTCAAATCAGATGCCTTGAAGAATTCCAATCGTGGACGGTCATCAGTATGTATTGGCCCGGGTCCAGCATACTTGCGAACAGATTTTGGTCCCATCATGAATGAATCAAGTAGCGACAAGCCGTCCAAATCATCAGCAGCAAGTCCTTCTCGGATATCGGGTTTTTTAGATCGTGTAATAAAATCCTCGTAATCAATAGACAGTGGTTTAAGTG
The DNA here is from genome assembly GCA_022828145.1 of Candidatus Poribacteria bacterium. Taxonomy (GTDB): domain Bacteria; phylum Poribacteria; class WGA-4E; order WGA-4E; family WGA-3G; genus MSPOR6. The sequence continues at coordinate 23,852 of JAJEJA010000123.1, read as the reverse complement.
TCCCAATCAGAATTACAAAATCTGGTGTATATTTGTACCAGAGTGTTGTTTGCGGAAATTCATTGATAAATGTGCGTATTATCATCTTAAAGTGCGCTTCGGGTAGCCGATGCAACGGAACCCATTGACACATCACACCGTCTTCTGTGAGTATTTTTTTACAGAGATGATAGAAATCGGCTGTATAGATATTTGAGCTCCCCGCGCTAACAAGCGGATGGATTATACCTGTTGAGATCATATCATATTCTTTTTCTGTCGTTAGGATGTGATTTCGCCCATCATTTATTGAATAATTGAATAAGCGGCTATCAAATATGTTTCCATTGACGTGTGCAAAATGTTCCCTTGCGGCTGAGATGACTCCCTTAGACAGTTCGATTGCATCGACCTGCACCCCGTGTTGTGTTATGGAGTATGATGTGAGTCCCATTCCGAAACCGACAACGAGTGCGCGTTTTGGATTCGGATGTAATAGCAATGGTAAGTGTGCAATGACGCGATGTGATGGTGAATCCCAACGGGAAGCATCCGCAGCCTGATTAGCATCTACATAAAGACGATAAATATCCTCTTCATCTTTTAATGTTGTTACCGTTGCGTCTATCTCTTCTTTATAGTCAACGACCGTATCCCCAGGTCGTTGTGTTTTGAAGATCGTACTCTTTAAAAAGAGGGGTTGGTTTAATGTGAGCAGCAGGATTACGGCAAAACCAATATTGAGAATCGGCACGCCGATACCGATTCCTTGTGTAACCTGTTTTGCCGTGGTTGTGTTCTGAACCTTAGCAGTTTGCCATCCCGTCATCACAAGCAGAAACCCGATTGTGGTGTTCAGCATGACTGCTAAGATTATACTTGGACGGATATTCAACAGCGGAATGAGTATAAAACCCGCACAAAATGCGCCTAATATGCTACCGACTGTATTCACTGCATAGACATTACCGATACTTCTGCCGAGTTGACGTGTGTTTCCAGTGTATATTTTTGTAACGAGTGGAAAACTTGCACCCATGAGGAACGTTGGGAGGCTCATCACAAGGAAACAGGAGAAGAATGTCCAGAATCTGCTACCCCCAAATGTTGACTGTAATGCATAAGTTATCCCGTACAGGCTCTCAAAAGCGGGTAGGAGTAGAAGTGCAAACAACCCGATACCGAGTTGCACGATGCCGAAAGCGATCAGCGGCTGCCGTATGCGGTCGACCCAACGTGAGAAAATCATACTTCCTAAAGCGATACCGAAGAGAAACGCTGCAAGCATTGTTGCAAAAGCGTAGGTGGTGCTACCGAGAAAAAATACGAGTATACGTGTCCACAACACTTCATAAGCTAAGGCGCAGAAACCTGATGTACCTATTGCCAATAAAACTAAAGTTTTTTCCTGAATATTCCACGTGCCGATTTGTATCTGTCGGGGTTGTTCAGTCGGTTCGTCAGCGTCGGTTGCTTCGTGAACTGTTGTGATTTCTTCATCTTCCTCAATCTTGTGTGTCTGAAGTGACAATACCCATGCGACTATGGCAACGCAGATATTTATAATTATTGCCACGCGTAATGACCACGTAATACCCAATGCTTCAATTAGGATAAATCCAGCAGCGACAGTTCCGATGACTGCCCCGAATGTGTTGAGTGCATATAGAATTCCGATGTTCGTGCCAAGTTGCTCCAGTCTTTTGACAAAGAATCTTGTCAGAACGGGTAAAGTTCCACCCATCAGTGTTGAAGGCACTAACAGGATCCCAAAGGTTAAGACAAATCTTATCAGTGAAAGTGTATAAAATTCAGTTGTGATATTGCGGTATATTAGCACGTAGCTAACCGTAAGTACGCTTAGCAAGAGAGGCCAAATAATACAGAAGCCTCCGATTCCGATTTCAAGAATTGCGTAGAGTTTGAGTGGCGACATTTTGGACTCATCTATTTTTCTACCGAAGTAGTAGCTGCCGAGTGCGAGTCCCGCCATGAAAGCGGTCAGTACGGTGCTTGTTGCAAAGACGGTGCTGCCGAAGACAAGTGTCAGTTGCCGCATCCATATCACTTCATAGATGAGTGCACTTGCGCCTGATAGTATGAAGATGAGCCAGACAGTGGGTTTTATGAATTTCATTTTATTTGTTCAGTTCTAAGTAAATCTTATTATCTTTTTGTAAGTTACATAATAACTTATTATTTTGGATTTGTCAAATGAAATTTGGTATAATGTTATGTAGGAACTTTCTGTATAACTGGGATGACGTAACTTCGGATACTGATATCGTCTGTCGTCTCTATTTCCATGCGAGGTTCGGGTTCATCACGATGATCAAATACGACGTAATATCCTTCACTTACGCGTTCTGATCTGAGATATGCAGACAGTTGTTTTTTACCTGCATCGTATCGCTTTTTACCCTCCCAAATCTTTGTTTCAACGATATACTTATGTCCGTTGTGAAAGATAATCAGATCCATCCTACCACGTCCTGTCTGAACTTCAAGGAACATTGCACCCCGAATTATGCTAACAAACTGGTCAAGATAGGCATAGAGCAGGTCTTGTCCTACAAATTCTTTCGGCGTATCTGGCACTTGAAGTATCCTATATCCTACGCGTGTAATGAAATTCTGGAAGTTGTCAAGTAGCATTTCCATATTAATTTCACCTGTCTGTGTGAGGTAGTCCAGAAAGTCGGTATCGTCTGTCAAGTAATCCTGTTCGAGTCCGTTTATCGTCGGTTTGAATGCTTGCATGATGCAATACTGGTAAATTGGATTAACGACTTCACACATTCCATCTGATGCTTTACCGATAACCCCGAGTGTTGTCAGTTCACTGATGATTTCGTCTCTTGGGTTAAAACGCACACCCGACTCATAAGAAACGATTCGCATCAGTAAAGTTTTAAAGCGTGGATTTCTATGGATATTCGTCATCAGATGAGAAAGATTTGCGTTGTTTTCCTCACGTATCTCAATGTGAGCGTTTGAGAAGTGAATCATCGTAATCGTTTCTGTTTTTGGGATGTGCATCTCCTCTGTGAGTATCTGTGCGAAACGATTGACAAGGAAAGGTTGACCAGCAGTCTGTCTATGAATACTCTCAAGCACTTCAGGATCAAACGTCTGTCCCACTTCATCCGTGTACTGTCCAAACAACTCCCACACCTGTTCTAAGGAGAAATTCGGTAAAGTGAACTCGTCCTGTATATTGAAAGGAGAAATTGAGCGGTTGAGGTTGAGTTGTGTTACATTCTTGACTCCAACAATACCGACGCTATATGGACATTTGTGCAAAGATCGTTGAACATAGATACTGCGAAGTGCATGAAGGAAACCGTTGACAGCATCCCGCGGGATTCCATCAAATTCGTCAATGATAAGAACTAATTTTTCTTTTCCCAAGAAAGTTCCCAAATCTTCAAAAAACTCAAGCATCGTAACATGATCGTTTATCTTTGTGTTCTTTAAGAACCCTGATAGATTTTTTGATAGAACGGTACCGCGTCTATTGAAAACTCTCTCAATCTCACTGTATAACCTTTTATATAACGAACCGTAAAAATCGGATGCAGGATAGTCTGCATATACCTCAAAATTCAGCTCAATTGGGAAGTATGTATCATCCGTATTATCTGTGAGGGCATCAACCGCCCATTGGAAAAATGTCGTCTTACCTGTCTGTCTGGGCGCGAATATAACGATGTATTTTCCCTGCTTTACGCGTTTGATAAATTCAGCGATTTCTACACGGCGTGAGACAACGTAATGATCTTTAGGATTCACTGGACCGTGTGTTCCAAATGTTCTCATGTTTTCCTCAGAAACGAATTAGACAATATCGTCTAAAGTATGACTAACTATTCTTGCGTCCTTTCTAATTTCTCTTCTAACCGAACTATATGTCGATAGGTTGTAGAGAATATCATGTCAAGTGTTGCGATGTCTCTTTCCTCAAGGGGTGCGCGCGAAAAAACCCTACGCAAAGATTTTAGATAGGTTTCCCATTCCTGATTATATGGAGTCATACCGACTTTGTCCAATAAACGCGTGACCCTTCCATAGAATTCCTCTAATGCATTCACTTCTGCATAGACAATTTCATCAAGTGGATTATCTTCTAAACTTGCTATGAATACTTCGTAGACAAATATTTGCACTGCTTGTGCTAAATTCAGTGAAGGATTCTTTGTTGCCATCGGGACACTTGCTGTCAACTGACAAAGGCTAACCTGATCTGTAGAGAGTCCAAAATCCTCGCGTCCAAAAAGTAAGGCAACGGATTTATCTTGTGAAATGGAGGCGATTTTTTGAGCAGCATCCCGCGCTGTTACGGGTGGCGGTAATCTCATATCCCTGCGTCTGTGCGTTGTGCCGACCAGATACTGAATACCTTCAAGTGCATCTTTCAATTCAGGAACAACATTGCAGGTCTTCAGTATATCTCTTGCACCGTGTGCCATATTATAGGCAGCATCTACGTTCTGGAATTGCACAGGATTTACAAGATATAACTCTGATAATCCCATACCTTTCACGACTCTTGCGACAGATCCGATGTTCCCCGGTTCACGTGGTTCAAACAGAATTATACGGATATTCGTAAGATTCTCAGGTACTGTTACTGGAATAGCACGGAAACTCTTAGTAGATTGCGTCGGTTTCTCGTAAGTTTCACTTGACATAATATACTTAAGGTATACGAAAATGGAGAAATTGTCAAGTCCAATTCAGGGATATTACAATTTGGGTGCTTGCACTAAATCGGTAGGTTTGTTAGAATGGGGTCAGAAGATTGGAAGGCTGGAAGGTTGGAAGATTGGAAGGCTGGAAGATTGGTATTACATCTTGATTTTATGATATAAGAGGAGTATATTTAAAATGGCTAACAATTTACGTTTCGGTGTTGTAGGTTTAGGTATGGGTATGAATCGTGCTGGTATGATTCACGAGACAAAAGGTGCTGAACTTGTTGCTGTTGCTGATCTGAAGGCAGATCGCCGTAAAGCTGCTGAAGAGAAGTTCGGATGTGACAGCCACGAAGATGCACTGGAGATGTTTGATCGTGATGACATTGATGTCGGTATGATTATGACGCCAAGTGGATTGCACGGTAAGTTCGGTGAGGAAGCTGCAAAACGCGGAAAACATGTGATCACGACTAAACCGATGGATGTGAGCCTTGAAAACTGTGATTCACTCATCAAGACCTGTGAAGATAATAACGTAAAATTGCTTGTTGATTTTGGCGAAAGGTATGGTTCAAAGAACAGAAGGATTAAGACTGCACTTGATCAAGGGGCACTCGGAAAACCGATTCTGTGTGAACTGCGTATGAAATGGAAACGACCTGATAGCTACTACGTGGGTTGGCACGGCACTTGGGAACTTGATGGGGGTGGCTCTATTATGAATCAAGGTGTGCATTCCATTGATCTGATGCTGTGGTTTATGGGTCCTGTTAAACGTGTCATCGGTGCGCATTTTGATGTATATGATCATGAAAACTGTGAGACAGAGGATATGACATCCGCTATATTAGAATTTGAAAGCGGTGCGCTTGGACATGTCTTGACAACAACTACTTATCCCGGTGGAAGTATAACGATGATTCATGTTCATGGACAAGATGGCATTGTTGGTGTTGGTCCTGACATGTGGCAATTCCCGGAAGGTAAAGAACCAGAGATTGAACTACCTCCCTACCCTGGTAATGTTATTCAAGATATGTTACAGGTTGTTCAGGAAGATGGAACGCCTGCTGTTGATGGACATGAAGGGAGACGTTCAGTTGAACTCAACATGGCGATTTATGAATGTGCAAGAACTGGGAAAGCGGTAACGTTATAGGTTCAGTATGATACGGACGGGGTTATACGGGTGGGGATGAAGATTAAGCATCGTCTGCTTTTGCTTTGAGGTCATATAGAATGTTGACTGCATCTAAAGGGGTAATTTGTGAGAGTTCTAACTGGCGTATCTCATCTATGAGTGGATGTGTTTTGGGTGTGAAGAGTGCCATCTGAAGCGAATCGCTTTGTAGTGTTTTGCGTGTGATTCTCCGTTTTGGATGTGGAATTTTTTGGTCTGCTTTCTGTGGTCTGTTTGCTACACCATCAGTCTCTACACTGAGATTGTGTTGTTCAAGCACTTCAAGTATCTGTTGTGCCCGTACAATTACAGAACGCGGTAAGCCTGCAAGACGTGCGACGTGAATACCGTAACTTTGGTCTGCTCCTCCAGCGACAACTTTACGTAGAAAGGTAACCTTCTCTCCATCTTCATGGACAGCGACGTTATAGTTTTTTGCGCGTTTATACTTACTGGCAAGTTCCACAAGTTCATGGTAATGTGTGGCGAAAAGGGTCTTAGCCCCCATCCGTTTCTCGTCCAACAGATGCTCTGAGACTGCCCAGGCGATGCTGAGACCATCAAACGTGCTGGTTCCGCGTCCTACTTCATCTAAAATTACGAGACTTTTTGGCGTGGCATTGTTTAGGATGTTGGCTGTTTCGTTCATCTCAACAAGGAATGTACTTTGTCCCATCACAAGGTTATCCGAAGCCCCAACACGGGTGAAGATTTTGTCTACGAGCCCTACTTTTGCGGCGGATGCGGGGACGAAACAGCCGATCTGCGCCAACAAGACGATGAGTGCTGTCTGTCTTAAATAGGTGCTTTTTCCGCTCATATTTGGACCTGTGATGATATGGAGCTGCTCTTCACTGCAATTGAGCAGTGTATCGTTTGGCACAAACCCCTCTTGCGTGAATATCTGTTCTACAACGGGGTGTCGTCCATCACGTATAATTATCTCGTCACTCTCCGCAACGGTAGGTTTCACGTAATTGTATCTTGACGCACAGTATGCAAAATTGGCGATGACATCAATCATAGAAAGCGCAGCAGCGATTTTCTGAATCTGTTCCGTAGACTTTGCCACTTCGTCCCGTATATCACAGAACAGGTCGTATTCCAGTGTTTGTATCCGGTCTTCAGCATTTAGGACTTTTGCTTCCTGTTCCTTGAGTTCAGGCGTAATGAACCGTTCGGCGTTTGTTAGGGTCTGTTTTCGGATATAATGTTCGGGTACCATGTTGAGATTCGGTTTCGTGACTTCAATATAGTATCCGAAGACTTGGTTGAACCCTATCTTAAGGGATGTAATTCCGCTCCGTTTTCGTTCTTCATCTTGTAATGTTGCCATCCAGGCTCTGCCTTGTCCGGCAATTTCTCTTAGTTCATCAAGTTCATCGTTATACCCATCATTTATCACACCGCCTTCCTTTATAGTTGCTGGGGGATCTGGATGTATGCCGAGACGGATCATCTCCACTAACGCTAACATTGGGTGCAATTCTTCATTCAGAGACATCAGCATTGAACTTTGACAATTTTCAAGGTGTTGTTTGACAGCAGGGATAAGTTCAAGGGAATCCTTTAGGGAAATCATGTCACGTCCGTTAACTGAACCGAGACTGATGCGTGTGATGAGACGTTCTATATCGGACATCTGTTCCAATGCTTCGCGTATCTCTTCTTGTAGATTTATCTGTGTTTTCAGTTCATCAACAGCGGTGAGACGTTCATTTATATTTTTCTCATCAAGTAAAGGTTGTAATAGACATTGTCGTAGTTTTCTTGCCCCCATTGATGTAACTGTCTGGTCAAGTACTTCTAACAGTGTGCCTTTTGTTGAACCGTCGCGAATTGATGTTGTGAGTTCCAGATTTCGTTGTGTGTCAGCATCTAAGACCATGAAGTCGTCAAGTGTATACGTTTGAACGGAGAGGATGTGCTCAACTTCCTGTTTCTGTGTTTCATTTAGATAGTATATGAGTGCTCCTGCTGCAGCGATTGCTATGGGTAGATTCTCACATCCGTATCCTTCAAGTGTAATCGTCTGAAAGTGGTTGAGAAGTTCAGAACGCGCTGTATCATAGTCAAATCTCCACTCTGGGAGGAAATTGACAGATGCTTTTAGTTCAAGTTTTATCTGTTCAAACATTTCTGCATCTTCAAAGGCTTCTGAGAATAGACACTCTTTAGGTGAAAATCTGTGTATTTCTGCCCAAAGTCGGGATTTATCTTCAAGTTCAGTTACTTTGAATTCACCTGTGGATAGGTCAGCTACTGCGATACCGTATTTTTCTTTTTGATGACAGATTGAGAGTAGATAGTTGTTTGCCTTGTGTTCTAACACTTTCGGATCCGTTACTGTTCCTGGTGTCACGATTCGGACGACATCTCTTTTGACGAGGCGGTTTTCCTCTTTGGCAAGTTTTGCGTCTTCAGTCTGGTCCAAGATTGCGACTTTGTGTCCAGCATTAACTAATTTATAGAGATAAGAGTCAAGTGCATGGTGTGGGATTCCAGCCATAGGGGGTGGAGGTGTCTTTTGGTTTTTCTGATTTCTTGAAGTCAACGCAATTTCAAGTAGTTTTGAAATGAGTTCTGCGTCTTCATAGAATGCTTCATAGAAATCGCCTACACGACAGAGGAGAATAGCATCTTCATGCTGTTTTTTGACCTGTTTGTATAGCTCCATCATGGAGGGTTCAGATTGTCTTAAACGTGGCATATAGGGGACCTCATGTGATGTTCTGACATCCAATTAAGAAAGAAAATATGCTTAATACCTTATCATAAATTGTTGCGGTTGTCAAATGTTAATCGCTGGGGTGGAAGAATGGAAGGGTGGAAGAATGGAAGAGGGGAGGGTGGAAGAATAATTTGTATACTGCTGTAGCACATTCATCCTTGATTGTGCTATCTTCCTCCAATCCCTTTCATCCTTCATTTCCTTCTCCCTGCACCATCCATCTTGATATATCTAATGCAGAATACCAAACGCGTATTCTGCCACATTCATCCTTGATTGTGCTTCTTCCTCCAACCCCTTTCATTCCTCATTCCCTTCTCTCTCCACCATCCATCTTGATATATCTAATGCAGAATACCAAACGCGTATTCTGCCACATTCATCCTTGATTGTGCTTCTTTATACACCATTCAGCTTCCACATTACCCTTCCCTGTACTAAATTGACGCCTATGGGGTTTTGCTAAAATCAGCCCCAATATGTGAAAGTAAACTTGAATACACAAGAAATCCCTTCAGCGTAATCCGCGATTCTGACAAATTGAGTGCAAGAACTTTACACACCCTCGCTGTGGGTGTGGTTGTTTTTTTACATTGACATACAGACGCAAAGAATGATAAATTATGATTCAAAGTATGCACAATCTAACAGAATGTGCTACAAGGGACACAAACTGGAAAGTTTGTGCTACAAAGAAATGCTACAAGGGACACAAACTGGAAAGTTTGTGCTACAAAGAAATGCTACAAGGGACACAAACTGGAAAGTTTGTGCTACAAAGAAGTGCTACAAATATTAGAGGAGATATAAAAAGACATCATGAAAAATTTAAGATATGTGTCCATCGGTCTGTTTGCTATTGTTTCCATCCTGATTATTCCGGTATTTGCGGATGACTGGTCACAATGGCGGGGTCCTAATCGAGATGGCGTGTGGAACGAAACTGGTATTATAGACAAATTTGAGGATGAAGAGATACCTATACGCTGGAGCGTGCCTATTGGGAGTGGCTATAGTGGTCCGACCGTTGCTGATGGACGTGTGTATGTCACGGATAGACTTACTAAACCGAAACAGGTTGAACGGGTTCTCTGCTTCGATTGGGAGACGGGGGATGAAATCTGGTCTCATACCTATGATTGCATTTATAAGATTGAGTATCCCGTTGGACCGCGCGCAACTGTAACTATCCATGATGGACTTGCTTATGCTTTAGGTGCAATGGGTCATCTGCACTGCTTTGATGCAGCGACTGGAGACATCAAATTCCAAAAAGACCTTAATACTGAATATAACATCAATATGCCGATATGGGGAATCGCTTGTGCACCACTGATTGAGGATGATCTCCTCATTGTCCAGATTGGTGGTAAGCCAGAGGCATGTGTTGTCGCATTTGATAGAAAAACGGGTGAGGAGAGATGGAAAGCACTTGAAGATAACGCATCTTATGCTGCACCGATAATCATTGAACAGGCAGGACAACGTGTTTTAATCTGCTGGACAGGATGGAACGTCACTGCATTGGATCCGAAAACGGGTGAAGTTCATTGGAAGTATCCGATGCCGCCGACGCGCTGGGAGATCGGTATAGCAACGCCTATTTATGAGAATAATCAACTGTTTGTTACGAATTTCTATGAAGGTGCTGCACTCCTAAAACTGTCAGATGACAAACTGGCGTATGAACTCGGTTGGCATAGACAGGGGAAAGATGAAAGAAATACCGATGCACTGCAAACGACTATGTCTACACCTATATGGATAGGGGATCATATTTATGGTGTTGATAGTTATGGCGAACTCCGTTGTCTTGAAGCGGAAACAGGTGATCGTGTGTGGACGGATTTATCTGCAGTGCCTGTAGACCGATGGAGCACTATCCAATTTGTGCAGAATGCTGATAAAGTCTGGATGTTTAATGAACGAGGTGAACTGCTGATTACAGAACTTTCACCTGAAGGATTGAATATCATCAGTCGTGCTAAACTGATTGCGCCTACTAAGGGACAACTTAACCGTAGAGGTGGCGTAACTTGGGCACACCCAGCCTTTGCATATAAACATGTCTTTGCACGTAATGATAAAGAACTTGTCTGTGCAAGCTTAGAAAAATCTAAAAAATAACGCAATTATAGTAAAACATACAATTAATGAGACACTTTGTAGCACACCCCGGTAGGTTCGGTTTCCTAACCGAACCGAATAAAATGTCCAAGTAATTCTAAAGTCTACTATAATTGATTAGACCTATAAATTATCTGATTTTAGCGGGTAATTAAAATTGTAAAAGTGCCATAAACCTATATGTAGACTACATTTTCTTTTAAACATTTATAAATGGTGTGCTATTTATGATGTAAAAGTCAAATGAAAAGATATGTCTAAAGAGGAGACAAGCATGACTCACATTTGGAGGAAAGAATATAAAAACCGTAGTAGAATCCTTGATAAATTCTATACGAAACAGAAAGTTGTCAAAAGGTGTTTAGATGAAGTCCATAAATTACCTTACATATATGATTGCGTGGTAGCACCGTCTGCGGGAGACGTTGCTTCTATAAAAATATTGAACATAGTACCAAAATAGGAATTGATATTGATCCGCAACATGATGAGATTATTAAGAGGTCTTCAATAGATTTACAATCAAGAGAAACCAACACATGAAAACAACACTATGTTCCATCATTACACTACTCACTTTTGTAACCCTCGTGTTTGTGCCAATTACCTTTGCACAAGACGACTCACCCGAATATGTTGTGCGGACGATCTATGTTGTTCCAAATGACCGAGAACCTGATCCTGACATAGACACGAAACTTGATGCGTTAATGAAAAAATCACAAAAGTTTTTCGCTGATCTGATGGAGTTCCACGGGTTCGGTAGAAAAACATTTAGGCTTGAAACTGATGCAACCGGAAATGTAATAGTGCATCATGTTAACGGAAAATTTAATGATGCGTATTATCGGGCCCCTTTAAACGACGGTTGGATAGTATGGGAGGAAATCGAGAAGCAGTTCGACATGTCAAAGAATATCTATGTTGTTGCGTTAGATCTCAGTGTTAGTCACATTAGTGTTAAGGGGATCGGTGGGGTTGCAGGTATAGCACTCGGGAAAAGCCATCATGGGAGAGTCCTTGTTCCAGTTGGTAACTGGAATGCTATTCTGCATGAACTTGGGCATACCTTTGGATTGGGACATGATAGCCGCGTTGAGGCTAACAGGTGGACTGCCGAATCGACTGACCCGATGATTACATCTTTCAGTTCAGCCGAATGGCTGGATGCAAACCGTTATTTCAACCCTATACAAGAAGTTTCTAAAGCTGAAGATAAGAAACCACATGTTCGAATGCTTAAACCGAGCCTTGTTTCCACCTCACCGCATACTATCCGCCTCCAATTTGAGATAACCGATCCTGATGGGCTCCATCAAGCAATATTATCTCAAGTAAGCAGGACTTCCGCTGGTGTAATCGCTTATAAGAAATTAGAAGGTAAAGAAACTACTGTTGAATTTGTAACTACCGAGTTGACAGTGCTTGATATCAGAGTATGGTTGTCCCTTATAGATGTGCATGGAAACTTTACTACCTATCATACTTTTTCCATTGATATGCCCGATTTGCTGCCATCAGATGAAATAATTTCAATCCCAGATCCGAATTTAGCATCGGAGGTCCGGGAAGAACTCGGTTTATCCCCCAGTGAGGACATTACGAAACATGTTATGTTAGCATTATCACGCCTCTATCTTTACAACCGTCAGGTAGCTGACATTATAGGGTTGGAACATGCAATCAATTTACGGTCTTTGAACTTGAGTAAAAACCAAATCCAAGACCTCACACCACTGCGTAAATTGACAAAATTGACGGGACTAGATCTCTCATATAATCCAATTAACGATATAACACCACTTACAGAATTGAAAAATTTAACTGGATTAAATTTCCGGGCTACTAATATCGAAAACATCACACCGCTTGCAAGGTTGACCCGTCTAAACACGTTAAACCTTTCTGAATGTCCAATCAGTGACATCACGTCTCTCAAAGGATTAACGAACTTGACCGATTTACGCGCCGGCAGTTCTATACATCAACAGACAATCAGTGACATCACAGCTCTTCATGGGTTAGTGAATTTGAACCATTTATACCTTATAGGAGTATCAAGTCCTGATATACGCTTTATTTCAAGGTTTAAGCGGTTAAGATTTTTATATATCCGTAGTGTTCCTCCAGTTAGCGATATAAGTCCTCTCACAGGATTAACGGAATTGAGGTCATTGTATCTCAATATAGCTAAAATAAGTGATGTCCAACCTCTCGCCGGGCTGAAGAATTTAGAAACGTTATCACTCCATACCAATCAAATAAACGATATAACACCCCTTGCAAAACTGACAAATTTACGTGACCTATCCCTCTATCATAATCAAATTTCCGATATTAGTCCACTCGTTGAGTTAGTAAACCTTCAAACGTTATATCTATCAGGGAATCCGATTAAGGATATAACCCCACTCTTCGTCCTATTACGAAAGAATCCAAATATGAAAATATTTTTAAACGACTGGAGCAATGTGTTACAGTTACCTGAACTTGTCGGAGATGTTGATGTTAACAACGATGGCGTCGTCGACATCTTTGATCTCATATTCGTCGCTCAAAATTTTGGAGTAGAGAAACCAAGCAACCCGGTAGTTGACGTAAATAAAGATGGCGTTGTTGATATCCGTGATCTCATACTCGTCGCTCAAAATTTTGATTGAGAATATCTAATTTTCCATGATACAATAAGAACTGATGGAGGAAATCCAGATGAAAGAAACACCAGAAGAACACCCGGAATTTGACCCTGAAACGTACACAGACCCTATCCTTGAGGAATGCTATCGAATCAAAGCAGAGATTAGCGCGCAATTCAAGACTGTAGAGGAATACCATCTTTATCTGAAAGCCAAAGAGGAAGAAGAAAAACGGAACGGGGTAAAATATGTCTCGTATTTTGACCCATCCACCGGCCTGGGAAATCAATAAAATTGAATTAAAACTGGAGGTAAAATGGATACAAAACTCGCAGCTGGAATTGGCGGGAGCTCGCACCCGCCGATAGACCTACAAGCAGGACAAAAACTTCACGGATTTGAAGTTAAAGCGATCACACCAATTGATGAGTTGCGTGCAGTGGCAATAGAACTCTTGCATCCACACAGCGGTGCACGGTTGTTGCATTTCTATTCAGACGACTCCAGAAACCTGTTTTCAATCAGTCCACTAACACCAACATTTAATGATACAGGTGATACAGGATTAACTCATATTCTTGAACACTGCGTAATGAAGGGGTCACGGAAGTATCCAGTAAAAGGTGGGGTCTCAGAGATAATGAAGATGAGTCTCGCGACTTATGACAGTACAAATGCGATGAACTGGCCTGATCATGCCTTCTACTACACCTCAAACAACGTGAAAAAAGACTTATTTAATGTTGCAGAAGTCCACTTTGATTCGGTTTTTCATCCGCTACTGACCGAGGAGACCTTTAAACGCGAAGGACACCATCTTGAACCTGTGGACCCGGATCAACCGACAGGAGATTTGAAAATAAATGGGATCGTTTATAATGAAGTAAAGATTGGTTTATTCACTCCAGAATACCTTTTATTTTTCACCGTAGTGAATAATCTTCTGCCTGATACCTGCTATACCAACAATGGTGGCGGAAATTATCTGGTTATGCCTGACTTAACATACAAACAAGTGAAAACGTATCACAAAACCTACTATCATCCACACAACAGCTACTTCTTCTTCTACGGTAATATCCCAACACAAGATTATCTCTTATTTCTCGCCGATAAACTGGCGGCAATCCCAAAGATAGATACATACGAGTTTCTACACCCTCTCCGACCAGAAATCACACGTCAACCGAAGTGGGAATCTCCACGGACTGTAACGGATACCTACCCAATTGGTACAGATGAGCTTCTCACTGAAAAGACGGACTTAATGTTGAGTTGGATCATTGGAGGGACAACGGATCCTGAAGAGGCTATCTTATGCGACATATTACGCAGGGTCCTACTTGATAACGCAGGCTCACCTCTCCGCAAGGCAATTATCAATTCAAAACTTGGTACTGATATACGATACAATATTTTTGATATTTTTGGTGGTAAGATAGGACCCAATAGAACATTTAGTGTCGGTTTAATCGGAAGTGAAGCGGATCGCGTTGACGTTTTCACGGAATTGGTCATCAGAACACTCACGCAAATTGCAGACACAGAAATTGACAAAGAGCAGATAGAAGCCGCATTTCAACAAATCGCCTACAACTATCAGGAAGTCACACCGAGTTTCCCGTTTCAAATGGCGATACGTGTTTTAGGCACATGGATATATAAAAAGGAACCGACTCTCTTTTTAAGGATGGGGACACACCTCTCTGCTGTCCGTCAGCAATGGGAGCAAAATCCGCAGATTTTCAATGAATTGATCCGAGAGAGGCTTATCGACAATCCACATCGGTTGACGACCATTCTTACGCCTGATCCAGAAATGCGGGAAAGACTTGATGCGACAGAAAATAAACGTCTGAAAGCAATTCGCGCCCAACTCACCGATGAACAGATGCGGCAAATTGCTGCCGATGCCGCTGAGCTTGAACGTCTGAGCGGACAACCGAACTCACCAGAGGATTTGGCAAAATTACCGCAACTGCACGTCTCAGAGCTCCCCGAAGAACCACTACATATTCCCACAACCGTTGAGACAGTTTGCGGACGTCCACTGCTTCGGAACGACATTTTTTCAAACGGTGTGAACTATCTTGTGTTGAATTTCGACTTGCAAGGGTTACCGCAACATCTTTGGCAATACCTACCGAGATACACCGATGCCATCGGCAGACTCGGCGCGGGTAAGATGAATTACGAACAGATTGCACAACGTAGAGCAGCAGCCACCGGCGGTATTGGATGCTCGCCAAACTTTACCACACACGCACTTGATCCGAATCGTCCAGTGTGGGATATGCAATTTCGACTCAAAGCACTTGACGGTAAAACGGAGGATGCCTTAGGCATCTTGCACGATCTGATTTTCGCTGTGAATCCACGCGATAAAGAACGTCTCTACGACATTCTCAATCAGGCAGCAGATTCTAAACACGACTATTATTGGCCACATGTTGCTAACCGTCGTGCTGCCCGCGGACTTTCACAACGGGGATTTCTCACAGATATCGTCTACGGACTACCACGACTCCGCACGAGTGAAATGTTACGCAAACGTTTTGATGAATCTTATGAAGAACTTATCGGTTATATTGAACAGATTCGCGAGTTTCTATTAGTCCAAAGCCGCGTGACCGCCAGTTTTACCGGCTCTGACGCAGCTTTTGAGGTGTTTCAAGGACAGTTCTCCGAATGGATTAGCACCATGCGTGACGAACCGATAATCCCAGCACCGATAGGTTTTAAATCTTTTGAGACACCACCACGTGAAGGATTAGCGGCACCTATTCCAATAGCACACTGCACACAGATGATGCCAGCACCGCACTACGCACATCCGGATTCAGGACTTTTGACAATTGGATCGCATATCTTATCAAATGATTACATGTTGCCCGAAATCCGGCTTAAAGGCAATGCCTACGGTTTTGGTTTTTCATATAACCCTTATGAATCCTTGATCCGCCAAGGATCTGAGCGTGATCCGCACGTTGCTCGGACACTTGACGTTTTCGCGCGGACAATTGACTATGTTAAACAGACAAAGTGGACACAGGTTGATATTGACAGGGCGATTATTGCTAAATCGTCAGATTTCCTAAAAACAGTGCGCCCCAGTCAAGCCTCAAATGATGCCATCTGGCATTATATCAAGGGGCAAACACAGGAAGTAGTTGAAGAAAAGTATGCACAACTCCGACGTGCAACCCCTAAGGAAGTCCAGCGGGCACTGCTTCAAGTTTTTGAAGAAAATGAAGATAAAGCCGCAATATGCGTCATCGCAAGTCGTGAGAAATTAGAGGAAGAAAATCAGAAAATGGATTATCCTCTTGAAATTGAGAACATATAAACGTATACTTGTTAATACTGTATTTGATTGTAAACATGATCTGAAATAAGAATGGAGACAAAATGGCTACAAGACTCACAGCTGGAATTGGCGGGGCACAGCACCCGTCCCTTGACCTACAAAAAGGACAACGTCTACGCGGATTTGAAGTCAAAGACATCACACCCATTGATGAATTACGGGCAGTTACCATTGAATTGGAACATTCTCATAGTGGTGCCCGTCTACTACATCTATATACAGAAGATACAGAGAACCTTTTCTCAATCAACTTTCCGACACCGCCTACAGATGACACTGGTACCCCCCACATTCTTGAACATGCGGTCTTGGCAGGTTCGCATAAATTCCCGGTCAAAGAACCGTTTTTTGAAATGATTAAGATGAGTATGGCAACGTTCATTAATGCTATGACAAGCTCTGATCATACGTATTATCCTGTGGCAAGCAATGTCAAGAAGGATCTGTTCAACCTTGCAGAGGTCTATTTTGATGCAGTATTTCATCCGCTTTTGACAGAGGCGACTTTCAAACGCGAAGGTCACCATCTTGCTCCTGTTGATCCAGAGAATCCGACGGGTGATCTCAAAATTACCGGTATCGTCTACAATGAAATGAAAGGTGTTTTTTCTGATCCACTGTCGCGTTTATATCGTTCCGCAACAAGTAGACTTCTACCCGAGACAGTTTATGCTAAAGAATCTGGTGGTGACCCTGATGCAATTCCTGAACTGACATATCAACAACTCAAGAATTTTCATGAGACGTATTATCATCCAAGTAACGGATACTTTTTCCTATATGGTGACATACCAACGCGGGACTATTTAGCATTTCTTGCTGATAAACTGGATAAGATTCCGAAGAACGAAAATAGCATGCAGTTAGAACCGTTGAACCCAGAAGTTACGCGTCAATCGCGATGGGAATCTCCGCAGACCGTGCGTGATACTTATCCGGTAGCACCTGATGAATCTTTGACTGAGAAAACTTACATGATGTTGACATGGCTTATCGGTGATGCAACTGATCCGGAAGATGTTGCGATGTGTAATATCCTGAGTCTTATACTTTTCGGTAATGAAGCAGCACCGCTGAAGAAAGCTCTCATTGACTCAAAATTGGGAACTGATATTATCGGTTCGGGTTCGGGTTCAATCGGTCCAAATAGTTCGTTTTTTGTCGGTATCAAAGGCAGTGAGGAGGATCGGATTGAAGCATTCACGAATTTGGTAACTGACACACTCAATGAACTCGCCGATAGCGTTTTTGATAAGGAACTGGTGGAAGCGGCTTTCCAACAGTCTACCTATTACTACCAAGAAGTATCCCCGATGTTTCCGCTGCGTATGCTATACCGTGTTATAAATGCTTGGATATATGATAACGATACAGATACGTTCCTGAAGGTAGGAGAGAACCTCGCTGCTATACGTAGGAAATGGGAAAAAAACCCAGCACTCTTCAATGAAATGATTCGGGAACGTCTCATTGATAATCCCCATAGATTGATGAGTTTACTTTCTCCTGACCAAGATAAACAGGCAGAAATTGATGCTAAATTAGAGAAACGGACTAAGGCTATTCGAGCACAACTTTCTGAGGATGAGGTCAGAAAAATTGCTGCTGATGCTGCAGCACTTGAACGCATGAATGGACAACCGAATCCACCAGAAGCATTGGCAAAGTTACCACAACTTAGTGTGAGCGATCTCCCCGATAAACCGAAACATATTTCGACCAGAATAGAAAAAGTGGATGGACGCGACTTTCTCCGTAGTGATGTTTTTTCAAATGGTGTTAACTATTTTGTATTGGATTTTGATGTTAGGGGATTACCTGAACATCTTTGGCCGTTTATGCCGAGGTATATTGATGCTGTTCACAAACTTGGTGCGGCAGACATGGATTTTACGGAATTGGCGCTACGAAAGTCATCCGTTACGGGCGGTGTCAGTTGTGGTGTAGGATTTCGGACGCATGCGCTTGATTTTAATCGTTCACTGCAAAACGTGTATTTCCATCTGAAAGCACTTGATGGAACAATAGATGATGCCCTTGATGTACTGCATGATCTGGTATTTTCTGTAAATCCACGGGACAAGGAGCGGCTTCACGATGTCATGATTCAATCTGTTGCTGCATACCGGAGAGAGATGGTCCAGGATGGCTCAAGCACAGCAACGCATCATGCGGCACGCGGACTTTCTCCGCAAGGACATCTTGCTGAAATTGTCTACGGATTGCCGCAGCTTAGACAGAGTGAGACGTTACTCAACGGTTTTGACGAACTAAATAGTGACCTTATGAGTCATATTGAAGAGATTCGTGATTTCTTATTGAATCGTGGGCGTGTGACGGCTGGGTTTGTCGGTTCGGATCCTGCTTACGAGACAACACGTACTAAACTCAGTGAGTGGTTAAGTGCTATGGGTGAAGATCCGATTACGGTAGAACCTGTTACATTTCAGTCTTATGACACGCCGCCGCGCGAGGGGTTAGCAGGTCCGATTCAGATCGCCCACTGTGCTCACGTGATGCCTGCTTCCCATTATTCAGATCCGGATTCAACATTGATCGGAATTGGCACGCATCTTGTACGGATGGATTACATATTGAGTGAAATTCGTTTTAAGGGGAATGCTTATGGGGCGAGGTTGTCATATAGTGCCTTTGATGGTGCTTTATACCAATCTTCGTTTAGAGATCCACATGTGGCACGGACGATCAATGTATTTGAACAGACGATAGATTATATCAAGCAGGTTGAGTGGACTCAAACGGATATTGACCGTGCGATCATCTCATCAGCGAAAGATGCTGAAAAACCGATCCGTCCAAGTCAAGCCGTCAGCAACGCGCAATGGTATCATATCGGAGGTTTAACGAAAGAGATACGAGAGGAACGTTACCAACAACTTCGCAGCGCAACACCTGATAAGGTGAAACGTGCACTTGTTAAGCTCTTTGAAGAAAATCTTGATAAGGCGGCGGTATGTGTCGTCTCAAGTCGTGAAAAACTTGAGAATGCAAACAGTGAATTAACAAAACCTCTTGAAATAGAGGATATATTAACGTAACCATAACATTTTTGAAAGGAACTAAGACAATGAAAAAACTTGCAATTTTTGCAGTGTGTTTGAGTGCTCTGATTATTTTAATTGCATGTGGTTCTAAGACCACTGCTGATCCTTTAGTTGAAGAAGTAGACAAATTTGAGAAAAATTGGCATCACTGGCGTGGACCGTTATCAAACGGTACGGCTGTCAATGCTAATCCCCCTACCACGTGGAGCGAGGACGAAAACATCCGTTGGAAAGTGCCGATACCGGGTTTGGGACATGCAACACCTATCATCTGGGAAGATAGGATTTTCATTCAAACTGCTATTAAATTGGATATGCCTGAACAGGAAACGACTAACGCGGAAGAACAACCTGAAGAAGAGTCTGGTAGAAGACGTGGGAGAAGGGGTAGGAGTCGTATAATTCCGCCATATAAATTTGAGATCCTCGCGCTTAGCCGAAGTGATGGTAGTACCCTATGGCAAAAAACGCTTCGTGAAACAGTTCCACATGAAGGGATGCATAATGACTCAAGTTTCGCTTCCAATTCTCCTGTGACGGATGGTAAATATATCTATTCTTATTTCGGTTCCCGTGGATTATACTGCTTAGATATGGAAGGAAATATTAAGTGGGAAAAGGATATAGGAAAGATGCGGAAGGCTGGCACTTTCGGTGAGGGGAGTTGTCCCATTATTCACGGCAATACAATTATTATCCTGCAAGACCATGAGGATCAGTCTTTTATCACTGCGCTTGATAAGGAGACCGGTGACGAGATTTGGAAAGAATTGCGTGATGAACGTACAACATGGACATCACCTATTATTGTTGATTACAACGGCGCATCACAGGTGATTGTTCCTGCGACAAACCGAACCCGTAGTTACGATTTAGCGAATGGTGAAGTGATATGGGAATGTGGTGGTATGACACGAAATGTTATTCCTTCCCCTCTCTATATGGATGGTCATGTTTATATCATCAGCGGTTTCCGTGGTAGTTCCCTACAAGCGATTAATTTAGATCTTGCTAAAGGCGACATCACAGAGACAGAAGCCGTTGTCTGGGAATATAATCGGGATACACCTTATGTGCCTTCGCCACTTCTGAACCAGGATATAATCTATTTCCTTAAAGGTAATACAGGTATCCTTACAGCGATTGATAGAAAAACAGGTGAAGTCCACTACGGACCTGAACGGTTAGAGGGTATTTCAAGTGTCTATTCCTCAATTGCGGGAACAGAAGACCGTGTGTATGTCGCGAGCAGAAACGGTAATGTAACAGTGCTAAAATATGGACCTACGCTTGAAGTACTTGCACAGAATAAACTGGATGACAGTTTTAATGCTTCACCGGTAATTGTTGGTTCAGAATTATACCTCCGTGGCACTCAGCATCTGTATTGTATCGCTGAATAGTGCTTTCTCAAGTGCTATTTTGTAGGTCGGGTAGAGCGAAGCACCAATAAAATATTAACTGGCGACATGATAGTTCCAATCAATACGTGTCGGGTTTCGCTTCGCTCTACCCGACCTACATGTAGGAATTGACTGTAATGTATCGCTGAATAGTATTACTATTTCGTTCTTTTTAGATGGAGGTTTGATTTGATGAAAAAAGTACTTGTGCTATTTCTATGTGTCTGTGCTGTGACAATTCTCACAGTCTACACATCAAAAACCATTGCAGACAATCATTCCGCAAAGGTTGAGCAACCCCTTGACTTTGAGAAAAACTGGCATTATTGGCGCGGTCCATTAGCAACGGGGGAAGCTGTCAATGGAAACCCGCCGACAACATGGAGTGAAGCGGAGAATGTTCGTTGGAAAGTTCCCATACCGGGTTTAGGACATGCGACGCCTATCATCTGGAAAGATAAAATCTACATTCAGACAGCGATTCAAGGTGAGACGGTTAATCCTGAAACGACAGAAGAGGAAAAACCACCTGAAGAACCTCAACAAAGACGCCGGGGTAGAAGAGGTAACAGAAATAGAGTTTTGCCAACATTTAAGTATGATCTGCTGGCACTCAATAGAAGTGATGGTAGTGTAGCGTGGCAGAAAACCTTACGCGAATCCAAACCGCATGAAGGTATACATGGGGATGCAAGTTTCGCTTCCAATTCTCCAATCACGGATGGTGTACATATCTATGCATATTTTGGATCACGAGGACTTTACTGCTTGGATATGGCAGGTAATATAAAGTGGGAGAAGGACATCGGAATTATGCGAAAACGAAATGCCTTTGGTGAAGGCAGCTGTCCGATGATTCATGGAAACACTATCGTAATTCTGCAAGACCACGAAGGACAATCCTTTATTACTGCCCTGGATAAACGTACGGGTGATGAAATCTGGAAAGTTGATCGTGAAGAACCGACGACTTGGACGTCTCCGATTGTTGTTGATTATAATGGTAAGTCACAAGTGATCGTACCTGCGTCGAATCGTACGCGAAGTTATGATTTAGCGAATGGTGATCTGATATGGGAATGTGGTGGTATGACAAGAAATGTTATCCCTTCTCCGATGTATAAGGACGGGCACATTTATGTGCTAAGTGGTCATGGCGGATCCTCAATTCAATCTATCAATCTTGCCCTTGCTTCAGATGATATTACGGGTACGGAAGCAGTCGTTTGGCAATATGGTCGTGACACTCCTTATGTACCATCGGCACTTTTGAGTGGAGATATTATCTATTTTATGAAGAGAAATGAAAATATTCTCACTGCTATGGATAGGAACAGTGGTAAGGTGCTATACGGTCCACAACGGGTTCATGGGGTAACGAATGTGTATGCGTCTATCGTCGGTGCAGCAGGTCGCGTGTATATCGCAAGTAGGAACGGCACAGTTGCGGTGATAAAGGAAGGTGCTGACTATGAGATGCTGGCATTGAATAGACTTGACGAGAGTTTTAATGCTTCACCAGCAATCGTCGGTTCAGAATTATATCTGCGGGGGACTCAGCATCTTTACTGCATAGCAGAGTAGATTGTGCACAAATAATTGGATAAGGGTGAGTCAGAATACTCACCCTTAAAAATGGTATTTTCAGGACTTACACATTCCCCCCTTGATAAGGGGGTTAGGGGGGTTAAATGGTGCGATATTTCAGTGTTTTTAGTTTTTTTAACCCCCTAAATCCCCCTTATCAAGGGGACTTTAAGAGAAAATGCGTAAGTCCTGTGGTATTAGTAAGTCGCGCGACCGCCACTTACATCGTAACACTGTCCTGTCACAAAACTCGCCTCATCAGATGCTAAGAAGTTGACGACAGCAGCGACCTCCTCCGGTTTCCCAATACGCCCCAACGGAATTTTACTGACCATATAATCAATAGTAGACTGTGCCATACCGTCCATAATCGGTGTTTCAATCACTGCAGGGGATACTGCGTTGACACGAATATTATAATCCGTCATCTCTTTTGCCAGTGCTTTTGTCAAGCAGATAACGCCTGCCTTAGACACGGAATAGGGAATCATAGTTGGGTTACCCTCCTTGCCAGCAATAGAGGCGATATTTACTATTCTGCCATAATCTTGTGCAATCATTGTCCCGATTACAGCTTTACAGCACAAGAAAACACCTGATAGGTTTACAGCAATAACTTCATCCCAATCCGATTCATCCAAGTCTGTTAGGGGTAGTGTTCTCCCCGCAATACCAGCGTTGTTGACGAGAATATCAATTCGTCCAAATTCTGTTAGGATTCTTCTCACAGCAGCGTTAACATTCTCGGACTTTGAGACATTTACTTGAATCGGAATTGCATGTCTACCCATAGTTTCTATTTCTTTTGCTACAGTTTCTGCCGATTGCAAGTTTAAGTCCAAAATTGCTACATCGGCACCAGCATTTGCCAGTCTGAGTGAGATTGCTTTTCCGATACCTTGTCCAGCTCCTGTCACTATTGCGATTTTTCCAGTTATATCCATCAAATTATTCGGGCAGGGGACACCGCAGCTTTAGCTCGGTGGGGAATGCCCGCTCTTATCTGTATTGAAAGTTTAGTTTTGTGAGGATGCGAAAACTCTCATATTTCGCTCCTCTAACAACCCGCTTACCACTTGA
>JAJEJA010000090.1 GCA_022828145.1 Candidatus Poribacteria bacterium | reverse complement strand
AATGATTTGACAATATACGCTGTAAAAGGTATAATGTTATAAACTGTAGCATATCACTTGTAGAGGAGAAGCATAAATGTCTAATGAACGCATGACCCTTGAAGAGATGACTGAGAAATATCCTGATCAATGGTTGTTTATCATTGACTGTGAAATCAGCGAAAATACCGAACTGTTGTCAGGAGTCGTTTTCGCTCATAGTGAATCGCGAGACGATATTCATGAAGTATCTGGAAATTATGAAGGAGGGGCAGCAATTCATTATACAGGCGAACTACCTAAAGGGATGAGGTATCTTTTATAATGGGATACGTATCCTTCAATCCAGCAGATGAGTTGATTGTCCTCCGCCTCACAGTTAGCGGAATCAATGCCGGTAGTTTCCGAAATGTAGTTGTGGCATTAGACGCTGGTGCATCAAACACTTCAATTCCATCAAAAATTGCTTCAGATTTGGGATACGATCTCTCAAATCCGAAACAAGTAGTGCTTCTTACCACAGGCAGCAATATTGTCCCTACAAAAATCATAACCGCACGTAAATTAACCGCAATTGGAGAAACTGTAGAAAATGTTGATGTCTTATGTCACGACTTACCTTTTGGGGCAACTATTGACGGTGTATTGGGATTAAACTTTTTGTCACATTTTGATCTAAACATTTCATTTTCAACTGGAACTATTGAACTCCACCCATACTAACATAACGAAAGTAATTCTCCGATAAAAGCACTAATTAAACTGACTTAACTCAAAGCATATTGAACCAACACAAATGGAGCAGAAAACAACAACAGATATGACATTCCAAGAAATAATTTTAGCATTAGAGAAATTTTGGGCAGAACACGGATGTATTATTCAACAACCATGTGATATAGAAGTCGGGACAGGCACACTTAACCCCGCCACATTTTTACGATGCCTCGGTCCAGCACCGTGGCAGGAGGTTTAAAATGAAATGGATAAAGTGGTTATTGATTATTGGTGGTCCCGTTCTAGGTCTATTTATTCTTGGAAAATTTATTTTTCCTGAGTTTACCGCAAATTCCTTTTATACGGTAAAGGGGCTCTTAAAACCCGGTCAGACCAGTTATACTATTTCCGAGTCCACTATCTCCGAATCCAGTTTGCCTGATTCAGAGGAGTATAAAATAATACCATTAGATAAGTCGCAAATCCAAAAGATGGTAAAGGAATTAATTCCCACTGATACAGGATCGGAAGAAAAGAAGAGAAAAATTGTATTATCGTCTCCAAATGAAAAGATAATGAAAGATTTTAAGGTATATTTAAATAGTGAATTGCCAAAAGGTTGGGTAATAAGTAGATCAACATCTGATGTTGACGCTATTGTGACCGGTAATCTATTTAATCTAATTCCCCCAAAAGACCCTCTTGGGCAAGAACAAACGTACGAAATTTTTATTGAGGACGAGGATGGAAATCCTCGTCAAATAGTTCCAGTGGAAAGTACGGTAGAAAGTAAGAAAGAACCACGCCATGTACTGTTTTTATATTGGATTACGGAAACTAAAGAGGTGCTTGGTGCTACAGTCAATTATGAGAATCCCAACATAACCGCTGCGAGTGAAAATCTTGCCAAAAACCTTACTGCTAAGAATCTAATTGAGGCGGAGAAATCCTTCAAAGTTGCATTAATCAACATGAACAACGATTCGCCGATGTCTAGCCTTATAACTGCCTCTATTCTTGAAAAAATGGTTAATGCCAAAACAGGTTTGACGTTTCTTGATAAGAGTTATATAGGCAAATATGATTCCGAACTTAAGAAAGTCTTGCTGAGTGATAACAATCAAAAAGTATCCCACGATTATTTAGCAAAAAAATTTTCTGAATCTACAGGGGCGAATGCAGCTTTAATCATCTCTCAACCTTCACAGAAGCATTTTTATCTTGAATTGATGGAGTTACCAAGTCTCGACACACTCGTAATAGGCAGATCTGAAAATCAACCGAAGAAATAATTATAATGAGAATTTTAGCAGTATTAGTTATAGCTTGTACCCTACTCAGTATCGGATGTAACATTGAAAAGTCAGATTACGATGCAGGGATAGAAGCCTATAAACGTGGGCACTATACAACAGCCTTGTACGATTTTGAGAAGCGAGCAAATCAGGGCGATCCTGTCGCGCAGTTCTGCCTCGGTTTTATGTACAAATACGGTAAAGGTGTGGGGACGAATGAAGAAAAAGCTAAAGAATGGTATACAAAAGCAGCAGAGCAAGGTTATACTCCCGCAATGAACAATCTTGCCGTAATTTACTATGCTGAACTTATGTCCTTGGAATCTAATAAGTTTTTGGATCGTATTAAAAAAGCTAGAAGATTGTTTACAGAAGCTGCAAATAATAATGACCCGACTGCACAAACGAACCTTGCCCTTATGAATGTCCTCCGGCCCGAAGAAGCTAAAAAATGGTATAAAAGAGCTGCTGAACAAGAGTATGCTCCAGCACAACTCATGCTCGGTACTATGTATCAGATAGAAGCCGACAAAGAATGGGCTAATGGGAATACAGAAACAGCCGAAGAGTTATATGAAGAAGTTTTGTTGTGGTATCAAAAGTCCGCAAAACCGAGAAATGAAAATTCTCCTATAGCGCATTCTGACTTCGCTGTAAAGTTAGGTGATGGTTGGTATGAAATAGGTTCAAGAAAAAAAGGGTATGCTATTGCTCAAAACGCTCTTGCTCAGTTCTATAGAGATAAAGCCTCAAGAACCGAAGACGAATCAGAAGCAATAGAGTATCTGAAAGAAGCTGTGAAGATGTTAACCCAAGCTGCAAAACAAGGCTATCCATCAGCGCAGACATCCCTTGCTTTTATGTTCCATTACGGCATTGGTGTGAATAAAAATCTTGCAGAAGCTAAAAAATGGTACATAAATGCTGTTTCTCAAAACAATATTTCGGCTGTAACGAATCTTGCCTTATTATATCCTGATGATGGTATTGAAAGGGAGAGACTAAATGACGAAATAGTTGTAAGACTCACTTTGACATCTGCACAATCTGGTGAAGTAATAGCACAAAGCAATGTAGCTTATTTTTTTGAAAAAGGCAAACATGGGTTGCCACAGTCCAATGTAGAGGCGTATTATTGGTATAGTTTGGCACTTCAAGATAAGGAAAGTTTAAATGAAACAGCGTATAATAAAAAAGACCTTGCTGCAGAAGTAGAGAAGAAGCGTAATCGGATTGGAGAGAAATTGTTAGATGTTGAGAAAAATAAAATTCATGAACGCGTTAAGAATTGGCATCCGATGGCTCTTGTTAGTGCTGGAACAGGATTTTACGTTAATGAAAGCCATATTCTGACTAATGCACATGTTGTGCGAGATAAAAAGAAAGAGAAATTTGACGAAATCCGTGTCAATTTTAGTTATGCTAAAGAAAAAGAAGGTTCTGTGGATAGGGATGTTGACTTAGCACTGCTGGCGGTAGATCCTGTTAACGCCCTAGAAAAAAGAAACACTTTTGCGACATTCAGGAACGATAAGAATCCTATTCAACGTGGAGAAGAAATAGTTCTGTTTGGATATCCTCTCACGCTCAGTCATAATTTGTCTTACGAGGGAAACACGACATCAGGAGAAGTTAGTGGGCTGTTGGGACCAATCTTACTCTCTGATAGTGATATTGATGCCTCTTATCTCTTTCAACACACGGCACCCCAACAAAGTGGGAACAGCGGGGGACCTGTGTTCGATAGTACAGGAAATGTGATTGGTGTGTCGGTAAGCGGTATTGATGATACTATTTCTGATAATGTTTCTTTTCCTATAAGAACTAAGGTTATCAAAGAGTTTCTTGGCAAACATCTCAGTAGAGATAAATTCACTGTAGAATCCAATACGAAGGCTAAGAATATTAAAAATTTGGATAAAGTTACCCGTCAAAGAATATCTGAGAATGCTAAGAAGTTTACAGTACCTGTGTGGTGTTTTAAGAAAAAGGAAGAAAAAAGGAATTATATATTTGAAATAGGTTTGTCTGAGGCTATACTTCAATACAAGACACCTAAATAGGTTTAGAAAAGAGAAACTGAATCCTGTGAGCAAACCATTCAGTTTCTCGTTCTTTGTCTATTAGTCTGCGGTAATGGGTTCAAGACCAGCGTTTGCATCTAATATAGGTTCTTGACACTCAAGGGCATTCAGCATAGTTCTGAGAATGTCTAACCGCGGAGCGTCCTCATCAGATAGAACATCCAAGAGGGTTTCAGCATCAATACCGGTTCGTTTGGAAAGTTCAGTAATTCCGTCCTGCGATTCTATAAAGGTCCGAAGTCCCTTTAGAAAAAAAGGAAGATCACCGTCAACTTGGTACTCCTCTAATGTCAATTGGAGATAGTCAATTGCTGCTTCACGGTCTTTAGCAAGTCTTTCAATTTGGTATTCGCGCCAGTTTCCCATTTCTCGCATTGAATAATGCCTCCATATTATTTTTCAATTATACTCCATTTATTTTAATAGTATAGTGGAAATTTCCATCTTCGTAATTCGCAATTCTGACTCCTATACTCTTAATAGTAGTAGGCACTCTCCGAGTGCCGTCTCTTAT
>JAJEJA010000109.1 GCA_022828145.1 Candidatus Poribacteria bacterium | reverse complement strand
AATGATTTGACAATATACGCTGTAAAAGGTATAATGTTATAAACTGTAGCATATCACTTGTAGAGGAGAAGCATAAATGTCTAATGAACGCATGACCCTTGAAGAGATGACTGAGAAATATCCTGATCAATGGTTGTTTATTGTTAACTGTGAACATAGTGAAAATACAGAACTGTTGTCAGGGGTTGTTTTCGCGCATAGTGAATCGCGAGACGATATTCATGAAGTCTCTGGACAATATAATGGTAGTGCAGCGATTCGTTATACAGGTGATCTGCCAGAAGGAATGCATTACTTATTGTAATGGGATATATTTCGTTTAATCCCTCTCAAAGGTTAATAAGAGTACCTATTAAAGTTGAAGATATCAATGGAAGCAACTACCGGGATTTGGTTGTTGCTTTAGACACGGGTTCATCAAACACCTCGATTCCAACAAAAACCGCTTCAGATTTGGGATACGATCTCTCAAATCCGAAACAAGTAGTGCTTCTAACCACAAGCAGCAATATTGTACCTGCAAAACTCATAACAGTCCATAAATTAACTGCAATTGGAGAATCTGTTGAAAACATTGATGTCGTATGTCACGACTTACCTTTTGGGGCAACTATTGACGGTGTATTGGGATTAAATTTTTTGTCACATTTTGATCTAAACATTTCATTTTCAACTGGAACTATTGAACTCCACCCATACTAACATAACGAAAACAATTCGCCAATAAAAGCACTAATTAAACTGACTTAACTCAAAGCATATTGAACCAACACAAATGGAGCAGACAACAAACAAACAGATATGACATTTCAAGAAATTATATTAGCATTAGAGAAATTTTGGGCAGAACACGGATGTATTATTCAACAACCTTGCGATATAGAAGTCGGGGCAGGCACATTTAACCCCGCCACATTCCTGCGATGCCTCGGCCCAGAACCCTGGAACGTAGCCTACGTAGAACCGGTACGAAGACCAACAGATGGAAGATACGCAGAAAATCCCTTCCGACTTGGCGCATATTACCAGTATCAAGTCATTCTTAAACCAGCACCTTACAATGTGCTACCCCTCTATCTTGAGAGTCTTTATCATCTCGGTATCCCACCCAGAAAAAACGATATCCGTTTCGTAGAAGACGATTGGGAATCACCAACCCTTGGTGCATCAGGACTCGGTTGGGAAGTCTGGTGGAACGGCGCAGAAGTCACACAATTCACATACTTTCAACAGATGGGTAGCATTGATCTGGATCCGATATGTGCTGAAATCACCTACGGACTTGAACGGATCGCACTCTACTTACAAGATGTTGACACCTTTTTTGACATCCGATGGAACGAACATTTCAACTACAGAGATGTACACCACCAAAGCGAGGTAGAATACTCAACCTACAACTTTGAACACGCAAATGTTGATATGCTTTTTGACCAGTTTAACACTTATGAAAAGGAAACACAGGCATGTCTAAAAGCAGGTTTAGTTCTACCAGCAACTGACCACGTCTTGAAATGTTCACATACGTTTAATATGCTGGACGCACGCGGTGTTATCAGCGTAACAGAACGCGTGAGCTATATTGAACGCGTCAGACGACTTGCACAACAGATTGCTCGTGCCTACGTAACACAACGTGAAGAAATGGGACATCCGCTATTGGGACGTTTAGAGACCCCATCACCTCCCGGAACTGTAGATGTAATATCGCTCCACCCCGAATCTGACATAGAGACTTCTGAACTCCTATTTGAAATCGGTACCGAAGAAATTCCTGCAAGTTATATGCCACCTGTGCTTGAACAACTCCGTGAAACCGCATCCGATTCCCTATCAGAACATAGAATCCCCTTTGGGGAAATTCAGACCTTTGGAACACCTCGGCGTATCACACTGGCAATCAAAGATATAAACAGACTTCAGGAAAGCCAAGAGACTGAAGTCGTAGGACCCCCAAAAACTATCGCCTACGATGCCAATGGAGAACCAACAAAAGCAGCAATCGGTTTCGCAAAAACACAAGGGGTTGAAATTTCTGAACTACATAGCGTTGAAACAGAACGCGGGGAATATGTAGCTGTATCCAAACGTGATGAAGGTATGCCGACTTTAGAACTCTTGAAAACACTTATACCAGAGTGGATTGAAACACTCCGATTCCCAAAAACAATGCGATGGGAAACAGATGAGACAGAAGCGCAATCGCGGACACGTTTCGCGAGACCTATCCGATGGATTGTCGCATTACTTGGCACTCAAATTATCAAATGTTCATACAGCAGAGTGAATGCTGGACGGATTACTTACGGACACCGTTCATTGCATCCCGCACCCATTACCTTGTTGGCTGCGGACTTACCAAATTATATACAAAAATTGCAAAACGCAGGTGTAATTGTTTGTCCAAAAGATCGAAGAGATACAATTGAAGAACAGGTTCTAACCATTTTAGACAATGAAAAATGTCTTCCAAAATTAGATGAAGAGTTGTTGAACACTGTAAATTATCTCGTTGAAAATCCCCAACCGATTGTGGGAAACTTCAATGAGTCACATCTGCAAATACCCTCCGAAGTCCTGATTACTGCCATGAAAAAACATCAACGTTACTTTCCTATCTGGAAAAGCGAGACAGAACTCGCTCCAAAATTCATCACCATTTCTAACGGTACAGATGGCAATATTGATGGTGTTCGGCATGGGAATGAACGCGTCCTACATGCACGACTCAATGACGCAGAATTCTTCTATAGAGAAGATCAGAAATCCAGTCTGGCAGATAAAGTTGAACGTTTAGGAGCAGTCGTCTTTCACGCTAAACTCGGATCGCTTTTGGATAAGGCAAATCGTATGAAAGCGTTGGTGAAGTTTATTACAACAGAATTGAAGTTATCGCAAACTATCACCCATCACGCAGAACGCGCAGCGTTACTTTGCAAGGCAGATTTGACAACGCAGATGGTGATAGAATTCCCATCACTACAAGGAATTACAGGAAGATACTACGCTCAAAACTCCGGTGAAACTGTAGCGGTAGCAGCTGCTATCGCTGAACATTATCAACCACTCGGTGCAGATACTCCATTACCCGAAACCGAAGTCGGTGCAATACTTGCAATCGCTGACAAACTTGATACTATCGTCGGATACTTCGGCATAGAGGAACGTCCTACTGGTTCCCAAGACCCTTACTCGCTACGACGGCACGCCCTCGGCACAATCCGTATCTTGCAAGAACGGCAGTTGGCACTCTCATTAGATGCAGTCGTGCAAAAGGCAATATCTTTATACGAAGTGGAATTGGTTGACGACACAGCGACAAGTGCACTTAGTTTTATCAAAGAACGTTTACGCGGCATCTTGCAATCATTGGAATATGCCCCCGACATTGCCGATGCAGTCTTGGCAGTTGGTGATGTTGATATTACGGATATACTGAAACGTGCTGGTGCCCTCGCTGAATTTCGCTTGACATCCAATTTTGAGGACGTATATAATGCACTCAATCGGGTACTTAGAATCTTGCCAGAAAATGTATCAGAGACTGTGGATACTGATTCGCTAAAAGATGATGCTGAAAAAGCGTTAAACGCACATATCACCGATGCAGAACCTAATTTCAAGAAGAGTATCCAAGAGAGAGATTATTTAGCACTTTTAAATCAGTTAGCAGCATTGCAACCTACAATAGACAATTTTTTTGACGATGTGCTTGTAATGGCAGAAGATGATGACCTCCGCAGAAATAGATTAGCACTCTTAAACCGTATAGCAAAATCTATCTATGCCGTAGCAGACCTTACGCAACTGGTGATTGCGGGGGAATAGGCGCAATTTTATTATGAACATCAAGAAGTATTTCCGTTTTTTTTTCACAGATTTTGGAATATTAAGCTCTTTTGAAAACGCTATTACTAAGATCGTAGATCGGAGTAGACCGGCTGTTGTTAGTCTTACCATAAAAAAAGATCAAGAGAAAAACAATACGACAGGCTCCGGTTTTATTTTTCAAAAAGATGGTCATATTTTAACAAATGCACACGTAGTGAATGGAGCAAAAAGCATCAGCGTGAGATTATTTGATGGTATGACGTTTGATGCGAAAGTGGCTGGAAGCGACCCAAACACTGACATAGCGGTTATAAAAATTGAACGGGACAAAAAGTTTCCGTTTCTCTCTATTGCGGAATCTAAAAGGGTTCGGGTTGGGCAATTTGCTATTACTATCGGGGATCCGATAGGTTATAGACATACCGTGACTGCTGGTATCGTCGGCGGTAAAGACCGTTGTTATCACCCGAAAAAAACAGAACTCTTCCAATATCATAATAATTATATCCAAACAGATGCTTGGATTAACCCCGGCAGTAGCGGGGGTCCCTTACTGAATATTCATGGTGAAGTTATTGGTATCACTTCCTTAAACCCTGGAGAAGGATCAACCTTAGCGGTTAATAGTGATCTCGCGAAGACAATTGGACATCAGTTGATTGCGCATGGGAGAGTTATCCGTGGTTACATTGACGCGGATATGCAAAATGTCCCACAAGGTATCAAAATTACAAAAATCTCACCTGGCGCGTCCGCATCCCAATGCGGTTTAAAACCTGACGACATCATTGTTGAATTTGATGAGGAGAAGGTACCAAAACATTACGGATTCAGATTGATGGTTGCGGAGTGTCAGATCGGTAAGCAATATCCCCTTAAAGTGCTACGACAAGAACAGGAAATGACACTCAATGTGACGATTGATGAGATGCCGCCTGAATTAGTAGGACGCTCTGTGGACACTGAGTCTGTTACTTGGAAAACGCTCGGATTAGCCGTGCGAGAATTAGAAAATGGAACTTTGCAAAGATATACCTACCTAAGTGAGGAAGATCGCGGTATCATCATTGAAAAAGTTAAAGAAGATTCTCCCGGATTCAATGCGAATATTCCACGTAACGCACTCCTCATTGCTATTAATGGACAAGAAATAATTGATGTTCAAACGTTTGAAACGTTTCTGCAGGATAAACAAGACATATCAGACTTGACACTTGATATTAAAAGTATCCAGGGCATAGAAAAGGTAACGGTGGCGTTAAGTGATAATTAGTCAATAACGGATGTCAGTAAAAATCTCGTCCATCTGACATCCTCAATCACACTTGAGATTGTTGAGGAAATATACTTATGAAACAGTGTTCTATTATCTGTATCTATCTCGTTCTCTCTTTCGGCTTTCTCATCGGTTGTGCTGAGAAAGAAGACAAGGGAATTCTATCTGCAAGGAAAGCAATTGTTCAAGGTGATTATGCTTCCGCCATATCGTCTGTACAAAGCACCCTTTCTAATGATGCAGATAATCAGGAAGCGCGCTATCTCAAACGTTTGCTGCAGTTGCGAGAAAGCACAGATACTGACAATTGGCACCAAGCCATTGCACAGATCGTCCGCCATCTTGAAACGTTAAACACCGAGATACATTCAATCCAACTCCTTGACGACCCCGATTCTGACGATCTGAACCGACAGGAGCGACTTAGACGTTCACGCAATTCAATTTCAGGTCTCATCGCGACTACGCTCGCTATAGCTTATGAAAGACAACCATCCCTGTTAACGAACTTAGCGAATAAGCCAGACGCTGTTGTCGTTACTGCACTCTTAGAAGCACAGAAATGCTACCAACCTGCAGTTCACACAGTCGTTGATGAACTGCTGCAGAAACTGCACAATACAGCTAAGGGAACTGAATCTGACTTCACACTGCTTCTAATCAAGTCCACACAGAACCGAGACCCACATATTCGCAGCGCGGCAATCCAAGAATTAGGTAAACTGAAAAACGCCGATCTTATACCAACATACAGATCAATCCTGACTAAACCGGATGAAGCACCTGAAGTAGCATATAGCGCAATAGTTGCTGTTGCTGCACTCTGCCAACCCGATGAGGGGTCAAGAGATATCCCCCCGAATGCTGCCCCGTATGTTAAAATTGCGTCAACCCTCCAACTTGCAGCAAGAAACAACAACGCGCAAGTCCGAATGCATGCAGCAAAACTACTTGGCAGACTGCAATCAGAAAATGCTGTTGACGCACTCATCAAACTCTTAGCAGACTCTAATGGATATGTGAAAGAAGCCGCTATCGTTGCGCTTGAAAGAATTGGAGAACCTGCCATACCATCACTTTTAACAATCATTGAAACCGGCGCGAGGAACATCATTCCAGATGTGGATGAGGACCAGATGTTATTGCTGTCTGAGCAATATCAATACATAGCAACTGCGTTTATTGATGAGACCTGGACGAAAAAATATCGTTTAAGAGCACAAGCTGCTGCCATTGATACGTTAGGGAGAATTAGAGCAGAAGAAGCGGTCATTCCCCTAATACAACTATTAGGAAGTGAGGATCTGAAAGGGGCCGCCCTTGGGGCGCTCATCGCAATGAGAGGCACTGCCGTACCTGCACTTATAGAAGCACTCCAAACGGGTGAATATCTCGTACAGCTTGAATCGGCAAAGGCACTCAATAGTATCGGCGATAGACGCGCAATTCAACCATTTATCAACATTCTAACAGGAACGACAAACAAAGAGGTAAAAGCAATTGCAGCGACAGCACTCGGTAATATGAGGGCACGCGGTCCCGATAATACCGCAGTCTCCGCATTGACAGACGCACTTAATCTTGATGACACAACTGTCACACAAGCAGCCCAAGCACTCGGTAAAATAAATGTGTCCTCTGATGAAACAACCCGCAAATTAATCGCCATATCTATGGATAAACTCCGACGCGAAACTGTCCGAATCTCTGCAATCAACGCACTCTGGCAGTTGAAACCACCGAATGCCACCCAACCCATGCTATTGCTTATGCTCAGTGATGAAACAAGTGCTGTCATCAGATCAAACGCTGTGAAAGTCCTCAGCCGAATCAAGGATACAGAAACGCTCCCAGCTCTTTCCTGGGTGCTATCAATGCAATATGACGAAATCTCCGACTTCCAACGACACCTGAAACGCGAATACAAAACACTTGATGCACTCAGAGAACAACTTAATTCCTTGAATATTGAATGGACAGCAGATTATCCACAGCAGGAATACCGTGTTTGGGGTGAACTTAAACCAATACCAAGTCTCGTCCGTAGTGAAGTCGCACGAGCACTCGGCATATTTAAAGGTGAAACTGTTGTTGAACCTTTAGTTGATGCTTTAGCAGACGACCAGCGAGCCACTGTGAGACGCAGTGCCGCATGGGCACTCGGTAGAGTAGGCGGTGATGCCGCAATTGAAGCACTCATGACTGCACTCAAAAAGGACAAACAAGGCGTTGTCAGACAAGAAGCAGCAATCGCTTTAGGGACAATCAAATCGGTCAAAAGTGCTGAACCTTTACTCAATATTATCAGAACAGATAAGTATGAAACAGCACGACTGGAGGCAGCAAAAGCTCTCAGAGAAATTAATCCTACAGTGGTTGATAAAGGGCTTGTTGACATCGTCAAAAAAGGAAAAGGCAGTTTTGAAGACGGTCATGAAGTTCAAGCCGTACAAAATGAAGTGATCGGCGCATTATTGACAAACGGGAATGAAACGACAACAGGATTCCTGCTTGACGCACTCAAAACTGCAGACGACGAATGGACCCGCTGGGCACTTGTATATATGCTCGGTGTCATTCACAGCAGTTCAGCGTTAGACACAATGCTTGCTGAGTTGGAAAGTTCCAGTTATGTTATTCGCAAAGAGGTTGTTACCCGACTCGGTGGCTTCAAAGATAGAAAGACGGTAGACACTCTGATCGGGATTCTTGAGAACAGCGAAGAAATGGTATCCATCCGTGCTGCAGCAGTCGCATCACTAAACGCACTCCGTGATGAACGCGCAGCACCCGCACTCCGATCAGCTCTTAACGATGAAAACAGTGCTATCCGTCTACAAGCCATTGCTGCGCTTAGCAGTATAAAGGATGCAAAATCAGTCGCAAAACTAAGCGAAATGGTCGAAAACCGGTTAGAAACGGATGCAATTCGTGCTGCAGCCGTTACTGCAATCGGTAATATTGGCGATAAGCGTTCTGAATCTCTACTCATACGCGCGCTTGACAATAGAATCGGCAACATCAGAAATAACGCTATACTTGCACTTGGCAAACTTGAAAGTACAACTGCTGTCCCGTTGTTAATTTCAATATTAGAAGACAGAAGAATTCCTTTAGATGCAAGCACTGCCGCCTTAGCGAATGCATCACCACGTATGAAAGCTGCGATAGCACTCGGTCAAATCGGAGGAGAAACAGCAATAACCGCACTCTCTCAGCGTCTCATTGACGATACTGAATACATCATCGCATTGGAAGATGCCGGCAACAGACGCAATTTAGCATTGAATGATCGGAAACGCAACTGGAGTTGGCGAATCATTGTCAATGCTGCGAAAAAACATAACCTTCCCCTGTCTGGCATCGGAGAAAAAATGCAAGCACGCATTGACGACGCATGGGAAGGCACCCCAATTAGAAACGCTGCATCAATTATACTGGGACGGACGCGTTCTCTTGATGTTAATGAACTCAGGGAAGCACTTGCCGATTCAAATGTAGACACTCGCAAAGATACTGCACGCAAAATTGGAGAAACTGGAACGACCGCATTAATACCTGATCTTGTCCGCGTGGCAAACGGAGAAAATGAAGACAATAAAGACGTTCGAAGATTAGCAACACAGACTTTAGGTGAACTATCGGATGCTTCTACAACCGATGATCTAATCCAGATAATGAACAACGAGGAGAATCACATTGAAATTCGCAGAGATGCATCCCGTTCACTTGGAAAAATCGGGAATGAAAAAGCTGTAACCGCACTTATTGCTAAACTCACAGCGTTGCATGCTGACCAAACAGAACGCGCATTCCGAATCAATATCATACAAGCGTTAGGAGACGCAAAAAGTGATAGCGCAACACAAATTCTTGAAACAGTTTTAGAAGACGCTGATGCAGATATCCATTTCTTAGCAGCATCCGCACTTTATGAGATCACTGGAAAAGGTTACGGTTATGATCGGTTATAATTTTGTCTCAGTTTAAACAGAAGTTGTTTAAATGAAGTTGGGTCTCAAAGTAAAAGGAGCATGCAAATTCATGACACAACGCATATTATTATCATGCCTGTTTATCTGCCTTCTGATGGGTTGTTCACAAACCGAACACTCTTCAGAATACGTAAATATACCCAATGAAAAATTGGCAGAAGCCCTAAGGCAAGAATTAGAGCTAAGTCCCCTTGACCCGATCCCCAAGAGAAAACTATCAGAATTAACTGAATTTAGATTACCATATACAATGGAAGAATCACAAGAATTAGAAAACTTGAAAGGGTTAGAGTATGCAACTGGACTTACAACATTACTGATAGAATTCAACTATAAGATTAAAGACATATCACCACTTTCAAAATTAACGAAGTTAGAGAACTTAGTTATTTCTACCAACAGGGTCCGCAATATAAAACCGTTGGGAAAATTAACAAATCTCACCGGGTTGACCCTCAATGATAATAACATAAGGGACCTCAAACCACTTGCCAAGTTAACGAAACTTGAGAAATTATACATCAGACGTAATCCAATATCCGATCTCACTCCTCTCAAAAAATTGAAGAATCTCAAATCTCTGTGGCTTGTAGAGATTGAAGAGATAAGAGACATTACGCCAATCGCAGGTCTAACCCAACTCACAAAGTTAACCTTGGATTATATACATATAGACGATCTTGCCCCGCTCGCTGAACTGAAAAATCTTACTGACCTAAGATTAAATGACAATTACATCACCGATATATCCGCACTATCTGGATTGACAAACCTTACAGAGTTGAGGCTATACCACAATCTTGTGAAAGACATCTCACCCCTTGAGGGATTGACGAACTTGACATACTTAGTACTTCACAGTTCAATCAATGATATTTCGGCACTTTCAGGTATGACAAAACTTGACAAACTGATGCTCTATGCGAATTATATTACAGACATTACACCGCTTGCTGCTTTAACCAATCTGACTGATCTGAGACTTGAAGACAATCAAATCTCGGACATCACTCCCCTTGCTGACCTAACCAATCTTACGACACTACGCCTGCATAACAATCAAATATCGGACGTTACACCCCTTCAAGGTATGACCAAACTTCTTGTATTAGAACTTCATAAAAACAGAATCCAAGATGTTGCTCCACTGGCGGACATGACAAATCTTAAAGGACTATTCCTTGGCGGTAACGAAATTACTGATATTTCACCCCTTGCTGGATTAACGGAACTGACCCATTTAGGACTTGCATATAACGGTATCAAAGACCTGAGTGTTGTTGAAAACTTTAAGTCTTTGAAACACCTCAGTGTTAAACAGAATCCTGTCCAAGATTTTACGCCGCTTGATACGATTCGGAGTCATAATCCAGAGTTACATCAGCCAACAAGAGATAAGCGTTACAGAGAAATGCCAGAAATCGGAACTGTATTTGAAAGACACGAAACACCGACAGGTCTACCCACTGGTGTAAAGGCACGACTCGGCAAAGGCGGAATCAATATTATGCGGTTTTCACAAGATGGAACGCAATTGGCTGTCGGTACCGATGTCGGTTTGACACTATACGATGTTGCCACTGGAAATGAAAAGGATTTTGGAAGCAAAATAACTGCCGAAATCAATGCTATTGCCTTCTCTCATGACGGAAGATTGCTGGCGTGTGGTGGTGCATCAAACCCAGTGATACAGATTTGGAATCTACAGAATGGGAGTGAATTACCTGCTATTCCAGTGGACTATGGAGGTAGTATAAACGGCAGACCGATATATGCGGTTACTGCTTTAGCATTTTCCAAAGATAACAATATGTTGATTAGTCTGAGTGACGATGGATTTCCAAAACAATGGGATATTACTACTCGTAGTAATACGCCTATATCACATATAATAACCTATTTATATAGTAATGTGTTTTCAATTTCTTATGATGGCAGTAAATTTGTATCACACACATACAAGGATAAACTTAAGGTATGGGACACATCTAAAGACAAAGCGATTGCAACACTAAAGGGACACTCCCGTTTCCTTGATGGGTGGCGACCCTTCAGAAACAGGAACAAAAGACCACAACAGGCTGATGTTCTTGCATTAGACTTCTCTTATGATGGGAAATATGTCGCGAGTGGCAGTAAAGATATGACGGTACGCCTGTGGGATGTGGAACGGCGCAAAAGACTTCATACCTTGAAAGGACACAAAGGATGGGTTACCGCTGTCGCATTTTCAAGAGATGGCAATACGGTCGCAAGCGGGGATACTGAAGGCATACTCCGGTTATGGAAAACGGGGGATGGTAATGCGCTGGCAATAAGCAAAGGTCATAAAAATGCGATTGTCGCATTGACATTCACACCGGATGGGAATACGCTTGCAAGTGCTGGTGCTGATGACACAATACGATTCTGGAATGCACATAGCGGAGACGAAATATCTATCTTTGCTACGGGACATACAGAATCGGTGAAAGCAGTAGCGTTCTCCTCAGACGGTTCTACCCTTTCATCTGCAATGTTCAATAGCACCGTCCAAAAATACGACGTAACAACACAGAAACATCTCTCAACCTTCACTGCCGACAACGACAACCAGATACTCGCTGATGAAGTCGTGCTAACACCCGATGCATCCCTTTTGGCATATCTACCCGTAGAGGAATTCTTAGCATTCAACATAAAGGGAACAGAGATTGATAAATCCTATACAATTAACCGCATTCCGGACGATTATAGAGTCTGGGATGTGTTGACTGGTGAAGAACTCCCTACACATAGTTCTGCAAGAGAGATCATCATATCACCCAATAATAAATATATTGCAAGAGGTAATTGGAAGCGGGTTATCATATCTGATGTGAAAAGTGGTAAGGAACTCTTCCAGATTGCCGTTGAAAATGATGGAATACTATTCTCACCTGACAGCAGGTTAATTGTCACAGGGGGTAGTTTTCGGGACCCAACAGAGATATGGGATGTACAAGAACAAAGACAGCTCACAACGCTTGGCACGGATGATGAACCGATTATATTTTCTGCAGATGGCAATATACTCGCCTGTGGTAGTCGTTCTGATGTTTTTTTATGGGACGTGAGTGTGCCAACAGAACCACTTCCAATTGGCGATATAGATGGAAGTAACTCATCCTTGAACATAAGGGTTTATGCAATATCCCCTGATAACACCATCTTTCTTGAGGCACATCATCTCTTGCATGATTGGTTCTGTGAAGCACAGATTCAGCTATATGATATGACAACTGGCGTTAGGTTGCTAACACTCTACGGTCATACAGAACCGATAAATGCTTTAACCTTCTCACCTGATGGGAAAACACTTGCAAGCGGGTCTGAAGATGGCACTGTGCTTCTGTGGGATTGGGATGACATCCTAAACGATATCCGCCTAACCAACAGACAACCGGGGGATAGATAACAGACTTCATGCGTTCTTCACATTTGTACTAATGTATATTTGTTTTCAGAATCAACCATAGAAATCCTTGTTCAATTTTAGAATCCACTTGACACAAAGACAAACGGGTGGTACACTTTTTTATTCCATGACAATCTTGAATATTCGTAGGTCACACTCATGAACAATTACAAAGTTAAGTCTCCGTTTAAACTCACTATTAGAACACTGGACTTAACCGGACGTCTACCGGAGTTAGATTCTATTGAATTCCTCCGTCTTGAACTCCAGTATGAAGATGGGAATGGTCCACTTTTCCTTGCACGAGTTCGGTACGCTCGGGACGGTATTGAGCAGGAGGACGGTTTCCCGATTGATTTAGATAAAGGGGCTTTCATTTCTACGGTCACAATCCAAAATGAAGGGTTAGAAGAAAAACTCCAAGAAATTGGTCCTGAAATTGTTAAGCTTGTACAAAAGGATTTAGCGAAACATTGTCAAGTCCACGCTTGAAAATAGCCCAACAGAATAAGTTCTTTCTCATTTCTTCTGTATAATACCTTATATCTACAAAAAGGTAATAGTATCGCAATTAATTGCAGTATTCAAACAAGGAGATTTATATGGCATTTTTTGAACTACGTCAATATAGAACACAACCCGGTCAACACGAAAATTGGGTCAAATACATGGAAGAGACCGTTATACCTTTCCAGATTTCTAAAGGTATGGTCGTCATTGGTAGTTTCATCGGTGAAGAAGAGGACGATCTTTACGTCTGGATCCGTCGGTTTGAAAGTGAGGAACAGCGAGAACGACTCTACGCTGCTGTCTATGAGGATGACCGATGGGTCAACGAAATCTCAGCACGGGTCGGTGAACTGATTGACCGCTCCAAGATCGTTGTTACACGTTTAGAACCGACCTCGCGCTCACCACATCAATAAACGCAAACGGAGATGTCTTTATGAACGCTGAAGAAAAATATCTGTTTGACCTATGGGGATATGTCAATATTGAAGGTGTTTTGTCAGAGGATGATCTTTCCGAATTGAATGCGTTGATAGACGCACAGGACTATCCTGCACCGGCTAATGATAATATCCATTCACAACGTTTCGGTGGATTCTTAAGCTGGGAAAACGATGCTTTTCGTAAACTTCTCAATCACCCCCGTATCATGCCGTGTTTAGCAGAAATTGTCGGACCAAAATTCCGACTTGATCATGTCTACGGAATCTTGATGATAGATGGGAATCCAGGCGGTACACTTCACGGTGGCGGCACACCTTACGATCCATCACAATACTATGTCTTCCGTAATGACAGGATGTATAACGGTTTGACCGTTGTCTCGTGGGCATTAACAGACATGCTTCCTGGACATGGTGGATTCTGTTGTATTCCTGGCAGTCATAAAAGCAACTATCCGTGTCCACCGCAGTTCCGGCCCGTAGTGGAAAACAAGACGTGCATGGCACCGGTGCATCAGAAAGCAGGAGATGTCGTCATCTTCACAGAAGCATTGACGCACGGCACTTTGCCGTGGACAGCAACACATCAACGTCGTTCAATTTTGTTCAAGTATTCTCCAGGACATGCTTCATGGGGACGAGGAAGATATGACGATGCACTCCGTGAGTTGATGAAAGAAGAAGATCAGAAATTGATGCTTGAACCACCCTACGTTTCAAATAGAAAAACGGTGGTATGACATATAATCTCGTCCGTTCAAGTATCGCTACTACCAATCCGCAACGCTACCGTCAGTGTCAAAATAGTATTCGCCACCGAGTTCTTCTGGATAAGTATCAAGCACTTGTTCCGCTTCTTTCTCATCAATCTCAAAACCGAGTCCGGGTTTCGTTGGTAATTCAATGTGTCCGTCTTTCACTTGCCAATCTTCTTTGAATAAACCAGCACCTAAACCGGCATCAATTTGCTCTTGAATTAGAAAGTTTGGCACAACAGCATCAACATGAAGGGAGGCAGAAAAAGCAATCGGTCCAATCGCGCAATGCGGGGCAATATGCATATAGTAAACCTCAGCCATATTAGCGATTTTCTTCAGTTCGGTAATACCGCCAGCGTGGGAGGTATCAGGCTGTAGATAAGCGACTGCCTGTTTCTCAAAAACTTCACGAAAACCCCAGCGTGTCAGCAGACGTTCACCTGTGGCAATCGGAAACGGAACATGGTCAGAAACTATCTTTAACGCATCAACGTTCTCTTGTGGAACAGGTTCTTCAACGAACATTGGACGCATACCTTTAAGTTCATGACAGACTTCAATTGCAAGTGCAGGGGTCATCTTACCGTGAAAATCAAAGGCGAGTTCAACATCGGGACCGACCCATTCGCGCATCAGATAGGCACGTTCAACAAAAGCATCAATCACGGCAGGAGGTTCATGACCACGCCATTTACCACCGGGGCCGCTCTTAAACGCTGTGTAGCCGCCTTTCTGCTGTAAAAATTCAAGCCGTTCTTTTGCAGCGGCTTTGCCTTCGTCAGTTAAACTGCCGATTCCCCAATGTGCATAAACGCGGATTCGGTCACGCACAGCACCACCTAAGAGTTGATACGTCGGCACATTGTAAAATTTACCCGCAATATCCCATAGTGCTTGATCAATTCCGGACAAGGCAGACATCAAGATATTGCCACCTCGGAAGAATGCGGATCGGTAGACATGCTGCCAATGGTGTTCAATACGTAACGGATCTTTACCGATAAAATACTCGGATAGTTCTTCCACTGCCGACCAGGTACTCTTCGGTTTACCTTCAAGTGTTGTTTCACCCCAACCAACGATGCCGGTGTCCGTTGTAATCTTTACAAACCGCATCCGACTACGTGGATAGAATTGTTCAATAGTTGCAATCTTCATTAGAATTTTTCCTTTACAAGTTTTTATAAAATCGCTAAATTAACTGATAACTAAAAACTGACAACTCATCATAGGAGGAATCATGTCATCACAACCTAATGTGCTATTTATTATCGCTGACGACCACAGATGGGATGCCATCGGTGGGATGGGCGACCCAACTGTCAAAACACCAACAATGGATTCACTTATGGAACGCGGCACAACCTTCCGACAGACTCATATTATGGGGTCTCTTGTCGGGGCAGTCTGTGTCCCAAGTCGTGCCGCTGTCCTTACAAGTGCAAACCTATTCCGTAGCGGAGGAAACCAGCTTAACCCTGATTTAGCTGTTTGGCCCCAAACCATGCGCGAATCGGGATACAACACATTCTTTGCCGGCAAGTGGCACAATGACAGAAATTCGTTTGCAAACAGCTTTGATGGTGGTGCCAAAATCTTCTTCGGCGGTATGGGTAATCAATATAAAGTCAATGTCTTTGATTTTGACCCGACAGGCAAATACCCAGCTGATGCCAGATACGTTGGAGATAAGTTTTCTACGACACTTTTCACAGACCCCGTTGTTGAGTACATAGAAACATACGACCGAGAAGACCCGTTTTTCGCTTATCTCTCCTTTACTTCACCGCACGATCCCAGAACACCACCTGGTGAATACGCAACAATGTATCCACCAGAAGACATTCCACTCCCAGAGAATTTTCTCCCCGAACATCCGTTTGACAACGGAGAGATGCGGATTCGTGATGAAGTATTGGCACCGTTCCCTCGCACCCCAGAAATCGTTCAGCAACACATCGCGGATTACTACGGTATGATTTCACATCAAGATTATGAAATGGGACGCGTCATACAGACACTAAAAGATCAAGGACATTATGATAACACCATCGTCATCTATACTTCTGACCATGGACTCGCTGTAGGACAACACGGTCTGTTTGGCAAGCAGAACG
The DNA here is from genome assembly GCA_022828145.1 of Candidatus Poribacteria bacterium. GTDB lineage: Bacteria > Poribacteria > WGA-4E > WGA-4E > WGA-3G > MSPOR6. The sequence continues at coordinate 2,181 of JAJEJA010000109.1, read as the reverse complement.
TCTACGATCACAGTATCCGTGTCCCCTCAATATTCGCTGGACCTGGTATTCCTGAAGGTCAAACCGTAGAAGCTTTAACCTATCTATACGACCTATTTCCAACAGTATGTGATCTGACAAACGTTGACTGTCCAGATACAGTTGAAGGTATCAGCTTAGTTCCGTTGATGGAAGGATGCGTAGACAAAGTTCGCGATTCAGTTTTCGCTGCCTACAAAGACATCCATCGCACTGTCAGCAACGGAAAATGGAAACTCATCCGACACTATGTTTCTAAAGACAATGGTAAAGGAACTGACTATATCCAACTTTTCGACTTAGAAGCAGACCCGTGGGAAATGAACAACCTCGCAGAACAACCTGAACATGCGGAACGCATTCAATCCTTAGCCGATGAACTCAAGAGATGGCAGAACGAAACTGATGATTTCATGAAGGATGTCGCAGTACTGTTGTAAACAGGAAATTATATCTTCTTGTGGGTTGGGATGCGTTTTATGGTGAAGTTTAAAAATAATTACACACTTTCGGACCACGGTAGGTGCGGTTTCCCAACCGCACTGGTCCAGACTGTATAATTAATTCAGAATTTTACCATAGGCGAAATCCAACCCACACTATCTCTGTTGAAGATGTTTTCCGATCATGACCAATCTCGCAGCTTGCTCAGCAGTATCTGCAATTAATTGCAAAGCATCTTCAACCGCATCTTCAAGAGACATCGGTGCGTGAACGATACCCAACATGCTATCAATACCTTTTGCATAAACTGCTTCGGCACCTTCACCGATTCCCCCTGCAATTGCTATGACAGGAATATCGGCTTCTTTTGCGACCTTAGCAACACCTATAGGTGTCTTCCCAAACGCTGTCTGAAAATCTATCTGTCCCTCTCCTGTAATTACCAACGATGCACCCTTCATCCGTTCCCTCAGATTAACAGCATCAATCATTATATCAACGCCAAGTCTTAATCTGGCATTGAGGAACGCCATAAGACCAGCCCCCAAACCCCCCGCAGCCCCTGCACCGGGAATACTATCATAAGATTGACCAAACGTTTGTGTTAGGATGTCATCAAAGTGGGATAGATTGTCATCAAGTGTTCTCACCATTTCTGGTGTTGCACCCTTCTGCGGTCCATAGACGTGAGATGCGCCATCTGGGCCTGTCAAAGGATTGTTGACATCACATGCGACAACAGTCTCGGTTTCAGATATTGCTGAATGGATACCCTCAATATCTATAGATGCTATTTCTGTCAGTCCTCCGCCGCCGCGTCCTATTGCCATGTTTATTGGATTTCCATCTGCATTCAAGAAACGGACACCGAGTGCTTCAGCCATACCCGCACCTGCATCGTTTGTCGCACTTCCGCCAATCCCGATAATCAGTTTTCTACATCCCTCTTCTAATGCGGAACGTATGAGTTGTCCAGTACCATAAGTTGTTGTAATTAGCGGGTTTCGTTTCTCTGTTGGAACGAGTGTTAAACCGGAAGCAGATGCCATCTCAATGACAGCACAGTTATATGCGCTGTCACCATCAGATAATAATCCGTATTGTGCTTCAATTTCGTTGCCGAGAGGATCAAGAACACGTTCAGTGCGGAATTGTCCACCAGTTGCATCAACAAGGGATTGAACAGTGCCTTCACCCCCATCAGCCATTGGGATTTTATCTATGCTGGCATCTGAAAAAACACGCCGAAGTCCTTTCTCAATAGACTTCGCTGCTTCCAGTGCCGTGACGCTTCCTTTGAATGAATCAGGGGCAACGATTATCTTCATAAGGTCAGATTCTATCACAATTACGCCACGCTGTCAATTTAAGGAAATGAATGGGTGTGTAAAGTTCTTGCACAAGTCTCAATAATGCTGTAGTACATTCTGTTAGATTGTGCTTCTTGCTCCCACCCCTTTCATCTCTCATTCCCTTCTCCCTACATCAACCATTTTGATATATCTGTAGCACATTCATCCTTGATTGTGCTTCTTCCTCCAACCCATTCATCCTTCATTCCCCTTCTCCCTACATCAACCATTTTGATAATCTGTAGCACATTCATCCTTTATTATCCTTCTCCCTACATCAACCATTTTGATATATCTGTAGCACATTCTGTTAGATTGTGCTTTTCCTCCCACCCCTTCATTCCTCATTACCCATACTCCTACACCA
>JAJEJA010000110.1 GCA_022828145.1 Candidatus Poribacteria bacterium | reverse complement strand
GCGACATGATAGACATAAACAATACGTGTCGGGTTTCGCTTCGCTCTACCCGACCTACATGTAGGAATTAACAGTCTAATAGTTTACAATGTTAAGGTTTGACGCTACCGAGTAGAACGTGATTTAATATGGCTCCATGTTGTTACTAGTTTTCCGCCCGGTTTTACATCTAAAACGTTCTCAATTCCGTTTTTCATTAGGTCATTAATTTCAGTTTCGCTAAGTGCTCTATTATAGAGGACAACTTCATCAATGGTGCCGCTCATCCAATAGTTTCCAATGTTGCATCCACCGATAAATAGGAAATTGTCATGGTTGTCGGGTTCAGTTCCCGGTGTTGATTCAGCATCTACTGTTCCATCAACATAGAGTTTGAAATTTGGGTTTTCATAAGTTGCGACGACATGACGCCATTCACCATTCGTTATTACGGTTTTTGCGTCAAACGATTTCCAACCCCCTGTTGTGAAGGAGTAGTGGACTACACCCGAGTTAGTATGTGCAAACGTTCCGTAGTTTCGGCCTGTCGGGTTGCGATTCTCCTTTGAGGCGATTATCTGCCAAGGACCGGATATCTTTGGAATATTAACCCATGCGGATAACGTAAAGGATTTTAAGTCGAGGGCAGCATCATCGTCAACGGTTACCATATCTGAACCCCCGAATTCTAAACCGTTTCCAAATTTTCCTTTAACCCAACTCGGATTTCCTTGTGCGACTTTCCCATCTAAACCGTTCCCTGATGAATCGGAGACGGTGTTTCCATCACTCTCATCCATCAACCATGCACCGACCAGTCCATCTGTATCAAGTGCCATGATCTGCGGAGATAATACCAAAAAGGTAAATAAGAGTAAAGCCATAATTTTATACATGCTAAATTCTCCTTTGGGTATATACAGTATACCCCATGGATATTATAATCCAGGTTAGATATTTCTGTTTATTAGATGATTGTATCTGGTAGAATAGTAGCATCCTTTGGAACGATTACTATTCCATCACGAATATAATAGTTGTCAGCATCATGATTGTCAAGGTTTTTTGTGTTAGCGATAACAGCATTATCTCCAATTCTGGCATTTTTGTCAATAATTGCGTTTTGAATCAAGCATTTCTCACCAATTCCGACGTTTGGGATTCCTGTTTTGGCATTTTGTGATTGTAATGCATCTGACTCATAGAAATCTGCTCCCATAAGTACAGATTGGTAGACGCGACTTCCGTTAGCGATGATACTTCGTATACCGACAATGGTCCTATCTAACTCTGAATCGTCAATGATAGAACCTTCTGCAAGAATAGAGGAACGGATGCTGCTGCTATTTACTTTTGTGCTTGGTAAATGTCTTCGGTTTGTATAGATAGGTGCTTGTTCATCATAGAAGTTAAAATCAGGTGAGACATCCGTTAATGCGATATTTGCTGAATAAAAGGCTCGTATTGTTCCAATATCTTCCCAATACCCATCAAAAAAGTATGCGGAGACTGTCCGGTTCGCTATACTCTTCGGAATAATGTCTCTGCCAAAGTCTACGTTTGTATCGTCTTTGAGAACGTCTTGTATGACATTGCGGTTAAAGATATATATTCCCATAGAAGCGATATATTCTCTCCCTTTCGGTTCGATGCCGCGTGCGGTGAAGACGTCAGGTTCTACGCGTAACTTCTGCAATTCCGCTTCGGTTTGTGGTTTTTCAACAAAATCTGTGATACGTCCGTTTGCGTCAGTTTGTAGGATACCGAGCCCGCTGGTGACATCTTTTGAGACGGGTATTACAGAAACCGTTATATCCGCTTTTGTTTCTGTATGGACAGCCAACATTTTGCGATAATCCATTCGGTATAGATGGTCACCTGCAAGGATTAGGATATATTCATCTGGAAAGCGAGGATTTAGGATATAGGGTTGATTGTGTTTGACTGCATCTGCGGTGCCTTGATACCATTCATCTCCCATGAGTGTTTGTTGTGCGGCCAATATTTGAACGAACCCGCGTCGATATGAATCAAAACGGTATGCCTGTGCAATGTGTCTATTTAAGGAGACGGAATTGAATTGCGTGAGAACAAAGATGCGGTCTAATCCTGAATGGAGACAGTTGCTAATCGGTATGTCAACTAACCTAAATTTTCCTGCGATGGGTACACTGGGTTTGGCGCGATCGCGTGTTAATGGGAATAGCCGTGTCCCACGACCACCGCCTAAAATAACTGCAATAACGTTCTCTGTACTCATATAGACTCCTAACGGACTATAACGTGAGTTTGATTAATCATTTCGGTTGCGTTCACTCACACCATTTCGTATCCGAGAGACGTGCATTGTAGCACAAACTTTCAGTTTGTGGCACATCTTCGCAAACTGGAAAGTTTGCGCTACATTTATCAAACTCACGTTACTATAAACTCCCTTTGGTAGATAACACACCAATAATTTGATCGTCAAGACGGGTTGCAATATCTAATGCTTTTGCGACTGCTTTAAAAATCGCTTCAATGATATGATGTTGATTAGTGCCATAAGGTACATTGATGTGCAGTGTTGTTCCGCTATGGTTGACGAAACCGTGGAAGAATTCCTCTGCGAGTTCAGTATCAAACGCTCCAATTTTTCCTGCCATAACTGGTGCTTCATAGCGGAGAAAAGGACGTCCGCAGATATCCAGATCAACCTTGGCAAGTGCTTCATACATGGGTACAGTGAAACTACCGAAACGTAGCATACCGATTTTGTCGCCTACTGCGTCATGGAATGCTTGTCCAAGGCAGATACCGACATCTTCAGTTGTGTGATGTGCGTCTACATGGAGATCCCCTTTTGCTTCTATATCCAGATCGAAAAACCCGTGTTTTGCAAAGAGTTCTAACATGTGGTCAAGAAATCCGACTCCAGTGTTGACCTTTGAAGTGCCATCTCCGTCGAGGTTTAGACTGAGCTGGATTTGTGTTTCTTTGGTTTCGCGTGAGATGTCTGCTTTTCTTTCCATAATAATGTATATATGTCATTAGAATTGTCTGTTTATCTGTTTAATTATACACGTAAAAATGGCTGTAGGCAACGTTAAAAGGGTATTACACCCATGTAACAAGACCGAGTTCATAGCTGGATTGTAAATCCTCATGAAATGGTAGTACACGCAAAGTGTATCCGTGCAGCCCTGTATTGCTCAAGGTGAGTGTTCCTTCAAACAGATATTTTCCACTGCCGAGGTCTTCCCGATACGTCATCTGTGTTGTGTTTCCGTTTATGATTTCACCTGCTGCATCTAATAAGCCGTGGTATATTTGGACAGAAAGTTCTGTTGGGAACAGTGTGTTTGTGTGAACGACAGCCTGAATTGTAGTTGTCTCACCTACAGAAAGAGCTGTGCCACTTCTTGGATTTTTATTCTTTTGTTCATTAACAGTCCGTTCCTCAATTCTCAGATTATCCCAATGTTTGCGGATGTTTGCTTTCCAGTTTGCGAGAGCGATTCCTTTGCGTGCGTTATTCTCATTTAGTTTCTGCCATCTTCTGTGTGCGGGAAAGTAGAGGCGTTCTGCATATTCAGCGACCATTCGTTTTGTATTGAACACAGGTGCCAGGTTCTGCATGGCTGTTTTCATTCTTGTAACCCATCCGTAGGGTATCCCATCTACGGGATGTCGATCGTAAAACAGGGGTACAATCTCCTTTTCAAGCAGTTCGTAAATAGCAGTTGCGTGTGCTTTATCAAGGGATTTGGGGTCATCCGGTTCAGGCGTGGCTTCAATTGTCCATCCTCCGTTGAGGTGTTGCGCTTCTGCCCACCAACCATCAGCCATGCTGAGGTTAAGAGCACCGTTTGCTGCTGCCTTCATCCCACTTGTGCCGCTTGCTTCATTTGGGGGTAGCGGTGTATTGAGCCATACATCAACACCTTCTACGAGGTATCGTCCAACACAGATATCATAGTTTTCTATGAAAAGGATTTTGTGTTGGAAGCGTGGTTCAGCGGCGATACGATTAATTCTCTGTATCAAGACCTTACCCTCATGGTCATGGGGGTGTGCTTTGCCCGCGAAGATAAGTTGGACAGGTCTATCTGGATTGTTAAGGATCTGTGCAAGTCTGTCAAGGTCATTAAAGAGTAATGTTGCGCGTTTGTATGTAGCGAAGCGGCGGGCAAAACCGATTGTCAACGCTTCAGGATTTAGTATCTTGTGCGGTGTACTATCCGCTGAAGGTTTGTCTTGAATTATCGGACTTTGGTTCGATTGCTTATGTCGTATCTGCCTGTGTCGATTGAGTGCGAAGGCGATTAGACGTTCGCGTCTGCGTTCATGTGTCCGCCATAACTCCGTGTCTGGTATATGTGAAATCTGTGTCCAGACGTCTTGGTTCGTGAGATCAACGATCCATTTTGGACCGAGATACCTGTCAAATAGGTTCTGCATATCTTCAGAAACCCACGAACGCGTATGGATACCATTCGTTATCGCTTGAATGGGAACTTCATGTGTCGGTAAGTTGTGCCATAGGCTTTTCCACATTTCGCGTGAAACCCGTCCGTGTAATTGACTGACACCGTTTGACATTGTTGCTAATCTCAATGCAACCAATGCTGGGCTGAATTCACTGCTACTGTCTGTTGGATTTTTCCGACCGATACTGAGGAACTTTTCTTCAGAAATTCCGAGTGTGTTATAGTATCTATTAAAATAGTGTTTTACCAATTCGGGTGGAAACCAATCTATCCCTGCGGGGACGGGTGTGTGTGTTGTAAAGATATTTCCTGCGGCAGTTACTTCACATGCTTCATTGAAACCGATACAGCTCTTTTCTATCAGGTGTCTTATACGTTCCAGAGCTAAGAACGCTGCGTGTCCTTCGTTCATGTGGCAGACTGTAGGGTGTATACCGAGTTTTGCTAAAGTCCGGTATCCACCGATACCGAGTAGTATCTCCTGTTTGATTCGCATGCGTTTATCGCCGCCATAGAGATAGTCTGTTATTTCTCGTAGTTCTGCGTTTTCATTCTCTGGGATATTGGTATCTAATAGATACAGTGGTAATCTTCCAACCTGTGCCCGCCAAATTTTTGCGAATGCTTTTCCTTCTGGGTAGTCAACTTCAATTAGGAGTTGATTTCCTTCAGAGTCTTGTTCGGGTGAAATGGGCATATTGTAAAAGTCATTTGTTGGGTAATCTGCCATCTGCCATCCATCTGAATTTAATGTCTGTCGAAAATAACCGTGCTGATAAAGTAGACCAACACCAACAAACGGGAGTCCTAAATAACTGGTAGATTTCAGATGATCGCCTGCCAGAACGCCTAAACCGCCAGAATAGAGCGGCATACATTCAGTCAAGCCGAATTCCATAGAAAAATATGCGATTTTGAGGTTATCAAGGGATCTGTCGTCTGAATAGTTTTCGAACCATGAAGGTGAGGTTAGGTAGGATTTGAACTTTTTGTGGATTACATTTAGGTGCGCTAAGAACACATCGTTGTTTGAAGCAGTTTCCAACTTTTCCTGTGAAATCTGTCCAAGCATGGCAATCGGATTATGATAGGTCTGTTCCCAGAGTTCTGAGTCGAGGTGTCGAAATAGGCTTAACGCTTCGTTATCCCATGTCCACCATAAGTTTAGTGCCAATTCTCTGAGGGGTTCAAGGTTTTCTGGTAAGGTTGGCACAACTGATATTTGGCGAAGAGGCTTCATTATGCGGCATGCTCCTCAATATCAGAGGTGGATGCGGTATTTAGCATAAAATAGGTTGCTCGGTTTCTCTTTTCAGTCGTTAATTTTCCTTCGCGTGCTAACCAACCGATACCGAGCAGTACCATGCGTTCAGTTTTCTTGAGTTCCTGTGTTAATTTTCCGACAGAAGCCTCATCATGTTTTTCCAGATAGTGCCATATTTCGCCTGCAGTTGTGCCGATTTCTTCAATCATATTGTTCCTCCGATATGGTGTGATTTTTGAGGTGTCTTATATGATTGAATTATACTTTGAAATTTGAGGTGTGTCAAGAATAAAAGTAGGATGGGGTGTGTAAAGTTTCTGTTCCTTGTCTGAACCAGGATTTTCAGGATTTTGAGATTTGACCAGGATAAGAGGTTTTTGGTGCTATTGGATTTGGTGAATGTGTTTTAAATAATCAAGCGGTGTTGTTAATCCCATTTTTCTTCTGGTGTCTCAAAATTGTGTCTTGCATGTTCAAGATACCACCTATCATATACTTCGTGTCCAAAATCTGTTCTCAGGAATTCACTGGGAATGTTTATCATTTTATCTCCTAACAGTTGCTAACACTTGCACACTTCGGGCGGGTACATAGAGTTGAATGAATTGTGTGTGTTTTTCCATGTGCTTCCTTCTTCATCAGTCCCCAATGTATAGTCACGTATTGATTATGTCTATCATGTCGCCATTAAAATATTAACTGGTGCTCCGCTCTACCTATAAATCAACGCTATGAATGCCTTTTGGCATTCAGCCAAATCAACGCCGAATACGCGTTTGGTATTCGTCGGGTGTAAAGTTAAGGGATTTTCGATGCCAGAAACCCTCTTCAGTCCCGTAGGGACGCTATGTTTATAGTTAAACGTTATACAAACCCTATTTAGTCCCGTAGGGACGATATGTGTAGTAACTCATCATGATATAAACATATCGTCCCTACGGGACTGAAGAGAGTGGGGTACACATTTTTCTATAAACATATCGTCCCTACGGGACTAAAGAGTAGACAACCCGTATAACCATAAGGATTCAGAGTGATTCATCAGATCTTCTAAGTTTTCTTAAGTTTACACCCGCAGAATGCCAAACGCGCATTCTGCATTGATTTATAGATTTCGTTCCGCTCTACCCGACCTACAATAAAAAGTGGCATCATTATCGGAATACCTTTAAACTTTAAAAAGAAAGTGGGTATTCCTGGCGACCAAACCAAGCTACCCGATTTCACATCAGATATGGGATACCCATAATCTAACGGATAACTTGATTTGGTCTATTGAGAATTATATCTTATTTCGTACCGAGTGTTAAACCTATCATACAATTGATATTTGACATATACAATTGGCAGTGGTATAATATATTATCAACTGTCTTTTTTATTTGCTATTTTACTTGTTTCGTTTTATAATTAGAGAATCAAAATTAATGACACAAGAAAAGTTTATTGAAGCAAAGAAGGAGTGTTGAACATGTGTCCGCCTGAAGTTAGAAGTGATAGAATTCATGCAAAGATTAAACCTAATAACACAAAGGAGAATTCACAGATGAGCGAAGTACGTCAACTTACCCTTGAGGATTTTTTACTACAAACTACTGTCCCATCCAAAGTTAATGATCTTGTAAATGATGTAGATGTTTATAGAAAAACTGATATAGAAAGTCATGAAAAATTAAAGTCTCTTATCCAGAAACTTGAATTACACTTAGAGATTTTAAAATCTATATCGAGGACTTTGGATAGTTTTTCTGAATTAGAGAGAAAATCAATAACCAAATCTTGATTTATAATTTCTCACCGAAGCACGTCATAAGGAGGATCAACAATGAATGATGCAAACACACAACTTATACTTGACGCAATCCAAAACTTAAAAACTTCATTAGAAAGTTGCATGGATGCATTAGAATCAGATATTAAGCGGATTGATAGAAACGTTGAAATCATAGCACGAAACACAAGGCATCAATATCGTCATGGATCAGTGATAGATTTTGAAGAGAAACTTGGTTAAACTAACAATAAAGGAAGATCAATAATGTTGAAAAGAATTAGCCCCAACTATGTTGTTAATTTGGATAGTCTATTGTCAGCAAAAGTCTCAGATAAACCTATCAGTGGCGGACGATGGATAATGACTGTAATGATTGGTTCAGAAGAAGGTGAGATAAAAACAGATAATGTTTTTTTTGCATCACGAGAAGATGCTATATCTGCATTAGATAAGTTAGATAAAAACAACTAAAACTCAATCAACAAAGAAATTGAAAGTGGATAGTCAGGTTCAATTCGTCTGCAATAAAAATTGACTTTTCCCGTAGATGCATATATAATACAATTGTTTTTGTGAGGACAGACAAAAGTCTGCCCTCGTTTCCACAATTTACTTGTGGGTGCGTATCTTACGGACAGCGCGTTTTAGGTCGCGTTCCACGATTTCTTTGCATTGAGTATCAAAGAGATTGCAAGAAACCATTTCTGCAAAGGGATTTTAGCCCCATGAAATATCATGCCACATGTTACTTTGAAACTTGCTTGACATTCAAAGCAGTTCCATCGCCCTATCCTTCCTACTTTACCCTCATCTTGACTTTCATTTTTACGTGCCACGTTTGGGTTTTGACAATGTGGACACTTTGGGTTACCTTTCCATCGGATTTTCTCTAAATGTTCAATGCATGCCATTTGATTGGGAAATCGTTCCATTACTTCTAAGATTCATAAAAAAACCCTTTGATAATTTTCAAAGGAGTTGCATTTCACTGATAAACAGAGTATAATAATTAGAAGAGAAACATAAAATGCAATTCCATGCTTTTTCTGGATTTAAATGGGAAGGTTGCCACCTTCCCATTTATGCTTCTAATATTATATCATATTTTCATGTATTTTGTCAACTTAAAAACACCGATAAATATAGTCTACGACTAACTTTATCGGTGTTTGAAAAAATCATTTTTCATCTGATTGCAAGCCCGAAACTACTTATTGCGTAGAGTTTAGCATCTTCGGTATTGACAACTCTCTTAATGAAGTCAATGATTGCCTCACCAGCAATATCTGAAACAAGTTCTGCTACGACTTTCCCACCGCGCGCAACTGTACAATAACAGCATCCTTTGCAGTGCCACACCCACGCTTACGGAGTTCACCTACTTCTTTGTCATAGTTTTTTCTACTGCTGCCACCGATATAGGTTTCATCTGCTTCAACGATACCTTGAAGCAACACGTTAACTTTTTCCCATTTCAGCACGTATACACATCATCATGCGCCAAGCTGCTTCCTGTTTCAATCCTAAATCACGTGAAAGTTGGCAACTTGACAGACTTCTCTTTGCGTTTGCCATCAACGTAATCGCCAGAAACCATTTTTGAAGTACTATCTATGTGCCATTAAACACTGTGCCAAATGTCACCTTGAATGTTGTGTGGCAATTCCAGCGTCCGATACGCCCTATATCCGTTTCATTGCGTTTGTTGATATGTATAGACTCACATTGTGCGGACATTCAGGGGATCCTTGCCACCTTAGACGCTCTAAATATGCAATACACGCCGCTTGATCAGGAAACATCTCCATAATCGTAATCAAAGCCATCAACATACTCCTTAATGGAGTTGCTTTTTCTGATGGATTCTGGTACAATATCAAATAAGTTGGAACATCAGAAAAAGCAACTCGCTTTTTTGAGTTCAATTAGGGGTGATAGCCCCTAATTTCTTATCAATATTATACCATATAAACCCAGTATATACAAGGGTTTAGACCTCTTTAATTGCTTTTTTCAAGTCCAAAACGACTAATTCCGATAGTGTAAATAAATGAGGTGAAATATGAATGAAGACACTACAGCATATTCGTTATTGATAAATGATCAAGATATTTCCAGCGAAAGCGGATGGCGCGCTTTGGTTGAACACGCTATTGTTCACTTTTTAGCAAACAACCCATCAAGTTCAAGAGAATTTAGAACACGAGAATTACACGCTAATTATGGTGAATGGCTACAAGAACATTTTCCAGACAATACAACAATAGAAGCAACTACGAACGCAACCTTAAGCGATTTGGTCGATGTCCATAACCAAATAGAACGGATAGAGATTGGTAGGTATAAACTTGTAACAGGTGAACGTTTGTATCTACGGGTGGAACTTGAAAAAAGTCATCAAAAACTACAGGCAATCTCAGAAATAATATCACGTTCATAGACTTTTGTTTGTAGCAGATTATGCTGACTACTAGCGATGCCAATACTTGATTTTGGTGTGTGGATCGGAGTCGCATTCCTCATATAGTGAGACAAGTTCACAGAGCCGTTCTTTGCCGACGTTGTTGTCATTTTTGTGGTGGCTTACTGTGGATTCCTTTAATTCTGAGCTAATAGCGTCATATAACCTTGTATATAATTATAAAGTTGTTGTATGTACCCCTTATGTATTGCGTTTGGTGGTTGCAATCTTGCCACGATAACACTAATATTGAGTATACATGTTGTGGTAGCCTACAGGGAAGATGGACAGAGGTGTCAACGAGAGGAGTTTTCAGGTAACTCAAGCTAATGAAATTTGGCGTTCAAGCTAAGTGTGGTTAGCGTACTCTCGTCCTGGATTTCGTATGGATTCGGCATAAACATCCGTAAGTATTTCCCAACCTATACGGAAGTTGATACCAATTATGAATGTCAAAGTTCATTAGGGAGTTAGTTTCCATTTAAAATTGACTGAGAGCGAACTTTCTGCTATAATAGAAACCAGCAGGGCAGTGCTAAGTGCACGGTGTCTGAGTAGATTGGAAAGTCAGTCTGAACAAATATCTGGTAGACCCAGTATTTGTTGTGAATACAACCACTATTAGATCCATGAGGAGGATGTGGGTGAGTTCATATTATAAAACATTAGGACATATTAACATAGATGCATTTCTACGGAATAGAAATGGAATTATTGATTTGGAACTTATTGATGCAGGAAGAATACGCCCTATTTCCAAAGAGTATAAGTGGGAGACTGATCCATCAGAGAGACACGTGTTGTTGCGTCCTATTCTCAGCAAGAGTAGTCGGACTAAAGTTGGGGATGTACTTATTCCACAATTTATCAGCTTAACTCCTGAGATGATCGCTTTTATAGGGGCATACGATGGGGACGGTAACAAAACTAATAACATCGGGTTTGCTCAAAATAATCCACAGTTGCAGGACTTTGTAAGTAGAGGACTTCAAATCCTGTTTGGCGATTCTTTCCATTCCCAAGTAACCATATTAGAAGATGAAAAGTATTTCCAAGGGGAAAATATTATCAATAGAATGGATGCTATCAAACAGGAGTGGGAAATTCAAGGAAGACAAGGAGACAATATTACAGAAAAGGAATTGCGAGAAGAAATCTTACTAAGAGAATATACATCACAATATGATGGATGTCCGCCTGATGAACCTATAAAGTTCGTAATCAGCCCTAAGAAAGGAGCACAAGCTCCTGGTAAGAGTTCTTATGAAATTATCCGGGCTCAGTTGAACTCGGAACATTTTCTTCCGTTCCTACTCGCGATTATAAAGACGTGTGTTGACTCCATTCTAAAGAATTCTATCAAGTTGGATGAAATCACATGGTTAGGGCCTCCGCTCACTTATCACCAACAATACCTTAATCTGGAATCTTATGTGGAAAATGGAAAGTGCTGTTATGTAACAAGTTCCGGAAAGAAAAATCAATATGGCATTTGTGCAAAACAGGGAGGACTTTCTGAACCTTATGTTGAATGGGATGATTTGTTATGGATTCAAAAACCACAAGGCAGAAGGTTTGCAGTTCCTGTTGAATTGCCTTTATCGCCGATTCTATGCCTAATGTTAGGATATTATTTGGCTGAGGGATCATCCAAAAAGTCTGCTTATTTTACGTTTAGAAAGAAATATGAAAAAGGCATCTCACTCGGTTTCAACTCTTCTGAAGAAGACACGCTTCGTGTTTTCTTTAATGGACTAGACGTTTTGTTTCCAAACAGTCGTCAGGACATTATAACGGGATGGCTCGTAAAAATCGGAGGTAAATATTTTCCTGAATCCATAACAGTAGCAGAAAAACTAGGTATTCCTTTGACACGACGAGGTTTAAAAGGACAAGGAGTCGCAGGAAGTATTGAGTTTACAAAATCAGTCAGAGATTGGGCATTAGATCAATTTCCGCTAATGAAGGAATGGACTGATAAATTCTTGCATATTGAGTTTACTGGGGCAGGAGTGCCAAGGATTGACATTCGATGTGCAAGTTTCCCAGCTCAATTTCTGGCTGCAGTTATATGTGATTTACTTTTTCTTTCGGAGGACATAGAGGAGTTCGTTCATGACCGATAATAATGGAATATTGCATCAGAAATCAAAGGATTCGGTTGAAAGAAATGTATTCTGGTGCTTGGGAATCCATCCATTGAAGATTGACAAAACTCTATCTGAAAACCCGTGGAGTGAAAACATCATTGCGTATTTCAAAAGAAGTTGTCAAAATCAGAATCAAAATATTGAGAATGGTGATCCAGTTTTTGCTGCGGATTTATTTCATCAAGTATTAGGAATGTTGTTGTTGGTTCCTCGATCAGAAATTGATGAAACAACCGTTCATAATATTACTAAATATGTTTTAAACTTACAAGAGCGTAATGGAAGTTTCGGCTTTTATCCAACGAGTCCTCAGACCGAGATTGCTAAAATTCTCAGAAATAGAACACTTCCTACGGACATTTACGCAACTTTTTACGCTCTTGGTGTTTTGAATATGCTTGGTGTTGAATTAATTGATGACCAATTAGAAAAGATAATCGGTTGGCTTTCTGGATTTCAAGCACCAAGTGGTTGGTATTATAATTTGGAGTGGGGTAATACAGAAGAACATCACAAACTTCAAAATGAGGTGACGTTGCAAACTCTATGTTCAGTATCGTTATACAAGTTTCTGAGCGTAGGGAGAGATTGGACTCCCATTTTATCTGCGATTCAAAACGGTTTGGAGACACTCCTTTATATGGGTCCCATGCAACAGTGTTTACAAACGTGGGAGATTCTTACATGTGGTACCCCCTCAACGGAACAAATGATAAATACGGTTGAGAAATTTGTTGTTGAACACTATGATACAGAAACGGGTGGTTTCTATGAATATTTGTTAGAACAAGCAAAACAACTTACTGGGTCTGGAGGTACGTATACAGCTCGATATAAATACGATCAGTGTATCCCCCATGTTTGTTCTAGTTATAATGCACTTCAAATACTACGTTTGCTTCTTCCTTACAGTCCCACTTTGTGCGATTTTTGGCAGGCAAATCGAGCGAATATTTCCGATTTCTTTGAGAACCAGGCGCCAACAACCGATGATGGATTTGGTATACCTGTGCAAATTGCTCAGTACTCCCGACCCTTTGGACCAGTAAGTACACCACTTGAAACGTTGATGATGCTTGCGTCATCTACAATGATAGAACATTTAGATGAAATATGGAAACAATCACAGAAATGTTGAATTTGACAGAGAGAATGATGTGGAATACAAAGAAAAATTACTTTGTTTACAAAAAGTTGACTGGTCATTTTTAGAAAGTGATACACAATACTTAACACATAACTATCACCCTTACCCAGCAAGATTTATTCCTCAAATTCCATCAAAACTTATTCAGCTTTTATCAGAAGAGGGTGAATGGGTTTTTGATCCATTTTGTGGAATAGGGACGACCCTTGTTGAAGCAACACTCTTAGGTAGAAACTGTATCGGTAATGACCTTAACCCGATTGGCACGCTTGTATCCAAAGTGAAATCTAACATCGTAAGTATTACGGATAAACCTACCTTAGAAAATTTGATTGAGGATGTTCAAGGTTATTTAGATAAGGTAACAGATACACTTCCTCTTATTCCTACTTTATCTGTAATTCCAGAATACACCCTTCCTGATATTCCAAATCGTGAACACTGGTTTACGCCGACTGTTCAAGAGGAACTCAGTATCGTTTTAGCACGAATACGAATGGTATCTTCTCATTTTTTACGAGACTTTTGTCGAGCAGCTATTTCCGCTATTCTGGTAGGTGTCAGTAATCAGGCAGGTGAAACACGCTATTCAAGAAAAGAGAAAAAAATACCACCAGGGACTGTTTACAAACGATTCATCTCAAAGCTTCGTGATATGTGGTCGAGAATGGAGCTGTATCGAGAAAAGCGTCAACCTGTTAAAGCTCAAGTAATCAATAATGATTTGCGAGTTCTTGAGGACTTTCCATTGAATTTGAGCGTGCAGCTTGTTGTTACGTCACCACCTTATCCAAATGCGTTTGATTATTTCCTTTACCACAGGCACCGTATGTTTTGGCTAGGATATGATCCAATAGCTGTATCTAAAAAGGAAATTGGATCACACCTTAATTATCAACGTAAGGGAACAACAGAAGAAAATATAGCAGAATTCAAGGACACAATGCGTATCTGTTTTCAAAGGATAAACAGCGTTTTAGAGAAATATCGCTTCTGTTGTGTTGTAATTGGCGATTCTATTTTCAAGAAACAACTTGTGGAAAATGACCAACTTATTACTGAAATTGCGAAAAACTGTGGTTTTAAGTTAGAGGTCAATTTGGAACGAGATATACACCCTTATAAGCGTTCTTTTAGTTCAGCGTCCCGAAGAGCAAAATCTGAAAATATCGTAATTTTGCGAAAGGTGGAAGATGTATAAATATAAGTTCATATTACCATCTTACAAACTGTGGAAATATGAATTTGAGCTTGCCAAACGAGAAATACAAGCTCTTATTTCCCCCGATAAACAATTACTATTTACACCAGATGGTTTTCAAATTGAGCAAGTGCTTCCGATTGATAAAAATAAACTAAAAAACCTCTGTTTCTGTCGTTGTGTTATTGTTACTATCGAAAATCGAAGCGAGACAATCAATACACAGCAAGCAATTTCAGAATTATCTGCTAAGATTGCAGACAATGCAGTTGACTTTGCAGATATTCAGCGGAGACTTGAAGCGGAAACACAGATTCCAAACAGAAAAAAGATATCTACATACGGTGTCCACGGTTTACACACTTACAAAGGGAAGTTTTATCCGCAGTTAGTAAAATCACTAATTAATTACTCTAATGTTGAGCAAGGTTCTGTGTTCTTAGACCCTTTTATGGGTTGTGGAACAGCAGTGATTGAAAGTATTTTAGTCGGTTTAGTTGGTATTGGTATTGATATGAATCCGCTTGCACACTTTATCTCAAAGACGAGGTTATCTTGTTTGAAACTTTCCCCTGAAATTGTTGAACAGGAGTATAACGCTCTGGTGATAAACCTTGAGAAACACCTTCCAGATGGAGATGTTATCTCAGATCTGAATGTTGCCACAGTGATAGATTTAGGGATGCGTCTTTCTCTCAAATATGAAATAGAGGACATAGAATATCTTCTTTCTTGGTTTCCCTTACCCGTGCTTTACAAGCTTTTTCAAATTGTACAAGCAATAGAGTGTATCTCTACCCCTGAAATGCGTGACTTTTTCTTCGTTAGCTTAAGCGACCTTATCAATCATGTATCGCAGCAAGAACCAAATCAACTACGTATAAGGCGAAGATCTGAACCAATAGAAGATGCACCAGTGTGCAAAAAGTTTTCTGAATTAGTACATAAAAACGCTTTCCGCCTGCGTGCTTTTTTAAGTGGATTTACTGGCGAAAAGTTAGATAGTGAGTTTTTTTGTTTCTCAGGAGATATTCGCCACGCTCAACAGATTCAAAGTCCTTATCTGGAACAGAACAATAAGGTGGATCTAATTATTACCTCCCCGCCGTATGCCACCGCGCTTCCATATATTGACACCGATAGGCTCTCGCTTGCCTTTCTTAATATTCTCAATAAACGCCAAAAGCCAGCACTTGAGCGTGCTCTGATTGGTTCACGGGAAATTCGAGCAAGTCTCAAAAACCAACTTGAACAAGAGTTCTTAGACAATTATAATAACTGTCCTTTAGCACAAGAAGTTAAGGTAACAATAAAACGCATTTATGATTTGAACCATAATTCCCAGGTTGGTTTTCGGCGAAAAAATACGCCGAGTGTGCTTTATCGCTATTTCATGGATATGCGTACGGCAATGTTGCAGATACACCGTCTACTGAAAGAAAATGGTGTTTGTATGATTATTATTGGCGACAATTTTACTACAGCTGGGAATGCAAAATGTGAGATACCGATCTCTACGGGGCGATACCTAAGACTTACTGCAGAAGATATTGGTTTCCAGACAGAGGAGGAAATACCGATTACAGTTTCAAGAGAGAACGTTGCTCACTTCCGCAATACGATTACGAGAAATAAAGTTCTAATATTCAAACGCGGCTTAAATCGAAAGTAGAAACAAGCTAAGACCTAACTGAATTACGACGTGAAGAATCAACATTGCACCTGCGGTTTTTAATTTGATAAAATTGCTAGACGTTTTTATGTCCAATGGACAATGTCATAAATTCTATACTCTCCCCGAACATCAGCAGCAGACGTAAAGTTGTTTTTTCTTGTAAGGTTGTTTTTTTAAAGTAACTGGTGTTTCAGGAGCAATAGTTTGTCTCCTACCTGATGGTACGATTTGGCAGTTTTGGACTGTGGTTTATTTCACATCTTTCGGATTGGTACCAAGAAAGTGCAATATTGCTTTTTTTCCTATAGAAATGGTATAAGTTTCTTCTGCTCTATAATGCCTTGTGGCAACGCGCGATCCTTCTTTGCTATTTCAGCACGGATACATGCTTCCATACACCCTGCTTTCAGTTTACAAAGATACAAAAAACCAACATATTGTGGTATACTAAAGACGAAATGAAAACAAGACTACTGAGAGTAAACCAACGCATAATAGGATTGATTCATGAGAACGTTGTCATATCTTAAATGTCTCCTTCTTGCTTCTATGTTGCTTGTTTTTGTTCCGCATGTTGTTTCCACAGATTACAAGTATTTCAGTTTGCCTGATGGTGCCAAAATACGCTTGGGTAAAGGCACTATACATGATTTTGCATATTCGCCAGATAGTATACATTTAGCAGTAGCCAGCTCAATTGGTATTTGGATTTATGATGTCCAAACTGGAAAGGAAATCAAGCTGCTTACAGATGAAAAACACGGTGCTGTTTCAGTAGTGTATTCACCTGATGGAACGTCCATTGTGAGTGTTTGTAGTGATGGAAAAACCAGAATGTGGGACACGACCACTGGAAAACTCAAAACAACACTCAACTGGGATATTGATGGAACATCTCAAGACAACATCGTGTTATACTCCGATGATGGAAGCACTCTTGCTATTGGAGGTGACTATAGAATAACTGGCACCCGAACCACTCTTGGCGTTTTACGTTTATGGGATGCGAGCACAGAAAAGCTCAAAGTTACACTCAGGTCTCATAAACGAGCCTTTGACTATGTTGCTTTCTCACCAGATAATACTACACTTGTAAGCAAGCGTTCTCATTCAGAGGTTGCACAATTATGGAATGTCAACAGTGGAGAGTTAATAGCAACCCTTAAGCATAATAGAAACATCTATTCCTTAATGTATTCACCTGATAGTTCCATTCTTGCTACTTTGGGCACAGATAAGCAGCTCTGTTTATGGAACACTACAACAGGAAAACTCGAAAACACCTTGAAACATAATTACCAAATACCTTCTGCAGCGTATTCACCTGATGGAGCTACCATTGCTACAGCAAGCGTTGACCAAAATGTACGGATTTGGGATGCATCCTCTGGTGAACTCATAACCACGCTAATAGAATATACAGATTGGGTTACTGATGCCAGATATTCACCAGATGGTAAGACAATCGCAAGTGCAAGTAGAGATAATACTTTACGTTTATGGAATTCTTCCACTGGAGAACTTAAAAACACACTGAATCATTCCAATAAGGTCAGATCGTTTATGTATTCTCAGGATGGTGACATCATTTTGAGTCAGTGCTATAACGAAACAGTCTATTTTTGGGATACATCAACGGCAAGACCTATTTCTATAATCGAACTTTCTGATGAAAACCATACCTTTAAGTATTCATTTGATGGTAAAACACTTACCAGTTGGAGTAAGGATAATATTGTCCGTATATGGGATGTTAATACTGGAAAACTCATGAGTACTTTAACTGAACACAACGATGCTGTTTACAGTCTCGCATATTCCCCTGATGGTACCACAATCGCGACTGGTACAGCAGACAGAAAAGTAAACTTGTGGGATGCAGCTACTGGAGATTTGAAAACTACACTTACGGGACATACAGATAGGCTCCATTCTCTTTTATATTCGCCAGATGGAACATCACTTGCAAGTTGGGGGTATGATTATCGTATGTTATTGTGGGATGTTATAACCGGTGATCTCAAAGTTAGAATTAAACCAGGACATTGGGCAAGTTCAATGGCATATTCTCTGGATAGCACCACCATTACTACTGCACTTGGGGATAAAACGTTGCGGTCATGGGATACATCTTCAGGAAAACTCAAAAATACACTTTTTGGACATACAGGTCAGGTGGCATTCGTTGCATATTCTCCAGATGGAACGATTATTGTCAGTGGGTCGTGGCGTGATAGAACAGTGCATTTGTGGCATGCCACAAATGGCAAACCTATTTCCCAATTCCGACATCCAGACGATCTTTATGCCTTTGTAGACTCGCAAAATGACATCACAGTTGCACATAAAGATAAAGATAAAAGAGTGCATCTGTTGGAAGCGTTCACTGGAAAACATAAGGTCACACTTGCAGGAAAACAGGACTATGATGTTGCTCACTTTAAATATTCACCAAATGCAACAACCGTCGCGTGTTTAAGTAAAAAAGAAACTCTAATTGTGTGGGACGCATTGACAGGACGGATCAGAGTCTTGGTACGGACAGGGAAAACACGAGGAGCAGAGTATGCACATACTGGGCATGCATACTGGAGATACCCATACATTTATTCACCAGACAGCACTACAATTGCAGGTGGATATAACAATTCGGTGCGTTTGTGGGATGTTAACAGTGGAAAAACTAAAGCAACATTAAGACATACAGATTGGGTCTACGGTTTTGCTTTTTCACCGGACGGCACCCTAATCGCAACGGGGAGTAGAGATGGTACGGTGCTTCTGTGGGATCTTAAACAGATAGTAGACTCTGAATAGGACGATCCTGTACCTGAAATCCATTCTAAAACGTCTTGACACTTTCCCACTTAACATGGTAATTTATGCCATGCAAACCTTATATTTTCAAACTTTATATTTTGATGGAGAAGAATCTTGAGTATTGTTGTTCACGTCACACACGAAGCCATACAGAAAATGGGTGGGATCGGTGCAGTTTTAGAAGGATTGTTGACTACCCGCAACTACAACGAAGCGATTGAACGCACCTTCCTCGTCGGTCCACTTTTTTCTGGTGCAGATTTAGGGTCTTTAGATTCTGTGATGTATCACGCAGCAACGGGTACAAATGAGACTCCGCATGCATCGGCACTCAGCGATATTGAAACAACATTTCACGTTGAACTTGTCTACGGTCAGCGGCGGTTTGAAAATAGAGACCACAACATTACCACACTAACCGATGTGATATTAGTCAATGTTGCTAATAGTAACGAAGACTTGACAGGGAAATTTAAATGGGAGCTTTACGAACATTTTGATATAGATTCAGCGCGTTATGAAAGTGAATGGGAGTATGAGGAGTATGTACGTCTTGCTGAACCTGCGTATCAGGCACTACAGGTGTTAATAGGTGAAGAAACAGCGACTCCTGTTTATATCATCTCACATGAGTTTATGGGGATGCCGCTTGCGCTGAAAACGCAGATTGAACGGAAAAATGGCAATGGTGCTGAAAACATGCGGACCGTATTTTACGCGCATGAAGTGGCAACAATCCGTCCCATCGTAGAGGGGCACCCCGGGCACGATGTTCGCTTTTACAATGCTTTAGATTTGGCAAAATCACAAAACCTGTTGATCGGCGGTGTATTTGGTGATCCGTTCTGGTATTACAAGCATGCTCTGATTGACAAGGCACATCTATGTGATACGATCTTTGCTGTTGGTGATCTTGTGGTAGATGAACTCCGCTTTTTAGCACATCCGTTTGAGACGTTTCCTATTAATCTTGTCTATAACGGTATCCCTGCGTTTGAATTACATTTAGATGAAAAATTAGAGTCAAAAGCACGGCTGCAGAAGTATGCCCGAACGCTTCTTGATTATCTTCCTGATTACGTTTTTACGCATGTTACACGTCTCGTTAAAAGCAAAGGACTGTGGCGAGACTTAGAAGTGTTAACACATTTAGATTCGCTGCTTGCATCTAATGACAAGACAGCGGTTCTGTTTATTCTCTCAACAGAAATTGCGTCTGGTCGTCCGCCCGAAGACATTCTTGAAATGGAGCGTGAATATGGTTGGCCCATCCATCATAAAATTGGTTATCCCGATCTAGTTGGTGCTGAGATAGAACTGAACAATGGTGTTTCTGCTTTCAATCTGCAATCTAAAGCGATAAAGGTCGTTTTTGTCAATCAGTTCGGATGGGATCAAGCCTCTTGTGGTTCACGAATGCCGATTGAGATGGCGTTTATGGATATCCGTAAGGGGAGTGATGCAGAATTTGGACAATCCATATATGAACCTTTCGGTATTGCGCAGGTGGAGCCGCTCAGTTTCGGTGCAATCTGTGTTGTGAGCAATGTGTGTGGCTGCTGCGGTTTTATTAAACATGCAACGGACAACCGTGAAGTGCCAAACGTTGTTATTGCTGATTATACCCATCTGAATTCTTCTCCGAAGTCGTTAGAAAATGTGCTGAATATTGGGTTGGTAGAACGCACACAGATTGAAGTTGAAAATAGTAGAGACATCGCGGCAAAACTACTTGGGCGTCTCCCGAGAAAACCGCGCGATGTTGAGGATATGATAAAGGAAGGTTATGAAATTGCCTCTCGTATGAGTTGGGAGGTTGTTGTTAAGGATTATTTTTTGCCTGGACTGGAACAGGCGTTATTAAATGAAACAAATTATGCAAAAAGAAATACGACATTCTAATGAACCCATGCCGTTGGCACCCGGTGAAAAACTGATGACTCCGGAACAAAAATTCTTTTTTGATCTACGCGGATGGGTTTTACTACCATCAGTTCTGTCAGAGTCGGAAATAGAAGAGATGAAAACCGAAGTGTACGCGGGGGCAAGACATTGCTACGAAGGAACACTTCAGAATTTACTTGATCACCCTGCTCTCGTTGGTATACTCAATGAAATTCTTGCTGATGAACGATTTATCTTTGATGATTGCTACGGTTTTCGATGTGAAAATTCGATTACGACGGTTAGGAAACCGGGGTGGAGTACGCATTCTGATAGAGGTACTGCCGTACCGCATGTGGTGCGACCACCTCAACAAGCAAATGCGATGCGATATCAGGTTGCAGGAGGAAAGATATTCGCTGGACTGACACGGGTGATCTGGGAACTTGAAGAGGTGAAAGCTGGACAAGGAGGAACTACTTTTCTAAGTGGGTCCCATAAGGCACATTTCAACTATGGTGGACCAGACCCAAACCGTCCGAATATTAGTGAATCTCCCTGGGAGGAGAATATAAAGGGTATGATGGAGGATTATAGTTGTCCACCTGGATCGCTCCTTATTTTCACTGAGAGTGTAATACATGCTACGAACAATTGGACAAACCCTGATAATCCACGATGTGCAGTGTTCAATTGTTACAACTCTATCTGGGCACAATGGTTCCGGTTGAATCTTAGTCATGAAATAATAGAGAAAATGCCGCCGAAACGTCAATCCTTATTCCGTGGGACGTGGGCAATAGGCGGTGGTCCTGGCGGGAATCGTCAGTATTCGTTGGATAATGCTACGAAATAGTATTAAAACTAACGTGAGTTTGATAAATGTAGCGCAAACTTTCCAGTTTGCGAAAATGTGCCACAAACTGAAAGTTTGTGCTACAATGCACGCCTATGGATACGAAATGGTGTGAGTGAACGCAACCGAAATGATTTATCAAACTCACGTTTAAAACTATCAAGGAGATA
Source organism: Candidatus Poribacteria bacterium (assembly GCA_022828145.1). Classification (GTDB taxonomy): domain Bacteria; phylum Poribacteria; class WGA-4E; order WGA-4E; family WGA-3G; genus MSPOR6. The sequence goes on along the minus strand of JAJEJA010000110.1, from coordinate 11,270 downwards.
TTAAATGTCAAAAGAAACGTCAAATGGTGCACCTGTCCCGATGACTGAAGAACAGCGGTTTTTCTTTGATCTTCGCGGTTGGATTCTATTGCCATCAATTCTGTCTGATTCGGAAATAGAAGAGATGAAGGCGGAAGTGTACGCGGGAGCAAGACAGAGTTATCAGGGGGCATTACAAAACTTACTTGATCATCCGGCAATCGTTGGAATTCTCAATGAAATACTCTCGGAAACCCCTTTTGTGCATGAAGATTGCTACGGGTTTCGCTGTGAAGGGTCATTTACTACTGTCCGAGAACCGGGTTGGAGTAAGTTGTCACGAGGGGACAACGGTTTGCCACACGTCGTGCGTCCACCACAACAGGCTAATGCAATGCGATATCAGGTCGCTGGTGGCAAAATATTTGCTGGACTGACACGTGTAGTCTGGGAACTTGAGGAGGTAAGAAAGGGAGAAGGTGGCACGTCTTTTCTTAGCGGATCACATAAGGCACATTTCAACTATGGGGGTCCTGATCCGTTTCGTCCAAATATCGGTGAGTCTCCGTGGGAACAGAGCATGCGGGATACGATGGACGAATATAGCTGCCCACCCGGTTCTGTGGTTATCTTTACTGAAAGTCTTGTGCATGCTGCGAATGACTGGACAAATCCTGATAATCCCCGGTGTGCTGTCTTTAATTGCTATAATTCTATTTGGGCACAGTGGCATCGGTTGAATCTGAGCCATGAAGTTATAGAGACGATGCCGGCGAAACGTCAATCGTTGTTCCGTGGGACGTGGGCAATTGGTGGTGGTCCGGGTGGGAATCGTGCGTATTCGTTGGAGAATAATACGACGTGATGGCACGTATATTTGAATGATGGGAACTAACTTTGACTCGGTTTCTACCTGAGATAGAGCAATACCTGTCGGGTTTCGTGCCTCAACCCGACCTACAATGAATATTGCTTTTAATTATCAAACTCACGTTAAGTTAATAATTTTCACCTAATCACAGACAATTTATGGATACTCTCAATGTGCACATCATCCAGTTCAGCACGAATCTTGTAAAAATACACGCCATTCCCGAGTGCATCCCCATCAGCATCCTGCGCGTTCCACGATACCTCGTTATGTCCCTCATTGCCAGACACATTATTCAAGACACGGATACGACGACCTGCAGATGTGTACACCGTAATTTTCACAACATCAGCATCAAGTGACAATCGATACGTAAAGGTCGTCTTACGTTTAAGCGGATTGGGATAGTTATGAACTTCAAATATACGAAAATCTGTACCTTCAGGCGAGAAGCTTTCGTCATGTTTCTGTAGCAAACGATAGTCAAAACTCGAAAGCCATTGTGCCTCGGCATTCAACGTATTGATGAGTTCGACCTCATTCGTCTGATGTGAATAACCGAAAAGCGGGACAAATTCCTCAATTTCCTTTATCAAAGGTTGGATAGATTTTGAAAACTCTATTGCACTTGCAAGTTTAGCGTTTATAGCACTACCGGTGTTAACTTGATATCCGAGTGAAATCGCTTCAACCAACTTTTCGCGACTCTGTAACAGCAAAACCCATAATTGCATCAAGTGCATAGCATCACTCAGATCCTGTTCTGCTTCAAGGTCAAAAGGTTCTGCAAGTGCCTGCGCTTGAAACAACTCATTCGCAGCCCGTTGCTGTGGTGCCAAAAGATTAGTAAACCGTCTTATAGCAGTCTGTGCAATTTCTAATTCAGGTATAGATAAAGTATCCTCCACTGCTTTAGGACCAATCAGATTCCAGAACCGCGTTGCTAACCCTGCTGAACCGCTGCCATAACTACCGCCTATGGATGTGGAACTTGCATAGTCGGAGAAATAACTGGATAATGTCCAACCGTTAATACGTAAACCGCTGAGGATCAAATCTGCTGCCTCAGTGTTTCCGTAACGGGTAAGCAATTCATTCTGCATCATCTGCAGGTGGTCAAGTTGTGTATCCCAATTAATCTGGGCACTCACAAGCCGATCGAGGTACCCTAATCCCTGTGTTGCCCCTTGAATAGTAAATCCGCTGAGTCCGACGACTTCAGAGTCGTTAGCATATTTGCGTACACCTTGTACGAACAGATCGCTTTCAAGCATCCAGAACGGCATCACCTCTTCAATATCGTGTGAAAGCACAATGTATTGATGTCCCATTGCCCCGAGGGTATTCATCTGTGCTATTGGAATATTCGGATCCGTAACAGGTTCACCATCCGCTCCCCATTTCTGTGAAAAGATAGTGCCTTTCGGTAATTGACGCGCGTAGTTACCGTCAGGGTCCTGAAGCCAACTTCTATTATAGCCGGATAGGTAGAACTTAAAATCTGGACGTATCTCAAGTGCTGCGTTAATAACTGTGAAGTAGACATCCCAGAGTTTCGCTTGCCCTTGTGGTGTCCGGTCGCCACAGTCAGGGCAATTGCATGCCCGCGTCTCGTGTCCCCAAGAACGCAGGTGAAACCCGGCAAGTGCAGGATAGGTTCTGACGATCTCCTGAGTTAACGCATGCGCAAGTGCATGGAATTCCGGTTTACTCCAACAGAACGGACGATAAGATACCTCGTTTCTTGACGCACCATATAATACCGCTGGACCTAATATTTCAGGACGCGATGCGATTAACGCTTCAGTCGGTTCACCTGTCAGATACATGAACAGATATGCATCAATACCGCGATCATTGAGTGCCGTAAACCTTTCTTTGAGGGTCTCTATCCGTTGTAGTCTTTGACTACGCGGTTCATCTTGTAAATCTGAAAAGGCTGGTGAGTCAACATATTTGAACGCAGTCCCGAACCCGTCCTCAATGCCGGTTCCGGTCCATACACCTTCGCCCCCGCTCATATTCACACGGTGTCTTGCCAGCCAGTCAGGATCATCTATCTCTAATACAGCACGAACGGGATAAAATGGACGGGATGTTTCGTTCAGGAAAGGGATGGATAACGAGGGGGTTGGCGTAACTGCTATATCAGGATGCACAGGTTTAAGACCTGTAATTTGAGTGATACACGTCTCAATCAACGCATAAGTACCGTAGATAACCCCCCGAGATGTGTGTGCGGTGATGACAATAACGATTTCACTACCAAAATCAAAAGAGAATATCTGATATCCTTCATCACCAATAGTATTAGACAGTTGAACGTCTCTATCTGAGAGGACAGCAAGTACAGTCGGATTTGAGGCGGATGTTCCTAATACAATAACTGTTGAGGTTGTTGTCTGCTCTTGGTTCGTGCGCAGTTCAACCTTTGCGCTTGTAATTTTTTCAATGAAAGTTTGTATTTCGGATGCAGCAAACTGCTCTTGTCTTGAGGCATTTGCCCCAATTTGAATAGTCGTCTTAGATTCTCCGGAGACAACAATCGGAATCTCTGCGGCGTCTATATTAGTTACAAACAAAAACAGACAGAGGACTGTCTGTATAGTTGTATGTATATTCATACTGTTTCACCTTCGGTCTGGTGCGATTAGGAAATCGCACCTACCGGCCTGGGAAAATCACTAAATTGGCGCTGGTAGGTGTGATAAGGACATCGCACTACCAGCCTGGGCATCCTTAATGTAGATGTCCATGCCCCGCCTCAGGCATAACATACATTACCCATAGCGTCAAAACGAATCCGACAACAAATGCTATTTTAACACCATTACTCACCTTTTCTGTTGATGAGATGTGGCCGCCCCGTAAACCATCCATCACGATGTGTAATAGGGTCCCCGCTGCGAAAGCGAATAGATAGTCGACCAACTCTCCAAAGATACTGTGTAAAAATTGTTCTGTCAGAAACGCGCCGATAAATGGTGCCGCGATAAAAGGTGTAAGCCAAAATGCTGTCTGTACAAATCCGTAATTCCGATGTATTGCTGCTGTTAATACCGTGGCTACAGGTAATCTATGCAACATGATAGCTAGGGCCAGGGCATTACCTTCTGATCCCTTAAGCGATGCTACACTGAGATTAAATCCATCCGCAACCGAATGTATTGATAAACCTATGATCGTTAGACTTATTCCCCAGATCTGTTTTTTTTGTGCCTCCTCTTGATTGACAAGATGTTCATGCATTCGGTGTGTAACATGCTCTATCAGATAGATCAAAAGGAAACCTACCCAAACCAACAATATTGCAATATAATTTTTCTCAGTGAAGAAATCAATCATCAACCATAACACTATCCCCAAGACTGCCCCGGCAGTAATACCGAAAATTAAGCCAAATTCGGTCTGTTTTTCCCGATAAAACAGGGCGATTCCGGCACCAAAAAGCACCGTGAAAGTTGCAATAGACAAATATAATAGTAGCATAATTATAAATATAGCAGATTTTTCTTTTGAAATCAAGTGCAACTATGTTATACTCTTAACTGAGCGATTCGGCATGCCACATGCCCATGTTGCACTTAGTGGTTTATTTTATTCTGGTAATTTACGCAAATTTTGTGTAAACTTAATGAGTAGATTATATGTCTAATAATAAATGTTCTAATTGAAGAACATATAACTTCAATGTTTATCCTTGTCTTATGGCATAGGCGTTTTTACGAAAATCCTAAGGAGACTATATTTATGAAGATCACAGTCAATTTGAAAACAACACTGCTGGCGTTATCGTTTGCTTTAGCGGTATGTCTGGTTTCTATACCTGTAGCAATGGCTCAGGAAGAAGGTGCAGAGGAAACCGAGATGGCGGCAGATGAAGATGTTATTGAGCTTGAGGAAGTGGTTGTTGTAGGCACACGTGCAGCCCCTCGTTCCGTGCTTGAATCGGCTGTCCCTATTGATATTGTATCAAATGAGGACTTCCAGAAACAGGGTAGCACTGACTTGCCAAATCTGTTAAGAACTTTAGTTCCATCATACAATGTCAATACGCAGCCGATTAGTGATGCTGGCACAGTGGTGCGTCCTGCGAACCTTCGTGGATTAGCACCTGACCACACACTCGTATTAGTTAACAACAAACGACGGCACCGTGCTGCTGTTATTCACTGGCTCGGAAACGGTCTGGCGGATGGTGCACAAGGTCCCGATCTTTCGCCTATACCGGCTATTGCTTTAAAACAGGTTGAAGTGCTGCGCGATGGTGCATCTGCACAATACGGTTCAGACGCAATCGCTGGCGTGATGAACTTCCAACTCAGAGACAATTTTGAAGGTGGAAGTCTTGAATTTAAACCTGGTATCTATGGTTACGGAGATGGCCGTCAGTTCTCAATCGCTGGAAACATCGGTTTAGGAACGCCAGAAACATGGGTTAACCTGAGTATTGAACGCGGCGGAGCAGACCCAACGATCCGTTCTGTTCAACGAAATGATGCCAAAGCATTAGAGATGGCTGGAAATACAAATGTGAGAAATCCAGCGCAAATCTGGGGACTACCTATCGTTGAAGATGATCTGAAGTTCTTCGCGAACTACGGCAGCACCCTCTCAGATGCAATTGACTTCTACGGACATGCAAACTATGCGAGCAAACGCGTTGAAGGCGGTTTCTATTTCAGAAATCCAAATACACGTAGTGCGGTATTTAGTGGTGATAGTGGTAAAACGCTCCTCGTCGGTAACTTGTCGGGGTTAGAAGAAGGTGTTGATTCCTCTGCTGACGACATTCCAATAGTTGACCACGTCCCTGACGCGGAAATGTTAACTGCGGTTAAAAATGACCCGAACTTATTTACGTTCCAAGAGATGTTCCCGGGCGGATTCACTCCCCGTTTCGGTGCATTTATGGAAGATAGTTCAGTTTTAGTCGGCGTAAAAGGTGAGGCGTTTGAAGAATCTTTAGGAGAAGCTCTCTCCTGGGATCTCAGTGCATATTTCGGTAGAAACCACGCTGATTTCTTCATCTTCAACACAGTGAATGCTTCCCTCGGTCCTGATACGCCCACCGATTTTGACCCAGGCGACTATATTCAGACCGACTACAACCTTAACCTTGATGTAACATATCCGTTACATGAATTGGTATTCCTTGCATCCGGTCTTGAATATCGAAACGAAGGTTTTGAAATTGTAGAGGGACAGAGAGAATCTTATCAGATCGGACCTTTGGCAAGTCAAGGGTTCAGTGCTGCGTCAAACGGCTTCTCAGGTTTCAGTCCTATCGCCGCAGGTGTCTGGACCCGTTATAATGTTGCTGCTTATGTTGAAAGTGAAATCAGACCGATTGATAACTGGCTTCTTGCTCTTGCTGTACGCGGTGAGGACTTTGAGGATTTCGGCAGTACAGTCAATTTCAAAGTTGCAACGAATTACGGAATCACTGAAAATATGAAATTCCGTGGTAGTTACAGCAGTGGGTTCCGTGCACCGACACCTGGTCAGCAGAATGCTTTTAACGTTACGACTGAATTCAATTTCCTTAAGAACGATCTGGTCAACAACGGTACTATTCCTTCTACTAACCCTGCTGTTGCAGTCGTAACAGGGAAGGAAGATAACGCTCTTGATCCGGAAAAGTCAAATAACTTCACCGGTGGTTTCACGGCTAAAATGGTAGATGTAGACTTCACTGTAGACTTCTTTGATATTCGTATGAAAGATCGTCTCGCGCTCTCTCAAGACTTTGGCTTGACTGATCAGCAGAAAGAAGATCTCATTAAAGAAGGCGTAACCAGTGCAGCAAACTTGCAAGAATTCCGCTTCTTTACCAACGATTTTGATACCACAACACAAGGGATTGACATCGTCATCACGGCACCAATTCCATCCCTGACAGGTACCGTAAGTGGTGTGTATAACTATACAAGAACCACTGTTACAAATAATGACCAACGGGTAAAATGGATTGAGGAATTGGAAGCACACGGTATAGCTGAAGAAGGTTTAGCGGACAACGCCAGAATTAAAGCCATTAACGATAAAGCTGCTGCTGATAGAACCGCTGAAGAGACCGAAATTCTCACCCTAAAAGGTTTGGTTGATAATGTAGACCATCGTATCAAAGAACTTGAAGAGAACCTGCCACAACACAGAGCAAGTTTGACAGTTCTGCAACCTCTCAATGAGAAAATCGGTGCCCTTGGGCGGCTCAATTATTTCAGCAATTGGTATGATTCTGAAGATAATGCAACCTACACTGCAAAGTTTACAGTTGACCTTGAACTTACCTATACAGCTGATAGTGGCATAGCCATCACAGTGGGTGCCAACAATGTGCTAAATCAATACCCCGATGAAAATCCTGCGTATTCGGAAGACACGTCAGCGATGAAAGGTGATAACTATAATCCACCTGATATTGGCAATAAATATGGTCAATTTAGTCCTTTCGGGTTTGACGGTGCGTTCTGGTATGCCAAAGTCGGTTATAGTTTCTAACAACCACATTACACTTGTTAGGAAACGTATCGCAACGTTTCCTAACAAGTTATACCATTAGGAATAAGCATGAACAAACAGAACAGAGACGCAGAATATACAATGGGACGTAGTGAATCTGAAACAGAACGTCTGATCAAACAATCACAACTCTATGACGATATAACTCGCCGATTCTTCCTGAGAAGTGGAATTACAGAAGGCATGAAAGTTCTTGATGTCGGTAGTGGCGCAGGTGATGTTGCACTTACACTTGCAGAATTTGTCGGTGCTGAAGGGACAGTTATCGGCGTAGATGTCAACCTTGATATCCTTGAAACTGCCAAAGCACGCGCAGCAGAAGCACAATTTAACAACATAGAATTCATTGCAGGCGACACAAGAACGCTTGAACTCCCAAACGATTTTGATGCAATTGTCGGCAGACTCGTCCTGATGTATATGGGTGAACCCGCAGACGCTCTCAAACATCTGGTAAAACACCTACGACCTGGCGGCATCGTGGCTTTCCAAGAGGTAGAATTTTCACCTTATACTGCTGCTATTCATCCAGATACACCTCTGATGAACAATCTAATTGCGTGGGGCCGCACCGTTTTTCAACAATCAGGTGCACACGTTGAGATGGGGATGGATCTCTATAAAACTTTCATTGCTGCGGGGTTACCAGAACCTACATTGCATTTTGAAGCACCTATGGGGGGTCCAGAAGATTGGCACGGATATGGCTACCTTGAAAACAGTTTTCGGAGTATCCTACCGCTACTTGAGGCTTACGAAATTACAACCGCTGATGAATTAGATGTTGATACGCTTGCAAGTCGTATCCGGGAAGAGGTTGCTGCAGTGAAACGACCTGTTATGTTACCCCCACATATCACGGCACACGTCACACTCCCGACATAAACGAATGCAATCATGACCAAGGCAGATGTGGAGCGGACGCTCGATAATCATAGAGACGCGACCTATACCTTAGGACGTACCTCCCACGAAACGACACGTCTCATAGAACAATCAAGAATCTATGGAGCATCAACTCGGCTTCTTTGTGAACGCGCTGGTATTTCAGCAGGGATGCGCGTTTTGGAAGTCGGCAGTGGTGCTGGGGATGTCGCCTTTATGCTGGCGAAACTTGTCGGTACATCCGGACAGGTTGTTGGCGTAGATATCAATTCTAACATTCTTGAAACTGCGCGTCAAAGAGCAGCAGATGCTGGTATAAAAAACATCCAATTTATCGCAGCGGATGCCCGGGAACTGACTTTTCCCAACAAATTTGATGCGCTTGTCGGACGGTTCGTTTTAATGTATATGGCGAATCCGCAAGAGGCATTCGGTAAACTCATCTCACACTTAAAACCGGATGGTATTGTTGCGTTTCAAGAACCGGAGTACACCCTTTATCCCTCACTGTTCCATCCGGATACGCCACTCATAAATCAACTTATCCAATGGATTTTAGAAGTCTTTGAACATTCTGGTGCCTATCTTGACATGGGGATAGGGTTGTACCGTACTTTTATCCAAGCGGGTCTACCGGCACCGGAGATACATCTCCATTCCCCTATCGGTGCAGCAGAAGATTGGGCAGGATACAGATACATGGAGACGATTTTTGAAAGCCTTCTACCTCTTATAGAAGCATACGGAATCGCTACAGCAGAACAGGTTGACGTTGAAACATTAGCAGTTAGAATCCGTCAGGAGGTCCTTACATCAAAACGTCCCTTCTTTTTACCGATCCATGTAACAGCACATGCGCGCCTTAGTGGCATAAGTTATTAACGTGAGTTTGATAATTAAATGCAGTATTCGTTGTAGGTCGGGTTGAGGCACGAAACCCGACATGTATTGTTTTATAATGGGTCAAGATGTTGGTTTCGTTCCTCAACCCAACCTACGTAAGTTATTTGTTCTGATTATCAAACTCACGTTATTAGTATTCAGGTGTTAAGGATATTGAAAGTAGCACAATCAAGGATGAATGTGCTACAACCGCAATCAAGATTATTTTGATACGGAGCAGCACAATCAAGGATGCATGTTGTTGGTTTAACGCTTTGTCTGCTTCAACCGACCCCATGTTGTTGCCAATTTTCCACGTGCTTCTACAGCAAGATGTTCAATCATGCCGAATTCCATGATAGATTTTACCTCTTCCTGCGTTAGACCACGTTTCCACACATTCAGTTCATCCATCAACCCAGCAAAAGGCCGGTTATTGTCAATATTATAGCCTACACGTGCCCCTTGTCCCCAGTCTCCAGCGATAGGTGTGCCTATTCTTGCTTTCTCATTACCGACCTGTTCACCGTCAATATAGAGAAAAGCTTCACCCTCTTCACGGCTAAATGTTCCAGCATAATGCACCCATTCGTTTGCTCTGTTTTTACCATTTTTGATATCAAATATTGTATTCCCTCCAGAGCTACGATTCAGCCAACGGTAATTACCATCACCACGTGCCTCAGGATGAACCAACCACGTATTGTCCTGTGCACGAGCATTAAAAATTGCCATATCCGTTATTGCATTAACATTAATCCAAGCAACGACACTCATTCCTTCAGTCGGAATATCGTCAGGATTAATGTTTGGACCGTCTAAATCAAGAAAGCTCCCTGATGCAAACTCAGCTGCTTTACCAAATTTCCCATCATTAGACTGTGTGACTTTTCCATTGATTTCACCATCGTAACCCCGTCCAGATTTCTCAATAACACTGTTACCGTTAAACTCTTCAAAATCGAAATAAAGCACTAAATCTGGGTCCAATACATCTGCATACAGTCCATTCAATTGTGCTAACAAAAGCACAGATAAGAAAACAAAAAAAGTACGTTTCATTTTTACTCCTTTATGTATTTTGAATTTCATCAAATTCTGTTTTTTATATTCTAAAAGTTTAACGTTTTTGCTCTGCTTATGCCAGTCAAGCCACCCACAGCCTAAAGGCTGGGGCTTGTGCTTCATAGCAGTTAGCGTTTTTTTGATAAACGTCTTACATCTGCTCCACAACGGGATAACAAGCAGCCCGTAAAATGTTTATAGCAGCGTTTATGTCTCTATCGTGGTGTGAACCGCATTCAGGACATAGCCACTGTCTATCAGAGAGAGAAAGGTTTTTGTTAGAGTGTCCACAATCTGAACAAGGTTTAGTTGTGGCAGTCCATTGTCCGATTTTGTGAAAGGTGCGATTATGTTTGAAACACTTATAGTCAAGTATAGTGATAAATTGCGAAAAAGAAAGGTCAGATATTTTCCTGCCCCACAATCGTTTCATACCTTCAATGTTAAGTGTTTCAGTGACAAGGGTATCAAAGTCCCTACAAAGTTTTGTAGCAGTTTTCCAGTGCCAATCAAGACGCTGCAAGGCAACTTTACGATAGATCCGGACAAGATCAAGCACAGCTCTATACCAGTTGTTAGAACCTTTCTGCTTACGGCTTACGGACTTGTTAGCAGACCGCAACTTGTTCAAGGATTGTTTCAGGAACTCTGGACACTCTATCTTTACACCATTACTGAGTGTCAAAAATGTTTTCAATCCGAAGTCTATACCCACGCTCTCACCTGTGGCAGCAAAGGGTTCGGTAGAAGTGTCGTCAGTAATGATGTAAAGCCAGTATTCACCAACACTATCGCGAAGGATTTGGATATAACAAATATTACCAGACCCGTCACGATGTTGATGGAAAGAAAACCATCGTTTGTCAAATTTGAGTTTCTGTTCAGTTTCGTTCCAAGACTTGAAGGAAATACGAACACGCCCATTTTCAACCTTATATCCAGATTGAAACTTGGCAGAACGGTATTTACCTTTACGCTTTTTCTTAGGTCTACCACCAAGCCCGTCGAACATTCTTTGATAAGCGGTATCAATACGGATAATAACTTCGTCAAGAGTGTCTCT
>JAJEJA010000015.1 GCA_022828145.1 Candidatus Poribacteria bacterium | reverse complement strand
GTAGGGGCGTTGTAGGTTTTACAACGTAATGTTTGGTTTTCACTACTACATTCTAACGTTTTATGTGATTTCGCACCAGCATCACACACCTCGTTACTGGCGGGGATAGGTCCCACACATGGTTGTGTGTGGGGTAACGATCCTATCCAAAGATGCTAAATATATGATACCACATATTTCAGTGAAAGTCAAATCTTTTTCAGATGTTTTAGCCGTGTCTACATCACCAAGCTAAAGCATCGGTGTCTTGACACGGGGAGTGATAAATTATCATTCTATATTTAGTAGTGGATAGTCCAGGCTAAATGTGTAGGTCGCGATTCGGAGATCGCTCCTACCAATATTCAGTTCTGTAGGAGGGAACTCCGATTCCCGCCTTTTGATAATACACACAATATTAGAGTAGACAATCCACTAGAGTAAAAGCATTTTAGTTTTTCGAGAGTACAAAATGAACCCAATTAGAGTTTTACCAGTCTATTCAAAACTTACACAATCTGATCCAATTGTAGGTGTCCCTCAGGAAATATCTTTACGCGAACATCAAGTGAAAACATTTGATGCAATTCGCAACCCTGATATTGATGTTGTCTTTAATACTGCAATGACAGGTGATGGAAAAAGTCTGGCTGCATATCTTTCCTCATTCACATCAGGTAGGTCAATCCTTGCTATGTACCCAACCAATGAATTAATCAAGGATCAAGAACGACAAGTGCAAGACTACTGCAAATGGTTTGCACAACCGGTTGCGTGTGACAGCATGTTTAGCGATAGTCTGTTTGAACTACGTACTAAATTGAAGGACTTACGCGGACAAAAAGCAGCAATTGAGCATTTGGCACTAAAAAACCCTATACTTCTCACAAATCCCGACATATTTAATCTAATTGCCAATTTCCAGTATCTGAATTCCGAATACGAAAACCCTGACCAGTTAGTACAACATGTTATTGACTATTATGATCTTTTTGTGTTTGACGAATTCCATATTTATGATGTTTCACAAGTCATTTCTGTGCTAACGACACTGTTGTATTTCATTGAGCAGGGAAGTGGTCAATGGAGTCAGAAAAAATTTGTCTTTCTCTCTGCAACACCAAATCCGCTTCTGCTAAATTGTTTAGAAAAAGCGAATCTTCGCTATAAAATCATTGAGGGGTGTTATCAATCTGATAAACAGGTTTCAGCAGATTGGCGCAAGATCTGTGCCCCATTCGACTTACACTTTCATGCAGTAGGTCCCCAGACTGAGGCGTGGGTCGAAAACCATTACCAGCAGATTGCTAAGTGGTTTGACGAAAATCCAAGTTCAAGGGGGGCAATTATCGTCAACTCGGTCGCTGCTGCGAAACGAATTTGCACATTTCTCAAGGAACGAAACCGAGCAGGCGATTTCCCTTTACGCGTTGGAGAAAATACGGGACTCAGCAGCCAACAAGAACGGTATTTTGCACTCCACGAAAGCGATCTACTTGTTGGCACTTCAACGGTAGATGTCGGCATTGACTTCAAAATCAACTTCCTTGTTTTTGAAGCAATGGAGTCTGGGGCATGGATTCAAAGATTAGGGCGACTGGGGCGGCATTCTGAATACGAAAAAACCGACGGGACGGTTATGAAGTTTGAACGTTTTGTTGCACATTCACTGCTACCAAAATATGCTTATGAACGGGTGGCACAGGTCATTCCAGCAAATTCAAAAATTAACAAGGAAACTCTGATTGATTTCATGAAAAATGAAGATGAGGATAAACGAGTTTTCTCACCTATCAACGATTTTCGTAACTATCGCAAATCTTGGGGGTGGTTGCATGCCTCACATATTATCAACACACTTGGACATCCACGATTACGTGATAACTATGCATCTGAACGTAAAAAACTCACACAGGTTTATTCCGAAATTTTCGAGACCGATATTGAAATATGTTCAACAAAATTGTATTTCGCTGTTAAGAAAAACCAACCGGAAATTATTGATGCAGGTGTGATTCGGTTTCGTGGGGAAACACCTTTTACCTGTGGTATCCTTGACGAAACCGACGGTAAAATCAAAGACTACAATCTGTTGTGGGTGTTGCAAAACGCCGAAGTTGAATACATGGAAAAAGCGGATTTTAAACGAGAATGTCAGATACAGAAGGTACCGTTTCGTCGATTTCAGTATGTTGATGTCTATTTACGATTACATAAATACCTCTCTGAACGTGAAAGTTTTCAACTGTGTCAGACACAGAGGATTCGGACTAAGTTTACTACTGATGACCATTACCGCAAATTGCATGTCCTCAAGGGATTTGAAATTGATGGCAATTCTCCTGAAATTAACAAGATCAATAGATGGTTGTGCGTAAAACCTCTTTTGTGTCTTATTCGTAAAGAACCAGTACGTGATTTAAGAAGGATATTACGCTTGCCAGCGATGTTTTCCATTTTCCCGTTAATCGATCAGAACGGTGAGGGATTCAGTGTCGTGTTTTCAAAAGACGCGCTATTGCTGTATTCTCAACCATATATTTGGAGAAAGGTGAAGATTTCTAATGTTTGAACAGCTTGAACTTGATTTTATGGGATTCTCAGACGATTCTCAAGAACCGCAGCGGCTCCAGGCACAAATTGCTTTGCTGAAAAACGCTGTTGAGCCATCTGATTTTGTGTTAATGGATTACATTGATAAAGTGATGCGGAAGATGCTTGAAGAGTATACACTGAAGCCAGCGAAAGGGAGCACGCAATGGGAATACAATCATGACCAGAGTATGCTCTCACACATTTTGAACGGTATTTTCCCAACGCTTACAATTGTACGAACTGCTGGACAACCGTTGGGTGAATTAGAAGAAAGACTTTACTTGATCGCTTATTCGTTTCACGACATTGACAAACTGGCGGGGATCCGTGATTTGAGTGTCTCCGATGCAGAGAAGTCTGAACAATTTTATGCATACCTTGACGAATGGGTTTCAAAACTCCATTTTGACGAATTTCTTCCGGATTACAAAGTATACCGCGGAGATATTGCATATCTCATTCTCAACACACAGAAGAAATGGGGTGCTGATCTGAATTTGAAGCATTTTGATTTACGTCTACCGGGACGTCAACGCCAGTATCTGCGCGAGATGTGCACAGCATCAGACATGATCGCTTATCTGTTGAAGAATCCGAGCGGATTTAAAGAACAAGCAAATGTTCGCGAATCTCTTACACAATTAAGCGGCGGGAAACTTGAACTTACCTATCACAAACTTGCTGAAAATCGCGGTATGATTACGAACGTCATCAACAACGCCTTGCTTAAAATTTTGCGTGACCGGCTCGGATGGAAACCCTTTCTCTTTTTTCCTACAGGTGTTACGTATCTGCGAGAAAGATCAAGCGAAGGAATGATTTTGCCGACGCTTGATGAAGTCGCTGAAGACACTGAAAAACAGCTCATTGCCTACTGTGCTGATCGTCTGGAAGTCAATCTTAACGGATTCACGCGCGATGGAAAGGGATTTAAGTTTCCTGACTACTATCATGATTTTTTTCAGATTCCGCAGTTGTTGAAACTCATTAGTATCGGATGTTTCAGGATTCTGCACGAAAACAAAGCCCCCTCAGCTGGAAAACGGCTACAAAAGATACTTCAACTGCAGGAGAGGGGTGATATCCCTAACAATGACACACTTGATTTTGAAGATGACATGCGCGTTGATCAACTCGCGGAGTATCTCTATGAAATTGAGAAAAACATTGGCGTAGTAACGAGTCGTGAGGAGGTATCTGCTGAAATCGTCAGCGTTTTGAATATGCAAGAATATCAGACTATCTTTGAAGCTATTCCGCGCGACAGTAGGGTTGGTGGTGTACCATTGCATTGGTATTTCCTTGCTGGTAAATATCTACTGGAGAACCGGGGATTAGATACCAATCAGATGGAAGACCTGTTTACTTACATCGCCGAGGAGGTTGTTACGACATTCAGGGAAGAGATTGAACAACACGAAATGGAGAAAGAAGGTTTCAGAGTTCTTCATGAATATGTTCAGCAAATTGTTGATATCAACGGACATGGAAAAATTGAACGTGACTTTAAATTAGAGTTAAACAGATACATCAATACCAAAAAAAAGGGGCGCGGATCAAACGTTGGATGCTCACTCTGTTCATCAACCTTTGATACTGCCAAACAGCGAGACACATCGGTCATATTTGCTAACCAAGTTTATAGCAACAAGAATTTACTCAATTCATCGCTGCTTGTTCGTGGAATCTGTGAATTATGTGAAATAGAAATGATGCTGCGCCAAATCATGATCCGATCAAAACTGAATCTGGTTGGCAGTAAATACGACGATGTAAAAATTAAGTGGCTTTATCTTTATCCGAGTTATTTCTTTACAACCGAAACTGCCAAATTGGCAAGTGATATGTACCATCGGTTAAAGTATCTCAATTTCTTTGATGTGCGTAAAACTCTACACAAAGGGATAACAGTAAGGGATTTCATCAACTTAGATGAGATGATGATTGATACCGATATTCCGGATACAGACGATGATTTTCTGTTCAAAATGGAATTTGATACCAATGATCCTGCTACTTTCTACTTCTGTGGATTCCCTGCGCTTGGGAGCAGTCCTACAGATACAGAATCGTGGGCAATTCCAACGTTTCTCAGTCTCCTTATGCCTTTAGTATTCAATGTAAAGGTCGTCGTTACAGAGTCGCAGGTACCCCTTTATCATAGCGGCGAAGAGTGGAAGGAAACAGTTATTTTCAATGCGCCATGCTCTTTTGTCCATCATATACTGAGACAAGATAAACTCCGTATTGATGAGATTGAACCTGCGCTTCAAAAAGTTGCAGTGATTTATGATATGAATGTAGACGTATTCCAAAAAGATGGAAATCCACAATGGCAACATCTCAGCCAAATTGCTCGAAATATTGACACAGATCCGCTCTACGTTTTTTATTACCTGGAAGCGTTTCGTCGAAAACAGAGTTGGGATAATTTCCCAAAACAACCTGATGGAGAACCGTCAATACCAGAGCGATATATACAAGCTTACCAATATGTTGGAGGTGACAAAATGAGTCTTATTGAAGCAGTAGCAAGTCGGTGCTTCAAATTCTATAGTCCTGATAATTTCAAACCTAATAGTGTATTGAAAGTCTTCACCCTTATTGAAGACGTAATCATCAACAGTGAACCGAAGATTTGTTCAGAAGACCTGAAATATCAAGCTGTTGGAGAAATCAGTAATCTGATGCAACGAATTCGGACAGGACGCGCCCAGGGGTACTACAGACTTAAGCCGGAAGAAGAGGCATTAACCATTCACGAATTCGTTGAACATTTTTATCATACCGTCTTTGTAGCGTATTACGAGAACGAACGGGGTTTGCTTCGTCAAGCAAGAAACCGATTTAACGCTGGTATAAACGCCTGGTACCAAGTTAACTGGCGACAATTCCAAACCAAAAAGGCAGAGGAGGATAATAATG
Source organism: Candidatus Poribacteria bacterium (assembly GCA_022828145.1). Classification (GTDB taxonomy): domain Bacteria; phylum Poribacteria; class WGA-4E; order WGA-4E; family WGA-3G; genus MSPOR6. The sequence goes on along the minus strand of JAJEJA010000015.1, from coordinate 91,473 downwards.
CCGATAATTGATCTTTCAAAAGATCTTGTTCCCGAAGGATGTTTTTTAAATCAGATACCAAAAGCACCAACAGGACATTATGCCCATCTGATCGTCGTTCGGGAAACGGAGTCGTTTCCTGTTTTTCAGACAGACGGAACACTCAACATTGCAAAGGTCAGCGCAGGATTGCACAGTGACAATTCGCTGATCCGGCTCGCTATGTTCAAACGAAAACAGAGTTCACCAGAACGACTTACTGGACGTGAGTTACTGCACCGAGTGAATATTACACAGAATGAAGATAGCAGCGGAGATGACTACTGTGATTACAATGAAACGTTCTGCGGTAGCTGTCCCGACTGTGTTTACTACGGTTTCGCTATCGGGGACGCAGGCTCCGAAAAATCAAAGGTGTATGTTGATACCGCTTACTCAATTACGGGGTATGACGAATCCCATCAACAGTTTTCATTTAATGCCCTCTATGAAAAAGGGAACATGAGTCAGCACGGTGACGTTCGCTCAGGTTTTGGTGAACAGGACCACATCGTGCCGCAAGTGTTTTTCCCATCTGTTATTACTATTAAGGATGTGACAGTATACAGTTTCGCTTATGTCTTGAATAACGTATTGCGAACGAAACGCTATGGCGCACAGACAACGCGAACAGGACGACTTTCTAATCATATTGTCGGTGTGGTATTTGCTGATGGTGAGATCTTTTCAAATCTTAAATTCACACAAGCTATCCACGACGGATTGGGGGACGACAAGAATGAAATCCCGTTGAATCCTACAAAAGTTCTTCAAACTGCTCAAAATACCTTATCTGTGCTTTTGGAAGATGATGGTGTGACTTATCACCTACTCAATAGAGAAAATCTAAAACAACTACTTGGTATTGTCAAAGCTGTGACGACAGATGCAGAAAAACTCCAGCTTTTCTTGCAGGAGGCAAACACCGAAGCACAGGAATACGCCGCGCGAGTCATCCAAAAAGCATCAAACAAGAAGCAAAAGTAGGAGGAACCGATGCAAGTTACGAAATTTCATCTTACACTGCACGATTTTCTCTACTATGCAACGCGTGAGATGGGACGACTTTACGAGACTGAAAAGGTCATACACAATTGGGCGTTGACTTATGCACTCGGTTTGATTCAGAAACCGCATAGATCGTTTAACAGTGTTCCTACTTATCAGGACGACCTAACACCAATCAATGCGGCAGGTGTGTATGTTACACCCGCAAAACCTATCTACTATGATTATGTCATCAGTACGTTCAAACTGGCAGACAATCGGCATCGTCCGTTCTCAACTGTGAGTAACACATGCAAAAAAGAGTTAGGCATAAAGGTAACGAATAAACCTTCATTCGGTAAAGCAAAAGAACTTGCCCCAGGTAGTCTTTTTGAGTTTTTCATTGTCGGTGAATTACCCAACAAACTCCCAAAATGGATAAGGTTAGGTATATGGATGAGCAAAGCATGGATTGAGATTAAAGGCACGAAATTCTTAACACCAAAGAACGGCGTTTTTACGTGTTCACACCTTTTGAACCCAATAGACCTCCCAATTTCATCAGAGTTCTGCGATCTCATTTCAATGCCACCGGTGAGTTTATTGCAGAACGCACGATTTAACGGTGAATATGTTGAATTCGGTAATATTTGTTTGCCGACATCCATGGCATATTTTGCCAGTGTAATATAAGGAGGCGGGTGTGTAAAATTTTTGTAAAAGAATAAAGATAAAACTTGTAGGAGCGACCTCTGAATCGCCATCTTGAGTTCTGTTGGTTGCCATCGACAACTTTTGTCATAAAACGTTATTATAGTAAATTATGTAAATAAGTTTACATATATTCTGTAGGAGCGATCTCCGAATCGCGACTTAACTGAAAAACAGTCGGGAATCGGAGTTCCCTCCTACAAAAAAGTGTCAACATATCTCTATAATTCACTATATTGTTGCCAATAAGAGGATGCAGCCAGATTCAGGAGTTATTTGCTAATTCTTGTATCATTACGTGGTTAACACCCTCAAAGAATCTGCCCGTAAAGGGCTTTAGGAGGTTTCAATTGAAACTTAAAAATTTTGGAAGCACAGTAGCGTTTTTACTGCTGTGTGTATCGGCAGCCCTGGTAGTCACCGGATGTGACGAGGGCATGAATATGGTGGATCCGATAATAAAGGATCCGATTACCGACCCGGGAAAGAAAAACCCCGAAGTAACAATTGCTAATATAGCAACGGGAGGTGACACATCTGTCACCATATCTGGCACGAGCACTGATGTCCCTGCGGGAGAGGTGGTGACTATCACCCTTGGTGATACGGTCACAGCAACCGCTACTGTTGATGAGGCAGGTGCTTGGTCGGTGACGGTACCTCCCTCTAAAACGGCACAACTTGCTCCCGGAACTGTAGTAGTCACGGCCACTGCACAAAAAGTGACGGCTGAAAGCTCGTTTGAGCACACGGCACCGCAACCGGAGCCGACACTGACAGTCAGCACGGTGACACAGGCAGACGACGGCTCGGTTACCGTCTCCGGTACGAGCACTGAGCTCTCTGCAGGAGAAACGGTGACTGTCACCCTTGGTGACACCGTCACAGTGACTACTACTACTGACGCAATAGGTGCTTGGTCAGCGACCGTGCCTGCCGCAAAGGCAGCGCAGCTTGCTGCAGGGACTACAGCAGTCACCGCAGCGACAAGCACTGCACAGGGCACAAGCTCATTTGAGCGTACCGTACCGGAAGAAGTGCCGAGCCACGGCATCGTCGTCTCCACCGAGGTAGAGCAAATCATGCTGGACATCGCCATTGATGTCTTCGGAGCAGACGACCCCAACCTCAAAAGAAAGTATGAAGCGGATAAAAGTCAGTACGGCATCGTCTTTGAAGTGGGGGCTGAAGTCAGCGCTGCAGCGGCGGCTTTCCGCAGATTTGTGGAGTATGAAAACAAGAAATGGGCACTTGCGATCAGCGGTAATTTTGACAACGATGAGCTGGCATACCAATATTACGAAGAGGCCTATGGCTTTTCTATTGATTTCGCTATCTCATTAGTTCACAATGTATACCTTGAGGAAATACCTGAGGACAAAAAGTTTCTCAGCACCGGCTGGCAGGTTTTTGATATCGGCATGGAGTATTTACTGCTCCAACTAGCCAACCCGGGTGCGACAGAGGAAGAGCTCGAAGGTCTCTTACGAGAGTCTATCAGAGCTGGCAAGGTTAGCATTGCCTCCAGTTGAACAAACACCTTACCAAACACATACCGACCTACAATCGTAGGTCGGTATTTCGTTGACTATGCCGGGCACTCCCCACACTACATCAAGTACACGATCCACTTACACACTGCTGACTGGCTGAACAGGTCTCAATGAATCCGTATCGCCTTACATCAGAGCCGGTTTTACAACTTCGGTAGATTTTCCCCGTCTGGGTAGGGTGACACCACCTACCACCTATAGGTGTAAAGTTAAGAAAACTTAGTAGCTCTGATGAATCACTCTGCATCCTTATGGTTATACGGGTTGTCTTCTCTTTAGTCCCGTAGGGACGATATGTTTATAGAAAAATGTGTACCCACCTCTCTTCAGTCCCGTAGGGACGATATGTTTATAGATCACGTTTATACACGGTATCTTTAGTCCCGTAGGGACGATATGTTTATAAATACCATTGCATAACATATCGTCCCTACTGAACTGAAGACACACCAATAATAAATTCGTTTCCTAAAGTTGACGCATAAGGTGGTTGTAGAAAGAAGCACAATCAAGGATGAATGTGCTACAGCAATATCAATATGGATGGTGTGCAGAGAATGGCAATGAATGATGAATGTTGTGGAAAGAAGCACAATCAAGGATGAATGTGCTACAGCAATATCAATATGGATGGTGTGCAGAGAATGGCAATGAATGATGAATGTTGTGGAAAGAGGCACAATCTAACAGAATGTGCTACAACACACACACACATAATCTAACAGAATGTCTATTAATGGAATAATGGCAGAGGTATCTACTTGTTTTGTGGGGCAGCGGTCGTTTCCCATTCTGGCCATATCTGTATCATGGATTCGGGGGAAATCTGAAGTTCTGTTCCTTTACCGACGAGTTCAATACGCAAAAGGTTTTCACCTTCTATCCGTTCTAAAGGTAAAAGCCAGTAGGCACGATACATTTTACCATCAACATAACCGCCAACGCAGATGTTCTCTATGTGTTGAAAGATGATATGTGTGTCGCCTTTCAACTGATGGATAGTCTGTCCGTTCTGTTTTACCTGAAGTTCAATGGAAGATGAAACTGAGTTCAACCAATCTGCCTGTAGGAACAGAATAGGTTGACCGTCCGCATCAGTGATATTGAAGTTGGATTCTATGCCACTCTGATCCGGTGCTTTGAGATATACTCCGTTATCTGAAGAATGATCAATTAGCGGATACTTGGAGAAGACAGAATGTCCCGTTCCCTGATGTAAACGGGAAAATGGTGAACCGTAGGCGTTCCACTCCAGAAATGTCAGGAGGTGTGTTCGCATATCCCCACTAAATCGATGGAGCGTTTCTTTCTTCTCAAGCTTCAATAATACCTTTGATAGATTATTTATGTGTGCGTATTCAGCACGTGCTGCGGTGAAGAGTTTGACAACAGACTCGTCAGGATTGGATTTGTAAGCATTCAGAAAACACATGACCAGTTGATTGGTATACCGCGCGGGTATCATGCCGGGAACAGTAGCTGTGTTACCGAGATAGGTGCAACAACCGTTGTTCAAAAATGCCCTTAAGAGTTCTGAACCGGGGGGTGTGGTCGCACATCCGTTGATGATCGCAACGGGGTTACGTGGTAACTGCGGCATGCTCTTAGCAGTTATGAAGTTTTCACCAAAGCGATTGCTTAAACCGTTTGGACTGCCATGCCCAAAATGGATGATGAGGTCGGAATTCGGGAGTTTTCCATCCTTTTTTCTGCCGATCACATCAACTTGATGTCCCTGCTGTGTGAGCGCATCCATAAACTGCTGAGTCTCTAAATGGATACGTGTGTCTTCCGAACACATAATTGTTGCATCTGGACCTGCTATTTCCGTAGTGTCGGTCATCTGTTGTATCATCGCTTCAGGATTACCGAGTATTCTTGTTACAGCAACTTCCGGTAGACCGTCTCGGTCTAAATCAGCGTAAAAGGAGTCGGTGTGAAATCGCAATTTAGCTAAGCCGATTTCCCACATCGGTATAATCGTCTCGTCTCCTACAATTATGAGCGTATCCAACGTACCGTCAGTCCTTGAAATTACTTCATCTTTGATCACCTTTGCCATACCCGTTAGACTTGAATCTGGATATTTTGGTATTGTGATATGTTCACCTATTTTCTGTAAATGAACTTCATCAATATCAAGTATATTGGCGTTGTGTTGATTAGCAAGTGTTTCAACTGCCTGCTTGATTCTTGGGGTCTCCTTGGGATATGCTTCTGATAATGCATTCATATTTGTCAGTATTAACATAGTTACCGATTCTCTCCATATTGAGGTTCTAATGCTGGACGGACTACCCATTCCGAAAAAACAGATTTAAATGACTTTGCCTTCTTTCCAAAATGCAGATATTGGATACTGTTCACAGGGACAGAAACCTCTCCATAGATGGACGAATTGCCGTACAATCTCTCACCCCTTACCTCAATAGGTTCGAATATCAGGATCGGGTTATGGATCAAAGCGATGCGAACAAGTGAAACAGGTGATGTCGCCCCACTGTTGTCTGCAGGTGAAGAAATAGGGTCTTGATTATCTGTGGTGTCAGGAGAAGGTGTTTCATCGGATTGGGCTGCCTGATCTGTTGTGCTAACATCAGTAATATCAATGATACGTGCAACCCTGTTGAGAGGAATGGCGGACTTTCGCATCTTTGCTTCAAACTGAATTGTCTCTCCATTGAATCCAGTGAGTTTCCCCCGTTTTAGATCGCCGTTGTTTGCCACCAGTATATGTTTCGGTGGCGTTTCACGGTTGAATCGAGGTACAGTCAATGCGCGTTCTACTTTCACATCCAGCTTTTCGGATTGGATTTCGAGAGGGTCAAACAGCAGGTCAACACCGTGCTTTAGTGCAACAGCTTGATTTGCGGCAAAGTCCCCGCCGAATTTGACTTTCATGGGTTCTTCATCAGGATCACCCGTTTCTACGATGATCTGCAGCATCCCATTTTCTGCTTTCTGCATGATAGCCTCCAAAATCCGTCCATCCTCTAAAATGATGCGATGTTTATTACCCCCTGTAATTGTGATCGGATTCCGGTTTTCTTTCCTACCCTGAGTCTTTCGCAGTGAAAACTCAATGGCTTTCATATTTGTTGATGCTATGCGCGTCGCACTAATAAATGGAGACCGAAAATTGATGTTATCCTTATCATAAGACAGAACATTACACGGGATAACCTCACCATTTTTCAGATGCAATAGATGCGGATACAAGCTAACATCATAAGGCTGTAACCTTGATACACGTTTACTATGACGTTCTATACGCGGTGAACGTTCATCTGCAAAGCGTACCGGTGCCGATACACCTGTCGGTCGCCACGCTATACTGAATTCATCTTTACTGCCAAATATGATCTTGCCTTGTAGACTACCATCAGGGAAAAACATCCTATCATAGTCTTCCGCAGGCTTTTCGGTATTTGCTGCAGAATTAAACCTGAGTAAGGAAGCACCATCAAGTGAACAGGTTAACGGTTCATCAGCATAACCCGTTTTTAAGACGACACCAGTGGAGGTCAAATCCAGTATCTCTCCTTGCACGACACCGCCATCAACATAAGACAGTGTCGAAACACCATCTGTCGTTGACAACACCATCCCCGGTTGAACAACACGATCTATCTGCTCTAAACTAATCTCACTTCGTCCGCTATCCGTATCAACGACATATCCTTGACCCTGCTGTGAACTGTCTACGAACAACTTGCCGTGAAAGACTTCTCCATTCATCATGTGAACGCGTTGTTTTGAAAAGTCAACCTTCTGATCTCTGAATTCTGTGTGCTGTCGGTATACCCTTAATCCCCGTACTGTAAGGTCCTGTCCACGATTATAAATATAGATACCGGTTGTATTGACGGTAGGGCTGACATTGTTCAGTTCCAAGAGTGGGTTTCCGTTTACATCAAAAATCTCTAACATGCCTGTCGTCTGATCATAAGCGAGACGTAAACTGAAGCTACGACGATCAGGTTCAATTGTCATTATCGGTTCAAATATTGTTCCTTGTACGACAACGAGTTCGTTAACCCACGTCTCTAAACGCAATGCCTCATATAGGTTTTTACCGAGTGAGAAGACAAACCCTGGGGGACGCGAGGTAGATCCCAATTCTAAACTAATCTCAAACCGTTCGGGCCACGTAATTCCGTAAAAGATGTTGGCTTTACCTTTATCGGTCTGTGGATGTCCAGCTTGATTAGCATACCATCCTGTCTGGGATTCTCCCCATGATGATAATTGAGAACCATCAAAGAGTAAATTTGAATGCTCCCGACTTTCAAGTGAATAGATAGATGATCTGTTCACCCTAAACTTACCAAAACGTTTGTTGAAAAAAAGATAGGTGTTTTCATCTGAATCGATAATATCAGCAGTCCACACATCTCCTGATACAGTGGCTATGCGAAATGTCCCCTGTGATGCTGCAGTCTCTTTAGAGAAAACAATTGAATCCAATACACCTTTATCTATCTCTAAAGCATCTGAAAAGTAAGGGGATTGCCAACGGATTTTTCCTGAATTCCCTTCTGATGGGTTACTGGCTAATAGTTTACCAGCAAGGGAATCACCGTTTTTCCAACGTAAGAGCTCTTCGGCTTCTATTCTATAGTGCAACTGAAATACTGCGATCACAACTGTAATCGCTAATATCCACTTTGGGTATCTTTGCATTGTGTTTTCCTATTTGAAATATTTGGGGTATATTAACGTGAGTTTGATAAATCAGAACAAATAACTTACGTAGGTTGGGTTGAGGAACGAAACCCAACATTTTGACCCATTATAGAGCAATACATGTTGGGTTTCGTGCCTCAACCCAACCTACAACGCATATTGCATTTAATTATCAAACTCACGTTATATTATCTATCTCTCATAGATTGGCAACAGGCGATAGTTCAACGCTAAAGTAAGTACTGCCATACCTGTTCCGTAAGCTCTACCGTAGTTGCTGTTGAAACTACCATCACCTCTTTGCAGTTTTTGCAGACGTTCAATAGTGCTTAGATTCCAAGTCTGCCATGCCTCAAAGTCGCTTTGGAACAGTGCCTGAGCCATATAGTATAGTGTATAGAACATATAACCGCCGCTAACATTGTAATCCAAACGTCGTTTGATGAATTCTGCGGTTGCCTTGTATTCTTGCGTATCCTTCCGTTTTCCGATAGCATACACGAGCGTTGCAATTGCCGAACGTGTTATACTGTCTCCATGGCTTCTTGATGGCATATAGGAAACCCCTCCCCCACGTGAGGTACAGGTCTGAAAGAAGTTTAGAGCTTTCTCAATGGCTTCGTTAGGAACTTCAATTCCGGCATTACGTGCCCCAAATATCCCCATCAGAACGGTTCCAGCGACTGTTGTATCCGCGTCGCGAGCGGTGAGTGTATAACGCCACGCACCCCAGGGGTTTTTCTCTTGTGCTGTTAATGCACATCGGACTGCAAGTTCCAAGGCTTCGCCAATGGTCCGTCTTCTACTTTCGGGTGTGCCACTGTCTTTCCAAAGCAAGTCGTCGCTGACTGCCCCGTATGCCTCGGATAGTGCTAACATCGCAAAACCGTGATGGTACATTGATCCGTGACCTGATCCTTGTAGAAAGCCCGATTTGGGGTTCTGTGTTGTTATAATATTTCGCAAAGCCTTACGAATGTTCTCCGCGTAGGGCCCGTAATCAGGGTCTTCACCACTTGCCATAAACGCCATAACACATATACCTGTTATGCCTGCACCATTACGTGAGGCTTGCCAGGAACCGTCAGCCAGTTGTGTATTGACGAGGTAGCGTAAGCATCGGTCATTTATCGTCCTCACCGATGGAGGGACACCCGGACCGTAGCGAAGCGTTGGGTCTTGACCGTAAGCTAACTTATCAGTATAGCTACTATACAATATCAGCAAACCGATGAATCCGATGACAATAATTTCTCGACTTTTTAGTAGGTACTTATTCTGTTTCTGTTTTTTCATCACATTTCCTTGTGTTCTACTAATAGACTGTCAATTCCTACATGTAGGTCGGGTAGAGCGAAGCGAAACCCGACACGTATTGTTTGGAACTATCCTGTCGGGTTTAGCTTCGCTCTACCCGACCTACAAAATAGCACTTGACAATGCACAAAAGTATATTAATAGTATACCCGAATGCATGTTGAATCGTCAAGAGGTATTGTGCTGCCCTGTTTCAAATCACTGAACTACTAAAAGGCAACCAGATAGATACCGTCACACCTTCACCGAGACTGCTTTCAATCGCGACCGTGCCATCATGTTCTTCAACGATTCGTTTCACATTTGCTAAACCGAGGCCCGTTCCTTTGTCCTTGCTTGTAAAAAAGGGTTCAAACAGATGTGGCATATCAGTTTCTGGTATGCCGACACCCGTATCTGCCACTTCAATAGATGCACCATCATCTACTTTTGATGTAGATACTGTTAAGATTCCACCTTGTGGCATCGCCTCCATTGAATTCAGAACAACGTTCATAAATGCCTGTTTTATCTTATCAGAATCAAATTCAAACTCGGGTAAATCAGCCGTGAATTCCAATTGCAATTCAATCTTATGGTGTGTTAAGTTTGCCTGCATCAACGCCAAAACATCTCTTAACAGTGGTTCAAGCGGTTGTTGGACAGGTTTGAGGGATGTCGGACGCGCGAAATCCATCATACCTTTCACGATGGTGTCAATCCGTTCAATTTCCTCAAGAATATATTGTAGCGATTGCCGCTGTTCTTCAGTCAATTCCGGTTTTTGCCTAAGGAGTTGTGATAGCATCCGCATAGATGAAAGCGGATTCCGTATTTCGTGTGCAAATGAGGTAGCCATCTTCCCTGCTGTTGCCAACCTTTCAGCTTGAATAAGTTTATCTCTGGATTGCTTAAGCTCCTGTGTCATCTGATTGAATGCAGTTGCCAGATCACCGATTTCATCATGCGTCTTAAGTGCACACTGTTCATCAAGATTTCCCTCCGCAACCTTATTGGTAAAACCTACCAAATCCTGAATAGGATCAGTTATCGTATTTCCGATACGGTGGCTGATAAAAGAAACGAGTCCGGTAACAATAAGTGCGATGCCAAACATATAGAGTGTGAGGGTGCGCTTCGCTGCTGCAATCTCCCCCATCGGACGTAACAAGCAGTAAATTCGACCCACGGCAAGTATATGATAAAACACTTCGTAATGTTTACCACCGAGTGAGACATTGTGGGTGACAGGTGTTCCCTCTTCCTCTTGAAACGATTGCTGAACCTCTCTCAATCTCATCTTTTCGGCTAAGTACATTACATCCTGTTCAGCTGCGGGCATATCCGTGAGTGTGCTTGCATTAATCGTGAAATCCGAACTAAAGATCATGACTTCAACGGAGTAGGCTTGTTTAACTTTTTCTATATCTTCATCAATAAACCCCGTTTCAATAATAACATTGAACCATCCTTCAGTTTCGCGAGTAAACTGTTCACTATATTTCCAAGCGAAGAACTCTACCGTTAGCAAAGACACAAGGATAGTGATAAGCACGAAGAGAATCAAGAATGGGAGAACGATTTTAGTTTGAATGCTGTAACGTCTCATGTATTTCCCTCATATTGAAAACGGTAACAACACTTTAACGTAGACGACTATTCTTGTCAAGAAAAAGCGAGGTCATTGTATCATCTTTTCCTACAGACACAAATTTAATGAAATAGATTCAAAACGGTTATTCTGACAAGATGGTTTTTCCCTCTTCCACCCTTCCATCCTTCCACCCTTTCCACCTCCCCTCTTATCCTGATAAAATCCTGAAATCCTGAAAATCCTGGTCAATCTTCCCCCTTCCCCCCTTCCACCCTTCCACCCTTCCACCCTTCCACTCTTCCATCCTTCCACTCTTAAAAATGAACATTTTCGCATAAGGAAATGTCTAATCATAGAGAATGTGGGAACTTTTTGACACTTGTGGTGTATCAATAGATAATTCTATTCCTTTACATTCACTGCAAAAACCGCTACCGTCTTCACACACAGCGGAAATGGAGAAATAGTATGCCAGAAACGAAAAGGTCTTTGAATTTCTTGTCTGCTGATGATTTAGAAAATATTGATGAACAGACGTATGTTACCCGCTTCCAAAATGGTGATATTGAAGCGTTTAACACCCTCGTACTCAAGTACCAAGATCGTATTGCAAAGTTGATTTACAAAAACATCAAGGACATTGAAACGACTAAAGACCTCTGCCAAGAAGTGTTCCTAAAAGCGTATAAAGCTTTACCAAAGTTTAAAGGTGATTCTGCATTTTATAGTTGGCTCTATCGTATTGCTATTAACTGCTGCATCGACTATATGCGCCAACAAAATAGACGACAAACTGTTCTGTTTGACGATTTAACACCTGAACCAGACGACTTGTTGCTAATTAGTAAGCAACCATCTCCATCCGATCAGGTTGAGATGACGGAGTTAGGTGAAATCATTCAGGAAGCAGTGAAACAACTTCCACCGAAACAGCAGCGCGTCTTCAGACTCCGATACGATCAGATGCTTCAGATGAAAGAAATTGCTGTCGTAACAAATCGCTCAGAGGGCACCGTGAAAACGCATCTGTATCACGCACATCGCAGACTTCGGGAGTTGCTACGACCCTATTTGGAAAATCGTCCGTTAGAGTGGAACGCGTGAGAATTGATGGTTAGTATGTGTTAGATTTATATATTGTGATTGAAAATAGGTAGGTTTCTCCTAATAGGCGCGGGTTCACACCGCGCCTATCACTTTATATTTGACTATAAGATTTCACTTGCACTTAAATTCAATATAGCGTATTTTAAGATAGAATACACGATAAATTCCGTTTTAATCTTTTTATTTAACGTGAGTTTGATAAATCAGAACAAATAAATATGTAGGTTGGGTTGAGGAACGAAACCCAACATCTTGACCCATTATGGAGCACTACATGTTGGGTTTCGTGCCTCAACCCAACCTACAACGCATATTGCATTTAATTATCAAACTCACGTTATTTAACTTGCAATATTTTTGAAGTTTATGTTAAACTAATGGAAATTGCCACAAATGCGTCAAAATATTAGCAAAATCTCAACATCTAATGGAGATTACAATTAAAAGAGAAATGTGGTAAACTGTATCGTCAAGTCACCCTTTCTGTTTGAGGAGCCGTTCACAATGAACGATAAGGATAAGCATAGCAAAGTTGGTGGAAACCACTACGATAGTAAATCTGTCAAAGACACAGATAAGTTGGAATTTGATGAAGATTCAGGAAATGAAGATGAGGAGACCAATTCCAACTATTCTCAGCGACGGACAGACCGAAGTCAATACGATAACAAATACGTTGAAGACGATGATGTCTTTGAGTTTGATATAGATGAAGAGCTCGGAGAAAATGAAGCCAGTTCAGGTTATTCACTTCGTCTTATTAGAATGATCATATCGGAAACACCTGTTGAGGATTTTAGACGTCGGTACCTGCTTGAATTACGTCGTTCTATTATCAACGACGAAGGGGAATTCCGGCAAAGATTGCGGGCTATTGAACAGGAAGCGATCCGCATTCATAAAGAGATGGAAGAGCAGATAGAGGCACTGACTGCTCCCGCAAATCGCATCGGAACGCTCCTTGACACCCCCGAAGACGATACCGCACGCGTCACCCTTGGGGGTGCCGAATACTATGCAAATGTGGACCCACAGTTGGAATCTGATAATCTCAAAAAAGGTGTGAGTGTACTTCTCAATGAAGCCTTTGTTGTTGTTGGAGAACTCGGCTATAATGAATCGGGTCCGATTGCTAAAATTTCTGATATTCTACCGGATGGTAGACTTCGCGTCGGGTCTGAACCGAGTCTGCAATCTGTCATTATAGAACGCGCGACTGATCTCGCAGATGTTAAGTTGAAGTCTGGTGATGAAGTTCGACTTGATCCGAGTTTGAGGGTGGCGGTCGAATATATCGCATCCAAAGAAACGAAAGATTATGCCCTTGAAGCGGTTCCAGAAATTCCATGGTCAAAAGTGGGAGGACTTGATGAAACCATTCAACGGATTAAAGATACAATTGAGCAACCGATCTTACATCCAGAACTATTTAAAAAGTTTCAGTACACTGTCCCGAAAGGTTTCCTGCTCCACGGTCCTCCGGGCTGTGGTAAAACACTCATCGGAAAAGCAACAGCATACAACCTCACGGAACGTCTCAAAACAGAAACAGGTGAGGAGATAGAAGGGACATTCCTGCACATTAAAGGTCCCGAAATTCTCAACATGTGGCTCGGTGAATCGGAACGGAAAGTCAGAGAAATCTTCTCAACAGCACGAGAAAAACGGGATGAAGGTAAACTCGCCTTTGTGTTCATTGATGAAGCAGAGTCTATTTTGGGAACACGACGGGCAATGCGATCACACAGTATCTCTAATACACTTGTGCCTATGTTTTGTGCAGAAATGGATGGGATTGAACCTTTACAAGAGGTCGTCATTATACTCGCTACGAACCGACCAGACCTAATTGATCCTGCGATACTACGTCCGGGACGGATTGACAGAAAAATTAAAGTAACGCGTCCGAATAAAGACGCGGCGAAAGACATCTTCGGTATCTATTTGACAACTGAACTTCCAATTGAAACGGAACAAGGTGAAACGAATGACCAAGAAATCGTTGATCAACTGATAACTGAAGTCGTGGATGAAATGTTCCGTGAATCCTCTGAAAACCGATTCCTTGAAGTCGCACTCCGCAGTGGGCGGCGGGATATTCTTTATCGAGGGCATCTCTGCAGCGGCGCAATTATAGAATCAATCGTTCAGAGAGCGAAAGAATCGGCAATGAAGCGCGCAATAGCTGCTCCTGATACAGATACAGGTATCACTTTAGACGACCTCATGGATTCACTCAACGCTGAATTTAGCGAAAACGACATCTTCCCACCAACAGAGGCTACCGAAGATTGGCTCAAACTTCTTGATTATGACCCCGTGAATGTTGTAAAGGTCACACCTATTCAGTCAGAGAAAAGAGAGACACGCAAAGCATCAAGTCCAGTGATTTAGTTCTATACATTTACCTTAGAATAAATTACATATTGTCTGATAAAACAGAAAGCTACAAATAATGCATAGACTTTTTGGGATTGAAACCGAATACGGAATAACACTTGAAAACGCTGAACAGATTGATACCGTCAAGGAATCCATTGAGTTAATAAAGTGTTATCAACGCGAGCCATTTCTGCCGAAATGGGATTACAAGGGTGAAGACCCTTTCAAAGATGAACGCGGATTTCGGGCAAAACATCTAAACAACCATCCTGATGAAGTGGAGGAGGAGAAAAAGGATAAAAAAAGGTTCGCTAATCAACCTGATCGCTCCTTTCGGGAAATAAAAAGTGACCGCATCCTGATAAATGGTGCAAGACTTTACAACGACCACGCACATCCAGAGTATTCAACACCTGAATGTCAAAGTCTGTTTGACCTTGTAGCACACGACAAAGCCGGTGAACGGATACTGCAAGAATGTGCTGAAAGACGGAGCCAGGAACTCGGTGAACGCGTTATCCTATATAAAAATAACACCGATTTTTATGGCCATAGCTACGGATGTCATGACAACTATCTAATGGCCCGTGATGTGCCATTCGATTACCTCAAAACAAGCATTCTTCCGTTTTTTATTACACGGCAAATATTTGCGGGAGCAGGTAAGATAGGCATTGAAACTGAAGCGGGACTCGCTACGCCAGGACATTTCCAACTCACACAACGTTCAGACTTTTTTCACGTAGAGGCAAGTGTAGATACAATGCACAAACGGCCTATCGTGAATACAAGAGACGAACCGCATGCGGATCCAGCAAAATATCGAAGACTTCACGGAATCGTTGGCGATGCAAACATGTCCGAATATGCTACCGCTTTAAAGGTCGGTACAACTGCACTTGTTATTGAACTGATTGAACAACGCCTTATTCCAGAGACATGCGCAATCGCTAATCCGATTGATACTATAAAACTGATTTCGCATGATCAGACGTATCGTTGGATGTTACAGAAAATTGATGGTAAAATGATCTCGGCTATTGATCATCAACGCGAGTTTCTCGAAATTGCACAAAAACATCTTGCAGGTCAGAACAGTGAGACAGATTGGGTGCTAACACAGTGGGAACAGACGCTTGATGACCTCGAAAATGACCCGATGGACCTGACAGATAGAATTGACTGGGTCGCAAAAAAATGGTTGCTGGAGACTTTTGTTGAATCTGAAGAAATTGAATGGGATGACCCCTGGCTCCAGAGTATTGATTTAGAATACCATAACACCAATGTTGAGGAAAGTTTATTCTACGGATTACCCATGCAAAGAGTTGTAACGGATGAACAGATTCAGGCAGCTATGCATACACCACCTGCAGATACGCGGGCTTATTTCCGTGGTAAATCACTAAACAAGTTTGAAGATGCAGTCAAAACTGTTCAATGGGATAGTATCTCCTTTGACATTAAAGGGAGAACAGTGACTGTTAACATGAACTCACTCGCGAATCCAGAAATTGCTCGGAAATATAATGAAGCACTTGACTTATCCCCTAATCCTCAGACTCTCGTTGAAAAACTCGGTCTACCTTAGAATAGTGTAAACCCAAAATTGCATCTAAAAGCAATTCAAGGAGAATAAACTCATGAAAGACAAAATTGTCTATTTTCCCGAACGCAAACAGAGACCGGTAAAGCCGATAGAACCCGGTGACGGTGGCGATGATAACAACGCACCGAAACGGCCCGATGTCAACAGACCCGATACAAATGAACTCCTAAAACGTATGAGACGGGTTGACAAAGATCAATCGCGCAGATACCGCCAAAGAACGGGGGAATAATGAACCATAAAGGCGACTTTCTCAGCCTTTTAAAACATGCCGATACCTTGAAAATTGACGGTGAACAGACTCAAGGTATGTCTGAAGTGAATGTCCCAGAATTATTACCAAGTATAAAAAAACCTATACGCGATGCTACGGTGCTGCCCACGCAAGGGGGACAAACGCATAGCACGACTTTAGCGTTAGCTGAAGCAACGACTGTTGTCGCGATGCGTTATAAGGATGGTATTATCATTGCGGGGGATCGGCGTGCAACCGCTGGCACTTCTGTTGTTCACGATCGCGCTGAGAAAGTCATTCCTATCGACTCACACTCTGTTCTGGCAATCTCTGGTGCACCCGCAATGGCTTTCGAGATTGCGCGTGTTCTAAAACACTCATTCCAGTATTTCCGGCGCAGCCAACTCCAAGAACTCAGTGTCGAAGGAAAACTGAGAACACTTTCACGGCTTATCCTTGATAACCTACCAATGGCAATGCAGGGGATCGGCGCGGTGATTCCTATCTTCGCGTTATATGCACCGCAAACTGACGAAACGGTAAACGGTGGCAAAATCTATTTCTATGACGCACTCGGTGCACACTTCGAAAACGTCGATTTCGCTACAACCGGTTCCGGTTCAGTTTGGATACGCGGTGTGCTACGTTACCTTGACAGATGGGGAGAGACACGGCTTGAAGATATGGACGAAAAGCAGGCAACCATCACAATTCTAAGACTGCTGGATACAGCCAGTGAGTACGATGCAGCAACAAGCGGATACAACGCAAAAGCTGAAATATTTCCTACTCTCAAAACGATTACACGACACGGCGTTGAAACACTCACCGACAAATTTCTTAATGAATGTTACGCGGAGGCTACATAATGCGCGATATGCCGTACCGCTGGATTGAAGCAATTCAGGACAGGCGCGATTACATTGAAGACCAACTTAAACCCGGAAGTCCCGTCGTTGGACTCCCTTACGCACAAGGCAGCCTCCTTCTCACCGTGAGTAAAGGTGCTCAGAAAATATTTGAAGTTCATGACCGTATTGCACTCTCCGCAATCGGACACCCCGCAGACATTGAACGACTCCGTATGCTTGTTACCGATACTGCAAGCGTTCAAGCATTTCAAAGTGCCACTGAAGATGTGAACCTACACCGACTCACACATTATGTTTTAGCACATACCTTTAAGCAAGCATTTGAATCTATTGTCGGTGAAGCGTACATCATAAAAATGTTGCTCGTCGAAATTGGCAATGGTGACCCAGAAACACAATTTACGCATATAAACTACGATGGTAACGTGAAAGTCCAGCCTGAATCTGGTGTCATCGGTGGTACCGCAGAGATAGAATCCGCTATGCAAAGTTATCTCGCGGATGCTCAAAATGATACACAACCTGATCTTGACGCAGCACTGCAGTTAGCACTCAAAACCTGGGCAGTCGGTAGAGAATTAAGCCAACGTGATGATGTAGAAGATAGCAATGAAGTTTCAGATGACCAGATAGATGAAGTCATAAATACTGAATTAGAAGATGGAGAAATTGAAGCGGGGATTTTAGATAATTCCTTATCAGGAGATACAAAATTCCGCCTGTTAAGCCAAGATGAGATTTCTGAACTCACTAAATAAAATGATTGTTGACAACCATTAAGGAACAAAACCCGTGACATATAGAATAATCGGCATTGAAACCGAATTGGGATGCATGGTCCAGCCTCAGACAATGCAGACACAACGTTTGAAAGCCTCCCCTGAAGGTGTTGCCGCGAATATCAGAGACTATGTCTTCAAACATCTTGAACTCGGAATCCCCGATCTTCACTATCGCGACTGGGGAGAACCACCCGGTAACGGCGGCTTCCTCTTCAACGGCGGTAGACTCTATATCGACATGGGACATCTTGAATACGCTACACCGGAATGCGCCAATCTTTTTGACGCAATCGCTTACGACAAGGCAATTGAACATGTCATCATGGCGATCCTAAAAGAGAACAGACTTGAGTCACACGTCGCCTTTTACAAAAATAACATAGACCACTACACAGGGGCAACTTTCGGCTGCCACGAAAATTATCAAGCACGACGTGATGTGCCATTCTATAGAATCGTAATCCCAACCCTCCTCCCATTTTTCGTTACCCGACAAATATACGCTGGGGCAGGTCGCGTCGGTGCTTATGATGACATCATGGAATTCGGAGATGGACAATACAGTCAAGACGACTTTATCGGGTACCAGATATCACAACGCGCGGATCACATCGTCACTGAAATCTATGAATGGATTCAGTTCAGTCGCGCAATAATCAATACCCGAGACGAACCGCTCAGCGATTACACAAAATATCGTAGACTACACCTCCTTGTCGGCGACACAAACATGTCTGAATATGCATCAGCACTCAAAATCGGAACAACCGTACTCGTCCTTGATGCTATTGAGAGACATTACGAACGATACGGAGAAAAACTACCAATCCCAAACCTTGAACTTGTTGACCCAATCGCCGCAATCAGATACATCTCACGGGACACCACACTGACATGGGATGTTGACCTACAGAACGGCCAAACTGTCACTGCCATTGATATTCAACGCAAATACCTAAACTTTGTTCAAGACATAATTACACGTCCTAATGAGATAACTCAGTGGGTACTCACTGAATGGGAAAATGTCCTTGATGACTTAGAAACAGACTGGACACGTCTTACCACCCGACTCGACTGGGCTGCAAAAAAATGGTTTCTTGATGCATTAGTTGAAGAAGAAGGTTTGGATTGGGATGACCAGTGGCTCAAGAGCCTTGACTTAGAATACCACAACATTGACCCTGATACGGGGATATTCTATGCACTCCAATCCGAAGGGTGTATGCGTCGCGTGATTACCGACCACCAGATAAGTCATGCCATCACTAACCCACCCATCAACACGCGCGCAAGGGTCCGCGGATATCTCATGCGAAATCTGAAGAGGCAAAAGATGCAGTGTATAGTAGACTGGCATCACATCTATGCCGGACAAACCGAATGTTATGAGATGAAAGAACCCCTTGACACCAGCCTACCGAATGCCCGTAGATGGCTAAATCTCCTCAAACTGCGGCAGCGAATGTAGAACAAAAGTCCTGACACAAATACAAAAAATGTGATATAATAACGTGAGCTTGATAAATCAGATTTCCCCAGGCCGGTAGGTTCGGTTTCCTAACCGAACCGGATCCTACCCAAAAACCTTTATGAACACAAGTGACACAAAGCCGGTTCGGTTAGGAAACCGAACCTACCGCGTTTATTCAAGTGATATTTTGGGCAAAATGAAGTCCATATACCTATTATCAAACTCACGTTATAATAATAAAAATTTGACCTGTGATCAGGAGAAGATTATATGAGTAGCAGTCCATCTTATCGTATATTAGTCGAGAAATTAGAAAAACAGGGAGTTCAAGTTGAGACGATTAAGGAACTCCTCAAACAGCAGCATATAGAAACACCCTCATGGGGTTACGGAAATTCCGGCACACGATTCGGCGTGTTTGAACAACCCGGCGCCGCAAGGAACGCAGCAGAACGTCTGGAAGATGCAGCAACCGTCCACAGATTTACAGGTGTTTCACCAACTGTCGCACTTCACATTCCATGGGATAAAACCGATGACTGGAGGGCATTGAAACAATATGCAGCAGATGTCGGTATTGGAATCGGGGCAATTAACCCAAACGTCTTTCAAGACCAAGAATATAAACTCGGAAGCGTCTGCAACCCTTATGCAGATATACGACGTCTCGCAATTGACCACATGTTAGAATGTGTTGACATCATGCAGAAAACAGGTTCAGATTTACTGAGCCTCTGGTTTGCTGATGGCACAAACTTCCCCGGACAAGCAAACTTCCGAAAACGTAAGCAGTGGATGACAGAAGCACTAAGCGAAGTTTATGACGTACTCCCTAATGACACCCGTATGCTCATTGAATACAAGTTCTTTGAACCCGCATTTTACCACACCGATTTAGCCGATTGGGGTACCGCTTACCTCATGGCAACTAAATTGGGACCGAAAGCACAAGTACTTGTAGATCTCGGGCATCATCCGCAAGGGACAAATATTGAGTTTATCGTCGCATACCTTATAGATGAAGGAAAACTCGGTGGTTTCCACTTCAATTGCCGAAAATATGCAGATGATGACCTGACGGTAGGTTCTATCAATCCACAGGAACTCTTCCTCATTTATAACGAACTCGTCGCAGCTGAACTTGATCCAGAAACAGAAACTGACATCGCTTATATGATTGACCAGAGTCATAACCTAAAACCGAAGGTGGCAGCAAGCATACAGTCCGTATGTAACCTGCAAAAGGCTTATGCGAAGGCACTATTGGTAGACCGAGACGCATTAGCAGCAGCACAAGATTCAACTGACCTTATTGAAGCGGAAAGCATACTTCAGAATGCCTATGAAACCGATGTGAACCCACTCCTTGAACAGGTGCGTTTAGAGATGGGACGTGATCCGCATCCATTGACAGCATACCGAAAAAGTGGCTATTATGAAAAAATTAGTAAAGCGCGTATCGGTGGTGAAAGCCAAGGATGGGCATGAACACAGAACACCTAAAAAAAATTGCTGCTGAAAAAGCGACAGAAGAGATACAAAACGGAATGGTTGTCGGATTGGGAACCGGTTCAACTGTTTACTACGCACTCTTAAAACTCGGCGGCATGGTGCGAAACGGTCTTGATATCATCGGAATTCCTACCTCCGAAGACACAGAGAAGATCGCAACTGAACAAGGTATCAGACTTTCAACACTTGCACACCATGCCACAATAGAATTAACGATAGATGGGGCAGATGAAGTAGACCCACACCTCAATTTAATCAAAGGAGGTGGTGCAGCTTTGGTTAGAGAGAAAATCATCGCAAACGCATCAGAACGACTCCTCATTGTTGTTGATCAAAGCAAGGTCTCTCAAGTCATCGGAACAACATTTGCACTACCCGTGGAAATAATACAGTTCGGGTGGGAAGCGACACAACGCATGGTCAATCAAATTTGCGATAACTCTGACTTGCGAGGGGGGATACAAAAACCGTTGATTACAGATAACAGAAACTATATCTTAGATTGCAAATTCAATGGAATTCCTGAACCTGAAAAGATGGAGCTATTACTGAACAACATTCCCGGAGTCGTTGAAAACGGTATCTTTGCAAAACGCGCAGACAAGGTGATAGTCGGAACAACAGAAGGCATAAAATACATGGAGTAAGAAAAATGGTCAAGAAACTATACGTCTTATCTATAGTATTTACTGTCTGTCTTATATTGGTTGTGCCTGTTAACGGAGAAATCTTTACAGAAAGCGGATTAATAGATATCCCATCAGGCAAAGTGTTAAAACACGGGATATTCGGCGTAGGGGTATATGCACCCTTTCAAAATTCAACGCATTTCAAACGGGATCCGGTCGCTTTCCGTGTCAACTTCGGCATGTTTGATAGGATTGAAATCAGTGGCACACACATATTACCGCAGGACAATGACGCTTCACGATCCTTCTTGGGACACCTAAAAGCACAAATTCTGGAAGAATCGGGGAAAATACCAGATGTCGCAATCGGTATTGACAATCTCGGCGATAATGTTATTCAAGAGTGGGATACCTACCAGCCTAATTCCGCATACCTTGCTATCAGCAAAACTTTCAACCTTCCACTTGTTCACCTGATTTCAGGACACATCGGAATAGGTAATAACCGTTTCGCAATTGACGATAATCCCATCGGCATGTTCGTGGGTATAAGCAAAGTATTTCGTCCAGTTTTTGCGAGAGACGATATTAAACTCAGTCTGGAATTTGACGGGGTCGGAATCAATGCGGGGATACAACATACTGCAAACAGTGGTTTACGTATCTCCTTAGGTGTTGAGACATTAAACAGACCGGAAGAGATCCGTTACTTCGCAGCAATTTCGTGGTCAAATGCTAAGTTAATGGAACAGATAGCAGGTGCAAACCGTCTGGCACAACAAGCAGCAAAACTCGCACGTCAAGCCAAAAAAGATACAACATCAGAGTAACCTACGGCTTAGTCAAGTGTCTTTTGATAGCATAAAATAGTCGGGAATCGGAGTTCCCTCCTACAATGCAAAAGATTCTGTAGAAGCGATCTCCGAATCGCGACCTACAAAAGTATGTTGACTAAGCACTACTGCTCTACCTCAATAGATTTCATTACATTCTGCAGTGATTTTAGTAATTCTGTAGAGAAATCTTGTGGTGGCACAAGGATAATCTCAATCCGACGGTTTTTCGCTTTTGCATCATCTGTATCGGCAGTATCAATTGGTTGGTAGAAAGCATATCCTGTTCCCGATAGACGTTCTGGTGCAATGTCAGCATTTTCCTGTAAGTATTTAACAGCGGCGATTGAACGTTGCGTTGAAAGGTCCCAGTTTCGCAAGGCAGAACCTGCAATTGGGTTGTCATCCGTATGTCCTTCAACCCGAATTGCGTATTCCGAATAATCTGGATTTAGCAACACCTCCTTGGCAATTGCATCAAGAAGTGTTTTCCCTTCTTTGCTAAGTATTGCACTGCCTGTTTCAAAAAGGATCTTCCCCTTAACATCAAGTGTTAGTCGTCCCGCTTCGTCTAAAACAGCACCGACTGAATCTTTGAATCTGTCTTGGATAGCGGCGATTGAACGTTGAGACTGATCACGGATCCGTTTTAATTCTGATTCAATTTCAGTAAGTTTTGTGCGGAGATTCGCTTTATCGCTTTCAAGACTTGCTTTATCCTCTTGCAGTTTATTTCGTTCAGCAGCGATCTTCTTCGCTGCTTCGCTTTCATCTTCCAATATCTCTTTTGTATTGTTCAGTTCTGTTTTCGTTTCTCCTAATGCCTTCTCTGTTTTTGTTAACTTCTCATCCAGTTCTGTGTTCGCAGTTTCAGTATCTTGTAACGTGGTCTTTGTCGTTGACAGGTCTAATTCCGTCTGTTTGAGTGTATCAGAAGTTGTATAAAGCAGAATTGACAAAACAACAACGGCAATGACAGCAATAATGAGTGAAATGACTGAAATGATTACCTTTTTATCCATTTTATGCTCCTTGTAAACTTAGTATCGTATCAAAGTTATCGTCTTTGGAAGTTTTGTTCTTTTTGGTAATCCCGCACGTAGTGCATCGGTGGATAAGCACATAGTTCCCGCGTTTCATTGTAAACCCTATCGGCTCCATCAAACCGAGACATGTCTCCGCACGATCACCAGGATTCACATCTACATGTTGACTCCAAAGGCATCTCGGACAGTGATTGGTATATCCATCTCCTTTTACGAACGTACCGCAATATCCGCAAGTAAAATCTTCAATGTGGCGTTGGAATAGTTTTTTCACTTGTCACTTTCAATCTCTTTCATATACGTTAGTCTATCTAATGTTCGTTTTAGACTTGGGGATACAGCCGCAGCATTTTGCAAATTCCAATTAGCATGTACGAATTCACTCAATAGCATATTAACGTGAGTTTGATAAATCAAAACAAATAACTTACGTAGGTTGGGTTGAGGTACGAAACCCAACATCTTGACCCATTATAGAGCAATACATGTTGGGTTTCGTGCCTCAACCCAACCTACAACACTGCAAACAAAATTTAAAAAATGAATTATCCGAAATGGTATCATATCTAATTGTTGAGTAACAAAATTATAGCAAAATGAGTAAAGGAAGTCAAGACATACTGCTAAGCTATTTAAAGGACACCTTGACATATTTTCCCAAATCGTATAGACTAAAATAATGTTTCAAAACGCATCCGAAATTCTTATGCTAATCGCTTCTGCCATCGTGCAGTGGCTCTTCTATCGGAAACGTGTGCCGAAAGATTTTTTCCCGATACGCATCCTTGTGATAAAACTCGATCATATAGGAGATGTCCTTTTAGCAACACCCGTTTTTTCCAATCTACGAAAAGCATATCCAGACGTAGAGATACATGCGTTGACCGGTAGTTGGAGTCGTATCATATTGGAAAATCATCCTGATGTTAATAGGGTGTTTGAATACAATTCACCTATGTTTTGCCGTTCAGGACACCCCACATCACTACTGAAAACAATCCAGCTTTATCGTGAGTTACGACAGGCAAAGTACGATCTACTAATAGAACTGCGTGGAGATTGGCGATTTGTAATATTCGCATTATTACGGTTCACGACAAGACGTATTAACCGCGCCTCTCTTCAGTTAGCAAATAGGTTTGGGTTTCGATCGTTCAGTGATAAGCATGAGACGATTCGTAATCTTGATGTCTTAGAGCAAGCAGGTATCTCAACACCGATACAGAACACTACCTTTGTCGTAAAAGCAGAAGATCAAGAATGGTCAGTTGATTTTCTAAAAGCACATCAAATTGACGGTGAGAGTCCTATTATTGCAATTCATCCAGGATCCCCGATACCGCAAAAAAGATGGTTAACTGAACGTTTTGCAGAATTAGCGGATTGGTTGATTGCACAGAAACAGGCAAGAATCTTGTTTGTTGGTGTAAAAGACGAAATTCCGATCATCAACGAAATTCAGGATAAGATGCATGGTGAATCAGTAAATATCGCGAGTGAAACTAACGTGCCACAGTTGGCATCAATTTTGCTTAAATGTGATATATTTATCGGAAATGATAGCGGACCGATGCATCTCGCTGCAGCCGTTGGTACGCATACAATCGGGTTGTTCGGTCCAGGAGATCCAGAAAGGTTTGCACCTGTCGGTGAAAAGTGTTATACAATACGGAAGAAACTTGACTGTCCCCCTTGTCCTGGCAAAGTCTGTAAATTCGGTTCAGACGGTTGTATGGCTATGATACAGGTGACAGACGTAATTAAGTGTATCAGAAACAACGGTTTATGATATAATTTAGAGAATAATATGATTTGTCTTGTATTTTGCTTGACAGTTTTTTGCAAAGATGCTAAGATATACTTCATACAACATCTTATGATAAACGGATAACTTGGAAAAGTTTCTTTTCTTTATTACGAGCGTAAGCACAATTATACTGAATACAATCTTTGAGATGTACAACAAGTCTATGGAGGAATAAAATGAAATGGCAATCAATCCGGATCTTTCTCACACTTCTCGTTACAGGCATCATAAGCATCGGCATGCTAAGTTGCGGGAGTGATGAACCCACGGATAGAACATCAACTACAGACCCATCGGTACCTATAGTCGTCGCGACAGCTGAACCGATCGATTTTGATGCAGAAAAGAATGAGATAAACCAAATCTATAGTACTTTCTTTTCAGCTTTCAACAGAAGAAAGCTAGTAGATATTCGGAAAATATGGAAAGAACATCCTGTCCATGCACAATTTCGTGTGGCATGGGTAGCAGGGGGGTTCGTTGAACCTGTCGGACCAACAGCAGGTTGGCCACAGATTGAATCCACGATAGAGGGACTGTGGGTTGCACAAGGTACTTCCGGACAGAACTGGACAGGTAGTAATCGGTTTAGCCAATTTTGGATTCGTAGATCAAAGTCTGATCCGAATACTTTAGAAGCGAGTGCAAGAGCTTCTGCTTCTTATAGGTCGCAAGGTTCCGGAGTAACTTATGCTTACTTGATTAAACCTGAACACGAAGACTGGCAACTTCAACAAATTGACAGCGTAACAGGAAATGTTATTAATATGGGCCGCGGGGATCCTGAAATCTCTAAATACTTTACTGACGAATCTGCTAAAGCCCCATAGGATGCACGAAATTGTGCAACTACAAATCTGGACTGCACAAATTTGTGCAAAAATTATCCGGATGTCGTAGAGAATTACGACTACAACTCACTTAATTTATGGCATAGAAATTGCATAGATGTGAGTAGGTATTATCGTAACCGTAAGTTTCGGAGCTCTCTCCTACAGAACAGAGTATTAGTAGGAGCGATCTCCGAATCGCGACCTACATATTGAGTCTGGACTGTCCAATAGGTGTGGCTTAAGCGTGAAGGAACAGTTATCATGTATCGTGATATAATCATTAATAAGTGGTCTATTACGATATTAGGATTCTTGGTCGTGTTTGGTATATTATGTTATTTCTGGTACAAACCTAATTCAGAACGTCATAAACACATCATGTCTAGTGCCACCGAATTTCTGCATCAACTTGCAAAAAAACAAAAAAATGCTGAAAAGGTAGATGGTGCTTCTGTTGAAAATATTACGCATACAGATAGGGAAGGAAGGACTAAGACTGTAGTTAGCAGAATGAAATCCAGTGATCTTTTTGAAGTCAAAAGGGATAGAGAAGGAAAGCGACTCAATGAAAACACTACAGACACTACAGAAAATATGCGTGTTTCACGACATGGATTTGGTGCTTTTCCTGAAATACCAGAAGGTGCACCTATAAATCCGTTTATCGGATCCGAAAATAGGGATCAGGAATTGTTGAAACGGGTTGTGATCAAAAAATGGAATGAAGGTGTACGTTTTAGCGGAGCTTCTATTGTTAACGGAATCGTATACTTAAATTATCCTAATACAGTATATGTTCAATATGGTGATTCGATATTAAACAAAGATGGTACTATTACAAGACCTATAACGAGAGTGAGAGGTTCCAAAAGTGCTTTTATTTTAGAAAAGCAAATGAGAACCGGAGAAGTGCCCGCGGGACTTACTGTGTTAGAAATTGGAAAAGATGGTATAGATGCTTATAAATATTTGAATCTACGCTAAACTTCAAAAGTAGTAATTGTTAAGAACATATATGTGTTGAAAATCTATACATTAATAATAATCATGTGAGGTAAAAAATGAGTGCTAAAAGAACTTCCGGTGCCTTAATGACTTCACTGCTGATTCACGTAGTTTTGATACTAATTGCAGGCGTCTATTTTGTGACGCAAACCGAGACTTTTAAAGACTTGGTTGGTGTGCAATTCGCGAAACCACCTGAACCACCGAAGCCTAAGGTCCGAAAACCAATTGTCAGACAACTGAACAAACCGATTGTTCCTGTTGAAGATACGGTTGTTCTTGAACAGGTTCAAGTGCAACCCCGTCTAACAACAGCTTTTGCTCCAAAAACCACTGTCGTACAACAACAGACAGTCCTGGAATTTTCAAATCAAGCAGTTAAAGTTGATGCTCCCATAAATCCAAATGTCCCGAAAGTGGTTCAACCCAATGTTCCTATACCCGAAGTGGTTACGCACACAGAACTCCCTGTGTCGGATTCACCGAGTGCCTTAGCATTTGCTGGCCCCGCGCCGAGTGCACCTACCGCTGGTCCTGCTAACATCATTCGCGGCGTGTCGGGTAGTCCAGTGCAAGTCAAAGTCACTTTCCAACGTCCCCCCGGTTTAGCCATGGTTGAGAACGTTGGTGTCGTTCGCGACGCTCTTGGTGATGTCGCCGAAAGCATTACGCTCGGTAATGTTGAAGTGCCACCATTACCTAAAGGTGAACCCGGCGGACGCGTTATCGGTAAAGGTCGCGATATACGCGGTGTCTTACGCTTCACCCGTATCCGACACAACCTGTCCGACTGGTGGGCTGATGCTTCTTCACTAAACGCTCTTACCAAATGGCTTAATGAGAAAACACAGATCAAAACCGACATGAACGTTGAGGGAGGCGCATTAAGGTTCACGGATACTAATCTATTAAAAACACCGATCGCCTTTATGACAGGACACGATCCGGCTCTCGTACGCTCCAGAAACTTGCTCGGAAGACAATATGGCGGCGGAAAAATGGATAGCCGTTTAACACAAGCTGAAGCTGCAGGTTTACGGAAGTACCTCGTCGAAAAAGGTGGATTCCTCATCTTTGATGACTGCGGTGTAAACGCTGCACAACAGGCAATGATACGACTGTTCCTCGCACAGATGCGATATGTCATGCCAGAACACCAAATAGAACGTGTAGATAACACACACGAAATCTATGATAATTTCTATCAAATCGGCGGACCTCCTGTCGGATTCGATATTTTCTGGTGGGGCACACGGCCTCCGAAACGGAACTTCCTTGAAGGTTTCTCAATCGAGAATAAATTATCCGTTCTCGTCGTCAGACGTGATTACATGTGCGCAATGGAATCTGTTAGTTTACCAACACGGAGTGTCCACTATTCACCAGGTGTCTACCGATTTATGACAAACGTCGTCGTCTATGCACTGACACACGGAGACATTTCAGATTATTCCGGTTATGTGCCAGAAGATACCTTGGCGAAGAGAGAACTTCCAACACGCGCACCTGAAGCAGCAAAAACCGGAGCAACTGAATAATAGACTACTTTGAGACTATTCAGCTCTAATCCTAATCTAAAAGAATCTCCCGATGACAGACACCCTGTCCATCATTGGGAGATTCTTTTGTTAATGACCACTTAATGAGGTGAAAAATTGAAACTTGGCGTATCCACATATTCGTATTGGCATTTCAAAACTGAGAAAGTGCCAATTGAACATGTCATCGAAGAAGCCGCAAAACTTGATCTTGATGGCATTGAAATCCTACACCGACAAATGGAATCCGAGGCATCCTCTTATCTACAGAAACTAAAGAGACACGCCTTTATTCACGGGCTTGACCTATACGCACTCTCTATCCATCAAAGTTTTGTTTCACCAGAAGCAGAGAAACGACAAAAAGACATCAATCACACCATACACTGCCTACGGTTAGCACATGAACTCGGCATCCCATCAATTCGCTTAAACTCAGGACGATGGAATACGATAAAATCTTTTGACGACCTGATGAAAACTGAAGGGAAAGAACCAGCACTACCCGACTATACTGAAGAGGACGCTTTTGACTGGGTGATCGCTTCTATTGAAAAATGCCTCCCGGATGCAGAGAAATACGGTGTAATTCTCGGGCTGGAAAACCATTGGGGGTTGACATGTACAGCAGAAGGTGTGAACAGAATCGTATCAGCAATAGACTCCGAATGGTTGAAGGTAACAATGGATTGCGGAAATTTCCTCACCGATCCGTACGATAAACTCGCACAGATCGCACCCGAAGCTGTGCTTGTACACGCAAAAACTTATTACGGCGAAGGAGAATGGTACACCTTAGACCTTGATTATACCAAAATCGGTGAAATTCTACGAGATGTCGGATTTCAGGGATATATCTCTATTGAATTTGAAGGTAAAGAGGATGCACATACAGGCGTTCCGAAGAGTGTAGAAATGCTACGGAGCTCCCTGAATATCTAAATCCGTGTAGAGAGTTCTATGATCAACCCGTTTCCCACGGTGCCACTTGCTCCACTGCGGGTGGTGCTGGGAAACGACTCAACACATCAACAGGTCTCCCCAAACCTGACGATTCAAGCACCCGTTCACAAACCTCTAAAACATGACGTGCTTGTGCACCGTTACATCTTGGATTACGATCATTCCTGATTGCATCCGCAAAATCTGCTACACCTTTTCCCCAGTCTAATCCTGTAAATGCTTTCGGAGGTGATGGTTCATCTTGCCATCCAGCTTGAGGTGTAAACTTCTTAATACCCCGTCCATCATCATGTGCCTGCAATGAAAAACCACCTTTTGTGCCGTGAATCTCATAAGGTGGAATTTGTGACGTCACGGTAAAACTGTGATAAATGAATCCGTGTGAACCTCCATCCTGAGGCACATCAAACTCGAGCACTGCAAAACCGTGATCCTTTTCTTTCACCTCAAATTCAGTACCTTTTTTCGGTCCTTGTGTCAACACCCGTCTCGGTACAGCCACCCTTGCAAATCCGTGAACTGTTTTCACGGGTCCTATCATTGTCGTCATAGCCGTTAGCGGGTAAGGTGCTACATCTCTGAAGGGACCCGCGTGCTGCAAGAACGCATCTGCACTTGGATGCCAATGCTCCAGGGGTCCACCGAAGTTCCCAATTGCAGAAATCACATCACCTATTTCACCATCGCGGATCCGCTGCCAGACGTTCTGTTGCACATAACCGAGTATTGCAGATGGAGCACACGCCAACTTCAACCCGTTAGTTTCTGCAGTCTCAACAAGTTCATTCGCCTCATCGGTCTTGATAGAGATCGGTTTTTCGGAATAGACATGTTTTCCAGCCTTCAGTGCAGCTAACGAAACAGGATAGTGTGAAATATGAAGCGTCAGATTTACAATTGCTTCCACCTCTGAATCGTTCAAAACTGCCTCAAGCGATGGATAAACCTTACCCCCATCTCTATCTGCAAGTGCTGCTGCGCGTGCCTTATCCTGGTCATAGAAACCTACCAATTCAATTTGATTAGGATACGCTTGACAACGCGGTTGGTAACCACCTGCTGCAATCATACCACATCCAATAATAACAGTTCGTACTGGGGTTATACTTGACATTAAATCCTCCTTATTTTCCAACAATCCCCTAATTAAGCATAACAGATACACAGTTTAATGCCAAGTGGTATTTACAACATGGCACATCACGGCACATAACTATATTTAGTGAACTTTAGAATTAACGGGACATTTTGAGTTGTAGGAGGGAACTCCGATTCCCGACTATCCGTGAGTTTCGTCGCGATTCGGAGATCGCTCCTACAGAAATGTGTCTCTTTAATTTCAATGTTTACTATTTCCTTGACAGCACAAGCATTTTTAGTGTAAAATTGACTGAATAAGGAGATATGAAAATGCAACAAACACATACCAACACTCTGCTATGCTCTGTCTTCATATCCATGGTTCTGATTGGTTGTGCATCCCACGATGTGACAAGCACAAAGGACTATAACCAGTTTGCAATAAAAGCTGCACAAGCCGGGCTTTGGAATGAGGCGGTTTTCCGATGGAAACAGGTGGTAAATATTGACCCAGATAACGCTGCTGCCTATAACAACCTCGGAGTCGGCTATGAGGCTATGGGAAAAATAGCGGAGGCAAAGTCAGCATATCAACGCGCAACTGAACTCGAACCGAATAGCAAATATTACAGAATCAATTATCGTAGATGTCGACTTCATATTCGACGAAGTGGACTGGACAGCGAAAATATATCTGATGAACCTTTAGAAGAATCTGAAAACTTAAAAGAACCTGAGAACTTAGAAAAACCTGAAGACGATTAACCTTGGTATCCTCCCGATGCAAAAAAAAAGACAACCGACGTTTTCTCAGTTTTACAAGCAATATGCAGTCCCTTGCCTATTACTGCTCATTTCCTTGACGTTAGGTGCTTGCGGTAATAAAGTCGCGCGCGTTTCTATACCTATTAAAGTTCAATCCGAAATTGACATCAATACCTATTCAAACTTCGCTGTGCTGCCGTTTGTCAGTGAAAAACACACATCAAAGATAGGGGAAATTCCCGCTAATATTGGAAAAGATGTCGCACAGATTCTAAGAAGCGGGCTATCACGACAGAAGCATTTTGATGTCGTTGATAAACAGGAAACCGAACGCATCATGACAGGTGAAGAAATTGAAGAAGACCTGCTCGCGGATACCGAACGCTTAAGCAAGTTTGGCGGATACTTTGAAGTAAAAGGAATCATTATCGGGAGTTATCGTTTTTACACCGATACACGACCGAGACGGTATTACGGGGAACGCTATTCAGTCAGTCAACAGCGCTATGTTATGGATTATCAAGACTATATGCAAAAGACCTATCTACTCGCCTTACGCGTCATCATTGTAGATGTTGACACTGAGAAGATTATCTGGGATGAAGTTTATCAACAGAAAGCTGCCGAAGCACACTCTATCGGTTCCTTCGTCTTTTCCCAAATGGCACCACAAGAGACCACATTGAGAGAACTCAGCAAACGCGCCGTTGCTCAATTTACACAAGACATCTCTCCACACTACGAACAGGAAGACAGATTTCTGATGCGGTAATTCCCCGCCAATTTCACCATAAAACAGAGGAAACTGATGAAAACTGAAAAAAAAACCTTATCAAAAAACACATTATCGGGAATTAGACTCGCACGATTTTTCACCGTTTTGATCTTAACGATATGTTTCTCAGCAAACGTTTGGGCACAAGGTTTCGGCAAGAACAAAATCACTGCACAAAGGTTTGATTGGCATATCCATCGCACTGAACATTTTGATATACACTACTATCCAAGCGAAGCAAAACTTGTTCCGATAATGGCTGCTATCGCTGAAGAAGCTTATGAAAAACATAGCGAGGATTTTGAACACGAAATTGAGAGTAGAACACCGCTCATCTTATACAAATCACATAAAGATTTTCAAGAAACTAACATCATTCTACAAGAGCTGCATGAAGGTATCGGCGGCTTTGCCGAACTCTTTAAACATCGGGTTGTTATACCTTTCACAGGATCACTTGAAGCTTTTCGTGAGGTGATCTATCATGAACTCATACACATCTTTCAGTTTGACATTCTCTATCAAAAACCGCATGCCCGTATCTATAGCGGAGAGTTCCTCTATTCACCACCTATATGGTTCATAGAAGGTATGGCAGATTACTTCGCAAATGATAAAGACGCTCTGGGTGAGATGGTGCTACGAGATGCAAGTATCAACAATAATATCCTTCCATTAACTGAGTTGCAGAACTTCAATCGTCTGAGTTCTCCTTATCTCGGCTATAAAATGGGACAGTTGGCTGTTGAATATCTCGTCACGACTTATGGAAGAGATAAAATCGCTGAGATACTACGTGGATTGCGACAGAGTAGAACAAAAAATATTGACGCAGTCTTCAAAAACGTACTGGGTATCGGTTTGAAAGAATTTGATGTCGGTTATCAACAGATGCTGCGAAAACGCTATTGGCCCCTCATAGAAGATCGCGAGTTGCCGAATATCGTTTCTCGAAAACTTACTGAAAACTCCAGATTTTCTCATAACATTAAACCTGTTTGGTCCCCCAGTGGCGATATCGTCGCTTATGTTACAGCAAATGAAGGTTTCTTAGAAATTGTCTTGATGTCTTCAAAAACAGGCAAGAAACTTGATAGAATTACAAAGCGGTTTTTCCGTAATAAATACGAGGAGATCAGAGCTGATTCCAGCGGTTTTGACAGAAGCCTTGCGTGGGCACCCAACGGGGACCACATCGCTTTCATCGGTAAACACCACGATGCAAATTATCTCTTTGAAGTCAATATCCTCACACATAAACTCACACATTACGTTAAACTCGACTATGATTCAGCAAACTCCCCCAGCTATAATGGTGCTGGTGACCGTATCGTTTTTACTGCTCTGAAGGAAGGACAAACAGACCTTTACATCATTGACCTTGACACAGAATCTATTAGCAGATTAACCAGAGATTCCTTCAACGATACGCACCCCTCTTGGCATCCAAATAGAAATACGATCGTCTACGCTTCAGAACGTGAACACAAAAACCGACTTATTCTTATTGATATGGATCAAAGAACGGAACAGAAACTTACGGATAATGCTACAAACGCTATCAGTCCTATATGGATGTCAGATGGAGAATCCGTGCTGTTTTGTGCTGATAGGTCAGGTGTATACGATGCTTATAAACTCCACATCGCCACCGGGGAGACGACACGTCTTACGAACCTAATAACCGGGTGTTCCAATCCAAGTTTCTCACCAGATGGAAAAAGATTGCTCTTTAGCGCATATCAGGATGGGAAATATGATATCTGTGTGATGAACTCAGACAAAATACTAAACGAAAAAGTCGAAATACCTGAGTTTGCGTCAGAGCCGATTGCTATAAATATTGATTCAGATGCCTCTCAGCGAAACTATAGAATTGCAAGACGGAAGTACAGTACACGCAATTCTTTCCGGTTTGATGCTATTTTTCCACAATTTAGTTATGGAGCTGACGGGCTGTTACGTAGTCAAATTCAGATGAGTGCCAGTGATATGTTAGGTAATCATCGCGTTGAACTCAGCGTCATAAATCAGTCTGGTGGGTATCTCGTCCCGGATTTTATCGCACAATACGGATACTTAACGAATCGCGCTGATGTCGGGGTAGTTGTCTACAACTATCATCAATACCATCTACTCGGTTCACTTCGAAATCAAACTGGTATTTTACAACGCATTACTGGAGGCGGTGCTTATCTCAGTTATCCCTTTAATCGGTACAACAGATTAGATCTTCAGTATTCTATGTATACGACACCGTTCTCTTACAATTTTGACACGGTTAATCCTGTGGAGTTCTATGATCGTGGATTTCTCTCAATGGGTTCCCTCGCTTTCGTGAGTGATAATACAATGTGGCGAGAGTTTGCCCCTTATAGAGGTACACGCTACCGTTTTGAAGTAGAACGTTCATTTCCTGTCCTGGGTAGCGAGTTAGCACTAACAAATGCTATTTTTGATATTCGTAAATATATCGGTTTAGGCAGACGTTCAACGATCGCTACTCGGTTACTACTTGGTGGTAGTTTCGGCGCGGACAAATCGCTCTTCTATCTGGGTGGCATAGACTCACTCCGAGGCTATGATTACGAAGACTTTGTCGGTTCTCGGGTTGGACTATTCAACATTGAGCTGCGTGTGCCTTTCATAGATGTTCTCTATTTCGGTTGGCCCTTCCGTTGGTCAATTGGTGGCATTGGCGGTGTTCTATTTACGGACATTGGCGGAACGTGGAACGATGAATTATACAGCTCAGAAAATCCTTTCAGAATCATACGGCGTGAAGGTAGACGTTACCGTCTGGCAGATGTGCAAGGATCAATCGGTCTTGGGCTGCGACTACGTCTCGGCTTATTCTCTTTAGATTTCGCAGCTGCCCGTCACACCGATTTAGCAAGCATCAAACCAGGAGTCAAATATCACTTCGGTTTAGGGCAAGCGTTTTAATCTGCATAATGTTGTGTTAAGAAATTCTTTAAAATGAGGGGTGTGCATAAAAATATTGATGTAAAACATGCTCTTAAAAGTAGTAGGCACACTCCGTGTGCCGTACACAAGTTAACTTTACTATATAAAGAAAAAATCCAGATAAGGAGAAAAAATGGAACCACGGGTAAAGAAGTTTATCATAATTGCCGCCGTTTTAGCCGTACTGGCAGGGATTATTGCCGCATGGGTCAATATCTATCCTGATGTACTATGGTTCGGGATGGTGGAACACCTCAGCGTCTACACCAAAATACTCACCACTAAGATTTTCGTTGGCGTTATCGTAGGGTTAGTCTATCTCATCGTTCTCTTAACGAATTTATTCATAGTATATAAATTCACACCAGCACACCTCAGTCCTGCTTTCTTAGGCGGCACTGAATTCACTGGCGGAGAAACCAACACACGAAAGATGATTTATGGAGGACTCACACTGCTTGCAGTTCTATACAGCGTGCTAATGGGATATACTGCAACTGACAGATGGGAAGTCTATCTACGATATACACACGCCGATACCTTGAACTTTCAGGCTGCAACACCTATCGCTGTAGGTGAAGGTATCGACTCAACCGAACTCCCCGTTTCAACATTAGAATTAAACGCGAAAAAAATACAGATCGGTGATCAGATAACAATTAATGTTGATGGGAACGAACAAACTGCACAAGTTGAGAGTATTCTGACCGAGGAAAGGACAGAGGACGGTAAAGCAGTTGACATACCTATCGGATTAGGTCTAAACACAACGGTGCAAATTGAGTCGGGACAGAAGGCGTTCTTTACATCAATTGCCCGAGACCCAATTTTCAAAAAGGATAACGCCTATTACATATTCAAAATGCCGATGTTGCGGTATATATGCGGCACATTTTTTGGGATGTTCATGCTGGTAACAATTTTCGCAATTCTCATCTACTTTTTTCACGGATTGATCACAGGAGATACAAACCAATTCCGATTCCAACCCCCTTTCAAGGTGAAGGTACATCTATTTACGCTTGCTGGTATAACGCTCCTCTTCCGCGCCTGGAATTACCGGTTTGTCATGTATGACCTGTTATATGGAACGAATGATGTCGTCCGTGGAGGTGGTGGATTCGCTGCAATAAACGCGCGGCTACCTATACTGTGGATAATGCTCGTTATTACGGTATTGGTTGCTCTTATTTTTATCGTCAGCATCTTTATCCGTAAGAACACTTATGCTTTTGGGGGATTGATCTTTTTCATCGCCGCAGGACTTCTCGGTAATCTATATCCTCAGATTATACAGAAATGGCGTGTTGAACCGAATAAACAGGTATTAGAGACACAGTTTATCAATTACAACATCAGAGCAACGCTACAAGCTTACGGTTTAGCGGAAAACAAGGTATTAGTAGAGGAATATCCGTTGACAGAAGAAATTAGTTACGAAGAGATCATAAGTGAAGAAAACGCACCTGTTTTCAATAGCATACGTCTATGGGATTGGCGACCTTTACGTCGAACGTTCCGACAACTACAAGAACTCCGAACCCAATACGACTTCGTGGATGTTGACATCGACAGATACATCGTTGATGATGAAATTAGGCAAGTGATGTTGTCAGGTCGGGAACTGAATATTGATCAACTCCCCATAGAAAACAGAAATGATTGGTATAAGGAAACCTATGTCTATACACACGGCTACGGTGCCGTCATTAGTCCCGTGAATGAAATTAACAGCGGCAAACCGAATATGTACATCAAAGGACTACCCCCTGAATACGATACACAGTGGCAACACAGGTTTGCAGAAATACCCGGTCCTCGCATCTACTATGGTGAACGGACAAACCGATATGTGATCGTACACCCTGACCGTAGTAAAGGACCACTTGAATTCGATTATCCAATTGAGGGGCAACAATACGCCGAATACGCATATAAAGGAAAGGGCGGCGTCCCACTAAACTCTTTCTGGCGTAAATTTCTGTATATGCTCAAATTTGATAACCAGATAAACTTTGTACTACCAGGGGAGATTCAATCAGCACACAACAGCAAAATCCTATACAATCGAAATATCAATAAACGTGTTCAGAAAATCGCACCCTTCTTACGCTATGATGGCGATCCTTACATCATAATTCATAACGGGAGAATTGTATGGATGATTGATGCTTATACCATCACACACCGTTATCCTTATGCTGTTTCTATGCAAAACTTTGTTGACAATAGAAGGCAACAAGGCGCAAGCACACAACGAAACGGTGAACCTTGGGGAAACTACATCCGAAACTCTGTCAAAGTGGTGGTAGATGCTTATGATGGCACTGTTGAATTCTATCTGGTAGAACGGGAAAAGGACCCAATAGCAGAATGTTATCGAAAAATCTTTCCTGACCTGTTTAAGCCCTTCTCCGAAATGCCTGAAGAACTCAAAGCACATATTCGATACCCAACATCGATGTTTCTTATACAAGCACGCGTATACGAAGATTACCACATGAACGATCCGGTTACGTTTTATGCTGCTGAGGATAGATGGGAAATCGGCAAGGAACTTTATGACCATACAGATGCTCAAACAAGCCAAGTCCAGACAACACAACCGACACAACGTTTTGGTACAACACAGCAACCTGTTCAAAGCTCAGGTGTAGATGGACAACCTGTTGAACCCTATTATGTCGTTATAAAGTTACCAGGACAAGAAAAAGCTGAATTTATGTTGATGTTACCTTATGTGCCGTACAACAAACCAAATCTTACTGCCTGGATCGCAGCACGATGTGACCTGCCGCAATACGGTCAACTCCTCGTCTATCGTTTTCCGAAAGGGAAACAGGTCGCAGGTCCCATGCAGGTTGAAAACTTCATCAGTCAAGAACCAGAGATCTCACAACAGATTAGCCTCTGGAATACGCAAGGTTCTCGTGTCCTGCGCGGAAATCTGCTTATTCTACCTATGAACGACTCTCTACTCTATGTTGAACCAATCTATATCCAAGCTGAAGATGAAAAGACTGCTATTCCTGAATTGCGACGGGTCGTTATCGGATATGGGAATGAGGTCGTCTGGGGTGAGAGTCTTGATGTAGCACTCCGAGAGATGTTTTTGACGAGATTGGGGTTACAGAGCGAAGGAACGACACCTACCGTTGACGGTACACTTGATACCTCTGCTCTCCCCACTCTTGATAGTTCACTGCAGACGTTAATTGAGCAGGCAAACGACCACTTTACCAACGCTCAAAACGCACGACGCAACGGCAACTGGGCAGAATACGGACAACATCTCGAACGTTTAGAGCAAACATTAAAACAACTTCAAGAAAATAGTAAGGAGTAAATTCGGTATTGAATCTATAGAAGGAGGTGAAACACATGTCACTTGATTGGAAACCACGACATCGTGATATGATCATCGGTGGAATCCCCTGGTTAGCCAGAATCTCAGATAAAGCAAGCGCAAAACTGCAAGGTATCATCGGTGAATACATATATCCATGACCACAAGATAAAATGTTCCTGGAGGAACATAACATATCTGCTGACGATTTTGTTGAAATGGTAAAAAACAATCCCTCAGATGATGAGATGATTGCTGCTATGAGAAAATTGAACAGTTAGATTTTCATGCTACATAACACCACAATCTCACGGTATCCGGTAGGCAATCGTCTGCCCGATACCGTGATATTGAACGTTTTTTCGGAGATCACTGCATTGGAACTAAAAGAATTACGCGATGAAATAAATCGCATTGATGACCAACTTCTAAGACTACTGCATGAACGTGCCCAGCTCTCAAAGCAAGTGGGAAGCCTAAAAGCAGATGAAGGATCGGATATCCATGTGCCGCATCGTGAGTACGAAATCATAACTCGTCTCATAAAGCAGAATTTCGGTATATACCCTGAAGACGCTATTGAGAAAATTTGGGCGGAAATCTTTTCGGCATCACGAAATGTGCAAATACCAAAAAACCGTATCGCATATCTCGGACCAGTGGGAAGTTTCGGACACACCGCAAGTGATGCATTTTTCGGTCCTAAAGCAGAATTAATTCCCATCACACCGCAGACAGATATCTTCACTGAAGTTGAAACAGGACGCGCTGATTTTGGCGTGGTTGCCATAGAAAACTCTGTGCACGGCACCGTCAGAGACGTCTTAGAACGTTTCTTACACACACGACTCAATATCTGTGCAGAGATATACCAACCCATCAAACATAATCTTATCTCAAGGTTTCCGCTCTCAAAAATTCAACGTATCTACTCACACAGTCAAACCTTTGCACAGTGTAGACTATGGTTGAACAAATTCATGAAATCGGTGGAACAGATTGAGGTGGTAAGTACATCCGATGCTGCACAACGCGCCGCAGCAGAACCGAATTCAGCTGCTATCGCAAGCCGACTTGCAAGTGAAATCTATGAGGTTCCTATCATAGCAGATTCCATTATGGATGACCCAGATAACACTACTCGCTTCTTTGTTATTGGCAATCAAACTTATGGCAAAACAGGGAACGACTGCACATCCATCTTCTTTGCTATCAAAGACAAAATCGGTGCGCTGTACGAAATGTTGGGTGTGTTGGATAAACATCAATTGAACTTGAGCAAAATAGCATCACTCCCTTCTCGCACAAAGCCGTGGGAATATATCTTTTACGCGGATATTGAAGCACATACAGACGATGAGAACGTGCGCTTCGCCCTTGAATCCTTGGAAGATATATGTCGTAATGTGAAAATCCTCGGTTCATACCCACGGGGTGAAAAATAGCCTATAAATCTGATGTCCCATTATCGATTGAACTTCTCTATTGAATAACTCCCGATAATTCCAAGTAGAGAGCCATGAATAACACACTATCCCAACAAATCCAGAAGCGGGCACGCGATCTCGGGTTTGAACTTGTCGGTATTACACCAGCCGAACAGAGCCAAACCATACAACGTTACCGACAATGGATTGAAAATGGATACGCCGGTAAAATGGGATACCTCGAAAGACACCTACCGCTAAAGGAAGACACGCGTAGACTCCTTCAAGAGGCTAAATCTATCATAAGTCTTGCGATGAACTATTACACGATTGATACACCAAAAGCACTCGCAGAGAATCCGAGCCGTGGACAGATTTCACGATATGCTTGGGGGGACGATTACCACGATGTTATCCGTGAACGGCTTTTAGACCTTGTTGATTTCATCAAAACCACGGGAGAGGATCAACTCAAAAGTCGTGTCTTTGTTGATTCGGGCCCGGTCTTAGAAAGAGAATATGCACAGAAAGCCAAACTCGGTTGGATAGGGAAAAACACTAACCTTATTAATTGGCGTTCAGGGTCATGGTATTTCCTCGCAGAAGTGCTTGTCAGCATAGATTTAGTCAGCAAAGATTTAGGCGGGGAAACAGAAACCTTACGTGGCAGTTGTGGTACATGCACCAAGTGTCTTGAGGCGTGTCCAACAGACGCATTCATTGAACCGAATGTGCTGGATTCCAGACTATGCATTTCATATCTGACAATTGAACTCAAGGACAGCATACCAAAGGAACTCCGTTCCAAAATGGGTAATCTGATTTTCGGATGCGATATCTGCCAAGAGGTATGTCCGTGGAACAGCAAGGCAGTATCAACAGGTGAACCCGCATTTCAACCACGAGATGGCAACCTTGCACCTGAATTGCTCTCACTTGTCAACATGACACAAGCTGAGTTTAGCGAAAAGTATAGAGGGAGTCCTATCAAACGTGCAAAGCGGAGAGGATTTTTACGAAACGTCATCGTTGCCATAGGAAATTGGGGATCACGCGCTGCAGTACCAGCACTCAGAAAAGCATTAGTAGATGACGAACCCTTAATCCGTGGACATGCTGCTTGGGCATTAGGACAAATCGGCGGAAAGCAAGCCGAACAGGCACTGCATGCACAATTACAACAGGAAAATGACGCAGAAGTAATCTCAGAAATCCAAGATGCACTACAAAACAGCAACGACAAGAACTTAGGCACTAACAAAAGTACTAATTCACATTACAACTAAACCGCATCCGTATCGGATTCTCCATCAGTCTGCTCCAAATACAGATGTGTTGTCAATATTGCC
Source organism: Candidatus Poribacteria bacterium (assembly GCA_022828145.1). Taxonomy (GTDB): domain Bacteria; phylum Poribacteria; class WGA-4E; order WGA-4E; family WGA-3G; genus MSPOR6. Next base: position 50,292 of record JAJEJA010000015.1, on the reverse strand, counting down.
CAAAGAGGTGTGAAAACCGCATAGAGAATTATTTTTTGTATCAGTATGACCATAATGACCCAAAAAGTAGGCACTGTTGATAAAGTTACTTCTATATTGCCAATGTCTACAATATAGTCTTTGTATTGCCATGAAACTTCAATTCCCAACAAGATATTATAGATTTCTACAGACAACAACTTTTCCTGCATCGGTTTTAATTCAGGTGCAATAGTAGAAAGCATCAAGAACGTTAGAGCAAAGACCAAACCAATAATTACACCTGAACCCCATAATAGTAACAGGTATCTGCCAAAAAAACTAACTATTCTACCTTTGACAAGCGCATAACTTCTACGATAAGCCTTAATTACGGATAAACCTTCAATGATGATGCCTTGATTTAGCAGACTCCATCTCACAGCAAAATAGACGATAACACCAAGAAAGACAAGGACGGTTAAAATATAAATAGGTGAAAAATCAATCGAAAATGTAATGAGCTGAGAGATAGCGAAAACCAGAAAAGTCAGAAAAATGAACAATACAATCAATAGCAATGACGCTCCGATAATTGATAAACTTCTCCGTAACGTTTGCCGCCAGACATCTTGGAACGATACATCCATACCACGATGTAGTCTGTAAGCCGTGAGTACGAGAGGACACATAGCAAACCAGAGGAAAAGTGCAATGAAGGACGAATATCCCATTGATTTTTTCACCGTATTTGCTTCTGGTGTAACATTATGGGTCACATAAAAACCACCCGATGTTTCGACAGTCCAAAAAGGCTCGACAACATAGTTATAATAGTAGAGAAGTACCGCGACATCAATGAGAAAACACAGTAGAACAACTGGTATCATCACTTTCCAAAACAAGCCGAAATGGTTTAGATAGAACCTTATGATCCTGCTAAAAGTTCCTGTCACACCGACTATGTTTCTATCTGTTAATGTGTTCATTGTTTCTTCCGTGAGTTTGATAGTTAAAAATGGCTTTATTCTTTAGACGAAGAAATCTGTGTTTTTTCAGTATCAGTCTGAGGGATCTCTGATGTCTTGAGTGCGTAAACTTCCTCTAAAAACTTATCGTATAGGATAGAACCGTCTCCCCCCATCTTTTCAACGATGGGACTACCGATCGTCTCTGCCAGCTCAATCTTTCGTGGGACTGAAAGTGCAGAACGACGTGATAGATACTCCCGTATCATACTTAACTCCGTATCAGTGATGAGATCAGGTTGTATCCATTCAACATAGAGAAATTCTTGGGGGGAAATGTTGATATCTGGTACGACTTCTTTTGTACCAGCATCAGTGAGTGTGAGTTTGTTTCTTGATGTTTTTACCACAAGTGTTCCTGCCGCCAAGTCCCCTAATCGTTGCCAGTTGCCATTTATCAGCATAGTGGTCATCCCTATACAATAACAGAATGGTAGAAAATCAACGATTCTGACTAAGTTGCGGATTGCCGAATCTGCAAAACTTATGGGATACCCGCCGACTTTCATCACCCTTAATCCGAGTAACCGTTTTCCAGGTGATTGACCATTTGTAATGATCTCAAATGCCATATAATATCCCCAAAATAGAGCAAAGACAACGATACCACCAATCGCAGCAAGCCAATTCCCAAAGACACCTTGCAATTCAAATATAAGCTTCTCATTGAAGTATCTTCCAATGAAAACAATCAGTAAGATCAAACTTGTGTCTATCAAGGCAGCATAAAAACGGGAGCCAATACCTGCTTTCTGAAAATTCAGGGCGATCTGTTCAGGGGTTTCTACGGATAAATGGTCATTCATGATTTCTATTAAAGTTCATATATCTTGGCGTCCTGGACTGCCAGATCCACAACAGCGACTGTTGCTTTTCCCGTTGTCCATCCGCCTGTTTCCCCTGGATTTAGCAGGAGCGAATTGTCCGTATTGACATCTATCTTATGGGTGTGTCCATAGACGACAATATCGTAATCACCACTTTTGGATATGGGTATAGCAAGTTCTGGATAGTGCATGACTGCGATGCTCTTGTCGCTAAGTGTTACGCTGGCGAGATTGGGATGCACCTCACCGATCGCTTCAAACTTTTTCGCAAGCACAACGCGTTCACCATCATTGTTACCAAAAACACCAACGACACGGCAATTGAGATCGGCTAACGGGTCAATAGCAAATGGTGATATGAAATCACCCGCATGAACAACGAGGTCCACACCAAGCTTATTGAAAAGTTCTACTGCCCGTTTGACGTTAGGGATATTGTCGTGACTATCTGACATGACACCGAGTTTCATTCTGTAATTCCTCTCTTTTTATGCGGTTATAGAAATAGGGACTCTATGAATGACATTTCCGAGGTATCCTTTAGGGTTCCACGGTTGTGTAAAAGGCTGTGCGTTACCTATATCATCATAAGCGCGTGCCCATATCTCATAATAACCTCTGTTTGCAAGTGTTATATCGGTCTCCCAGTGATACCAAGCATATCTATTTGATGGAAGGATCAACTCTGTTTCTCGCCAATTGATGCCAAAATCAGTTGAGACCTGGACTTTACTGATCCGGTTTTCTCCTGCCCACGCGTGTCCTCGAACCTCTATCGTGTTTCCAGCACTGAAACCTGAATGCGGGTCAGGTCGTGTGATGAGAGATTTAACCCGTAATGAAGTAGCAATACGCATATCTTCAACGGGTGGTTTATGTCCCGGTTCTACCTGATACGCAGGTATACGGTAGGCATACCCGCTCATTTTCTCTGAATCGTGCACTTTATCTTTCACCCAGATGCGGTTGAGCCATTTCTGCATGGAGCTCCCAATCCATCCGGGTACGATTAACCTTGCGGGAAATCCGTGTGCTGCAGGTAAGACCTCTCCGTTCATTTTCAATGCGATGAGTGTCCGTTCATCCATTGCCTTCCCAATCGGAATTCCGCGCGAAAATTGTTCGCTACCATCAGCAGGAATATCATCTCCATAGTTCCCGGTATAGACAGCAGTCGGTTTTACACCTGCTGCTTGTAGGACATCGCGCAAACGTACACCTGTCCATTCGCTACAAGCAACGGCACCACGTCGCCAGGGAGTGCCATCTACTTCTGGCACGAATAGACTTCTTCCGTTTCCGGCGCATTCCAGCACCACATCCATCGTAACCTGTGGGAACTGAAGCAGTTCATCCATCGTTAGTGCAAGTTCTTTATGCACTTCACCGTCTACTGCCAATTGCCATCCACTGAGATCTTCCTTTATTGCGCGTTCTGGGATACCGTTGTTGTTTCTAACAAAATGTCGTGATGTTGGTGTAACGTTGTCATTCAGAAGATGCGGAGGAAATTCCCCGTTGAAAGGATTCTCCGAATGGACAAGCATATCCATCTTCGGCAAACCTGCTGCCTTCAAATCTTCCAAAACAACGGGGACTAAACCTCTATCCAATAGACCGCGGTTGACGGCTTCGCAGCCAGCACCAAAAATACCGAGACTCGCGAGTAATGCAACTTTACCTGCTTTGGCAAGAAAGTCTCGTCTTGAGTTTGTTGACGTTTCAATCATCGTCGCGTTCACTCAGCAATTCACCTCGTGCCAGACGTTCAGCGTTCTCAGTTGACCATAAGATGTTCTTCATCAGTTTCTGTGCCGTAATGTAACGTGTGGCTGCCAATAGATGCATCCGTTGTTCCTCAAAATCATCTGACAGGTCGTAATGTCGGAAGGCGACTTCAAGCACCTGGAACATGTGAAGTTCTGCGTCTTCACGTAGTAGGATATGAGCAAGTGTCCGCTTCAGTGCATCAACGTCATGTCCTTCTTCAAGATATTGATTGACGAGAATCTCTGCTTCGTAGACCTTCTGGAAGTCAGCAAATTCTTGGAGTCTCTCTAACATTTTATCAACAGAGGCGTAGGTTTCATCAGGTATACGTTGACCCGGTTTTGGAATACGTGCAGCTGGCATGTTCAACCACCTCAGATATGCCAAGTAGACAACACCGTGAAATATACCCCGTAATAGGTTAGCACTCGGTGAATATTGAAACGCTTTATACAACGCGTGTGAATACGAGTAGATGTTCGCGACGTCGTGCCAGTCACCTTCGTTTTTCAGATGGAACCGTGCAGTGCGGATCGCGGAGGCATACGTCATCGCACGACAGATGTCGGTTGGTTCAACGCCTTTGCGAAGTTGTTCTTCAACTATCTCTACTGTAGGTTCAAATTCATCAGCGAGTAGGAGTTGCGTAAATTCTGATATATCAAGCTCAGCACTGTTCGCTTGATTGTCCTCCCAGATACTATCAATTCTTCGTAGGATAGGTCGTAGAACAGGCACAGCGTCTGCCCATCGTGATGTCTCCTCATGTCGTGTTCTATTGACAAGGTCAACGACGATGGGTCTTAAAATCTCGTGTGATCCTTCCCAGTTGACATATTCTAATGCTTCAAACATCTTGTTCGCGAAATCGAGTGCGTGTCCATCTCCAGTGAAGTAAAAGTCTGTTGCTGCCGTGTAGATGAAGTCAGCGATGACAGATTTATCGTAATCTCGGTCATTTAGCGTTAGCAGGATACGTTCAGCTGCACCACGATGTCGTTTATTAACGAAATAACGGAACCATCTCTTTAGTGTATCAAGGTCATGGTCATCTTTAACGCGTGGGAACGGGGATCGGTATGGTCTGGCACTGCCGGAAGTTCTGCGACTGATTTGACTTAATCCGTGTACGAGAAACAGGTTATGGTCATCTGGATGGATATCATCCCAGAGATTCGCTGCGAGTGTAAGTATTGCTACACCTGACGACCATCCGTCACTGCTTTTGTGTGCCCCGTAATGTAGTCCTTGATGGATAATCTCTGCAGGTGGTGCCCCTGCGTCACGCAGTGCAGTGACGGCTTTAGCGATGAAGAACGTGCTGCGGTCTTTGAGTCCGCGTTCAAGTGCACGTTTGCCATTTGCAATAACACGTTTCTTTGCTGCCTCACGTTCACCTTTTGCTAATCCGACGTATAAATAGCCATCATCTCGGACTTCAACAGGGAATGCTTTAAGGTCATCACCGGATGCTAAGAAGCATGCGCCGGATTTTAGATCGAATTCCCAGTGATGCCAATGACAGATCAGCACACCGTCTCGGATACTTCCTTTAGACATGGGGTATCCCATGTGTGGACAACGGTTGTCTACGGCGTAAAAGCCACCATTGTTTTTGAAGACAGCCAGATGCGTGCCTTTGACGTGGAAGGGTTTACCTTCCAGTTCCTCAAAATCCTCAGCGGGACAGAGTTGATGGTAGATAAGTTGAGTTTCATCTATTTCTGGTAATGGTATTGGGTCAACACTTATGGAACCCATACCGGTTTCTTCAGGGAAAGAAGTTGGCGTTTGCATTGTGGACCTCCTATTGAAGATATTTATTTCTCATTGTTGGATAGAGGACATTTTGGTGTACTCTTAAAAGTATATTCAATTTTCCGCAAGATGTAAAGGAAAAAGATAGGTTGGGTGTAAAGTTTTGTTTACTTGTCTGAACCAGGATTGACCAGGATTTTCAGGATTTCACCAGGATAAGACAAAGAAATGAAACACACAATGTTTCTCATTTTCAGAAAAAGAAAATACGAGAAGATACATCTTATCCTGGTAGAATCCCGAAAATCCTATAATCCTGGTTCAGACAACCACCAGGATAGAACACCCTTCCTGAGATGCCTCTTATCCCGGGGAATGCCTAAATGGCATTCATACCGTTGATTTGAAAATCCTATAATCCTGTTAATCCTGGTTCAGACAAAGGAGAATACTATAGACTTATGAGAATGAATCATGCATTTCCCAGAAACAAGCACCAGCGGTGCGAAAGGTGTATAGAACGTGGGTATTTAATTCCCCAACATGATATACCTTTGGAAAGAAATCTTGCTTACAAAGCACTCCCCTAAGCAGAGTTAAGATTTGCGGTTGCTTTGTTTCTTTTTCCGATAGGGTGAGAAATCTATGTACTTTTTATCCTGTTTCAGATGTTGTTCCCGACGTTTCATCAAAAAATCCATAAGGGTGTCCACATCCCCAAACAGAGCTGCAATCCGCTCCTTCGCTTGTTGGCATTCGTTCAAAATTTTATCATTCATGAGAGTTCCTCCAGTAAATGATAACATAAAAGACGCTTTGGTGCAAACGTTTTGGGCTGCCTTATAATGGGGGTGTAAAGCTCTGGTTACTTGTCTGAACCTGGATTTTCAGGATTACCAAGATTTCACCAGGATAAGACAAAAGAATGAAACACACAATGTTTCTCATTTTCAGAAAAAGAAAATACGAGAAGATACATCTTATCCTGGTAAAATCCCGAAAATCCTATAATCCTGGTTCAGACAACCACCAGGATAAGGCACCCTTCATGAGAAGCCCCTTATCCTGATAATCCTACAAAAAAAAATCAATTTAATTTATGTCCAAAACGATTAATTGCGTTGTTTTTAGATTTATCAGAGGTTTTCACTACTTCAATTTCTCCCATTCCTTTTCAAGATTACATTTAGATTTTTTCCCTCCGTGGATACTCGGTTCGGCACATAACAGTTCGCGGAGGCGATGAACAGCATTATGTGCATCTTCACTTGTGATGTCCAGCACTTCGTTGAGCAAACGAAGGTCAAGTTCGTGACGGACTGGGTCATGATCTGACTCATTGAAAGGGAACATACGCTGATGTTTCAAGTCGTGGAAAATACGTTCAGCATTTGCCAATGCTTTATCTGATAGACACCGCACATCAAGCGTAGGCATTTGGAGTAAGAAGGTTCTTGAACTTGCTCCTCTACCTGGTTGTTGTTTACTGCTGTGAGCCTAATGTAGTAATAGTCCTAAAGTTGAATTACCCCAGAGTGTCCAAACATAATCGTAAATCGGTTTTTCAAAAACAACGTTGGGTAAGGAACTTATACCGAGTGTAGGTTTTTCCGTAAAAAGAACTCCGAGAGAATTGGCATTAAAACCCATGATAACATTAAAATGAACACGTCCATTACACACGAGGATAGCTCGCGCTTTTTCGTGACGGTTGGGACGAGGTGTAAGATGACAATCTGGTTTTACCAACATTGCCCGTTGTGCTGGGGCATTAAGGTGCCACAATCCTGGATATAAGTCAGTATCAGTGTAACTTTTTTCTACATCAAACGCACCCCGCGGTCCTTTTTCATGAATGTCCCGATGATGCGCGCTTACTCCTGCAATATCACCTACACTACACATTTGAATTTTTAAGGGTTTAGCTTGTGTAGGTAACCACATTTCCCCAAGCGACAAACGGTGTGCGGATTGGATTAACGCCATCTCCTTAATTCGAACGGCCTGCCACGCGCTGTCGGTCTTTAACGGACAATTGAGTACATGTCCGATTAAATCATCACCAACTTTAAGCATATCACCCCCACTCGGTTCATCTTCTAACCGACGAACACTATCATGCATTTGGATAGAATTTGCTACTACAATTGCTTCTAACACGCTTTGAGGACGACGATTCAAGGACATAAACGTACCGCGTCCTGTATTGTTAACTTTCTTACCCTTTGTTGCTATTACCATGCATTCTGCCATGGTAGTATCTGCGGAAAACGCGCAATTTTCACCCTCTGCATCCGCGATGGTAAGAACAACCACGTCGTGATATTCGGTCGCCCACATATCACGCACTTTCTGCCAGTGTGGAGACATAAGACAAGTCACAGGCAAGATGAATCCCATTTTGCTTTTCTCATTTTCTTTCAACATCTTGTCTGCAAGATCAACAAAGTCAGAAGGGAGTCCAGCATTGCCGTTACCGACTCGCCACTTTTTTCGCTTGCGTGCTTTTCGCATATTCTGTTCATCTTCTTTGGTTCTGTTACTTCCTTTGAATACGGCTTTCGGTATACTGGTGTTCGGATCGGAGTCGGGTCTGGTAAACGGAGGATTTAGGACAACAATATCAAATTCATTATGTTGAAACTCGTGTTCTGTTACCACAGTCATGTCGTCTTCTCCACCGATTTGTTGAATCTCAGTACCCATCATTGGAAGGGGTATCGTTGCTTCAGGTTCATCAAATAGATCGAGTGCACCGAGGGCGTAAATTCCATCTATTTGTCTTCCGTAAGGCATTGTATAGATTCGGGTGTTACCGATTTTCAGGTCAGGGTAGGTACTTGTCAAGAGAGAAGCGGTTAAGTGGCTTGCATTTGGCATAATATCACATCCAACAAGATTATTCTCTACCATCTTTGTGTGAATGCGGCTGCCTTTTCCGCCAGCTTGTTCGTGAAGTTCAAGGATGCGTTGGTATGTACCGTTGAGCAGTGAACCTGTCCCACAAGCAAAATCAGCGACCTTCAATTCGCTTACGTTCTCTTGTGTCTTCGGCAGTACCAGAGCAGACAATAAGGAAACGGATTCAAGGCGCGTATAGTTTGCTTTAACATACTTTCTGTCAACAATAAGTCGTTGAAAAACAGTGCCAGCGAGTTCGTGGACCTGCGTGAGTCGTTGGTCAACTAATTCCTTTGCTGCACGACAAAGCGTCCCTAACACTCTATCAACCAGTTCGTCATCGGTTGCGATTGCTTCAATGAGTCGTTTCGCAACATAGAAAATCGGACGATAGTTTACGTTGAGAATAACGTTCCATCCTGCAAGGACTTGGTCATAACGGAGCCGTTTTGCATTGTTGGACAGCATCCGTTTAAGGGATAGAACATCTTTCATTTCGGATTTACCGGCAAGTGCGCTCTGAAACACAAAGGCGTTGGTAATAATTAGCATTGCCATCCGAGAAGTTTGTTCACCAGATTTTTGAAAGAGAATCCCCTCAATTTCTTCGCCGATACCAGGGCGTTCTGAAATTGCTTCCTCAAGCTGCTGCGCGGCAATCTCTATCCGTGCTTCTAACAGATTCGCTGCGGCATTAATTTTAGAGATAGGGGTTGCTCCAACACGAATAGCGGTTGCGATGTCGGCTACACTACCTTTTAACCATCCTTTTTTTGGAAAACGTTCAGGTTCTGCTTCGTTATCCTGTTCTGTTTCTTTCGCTTCATAGATGAATAGATCTGAATCAGGTTCTGCTTCGTTTTCAGGTTTTGGTCTGTTGATAAGCATGTAAGCAATATCTTCAGCAGTTCGCATTTCTGCGTCAATGTTTCCTTGTGGCATCGTTTTGAATCGGACAGGCATGCGGACTCGTAGGACATTCTCAACGGTATCATAGGTAAGACCGGAGAAAACGTTGGGATCAAGCATCATTCCAAAATGTGCTGTTGCCTGTGTCATTCCGGTAAGATTTGGAGTGTTACCGTCAATTTTCACTTCAATGACGATTGGGTTTCGTCCTGTTTCGGTGACAATTACATCAGGTTTCGTTGTCGCATTTAGGAAAGGTCTTGTAATTTGTTCGTTAACACGCCATGCATCTCTCATCGGACGTAGCACGTTTACAAAGGCGCTGGTAATTGTATTTTCGCTGTTTGCCATGACTATTTACACCGGGGATTTCACAAGTAGGCATTTACTCAAACAATGCTGAATCAGGTTGCCCACGGTAAAGAACAACGCGATACCGCAACGTCAAAGACTCATCAGGAGCAAGCCGAAACGGTTCATGATAGACAGGTGAGGGATGGATTAAGCAGTAGTTTTCCCGGTTGCGGACCCACCACGGTGTCGGATGACGGGGATTGTCGGGGTGGTCTATGATAGCAATACCGTAGGTTTCATTGTCAGCGGGATGTTGCGATGTGAAACTGCACCATTTGCTCTGTTTACCGAAGATGTCCATCGGTTCGGTGCGTCCATCAGCATCTAAGAGTTTACCGGGTGTGATGCTATTGTCAAATCGGATTGCCATACCGCTGTAGTATCTACCCATCCCACCAGGATCACCGCGACGGAGATCAAGCACTACATCACGTTCGGTCGCACGAAGTGTCAAACCTACAGCCATTTGCATACTATTGTCAGATGGAGAATGAACGGTTATTCTTCTTGTCTCATTGAGGTGTGTTCTACCTTGCCAATCTATCCATGCGTTTTCTGTTAATATACTTGCACTGTCGGGAGCGGTGTTTAGCGAAACAATGCGTTGATGAACGATTTTACCGAAACCTCTCGGGTCAGCACTTGGTGCGGGTTGTTCCCAGAAATTAACATCGTTTACCATTTTCCACGCGACCCATAAACCTTGATGATGGACGTGATCTCCGGGTTCGTTCATGGTGAGAGGGGGTGCGCCGGGTAGGTTCAGTGGATGACAAAAGGGACGGTTGCCATCTTCAGGAAAGTGGTATCCTAATACCTGTTGGTCATGCCAGGCGATTGTTAGACTGTGTCGTGTTTTTGTCAGTGAGAACATATTTTTTCCGCAAATCCTCCAATTTAGTCAAGGTATGGGTTCACTACCTCGCGTTCAATTGCCAGACCTTCCCATTCATCATCACCAGGTCCGTCGTAGATGAGGGTGTGTGGGCCCGAGAAACCGGCATTCTTTGTGAGTTCAAGGCATTGGATATAATCTTCTTTGTCTATTTCGCGCGGTGCCGTGAAATGTGCTTTCGTATGACACGATTCTGCTAAAGGGGCGATTTCAGCAAGGTTCGTATACTTTGTTTCACCCCGCCAGTTCCCAAAATCTAAACAGAGTCCAACTTTACCATCTAATTGGTCTAAAATAGTCATCACATTTTCTGGTGTAGAAAAGATAGAGAACCAGTTTTCAGTCATCAAGCGGATACCTGCCGTATCAGCACGTTCTGTGAGTTTAGATAATACGTTTTGACTTTGTGTCAATGTTTCCTTAGTCGGTTCTGCTTTGCCACCGATCACGCGTGCACACTTTGCACCGAGTTCCCCAGCGATGTCAATCCATTTTTCTATCCAAGCAATGTCACGTTCTGCATTAGATGGATGCGTAATATCACCTTCGTCAATTAGCAAAGAGAATAGTTCAACGTCTGCATCTTGGAGTGCAGCACGTAATTCTAATAGGTACGTTTTCTCAACTGATGGCAGATGAAAATGGCACAACTCCATAGTATTTATACCAAATTCGGCTATGTGTTTGGGTAAGTCTAAGAGTGGAATGGGACCCTTGTTATGTGTTTCAGCAGGGATTTGCATGTCGTGTGCTGGACCTGTAAATCCAGGTTTACCGAGTTGCCGATGCAAACTCCAACTTGATACTGAGATACGGGGTGTTGACATAATAAATTCTCCAAAATCGCAATAAGACCGTAGAAAACAGTAAGTGCCTTATGTCTCACCATTGCCAGTCTTAAATAATGTGTTTTAGTTAACCTTTCTTGGCATGTCTAATAGCAGTACCTATTACTATTCCAAGGCCAACAAAGAATGTTACAAGCGTACCAACTATAACCCACTCCATCCAATGCATCACAATTCCTCCAATTCATTACTGATTCCTCATAACTTTTTGCTAATCCACGTGACAACTTTTTCTACCATAATAGTGGATGAATCACCAGAAAAAACGTGGTCTACACCGGGAAGTTCAAGAAGTTCTGTCGGTTCGTTTGCGTAATTAAGAATATCAATGCTATCCTGAAGCGGAACGATATCGTCTTCTGTACCGTGAACTAATAACCACGGAACAGCGAATTTACTTGCTTTTTTTGCAACACTATCAATCGTTGCCATGTCGTCCATATAGGCTTTTGAGAGTGGACAATCGGGTTCATCCCACATAAAGCCTTTATCGGGTGTCACATCTCCGAATTCTCGTTTAGCAAACTCTTTTGTATGTACCATCCCTGCTAAAGAGACGAGGACTTGAATGCGTTCATCGGTAGCGGCACGTAGCACACCGACTGCCCCACCCATACTATGTCCAACGTAGCAGACTTTGTAGTCGTTGAGAACATCGAGGACACTGCCGAGGTCTGCCACCTCCTTTGTGATAGTGGAGTCTGTGAATTTACCTTCTGATTCACCGTTACCGGAGAATGAGAAACGTAAAGCAGAGATACCAGCATCCGCGAGTCCTTCTGCTAAAGCGATGAGAGCAGGTCTATCTTTATTGCCAGTAACACCGTGTCCTATTACTACGATCCTGTTGTCTTTACCTTTGTGATATGTGTAGTCAAGGTGTTCGCCGTGTTCGTTTCTAATTTCACCAAACATAAGTTCCTTGTTTTCCTAATATGGATGATCTATATATAATGTGTAAGAGGCAGATTTACAACTGCTCATCAGAAACTTTATTTTCAGATTTCCTTACGATTCCAAGTTCTTTATAAGCTTTTTCTATTCTTTCTTCAAAGTCAGGGGGCGGTGGTGGTGCGGGGATATATTTCCTGCCACGTGCTTTTTCCTGTGCATTGATTTCTTTCAGATAAGCATTGAGTTCTTCCAATGAATTGAATTGGGCATTAAATTCTTCTTTCATTCGATAGATTTCTTCAAGGACAGGATCGGTTTGGGGTTCAGGTTTTTCTTTCATTTTGATCTCCTCAATAAGCCCAACCTGGTAGGTGCGGTTAGGAAACCGCACCTACCAGGGGAGTGCGTAAGTTCTGAAAGAAATTACGCACCATGTCCGTTGTTTTTCAAGGCTTCAACGACCTTTTCAGGTTTAATCGGCAGTTCGCTAACACGGATACCGATGGCATCTTTGACAGCGTTTGCCATTGTTGCCAATGTCGGCGTGATAGGGGGTTCTCCAACACCTTTGGCACCGTAGGGACCATTCGGTGCTGGCACTTCAACAATAACCGATTCCACTGTCGGCAGGTCTGCAGAGGTTGGAACACGGTAATCAACGAATCCTGGATTGACGTTTCCGTTCTCGTTGTATTGCATCTCTTCCATCATTGCCCATGCGTACCCTTGCACTACCCCGCCTTCAATTTGTCCTTCAACTGCCATCGGATTGATAGCGAATCCGACATCCTGAGAAGCAACGAGTTTTAACACCCTTGTCCTACCGGTATCGGGGTCTACTTCTACTTTTGCTATCTGTGCTGCGAGTGCAGGTGTACTCGGTTGCCGTGCAAAAGAACCTTTCCCAACGATGGGACCCCCTGTTGTTGAAAGGCTATATGCTGCCAGTTCACCTAAAGAGATTGACTTCGGGGGATCTGCTGTGACAACATGAACAGCACCATCTTTCAGTTCAAGGTTATCCTGGTCAGTGTTGAGTCTTTCCGCTGCGAGTTCAAGAATCCGCCTATGCGCGTCTTCGGCAGCGAGTTTTGCGGTGTTACCCATCGTGAATGTAACGACACTTCCACCAGAACCTGTTGAATAGGGTGCTGAATCTGTGTCTCCGCGCCGAATTGTTACGCTTTGATATGGGACGGTCAAGATTTCTGCAATAATTTGTGTGATGGCTGTATCCGTTCCCGTGATGTCCATTGATCCGTGGAAAATTCGCACGCTTCCATCTTCGTGGACAGAGACATAGACGCCACCTGGACCACAACCGTTGGTCCAATCACCAACAGCGACACCCCAACCTTGGTTTTCATCTGCTTCACGCTCCCACCATCCTGCAGCGTTAGCGACTGCTTCCAAAGTTTCTTTGTATCCGACTTTCGGTTCGGTTCCACCTGCAGGGACAGAGTCTCCTTCTTCACGCATATTCATCAGTCGGAATTCTACTGGATCCATTCCGATACGTTCAGCGATCTCATCAAGTTGTGATTCACCAGCGAAAATTGCTTGTGGTGCACCGGGTGCCCTATAGGCAGCAGTGCCAGATTTGTTCGTATGTACGCCGTAAGCGTCTACTTTGATATTTGGAATCTTGTAGACACCACGAACGCGAATCGTGCTTCCTATGGATGCACCTGACACAGAACCGGAATCCCAAAATGCAAGTGCCTGTCGGGCAAGGATATGTCCTTCTTTTGTAGCACCGGTTTTCAGTTTGATAACACATCCGGGTGCGGGTCTACCATCAAGAAATTCCTCTTCACGGGTCATTTGCACACGGACAGGTCTTCCGGATTTCTGAGATAGCAAGACTGCGGGAACGTGTGTGATAATCACACCAAAGCGACCGCCAAAACCACCACCCATCGTTGTGCCGATGACATTAATTTGTGTTAGCGGAATGCCAAGTGTGCCAGCAATACCTGAACGGATAGCGAACGGACCTTGCGTAGATGCCCAGACGGTAATCTTACCAGAGGAGTCTGCACTTGCAACGGATACATGCGGTTCCATATAGGTCTGGTGGACACGCGGAATTACGTAGGTGTCTTCAACGACGACATCACATTCTTCAAATCCTTTTTCTACATCTCCCGCTTCGGTGTGCGTCTCTGCGGAGATATTATAATAGACTTCATCAGTATATTTCTCTAATTCTACCTCAAGTTTTCGGATTTCAGCACTGTTATTCTCTTGATCACTTGATAGTTCTTTGATCTTGGCATTGATAGAGCGACGATTTGGACCGTCCTTTGTTTCATCACCGTGTAGACGTGGCGCGGAAGACTTAATCGATTCCGTAACGTCTTGCACGCTCGGTAAGATTTCATATTCAATCTTGATCAGTTCAGCAGCTTCTTCGGCTATATCCGGGTCGGTCGCAGCGATGGCGGCGAGGGGTTCACCTAAATATAGCACTTTATGCGTTGCAAAGACTCGGCGTCCGCTGGGAACATCGTCTTGCGTAATTATCGCTCTGACACCGGGCAGTTTTTCTGCTTCGCTTGTGTCAATGCTAAGGATGTTCGCGTGTGGATGTTTGCTTCGGACGATTTTGCCGTAGAGCATCCCTGGCGGATGGACATCGGCACCGTATTGTGCTGCACCTGTAACCTTTTCAACCGCATCAACGCGCGGTAATTTTTGACCGACAACACTATATTCTGACATGCAAGTCTCCTTTCACTCTGAGTAACTTTTAATATATTAAAACCTAGTGCTTTGTTAAGTGCTATGTTTGTAGGTCGGGTTGAGGCACGAAACCCGACATGTATTGCTCTATAATGGGTTAAGATGTTGGGTTTCGTTCCTCAACCCAACCTACGTAAGTTATTTGTTCTAATTTATCAAACTCACGTTAAGGGCTATTTGTAGGAATTGACTTTCAATATGTTTAACACTTGGTATCTGCTATTCTTCAGTTTCAGTGTTGGCAGATGAGAGGACTATTTTTCCACGTTTTATCGCGGCATGAACTCTTTTGCAAACACGAATGGTTTTTCCATCAACCTCATGTTCATATAATAACTTCACACCTGTGCGACCAGATATGGGACAAGTACCTCGTCCGTTATTATAAAGACCTTCATGAACTGTGCCGTTCGGGTCTACATATAGATGTCTTATGCCTTTTCCACGATGTGTTTTTGCCATGTTTTCTCCTTATTGTTTTATTGTATATAAAGAATCGGTGCCTTCTCTATGAGGCAGTCCGTATCTCTTCTGCAGCTTGTATCACTGCTTCAAGAATCTTTGTGTAGCCGGTACAGCGGCAGATGTTTCCTCCGAGTGCATGTCTGAATTCTTCTTCGGTTCGGTTCGGGTTCTCATCTACAAGTACCTTTGATGCCATAATGAAACCTGGGGTACAGAATCCACACTGATATCCCCCTGTATCAATAAATGCTTGTTGAATAGGATGAAGTTCTCCATCACTGGCTAAACCTTCAATGGTAGTAATTTCTTTTCCAGAGACGGTAACGCCGAGAACCATGCATGATGTGACGGCTTTGCCATCAACGATGACGGTGCATGCACCACAATCACCAGTACTACATCCTTCTTTAGTACCTGTCAAACCGATTGTATCGCGTAACACCGCAAGAAGGGTTTTGCGTGGTTCTATGAGTAGATCGTGTTCATCTCCGTTAACTTTTAAATTGACAGGATGTTTTGTCATATACTTCTCCTTACCTTATTTATAGTGAGTGGGATAGAGTTATCCTCATCATAGATATCAATGCTTTTAGTTTCTTGCTCTTTCCAATGCGTATTGCAGCGTTCTCCGTGTCAGGACATTAACCATCTCTTTGCGGTGTTCAGCAGAGCATCGTAGGTCGGATATCGGACTGCTCGCTGCTGCTGCGGCTTCACCTGCTTGCGTCAGAAGTTCGTCAGTAGGTTCATTTCCTTTAAGTAGTTCTTCAGCTGCTATAGCGCGGATCGGGGTCGGTGCAACGGCAGCAAGTCCAATTCGTGCATCTGTTATTGTGCCATTGTCTACATTAACAGCGGAAGCTACACCTATAAACGCGAGATCCATCACTTCACGGATTTTATGTTTAATATAGTGGGAACCAGATGCGGGACTCGGCAGACGAAATTGCGTTATAATTTCACCCGGTGTTAAAACGGTCTGACCTGGACCTGTGAAAAGTTCATTAATCGGTACAGTTCTTTCACCATCAGCACCTGATATGTGGACTTGTGCGTCAGCAGCAAGCAGACCAGCAACTGTGTCTGCAGCAGGAGAAGCATGTGCAATGTTTCCACCGATAGTTGCAAGGTTTCGGATCTGGATAGAACCGATTTCAGATGCGCCTTCTGCCAATGCCGTATGGTGTTTTAGTATATCTTCTGACAACTCAACTTCTCGTACTTTCGTCATTGCCCCGATGGTGATACTCTCATCTGAATCTTTGGTGATACCGGTCAATCCTGGAATGTTCTGTAGGCTGATGACAGACTGCGGTGTTTCGGTGTATGCCTTCATGCCGATAATAAGGTCTGTTCCACCTGCAAGCAGCTGCGCGTGTTCTTCTGCAAACAGGCGGGATGCTTCTGCAAGGGTGTTCGGTTCAAAATACTCAAAATTCTTCACATCTGTTCCTCCACATCATAGTTTTTTTAAGGTAAATATTCTTTTGTTCCGTGAACGTCTGATTATTTCCTTAATTAATCTGATTATTTCCTTAATTAAAAGGATACTAAATTATAACGAAATTGTCAACCTAAAATGTTGCCTATGGTGCGATTAGGAAAAGGAAAGAACGCTATCTCAGGTTTCTTCAGCACCAAGCGATTCCAAAGACCATGACTGTAGCACTACCAATATGTATGTTGGACAGAGAATGGCAATGAATGATGAATGTTGTAGATAGAGGCACAATCTAACAGAATGTGCTACAAAAGAGGCACAATCTAACAGAATGTGCTACAAAAGAGGCATAATCTAACAGAATGTGCTACAAAAGAGGCACAATCTAACAGAATGTGCTACAAAAAGAGGCACAATCTAACAGAATGTGCTACAAAAGAGGCATAATCTAACAGAATGATGCTCAAAGAAGCACAATCAAGGATGAATGTGCTACAGTCATAGTCTTGGGAATCGCTAAATTGACGCATAAGGCAGAATACGCGTGTGGTATTCTGCCTTGATTAGGAAACCGAACCTACCGAACTGGGATTTAATATCTACGCAACCTTACTTAATAACTTTCAGTTAAATTCCCAACGGTATGGGCCAACCTGGCGTTGGTTCGGTCCGGAGTGCTTCAATTTCATAAAGCTCTTCCACGCTAATTTCACGACCCAGTTTTGCTGACAGTAGGGCACCACTCATAATCTCTGTGACCTTCTGACCAACATCGCCATTGCTGACAGGTTGTGCGTCGCTGCTACAGGCATTGAGAAAATCACGGAACTTGTCGGGGAAATGTCTATCAGGCAATTCTAACGGTGTTTCTTCAAGATTCCCTTGATAACGTCTGCGATTCCCTTGGTCATCGGTTTCCCATTTTCCTTTCTCAAGGAAGAGTCTATCCCCACTGAATGATCCTTTAGAACCGAAAATGAAGATGCCTTGGGGCTGTCCTGCCATGTTACTTGACCACCCGTGTTCATAAGTAAAGGACATACCGTTTGTAAATCGGACGAAAACAGATGCGAATTCCTCAACATCGTTGATTTCATCTCCAGTGTATTCTGGGAGCATACCACGATAGGCGATCCCACTAATCGTTGCGGGTTGAGGTGAACCGAGTAGATAGATGGAACGGTTGATGTCGTAAACACCTGTGTCGTATATCGTACCACCGCCACTGTAGGCGGAATTCAGGAACCATCTGCCGAAACCGAACATGTCGACATTAGGTCTGCCGCGTAGACGGTAACTGGTGAGCCTGCCGTAGTGGACATCACCGATTTTTCCGGATGTAACGTAGTCTCGTATAGCGTAGCTGGTAGGATTTAGACATGTTCCGCCGCTCTGGTATGCCAGTTTGACGCCTGCTTTGTCGCATGCTTCACGCATATTTCTTGCTTCAGTTGCTGTGCGTGCCATCGGTTTTTCACAGAAGACATGTTTTCCTGCGTTTGCAGCTGCGAGTGTTGGTGCTTCATGGACAAAGGGTGGCGTAGCAAGACTAACGGCATCTAATTCACATGTCTTTATCATCTCATTAAAGTCGTTGAATACTTTTACACCGTTATCTTTATATTCAGACCATCGTGCTGCGTTTTCTTTTAAACTTTCACGTGATTCAGGGTTTTCGGTTTTCTTTGCGTTGGCAGCCGCCTCTTCGGCACGTGTTTCTGCACCTGCAAGCACCTGTTCTGCTCTCCGCTTGGCGTTTTCGTCAACTGTATCGCAGACAGCGACGATTTCCGCATGTTGTGGGTGTGCAAGATATCCGTTGATGTGTGAACCGGATATCATACCGCAACCGATCAACCCGATCTTTATCCGTTTTGCCATTTTTTATGCTCCTTAGTCTTGTTCAAAATTTTGCTATAGACATAAACCTATAACGACTTCGTTCTCGCCATCTATGTCGTAGATTTTTGAGGATTGATAGATGGTGAAATCTATCTCTATTATAGATATTTCCTGACTTTTGTCAAGTGCAATATGATATGGATTAGATTGCATTATCCATCCGTTAGAGTGCGTTTTTAGGTTTTAAAATGGCATTATTCGGCAGATCTAACACAACGGAATCCGATGTTCATGCATGTATAATAAGGTAGACTTCCCGATCGATATGCAATCCGAGCGTTCTTAGGAATGCTTACCCAAGAACCACCACGTAAGACGCGGGATGTGCGTATGCTCTCAAATTGTTCCATGACTTCATTGATAGTACCATCTGTGATCGGATTAATGTTTGGAGATATTTGATAGAATCCTTTGTCCCATTTGTCAAGACACCATTCTCTGACATTTCCTACCATATCATATAATCCGAATTCATTGGGTGGATATGTATTTACAGCAGTTGTCTTATTTGCAATTAAGTTGTAGTTGGCTCTGCTAATATCACTTGATTGTCCCCAAGGATATTTCTGAGCAGTTAACCCGCCGCGGGCAGCTTTTTCCCATTCTGCTTCTGTCGGTAGACGTTTACCCACCCATTGCGCATAAGCCATTGCAGCATACCAACTCACCCAAGTAACTGGATGGTCCGCATCCCCATATTGATATATATTCGCTTTCCAATGTCTCAAATAGTCCCCATCATGATGGCTATCATCAATAGTAGCGGTTTGATTATTGTATCGTTCAAACCATTTATTCGGTTTTCGCCAATGTGGATTCACATCAATAAACGCTTTATATTCTGCATTTGTCACTGGATGTTTATCCATATAAAATGAATCGACGTAGACAGTATGGACAGGTTTCTCATCACTGTTCGCCTCAATATCATTGCTGCCCATGTCAAAAGCACTTGCTGGAATCAGTACCATACCGTCCTGTTCTGATGGAAGATGCAGGGTAGACTCTGGTATAGGAAACTGTTCATCAGAGATTTTTTCTATGCGTTGCGAAACTGTTGGTTCTGGGTCCGCAACTTCCTCCTCAGAAGGTAAATCGGTAAGTTCTGAATCTATTGGATTTGAGGTGGAAAGCTCCTCATGGGGAACAGGTTCGGTAACAGGTAATACAGCATCTCCAAGCATGTTAATATGTGCTTCGCGTTTCTGTGGATCAATAAGTGTATCTCTTGCTTGATTGAGGAGCATTCGCCACTGTTCTTCTGTTTTACCATCAGCACGCGGACGACCTCCGGCATTTAGCGAAGTACGATAAAGTTGATTGTGTGATGCTTCAACAAGTTCCTTAATTTCTAATTTATCACGGTTCTGAAAATCCTCTATGGAGAATCCCAGTATCTCAAAATAGTTCTCCGTTTCACCAATTCTTAATCCCGCAGCATTGAGGATTTCAACTGCTTCATCAATAGAAAGACCGTGATATTGCACCGCTCTATTGAGAAGCCTTTTGTGTTGTTCGTCAGAAATCGTTGGAGAGACCGTCGTAAATGCATTGATGAAGTCAATATATGATTCTCGATCTTGCATAGTTTAATCTCTTCTTAAATTCGACTTATTATAAAATTATATCAAAATAAGGCGTTAAGATTCAATAGGTTTCACACAACGGAATCCGGTGGTACTGGCTGTTTTCCAAGGTTCTAATCTGTCTCTCGATGACATGCTCACTTCATACGCTGAAGAGTACCATGAACCACCCCGTATCACCCGCGACTTTCTTGTTTTTCTCAGGTTTTCTATGATGTCACTTATACTACCACCTGCAATAGGATTACGACTTTGTGAAGACACATAGAATTCGCTATCCCATTCATCAAGGCACCATTCAGCGACGTTCCCCACCATATCGTATAGACCGTTTTTGTTTGGAGGATATGCATCTATAGGTGTTGTTTCACCTACATGTTTATCGTAGTTTGCGCTGCTCACATGAATCGTATTACCCCATGGATATTTTTGTCCTGACACGCCGCAGCGGGCAGCTTTCTCCCATTCCGCCTCTGTTGGTAGACGTTTACCCACCCATTGTGCATAAGCCATTGCTGCATACCAACTCACCCATTTTACCGGATGGTTGGCTTTCCCGTTTGGATAGTTGCTTGTATACCAGTCTTTCAAATAATCCTGATCACAATATTTCAGAAAAAGTGTATTTCTTAACCACCTGGGAACTTGCCACTTTGGGTTAGCATCAATGAAATCCTTGAATTGTGCATTTGTTACCAAGTATCTGTCCATAAAGAATGCATCTGTGTAGACACTATGCACAGGTTTTTCAGAGTTATCTGCCTCCTTTTCATCACTCCCCATCAGGAATTCACCTGCAGGAATGTAAACCATATCATCAGGCACATCATGTGAAACAGTCTGATGTGTTGTTTGTTGAAACGATGTCCTCTCAATATCGGAATACTGTTCTGCGACTTCGTTTTGAAGAAATGCAATATGTTCCTCTCTTCTCTTCGGATCAAGCAAGATTTCGTGTGCTTGATTGAGGAGCATTCGCCACTGTTCCTCTGTTTTACCATCAGCACGCGGACGACCTCCAGCACTTAGCGAAGTACGATAACGTTCTTTGTGTGCCGCATTGATGTGATGCTTAATTTCATCCTCACTCTGATTTTCAATGTCTGAGATTGATAGACCTAACACTTCAAAGTAATTGACCTGTTCTCCGATGACTAACCCTGATGTGTCAAGTAATTCAACAGCTTCATCAACAGAGAGACCGTGTTCCTCTATACCTCTTCGGAGGATCCCTTTGCGTTGCGCCTCGGTGATGGATGGAGATACTGCTTTAAATTCCTGAATTAGGGTTTTATACGTATCGTGTTTATTCATATCAGTCTTATCCTAATCTGTACTGCGCTAATCAATATCCATTACGCAACGAAAACCGAAGGTCTGAATCGTGTATTCTGGTTGCCCCTTTAGCCGAGATGCAACCCTTACACGCTGAGGCTCAACTCCCCACGCACCACCCCGTAATACACGAGGTGTATTGATTTCTCTAAAATAATATATTACGTTTTCCATACTAATACTATCAGAAAATGGATTATGTGATGGTGACTTTACATAGAATCTCGCGTGATACGCATCAAGACACCATTCCCAAACATTCCCACACATGTCATATAGTCCATATCTATTTGGAGGATATTGACCGACTGGAGTTGTACTGCCGTTATGGAATAGATAGTTAGCCTTTGTCGTATCAATTGCGTTCCCCCAGGGATATTTCATTCTTTCCAACCCACCCCGAGCGGCTTTCTCCCACTCTGCTTCTGTTGGCAAGCGTTTACCAATCCACTGTGCATACGCTGTAGCAGCATACCAACTCACTTTTGTGACCGGATGTTCATCTTTTCCTCTCGGATAATTATCTTGATGCCAATGTTCCAAGTAAGCCCCATCATGGTATCTTTCATCTATATGATCTGTTGACGGCTGCGGTTTACGCCACTGTGGGTTAGCATCAATGAACGCTTTGAACTGTGCATTTGTTACCAAGTATCTGTCCATAAAGAATGCATCTGTGTAGACATTATGCACAGGTTTCTCAGATTTCTTTGCTTCCTTTACATCACTTCCCATCAGGAATTCACCTGCGGGAATGTAAACCATGTCCTGAGGTACATCTATATCAAGCGGAACAGTCTGATGGGTTGTTTGCTGAAGCGATGTCCTGTCAACATCTGATATTTCATGAATAGTTTTGTCATCGTCAGTTAATTCTTGTGAAGACGTTTCGTCAATAGCTGAATACTGTTCTGCGACTTCGTATTGAAGAATTGCAATATGTTCATCTCTCCTCTTAGAATCAATCAAGACTTCGTGTGCTTGGTTTAGGAGTATTCGCCACTGTTCCTCTGTTTTACCATCAGCACGCGGACGACCTCCAGCATTTAGCGAAGTACGATAACGTTCTTTGTGTGCCGCATTGATCTTATGTGCTATTTCATCTTCACTCTGATTTTCAATGTCTGAGATTGACAGACCTAACACTTCTAAGTAATTGACCTGTTCTCCGATGACTAACCCTGATGTGTCAAGTATTTCAACAGCTTCATCAACAGAGAGACCGTGTTCCTCTATACCTCTTCGGAGGAGCCCTTTGCGTTGCGCCTCAGAAATAGTTGGTGAAACTGCTTTAAACGCATTGATGAAAGCTAAAAAGTCCTGGTGTTTAGAATTCAATAATCTACTTCTCATAATCGTCTATTGAAACAGGTTTAACACAGCGAAACCCGATGTTGTAGGATGTATACTGAGGAGAACAGCTAAAACGAGCTGCAACCCGTTCATTTTTGGGCCAAGAACCCCCTCTTAGTACACGCGTTTCCTTAATGTTTTTATAATTGTTGATTAAATCAGAAATATTGCCACCTGAAAGAGGATTCTGCTGTGGTGAGTTCTTATAGAAATCTTGATCCCACCTATCAAGACACCACTCAAACACATTCCCTATGACATCATACAATCCGTAGTCATTTGCTGGATATGAACCAACGGGTGTTGTCTTATTGAGATTTAGAACTTTATCAAGAAATTCCATATCTAAAGTATTTCCCCACGGATACTTTTTCCCCACTAATCCACCACGTGCAGCTTTCTCCCATTCAGCTTCAGTCGGCAACCGCTTACCTTTCCACTGTGAGTATGCCAGGGCAGCATACCAACTAACCCAAGTTACTGGATGGTCTACTTTTCCAGGTGGATAATCTTCCCACTTCCAATCGTGCAAGTAATCCCCATCGTGATATTGTTTAAGAATAGCTTCACTTGGTCTACTTCGCTCGTACCACTTTTGAGGTTTATGCCATTGTGGATTTGCATCAATAAATTCCTTATATTCTTCATTTGTCACCGGGTATTTGTCCATATAAAAGGCATCAAGATATACAGTATGTATCGGATCTTCGTTGTTATACGCTATAAACTCTTCACTACCCATCTGAAAATTGCCGGCAGGAATGAGTACCATACCATCCTTTTCTAAAGGGAGGTTCGGGGTTGGTTCTGTAGGAGAGAGTTCTTCATCAGAAATAGAGTCCGTTGGGAGCGAAGGTGTCTGTTCTGGTGTTGTTGATACTTCTCTTGAAAAAGTTTCAGTATCAAGCGGTATATCATCCTTCAGCGATGCGATATGTGCGTTTCGTTTTTCTGCATCTATGAGTGTATCTCTTGCTTGGTTTAGAAGTGTTCGCCATTCGTTTTCAGTTCGACCGTCTGGACGTGGTCGTCCACCAGCGTTCAAAGACTCTCGGTAAAGTTTCTTGTGTGCCGTTTCAACACGCCCCACGATTGTGGTTTCATCTAAGCCATGTATTGCATCAACTGAGATACCTAACACATCAAAATAGTCTATCTCTCTACCAACGACTAATCCCAAAAACTGTAGGATTTCTGTTGCTTCCTCAACAGAGAGTCCGTAGTTGTGTACTGCTTGACGTAGCAGACCTTTGCGTTGTTCATCTGAAATAGTTGCAGACGCTGCTCTGAATGCTGTGATAATAGTAATGAATTCGTCACGTTTTGACATCCGTTTACCCGTTTTTCAGCAGTAGTACTGGAAAATAAATCCAATATACACTATTCAACGACAAGGTCTCGTAGATCGGTTTGCGCTTGTGCAACCTCTTCTTCATTGAGAGTGGGTCTGTCGATAATTGAGAAAATATCGTATACAGCAGTAGGCGAATCGTCGTTGAGTGATTTTGCTGTCACCTCAAGGTTCTGGTCTATGTTGTAGCTATAGTTCACCTCAATTGGAGAACCTTGCGGCAGACCGGGTGGGAGTTCCAAAGTACATTCACCCAATTTGTATTCCTCAAAAAACTCAATTGTGTCTCTTGGTTGGTCCTGTTCAAGTCCTTGCACAACCTCAATCAGTACGGATGGTTGATTATGGTCTACCGTTAGGAATCTATCAGATATTTCGCACGGAACAGGTGTCATTTTTGGGATCATAACGTGTATGATATACTCGCGTAGTGCATTTAGGACGACGAGTCCAAGGTTATGTGTCGCCCCATCCGTGACGGTCACCTTCGGTGCACCGTCCGGTCCAATGAACCGTTCAATGACTGCTTCCGGCATATCTTCTGTCTCGGTGTTGCCTTCGGATATTTGGCGGAGTGTTCCCTGAATTGCTGCGCCTATTGCGACGACCTCATCGGGATTGACTTCATGAGGATTTATCTCCTTTCCACTAATTGAAGCGATCATATTTTGCACCATAGGCATACGCGTAGAACCGCCGACCAGTAGTATCTTGTCAATGTTTTCCCATGTCATTTCCGCTTCCGATAGGACAACTTCACATAAAGTGCGACATCTTTCAAGGAGGTCGGTTGTGAGTTCCTCAAATTTCCCCCGCTCCAGTTCCACGCGAGTTGTCTTTCCATTATAGCCGCAAACGATTAACGCCCGCTGTCGCAATGACAGAGATTCTTTTGCACCGATCGCATCCAATTGCAGGTCTTGATATGTGTGTAGGTCTTCTAAAGGATTTTCTCCGTGTTCAATTTCAAACATCTCAGCAACGTGTGTGATGATTTTATCGTCCCAATCCTTACCGCCGAGTCTATGGTCCCCGTTCGTTGCGAGCATCTGTATTTCAGAGTCTGACACCCGCATTATCGTTCCATCAAATGTTCCACCACCAAGGTCAAAAACGAACACATTCTGGTTGCTACCTAACTGGTCTATACCGTAAGCGAGTGCTGCTGCAGTCGGTTCATTCATGACATGTAGCACATTGAGTCCAGCGATTTTACCTGCGTTGCGTGTGGCTTCGCGTTCAGCATCGTGAAAATAAGCAGGCACAGTGATAACCGCATCAGTAACCTCTTCATTCAGATAGGTTTCAGCATCCTGTTTGAGCTTCCTCAAGACAAGGGCGGAGAGTTCCTCAGGGGAATACTCCTTTTGATTGAATGCACGAAAGAACTCTGCTTTAGATTTACCCATCTCACGTTTGACAAATTCTACAATTTGTTCAGGAACCGCCCTTGCACTCTGCTTGGCAATTTTACCGACTGTCACAAGGTTGTCCTCAAACAGGATGACCGATGGGGTGATGCGTTCACTTTCTAAATTGGGGATAATCTCAGGTTGACCGTGCTCATTGACGTGCGCGATAACAGAAAATGTTGTGCCAAAATCAATTCCGATAACTTTACCCATCTGTATTTCCTTTTTGCCACGGCACACTACCCGCCTGTTGTATCTCTTCCTGCAATGAACGGCTCATCTCTGTATAGGCTTTCTTGTTTGTCTGCGAAATATCAGTTGCCTCTAAAGAATCGCTGGAAAGATCATAAAGTTCCAAGGGTTGAAAAGGTCTATTGTGCAATAGTTTTATATCGCCGCGACGGACAGCGTGTTGGCATTCTCCGATCCACTGGTTTCCTCCTTCTCTACGTAGCCAGTAAATAAGTCGTTCAGAAAGGTCTTGTTTCTCACCTTGTAACGTATTCCAAATTGAGTGTCCCTCAATTTCGTGATTGATGGGTATATCAGCAATATCGCATAGCGTTGGGTAAATATCCATCAGCATTGCCACCTGATCCGTAACATGTCCTTGGGGGATGTGTCCTTCCCACATAGCACAAGTAGGCACGCGTATGCCCCCTTCGTACATCTCACCTTTCTGCCCGCGTAGTGGACCGTTATGTGCGCCGACTTGCATTGCCCCACCGTTATCAGATGTATAAATCACGAGCGTGTTAGAGAGTTGGTCTGTTTCTTTGAGTGTATCCAGCACGCGTCCTATACCGTGGTCCATGTGCTCAACGAGTGCGATATATTTTGCGCGTTGCGGAGAAATATCCGGATCCCGTTCCATCACGCGTGCAATCCAGTCTTCGGGGGGTTGAATCGGTGTATGCGGTGCGTTATATGCAAGATAGAGAAAGAAAGGATGGGATGTGTGTGCATGCGTCCGAATAAAATCCACGCTCCAATCTGTGAAGAGGTCGGTCGCGTGTCCTCTTGGATCAATCGTATCAAATCCGTGTCGCATATAGTTATTTTGATGTCGCAGATGTGTGTAATAGTCATCCATCATATCGCCGAGGAAGCCGTGAAAGTGGTCAAAACCTCGTTTGCAGGGATGGTTTTCATCCTCAAGTCCCAAGTGCCATTTACCGATGAGTGATGTGCGATAATCTCTCTGTTTTAGCATTGAAGGTAGTGTGATCGCGTCTTGGTGAAAATATCCCCAGTTGTTGTGTGCATGGGTACGAATGACACCGGGAACACCGACTCTATCGGGGTACCGTCCAGTCATAAGCGATGCGCGACTCGGAGAACAGACAGAGGAATTGGCGTAGAATTGTGTAAATCTTGTGCCTTCTGAAGCGATTCTATCAATGTTTGGTGTTTGTATTGAGGGACCGTTGTGTGCGGAAATATCGCCATAGCCGTGATCGTCAGCGAGAATAAGTACAATGTTCGGTGTTTGTGCCATAGTTATCTCCTTTTTTATATTCTTGATTATAGGTTGTGTGGTTGAGCCGCTATCTCACACCCTGTTACCGGCACGCTCATTAACATTGGGGTGTATAAAAATTTGCCCAAGCCTCAATCATACACGCCAAATCTCATCTGTATAATGTTGCTAAAGTTGTCTTATCGTGTGCTTGTTGTTCACTATGCTAGTTTTATGCCTCAAAATCATCAAGTGTTTCAATGGTTGCGGCTTTCTCAAAGAGTGAATTAAGACGTGAAAGACTCTGTATGCCGTTAATTTTATTGATAATGGATTCGGGGACATTATCAAACTTTATTTCCAGCAGCTTGATAATAACCTCTCGTTTTGTTTCTTCTCTGCCTTCTTCTATACCTTCCTCTTTGGAAATTTCAATGATTGATTGTGCCATGTTTTCTACCTCCATATCTTGTGCCTGTTGTTCAACAAGTCGTATCAAGTCTTTGTGTTCTGCAGCAGGTCGCTGATGTAAGATAAACAGAACCAAATAGGTGATCGCCTTATGTAGATGCTTAACGTGCGGCACCGCCTCAAGCAGAGTAGTGCTTATCGTTTCAATATCAGCATTTTTCTGTTGAAGAACTGTTAACAACCATCCTAATGGAAGGTCAGTTTCCTTTAGGTCTGCTGCCTCCGTCTCATTCACACTGAGAAACAGCGTATCATATTTTGGAACAAACCGCGCAAGCACATCGGGAATATCCATTATTGCCTCAAGTGTAAGTGGGTTGCTCCACCGATCTTCGCCCGTATAATATACTATTGGAATGATCGGACGGAAACGCCACTGACTTTTGGGAACTTTATTTGCCTCCCATTCTCTACGTTGGGTATCCCAAATCTGCATCATGTAAAACAGGACCCGGAACCCCATTATCGGGTCAACCGTGGACTGATGTTCAATAAGAATATAAATTAGCAGTTCATCTGTTCCCGATTCAGTCTGAAACGGCGCGGTAAACACTACATCAGACTGGTGCGCGCGTAAAGTGTCAGGGATAAAAGTCCTATCTATCTGTGAAAGACGTCTAAAATCAATACGCACCGCTAGTTCACTCGCAACGATTTCTACCAAGTCCCGGACGTACTCTTTGTCTTCGAACAACCAGCGCGTGCTTCGGTCAGGAAAATGTTTAATCGGGATATCGGAAAAACTAAGTTTTTCCGGTTCTTGAGTACTTGAATCTTTTGACATTTAGCTCCTAAACTGGAAATCACCTATTATCAATCACTCGTAGGGACAAAAGTTTCAGGATTTTCTGCCTCTTTCATTTTTTCTTTATTGTAGCACATTTTTCCAGATTTTGCCATTCTCTTTCATTTTTTCTTTATTGTAGCACATTCTTCCAGATTGTGCTATTTTCCGTTTCATTCAGCGAAGCATTTGACAGCGAATTTCTTGTGCAGTCTGCAGCGGTGATCGCGTTGATACATATTAGGAAATTCAAGTTGATTGAACTATGGACTATTCCGATTTCACGGCCTGAATTAGCGCAATGATATATCCGAATTGAAATGCCCATGCTTGTCGCACACGTCCGGCAACACCGGGTGGCGATGTGTCGTCTGGGTGTGAAGGTGCGTGGTCCGGCATGACCATATAGGGGTATTCCACATCATGCAGTGTTTGCATGACCTTGTGCATATCCACATCGCCTTCATCGGGCCAAACTTCTTGAAAATTGTGCAATCCACCTCGAATGTTCCGAAAATGAACGTTGAATATCCTCTTTTTCTGACCGAAGTAGTGAATTATCTCGTAGAGCTCTGTTCCCGGATCCTCTAAACCTTCAGAGGCTGTTCCACAGCAGAAATTAAAGCCGTGATATGGACTATCTGATATTTCTATAAAGCGTTTCAATCCTTCAAAAACGGGATAATTCCACCGTTCAACACCTTTCAAGATGGGGGCTGGCGGGTCATTAAGGTGACACGCTAACTGTACCTTACTCTCTTCTGCAACAGGTATAACACGTTCAATGAAATAGGCGATCCTGTCAAATGCTTCTTCGCGACTTACTTCACCTGCATCTGATAGGGTTTCGTTATCAAATTTGGAGATGTCAAAACTGCTATAAGTAGACCCGCCACGACCGGGTGTTCTGCCGGTTCGCTGATGGTTAAGGATGCAAAAGTTATAGTTCAATCCTCGCAGCCCCGCCTTTCCAGCATTCTCAATTGTTTGGCACACCTTGTCAATATCCTGGTCACGTTGCGGGTCATTAGCGAGGGTGATGTTTCTGGAAAGTCCGATATGGATCATTTCAAGACTTACTCCCGCCTCTGCTGCTTCCTTTTTATGTTGTATCAAAGTATCAGGTTCGGTGTTTTTGACAGACGCATCCATGTGCGTCACACCGTGCCTAACGAGGAATTCCAACTCTTTCGTAGATGTTCCAATTCCTTGAACACCGACATGCATTTTTCCCTTTCCGTTTGACTCTGTTCCTGCAGTATTCACTGTTCGTTCTCCTTTGATGACTGGGTCTATTCATTTATTCGTTTTCAAAATCGTATCATATCCTGAATATTAGGTCAATTAGAATTGAATACTTGGCGTAAATATGATACTATATCTCTATCACTTACAAGTGATGATCTGAAAACATTTTGTGAACGTTTTTATGTCATTTTCAGTAAGATATACAAAGGTAAAATCGTTTGATGGAAACAATTGACACGAACCTTTATCTTGGAGACTGTTTAGAGATTCTCTCCGATTGTGACGCAGATTCATTTGACCTGATTGTAACATCTCCACCTTATGCAGACCGTCGAACCAAGACTTACGGTGGTATAAATCCGAATGAATATGTGGATTGGTTCATGCCCCGCGCTGAACAGTTTCTTAGGGTACTGAAACCGTCTGGGACATTCATTTTGAACATTAAGGAGAAAGCTGTCAACGGGGAACGACATACATACGTAATTGAGCTGATACTTGAGATGAAAAAGCAGGGATGGTTGTGGACTGAAGAGTTCATCTGGCACAAGAAAAACAGTTATCCAGGAAAATGGCCAAACCGATTTAGAGACGCATGGGAAAGATGTTTGCAATTTAACAAGGACAAGAAATTCAATATGTATCAAGAGTCCGTTATGGTTCCGATGGGAGATTGGGCAAAGAAGAGACTAAAGAACCTCAGTGAAACTGATAAAAACCGTGATATATCAAAGGTCGGGAGCGGTTTTGGTAAGAATGTTTCAAACTGGTTAGACAGAAAGATGGCGTATCCGACGAATGTTCTGCATTTAGCAACAGAAACGGGTAATCGCAATCATAGTGCCGTTTTTCCAAAGACGCTGCCTGAGTGGTTTATTAAGTTGTTCACGAAAGAGAACGATTGGGTGCTTGACCCATTTGCCGGTTCTGGGACGACTTGTCAGGTCGCTCAAAAGTTATCACGGAATTCTGTCGGTATTGAGATAATGCCTGAGTATTACAAGGTTGCGAAAGAGAATATTACGCCAACACAATATCTACATTCCGCCCTTCCATCCTTCCACTCTTCCACCCTTCCGTGATTCAGATTTTCTGGACAAGCAACGCATAACCTGCTATATTAAGCACTATAAATCTCATAGAAATTTTGCAGAGGAGAACTATGGCTAACGAAGATTTCACATCCAAAGTGCCGCACTATACCTTCGCGGAAACGTTGGAAGAACAGGAAGAACAACTCAAGACAAATCCGTTGATGCAACGGTTGATCGCCTATAGGAAAACGTACGAAGGGGATCCACACCGTCCCATCTATCATTACATCAACCCTGAAGCGATGCTAAACGATCCCAATGGACTCTGCTTCTGGCAGGGAAGATGGCATCTATTCTACCAAGCATATCCACCCGAAGATACACGACAACACTGGGGACACGCAATCAGTGATGACCTCATCCACTGGCGTGACCTACCTTATGCCATTTATCCCAATCCCGAACGGTGCTGCTTCTCCGGTTCAACGCTTGTTGAAGAGGACCGTGTGATTGCGATGTATCACGGTACGGTAGTCGGTAACATGGTTGCAGTGTCCAGCGATCCGCTCCTGCTGAATTGGGAAAAGGTCTCAGGTAAAGCTGTCATCCCTTCCAGGCATGCAGATGGTACAGCTCCTGTTTATCGTGTCTTTGATCCGTGTATCTGGAAAAAGGATGATATGTACTATTCCTTATCTGGCGGAACACTGCCTCACGGACCAGGGGGTAGACCTGTCAGAGCAAATTTCTTGCTCCGTTCTGCCGACTTGGCGAACTGGGTTTATTTACATCCATTCGTTGAAGACGACCAGTATACCTTGGTCGGTGATGATGGCGCATGTCCCTATTTTTGGCACATCGGCGACAAACATATCCTCCTATTCTTCAGCCACATGAGCGGTGGACAATATCTACTTGGTGATTATGATAAAGCCCGCGATAAGTTCGTCGTAACAGGTGGTGCGAAGAACAATTTCGGTCCAGCATCCCCTGCCGGTGTTCATGCACCTTCCGCAACACCTGATGGTGAAGGCGGTGTCATCGTAATCTACAACATGAACCCCGCGAAACCTACGAAGGGTTGGAATCAGATAATGACCTTACCCCGTCGTCTGACACTTCTCTCAAGAGACGAACTCGGTGTTGAACCTGCTGGTGATATTGAATCTTTGCGGCATGACCATCAACATGTCAATGCGACGACGTTACCCGCAAATCAAGAAATTGTGTTAGAGAACATAAACGGCAATGCTATGGAGCTTGAATTAGAGATTGACACGAAAGGTGCTCCGATGGTTGAACTCAATGTGCTTCGTTCACCGAATAAAGAGGAGTTCACCCGTATCGCATTTTTCAGAGAACGCGGTATCCGAAACCATAATTCAGAGAAGAATGTCCGTCAGAGTATGCTGACAATAGATTCCTCATATTCGTCGGTTGCACCTGATGTGCGTTCACGTGCCCCTGAAACAGGTGGATTGTCAATTATGGGTGACGAAACACTAAAACTCCGTGTGTTTGTAGACAAGAGTGTCGTTGAGGTCTTTGCGAATGGACTGCAATGCGTTGCGATGCGTGTTTATCCCGATAGAGCAGATAGTGTCGGTGTGTCGTTGCGTTCCCAAGGTCAAGACAGTCAACTTGTTTCGTTGGATGCTTGGCAAATGAAGAATATCTATGCTTAGCGCGTATCTTATAAATCATCTATAGGGTGGGTCTCTGTGCCCGCCCCATTGGCATCAATTTAAGGAAATACGAAAGTGATAATACCCCCAGGCCGGTAGGTTCGGTTTCCTAACCGAACTGGTTTTGCATCAATTGCGTTCATAAAGGTTTTCGTGAAGGATCCGTCAGAATACGCGTATGGTATTCTGAATTGGTTAGGAAACCGAACCTACCGGCCTGGGAAAATCACTAAATTGACGCATATAGGGGTTGTAGAAAGAAGCACAATCAAGGATGAATGTGCTACAAAGAGGCACAATCTAACAGAATGTGCTACAAAGAGGCACAATGTAGTATGAATGGGGTTGTAGAAAGAAGTACAAGCAAGGATGAATGTGCTACAAAGAGGCACAATCTAACAGAATGTGCTACATCTACAATTGCATAGACCTTTTACATGATCCAATGAGAGGAATATCCTTATGAAATCTTCGCGGATAAATCACAACAAGGTCCGCAGTGTTTTGCGGCATGTCGTGTTGATGCCTCTGATGCTATGGGTGGCCATCCTTTTATCAGGTTGTGCAATCTTGTATCCTACCCAAAATCCAGAAACTAAGCGAGACTTTGACATTCCTGAACCATCTCCGCCGCCAGACTTTGTCCGTAAGGGGTATAATCTGGATCCGTTTTATCAGCAATGGATTGATGTAGAAGGATTGCCTGTTTTGGCATCAGCAAATGTGAGTCCTTATGCTTTGAAAGAAGCAGCCTGGCTTATTAGGCAGATGCTTGAACATCGTCAGGATATTCTGCAAGCACTTGTTCATAATGAAGTGCGTTTTGTTGTCATAGCATACAACCAGATGACAACACAAATTCCCGAATATAGAAACCTACGTCCTAATTTTTATTGGGATCTACGGGCACGCGGTTTAGGGGCAAGACGTCCAAACTCCATCGTGAGTTGTGGTGAAGAAAACCTGCTCAATTATCCAGGAGACCCTTATCAGGGAGAAAACATACTAATTCACGAATTTAGTCATGCAATCCATTTAGTCGGATTGAACACTGTTGATCAGAGTTTTGATGATCGGCTTAAGAAAGCTTATGATTCTGCAAGAAAAAAGGGATTGTGGAAAGGCACTTATGCTATAACAAATAGAGAGGAATATTGGGCTGAAGGGTCACAATCCTGGTTTAACACCAATTGGAGAAATGATAGTCTACATAATCATGTCAAAACTCGGGAACAGTTGAAAAAGTATGACCCTGAACTTGCTGTATTGCTAACCGAGGTCTATGGTGATACAGACTGGCGATACACAAAAGCAAAAATGCGTACCCACCTATCACACCTGAAGATATTCAATCCCTCAGAGTCCCCAAAATTTAAATGGCAATCAAGTTTTCCGACTTATGCAGATCTTCATAAGCAATTATTAAACCCGAATAGCGATGGTAATGGTAAGTGGGTTAACTTGAAGAAACAGGATCCAAACCAAATCAAAAATCTAATATCAAGACCCAATCACACTGAAACTTCAATTATCTTCGTGAATAGTACTGAGGAGAACATAGCATATTATTGGGTAGATTATCAAGGCAATGAACAGTTTTATTTGCAAATTGCCCCGAACTATGTTATGAGTCAAACCTCTCATGTGGGACATTACTGGGTAGTTAAAGATATGAAGGGACGTAACCTTGCAGTTTTTCGCGCCGAGAATAAAACAGGTAGAGCCTTTCTTAGTGCAAATGCTCAAAGTCAGTAGTCAACTAAAAAGGAGTAGGTATCCATGAAACGTCTTACAGTTACTTCATTAGGACAAATTCAAGAAGCTGACATTACATTCGGGGATCTAACAGTATTTGTCGGTGAACAAGCGAGTGGAAAGAGCATTCTGCTCCAACTTGTAAAGTTAGTTTTAGACATCGGTGATATTACGAAGACCCTTAGAAAACACGGTTTTGATTGGCATGAGAATAAAAATGATTTTTTATCACTCTATTTCGGTGAAGGGATGGACGGTATTTGGGACAATACTACTAAAATTGTCGTTGACGACGAGGATTTTGAACTTGACAAAGCTTTGTCTAAAAAAGACAGGAAAAAAGCGGAAAACTTCCTCCTGATTCCTGCACACCGAGCAATGACACTCAAAGACGGGTGGCCCCGTCCTTTTACTGACTACGCTATCGGTGACCCCTATGTTGTTAAGCAATTTAGTGAACATCTGCGTCTATTATTAGAAACGAGTTTAGAGTTTAGTAAAGGTGATATATTTCCGCACACCGGGCGTATGAACAAAATGATACGTGATGCAATTGGAGAAAGCATTTTTAAAGGGGCTAAAGTAAAATTGGATCGTTCCGGTTTGCGGAAACGGATTGTCTTAGACGTTGCGGGTACCCAATTGCCATTTATGGTGTGGTCAACTGGTCAGCGGGAATTTGTGCCACTGTTGATGGGATTATACCGATTAATGCCCTCGGGTGGGGAACAGAAAAAAAATAGCATCAATTGGGTTGTTATTGAGGAACCTGAAATAGGGTTACACTCCAAAGCAATTTCAGCACTACTCACTGTTTTTTTGGAACTTATGAGACGCGGGTATAAAGTCATCGTGTCAACGCATTCTTCGCAAGTTTTGGAATTAGTGTGGGCAATTCAATATCTGGTTAAAGCAGGTGCTGAACCAACACAGCTATTGAAAGTGTTGGATTTGAAACCAAATTACTTTTCAAGACCTTTAGCAGAAACGGCGTTAGAAAAAACGTTCAAAACCTATTATTTTGCTCAGCAAGACAAGATTGTCCATGTCAAAGATATTTCAACGTTAGATGCTGAAGATCCTGATGAAGCAGTATCAGATTTTGGTGGGTTAACAGCATTCAGTTCTAAAGTTTCTGAAGTCGTTTCTGAAGCTATGTGGAGGGCAGATTTGTGAGTTTTCGCATCGCAGTTCAAAGTATAACCGAAATCAGCGACTGCTTGAAAGATGGATTACAAGCATTAGGCAAAAATAGCAGTAAGATAAAAGCTCACACGACACGTGATTTGAAAGGAAGTGTTGATATAGATACCTGTCTCAAAAACCGTTATCCGAATGCACCTCGTTGGGACTATGTTTTCGGTTATAAAGACAAAATTTATTATGTTGAAGTTCATCAAGGCAAAACAAGTGAAGTAGAAAACATCATCAAAAAAGTTAAATGGTTAAGACAATGGCTTAAGTCTTCAGCAGAAGACCTTGAAGTATTAAAGGATCGTAGTAGTTATCACTGGCTATCTACAAACAGAACTGAACCAATCAGAAAAGAGAGCAGATACCGTAGAATGTTGGATCAAAATGATATTGATGGACCACGCGCTATGTTAGATGTTGATTCTGTTTCGTAATCAGGTTACCTCATAAATTAACGTGAGTTTGATAATAGGAATATGGACTTCATTTTTCCCAAAATATCACTTGCATAAACCTACCGGCCTGGGAAAATCTGATTTATCAAACCCACGTTAAATTAGACAACGCTTAAAACCTTCAGAGCTTACGCAGTTTTGAGCGAAGTACGTTCCGTTAGATGTGAGTTCTTGGAAAAACACAGATGGTTCTGGTAGCACAACCTAACAGGTTATGCTACAAAAGAAAGTATTGCGTAAGTCCTGACCTTTAGAAAAATACAATGCATGAATCCATAGAAAAAG
The DNA here is from genome assembly GCA_022828145.1 of Candidatus Poribacteria bacterium. Classification (GTDB taxonomy): domain Bacteria; phylum Poribacteria; class WGA-4E; order WGA-4E; family WGA-3G; genus MSPOR6. Next base: position 14,190 of record JAJEJA010000015.1, on the reverse strand, counting down.
TCTCCGCATTCATCACACAAGAAAGAAACGGAGTGAAGTCCTTGCTTGTATTCAAACACCCAACGGCAGGTATCCAAATCCCAGCGGGGAGCGTGGAACCAGGTGAAGATATTCAGTCGACAGTAGTCCGTGAAACCTATGAAGAAACTGGATTACAACACGTAAAAATTGAAGCATATCTCGGGTGTATGGAGAATGAACTGAACGCACATCAACGGATAATCATAAATACTACCGAAGTCTATATCAAACCAGATTTAAACGCTGTGCCTTACAAAGAAAAACTGACAAGAGGACTCACTGTTGATTACCGTTCTACCCACAATAACTTCACACACGTTACTTACATTGAATATGAATTTGACGAACACTTCAAACCGAAATGCATTGACTACATCATTGATGGGTGGGTACCGACTGAAAATATAAGTGATCAGAAAAGAAGGCATTTTTTCCATCTGTCCACAGATGAAAAAACTGCGGATACTTGGGAATTGAAGAGTGATAGAGATTACATCTTTAAGCCTTTTTGGACACCGCTTAAACCAAAACCCCACCTTATACCGCCACAAGACAAATGGCTGGCTCTTGTCTATGAGAAACTACTTGATATATAAATACGGGAACAACATTTTACGAAGGAGAATAACATGTCAACATATCGTGCAGGTGTAATAGGTTTAGGACGCATGGGGAGTACTTTTGACGATGAAATCACACAAGGGGGTTCCCTCTTTCTACCTTACTGTCATGCTCCGAGTTATGTGACATCACCGAAAACCGAATTGGTTGCAGGTGCTGATTTACACGCTGAACAGGCTGAAATCTTCGGTGAACGCTGGGGACTTAGTTCGGATCATATCTATAGCGATTATCGTGAGATGTTAGAAAAGGAAAACCTTGATCTTGTCAGTATATGCACAACAGCACGTGTGCGTTCTACAATCGTGCAGGATGTGGCACGCGCAGGTGTAAAAGGTATCTGGGCAGAAAAACCGATTTCGCTCAGTCTTGAAGAAGCGGATACGATGGTAGATGCCTGTCAAGAGAACAGTGTTGTGATGGCAATAAACTGTGCAAGACGTTGGAACCCCTTCTTTAGCGAGGCGAGAAAACTCATTGATGAAGGTGAAATTGGTAATGTGCTGCAGGTAACCGTTTATGCACAGTGCGGTCTATCCCATAACGGCAGCCACGCGATTGATATTCTACGGTATATGGCGGGTGGCAATGTGGCATGGGTCTTCGGTGAAATGCAATCTGACGACGCAGCAGCAGGTGAAAACGACCTGATGGGAAACGGCTATCTCGTGTTTGATAACGGTGTCCGAGCATATTTCCGAAGCACTGCCTGTGGCGCAGCACCGTGGGAGGTAGATGTCATCGGTACAAGTGGACGGATTCGTTCTATCAATAATGCTGAAAAGTTCGAGTTGATACGCATACTCCCCGGGGGTCGGAGAGGACGGGGTATACCCGCAACATGTCCGTTTCCGTATCCGGTCCGGATGCAAGGGATGGGGTTGGACATTCTTGACGACATCATCAGTGCCATTGAGAATGGCGGTTCGCCGAAATGTTCCGGTGAAGATGGTCGGGCAGCGTTAGAGGTCGCTATTGCCCTGCGTGAGTCGCATCGCCGTGGTGGTGTGAAGGTGGCATTACCGATTGAGGATAGGAGTTTGCGTATCCTTTCATCTGAGATTCGGGGTGATGATACACCTGCACGGATTAGGCGGATGCAATAAAGTTAATCAGGACTTATGCATCTTTATGAAATGGTGTATACTATTTTAATATGACTATATTTGAGAGACATTATGTACCGCAAAAAACAGATGGCGCGCATCATTGAAGTTGCGCGTCTTATCCATAGTCAACCTTGTAAATGGACCCGTCCTCGGTTAGCAGAACGTTTTGAAGTCAACAAAACGACCATCCAGCGTGATATTGACCTTTTGCGCGATATGGAAATCATGATTGTGCCACGTGGTAAACAAGGATACGAGATGATATCCGAGTTTTTCCTGCCCCCACTCAACCTTGATCTTAAAGAAGCACTTGCACTGGTTACCGCAGCGAGTTTTTATCGGGCAACGGAGGGTAAACAATCAATTGAGATGCTGAATAGTGCAATTCATAAGATTACTTCCGGTTTACCGAAACAGACAAACGATACCTTAAACCAAATTGTCTCACAGATTGAAGTACCACCACAACAAGTTAGTCCGACTGATGAAGATGATCAGTGTAAAGAGATGCTATACCAAGCAATCCGAGAAAAGACACGGGTCACTATAGAGTATAATTCTTTTAGCAGTGGCACGAAGGTTCGCCATCGGCTTGCACCTTATGCTGTGTTGTTTCGCAAACGGGCGTGGTATGTCATTGGACGATCTGAAACGTTCGAACAGATTCTCACCTTTCGTATCAACCGTATTGATTCACTTAATATGACACATGCGGGTTATACTATCCCTGAAGATTTCTCTGTGCAGAAATATCTTGATAAAAGTTGGGATGTTATGCTCGGACCGGACACACATGTTGTCATCCTGTTTGCCCCACGTATCGCTCCGCTGATTCGGGAGGTGAATTGGCATCCGACGCAGCAGCTGCAGGAATTGGATAATGGCACGCTTCGTTTTGAGGCAACCGTCGCTGGCTGGCACGAAATCGGATGGTGGGTGTTGCGTTGGGGACATGAAGCTGAAGTCGTTAAACCGAAGGCATTACGAGAATGGGTTGCTCGAACAGCACGCGAGATGGTGGCATTGTATACGGAAGATTGAAGGGTGGAAGATAATGGAAGGATGGATGAAAAAGTTTAAAACAGAAAACCACCTCGGTGTAGAGGTGGGTAACCTATTCTCCCAGCCGTCTGGGAGACAGCACGGCATACGCAACAGTTTTCGGCTACGCTTTTACTTCTGGTCTTCGACAGAAAACCACCATGAAAAAAGGTGGGCAACCTATCTTGCTGAACGGTCAGCAAGCAGCATGGCATACGCAACAGTTTTCGGCTGCTATTTTACTTCTGGTGTCTGTTATAGTATATACTTTTTTGCACGTGGTGTCAAGTTTTTTGGGAAAAAAAGGCAATTGTACAAAAATTAAGCGCGATTTTTTTGAACAGACACAGGTTTGTGTGACTGGTGGTGTGGTATACTTAAAAAATAATGCGAATTGGAAGTGAGGTTTTAAGATGATTATAGATGATCAACAAAGAGATAAAATTTTAGCTGCTCACTTTGCGGCAACACACCTAAGTGAGTCTACATTGGATTTTAAGGCATTCGTTCATCGGATGGACCGCGAGAACAAGTATGATCAACTTAAATGGTGGTGGAACGATATGGACGCCCTGCGGGTAATCCGGGATGCGGAGCATTATGATAAGAAACAATCTACAGATCCAATTAAAGAGCTTGTTGTAGATGAAAACGAGGTTATCCAGTTTGGGGGAAATCCAATTGGTAAAATTTTTAATTATCACCGCACCGTGCTACCACAAGAGATGCAGATTCGGCTTGCTTATGACACGCTAATTGAGCGGTTCGTAGAATACCTACAAAAAAATAAATTTGCTATTCGTCTTTCTGAAAACCGTCTGATGTTCATTTTGTTTATTCCGGACACAGATTTTCAACTTGAAGAGGCATGGCAGCGATTCATTCAATTTGCTTACTCGGAAGAGGAATTATATAAATCTTTTACGCTGTTCATGAATAGCATGAAACTAACTAACAGAGGTTTTGGCTATGTTCACTTTCCATCGGTGACAGAGGATATGAAACTTTGGCAAGCTGCGTTTTATATTGCTACGCTTGAAGAAAGAGTTGTTCGGTACCCTGACAACTATAGAAAAGCCAAAACGGACGAAGATCGGAAGGCTGCTGCAATAGAAAACAGAAAAGAACTAAAGCGACTTTTAACCGAATTGCGTAATGAAATGCAGACAAATGCTCAAGGTTCTGATAAATTAGTAAGGCTTTTTGATGAGGCTTTGAGGCTTTCTCTCCGGTTTAACCGAACTGGCTCAACCCAATTTTCTTACGGCACAGTAAAACTTCGCTCCCAAAAAGGAAAAATTGAAGATAAGATTATTGGCATTCTAAGCGAACATATTCGACCCCTAAAGTGCCCACTTGCTTCAATTGACGAGATCGAACAAGATTCCGTACATACTGCTGGAGATACAGCTAAAAATCGGTGCTACAGCTGCGGCAGACATTTGCCTCCCAAAATCGAAACCCGGGGTTTTGAGGGTAAATTGGAGGCAAACAGGTTTGTTTTCTCAGATCCTTCACAAAGATTGCAGTCTGGCACTGGACAAGCTCAACCCTCTATATGCTTTGATTGCCTGGCTGTCGCTTTCGGTTGTCCGATTAAATTTGCAGAGGGATCGATCATCGTTTGCCTTTCGTATCTCGACGAAGAGGACAAATTGGTTTCCACTGAAAAATACCTTCAAATGCTGACACTTGGTGAATTGAACCTAATTGCCGGACGGTATTTACTGATTAAGTGCAATGATTTTGTAGGTTCAGCACCCGTGTCAGAAAAGATTGGACAAGTGCAGTATACTCTTTGGCGGGTTGCACAGACGCTTCCTTCTAACGCGCTCGAAAGGACTCAGTTTACACTCTTTGCAGGCGAATCGGAGATTTCGTTACCAACGCGACATTTGGTTTGGCTCAGTTACCTTAATGAGAGTTTTAAGCCACGCATCATCGTAAACAGCAAAGATAATATTCCACTCGGTCAAGCAATTCGACTCATCCAGAAAGACGAGGTAATCTCTGCCATATACAAACTCGTAACTGCAGAATACCCGGAAGTCGCACCGCTCTATGACAGTTCATACAGTGAAAAGCGGAGTCTTGAGGAGCTCCGTAAAAAACACTGTGATTTACTTGAACAATCCTCAAAAGGAGATAAACTGATGACAAAACAATCAGAATTTTATCGTGATGTAGCCGCTCTCACAGGGTTAACTTATGCTTATTGTGACTATCTCCGTGGTGAACTGAGAAAGAAGGAGAGTCCTGACACAGTGCAGCGGGAAGTCAAAAAACTTATTGAGAAAGTTGTAAATCCGAGTTTTTTCAATTATGAAGCCTCTGATGTTCTTCCCGGCACACGTGCTACGATGTACTGCAACGATGACAACTATTTCTGTTACGCTGAGGCGAAGCGATTGTTGGAAGACACACTCAAATTGGATATATCTGACCGCAAGGGGCACACCGACAAAGGGCAAGAGTCACTAACAATTTTCTTTGACGATATTCTCAACGCCTATGCCGCTATATCGCAGAAATACTGCAAGAAAGCACAGCAGAGGAAGTTATCTTATCAACTCAAACTGAACCTTCACGCGAAGTTCGCTTCCCTATTCAATCAAAAAGGAGATTAAACTAATGGCAAGTAAAGTAAAATCAGGACTTGAAGATTATTCGGATAAACAGCGTTTTAACTTTGACATTTACGCATTTTTTGAAGGTGGTCAAGAACTCTATTTTGGGCATGAGACACAAGTGAATGTTAACATAGTTGAAACAGTCACTATCCCATTACCTAATAACGGTGGCGAGGAAAGTGAACTTGAGAAATGCTATCTCTCTCCGACAAAGCGTCGTGGTGTTGAACGCCGAACGTTAATTTGGGCACCAAAAGGTAATGGGCTACTTGGCGACACCTTAAACTGCGGCATTCCGCATACGTGCAGTAAGGCAGAGTGTCCAATCTGTCGTGTTTTTGGGGGTCTTATCACAAGTACAACCGAAGTTGAAGGTGAAAATGAAAAACGTCCTGCAACAACCCTTATTGGGAGACTAACGCATAGTGGAGGTGTGGCGATTCAAGAGTTGGGACCTGAAGAAAAGCAACGTGCAATGCATCCGTCAATGATACGTAAACCTCCTGAATCAGAGCCGACACCGACTCCTTTTAAACGAGAATATAACCAACCAGGACTTTTGTATCCTGTCTACAATCACTGTTTGAGTATGACAGACAGTGAATTTTCCACTGTAGCTTATGCGTTCATGAGTGCATTGGCTCGCTTAGGAGCAGGTAATCCGAAGGGTGTTAAAATTTATGATGCACCGCTTGTCAGAGAAGATAAAGAAGAACCGTGGATTGTTGTTGATCGGTATCTTGCACCGCTCGGTAAACGTCCCGTAGTTTCGCCAAGTATTACAGAAGTTGAAGAGGCGAAAAAACAGTTTAGAAAGGCTGCCTTTTCAGTAGCAGGGAAGGAACAAGAACCAACCGATGAATTGACAGAGGGAAATTTTCAACGATATATCGGAGATGCCGCTATTGCCAAACTATCAGAGTATCTAACTAAGTTTGAGGAGGAGGCACTCAATAATGTGGATGCTGAAACTGATAATTAAACCGACATCGGGATTGACGTTTAGACGGATGCCTTCGTCTATCTTGCACATCAGTACGTACCCGTTTCTACCACCGACAACGATGTCCGGTTTTTTGTGCCGATTAAAATTGCTGGAAGCTGGACATCTACCGGAAACCACTGTCAAAGATCCAGATTACTACGCCTTGCCACCTCAACTTTGTCCGCTCGGTGCGTATCCAAAGGCACGCAGATACCGGGTCCATACGACGAAACGTCAAGGAATTAGATCTTTCAACCATAACGCCTTCTCGCGAATCGTTCGGCACCAATCCACGAAAGAAGTTTATCAACTTCATACATGGGAATATCTTTTCACAGAAAAGCTCGTCGGTTATGTGGTATCGGAAGACAAAGAACTTTTAAGCCAATTGAAGACAGTAAAAAACTTTGGTTGTAAAATCGGCAAAGAAGGATACGCTTTTGTGGATAGGATTAGTGGACCGACTGAAATCGTTTTGAAACAGGTGAAAACCAAACCCGATACGCTTCTGCCCGGTACGGCACTCGTCGGAGTTCCATGTGAGGCATTTCCACTTTATCGGTACGCATGGGGAGAAGGTGCATCTGAAAATACTAACCTTGAACAACCAGAGCCAAGTAATATTAAGGGGTTCGTTCCATTTGTTGCCGGTGAGGTAAGCGGAGAAATAGAACTTGATTATTATACCGATGGGAACGTTCATCTTCCGAAACTCTTTATTGATGAATTGTGGAAAGGAGAGGAAAATGGCTAATGAAAAAAATAATCTTAAAGTTGGAAGGGTCTTTTTTGAGCCTGATAGCGGACCGGATGTAAAAAAAGTTACCGTTCTTACATTGGATAGCCATGTTGAAAACGTCGTTACATTAGTGGAAAAATTTCAGTCGGATTTTTACCCAAAATTTAAACGGAATGCAGTAGAAACTCGCAATCTTCTGATACGCGCCGCGGAGAAACATGATAATGCTAAACCTGAAACCTTCCGCGTAACCTATCAAAGTTGGAAGGATAACGGGCGTAAATCTCTGGGTTATTCCTTCGCTGGACACCGGTTTAAGGTTTCCGATGATGATCGCTATGTTGAATTGCTTATCCGACTCCATCACGAATTCTCTGTTGAAGGTATTGTCAATGCACAAGCACAACTCAGAGCATTGAAACAGTATTCTGATGAAGAAATAAAGAGATTTCCAATTGACCTCTATATCTTGGAGATGTGCGATCAAATTGAGGCAGAACTTGAGACTTACGCTTTCATGATGGATGTGCAGCCGCGCGTCTTTATGGATTTTCACTCGCGAATGCATGAGGATGCGAAAACTATTGAGGTTAACCCTTATCCATTTGGTGAGGAAGAAATCTGTCTACCACTTGAATATTATAAATTTGATGTTCCAGCAAAAGACCGTAGTCAAATATCTGAAGCTTTGGAAAAAGGTAATTGGGAAAAAGGGGTGAACTTTCTCCGTAAAATGATTGTTAATTCCCACAAAGATACAGATTGTCAACAAAAGGAGATGATTTTATGCAAAGCGCATTAGAGGCATATCAAAAGTTTACAAAATTCGAAGATGGTCCAAATCCGATGCAGGAAGAACTTTTCGATCACATTGCTCCAAAAAAGAATAATCCTGCCCTTCTGCTCAAAGCTCCCACAGGCAGCGGAAAAACGGAGGCGGTACTCATTCCAAGTCTTGATTCTGATCGCCGTTTGTTTCTCATATTTCCATCACGCAGTCTCGTTGACGACCAGATTAGTCGGTGTGAAGAATATCTTCAACGTGCATCAGAAAAGACTGACAGACCTTACGCACTTGTAGTTGACAGAGGCTCTGAGGCATCCCGCACCGTTTTTGAAAATGGAAAAAAATTGGAAACAGGAAAACGTCACCTCTACGATGGTGATGTTATCCTTACAACATTTGACAAATTCTTATATCGTTTTTTCGGATTCGGTGAACCTAAAAAATCTTATATTTTCCCATTCCGAATTCACCACAGTCAACGTCACAATCTGTTCTGTTTTGATGAGGTGCATGCCTACGATCAGGTTGCGTTTGTTAATTTTGAACGTCTCATTAAAGCACTCTACAAAGTCAACTTAGATATGGTTGTAATGACAGCGACAATGCCTGAGACCTACCAGAAAGAATTACATTTTTTGGACTCTGTTGACTATACCACGGAGACTGAGCAGCAAGAACTTGAGCGGTGTCAGAGCAGACCTCATCCAAACAAGGCACTTAAGTATATTGCTGCGAGACCCAAAGAGGTTACAGACAAAATCTGTGCCTCTGTATCTGAACACTACAAATCAGATAAGCGAATTATTGTCACTATTGAAACGGTTAAGAACCTTATCCCAGCTTATAAGCACCTGAAAGAGCAGAAAGGTGATGAGAACATCTTCCTTTACCACGGCCGGCTTTCCAATCAACAACGCAAGAAAGTTTACGGTGAACTAAAAGAACGTGAAGACAAAAATGAAGGTTACCTACTTCTCACAACAAGTGCAATTGAAGTCGGATGTGACCTTGACGCACACCTACTTATCACCGAGTTGTGCAACCCCGATTCGCTCATTCAACGCGCGGGCAGATGCAACCGAAAAGGAAAAATTAAAGATGCTGAAATCGTCGTTGTAGGCAATAAAATACCCTCTTTTCTCTCTATCCTTTCCGATGAAAAGATGGAGAAATACCTTGAGAAGCTGCATCAACAGAACGGGAAGAATCTCAATCCGAACGACATCCTTAAACTTATGGAGTACGTGCCGCATTCTGACTATAGGGCGGAAGTGCTTTTTGATATGTTATATGAATATGTCTATGAAGCACGTCTTGAAAACAAACCATTGCACGATAGAGGACTTGTGATTACGCGGAGTTTTGAACCCTCAATTACCCTTACAACCAAAGTACCAGAAAAAGAGGTAAAGCACCGTCCCGAAAACGATGTAGGTGTGTCTATCCAAAGTTGTATAGCGAGAGGAGAAGACGATGAGTCTATCAACCCAGATTTTAAAGTATACCAACGGTTTTACGATGAGTATAACGAGGAATTTAAGTTTGTTGAGCTTACTCGTGGTGGAAGTATCTATTTTAAAGAACTCTTTGTTGAAGTCCCTAAATCTTACTTTTCAGAAGAGTTAGGTTACATTGAACCACCCAAAGTGTTTGAATATCGTGGTGAGAGAGGCTACCGACAAAATTTAGCCTATAAGACTACTGATGAAAACGGAAAACCTAAAGATATCTGGTTGTATTATTTGAAAGATTTTGAGAAACCTACATCAGAAGATATGACACAACTTCCACAGACAGAACCGATCAGTGTAGAACCTGAAAAACAGGAAGGTATTGAACAGTTAAGCCTGTTTTAAAATAGTGTAAGGAGAACCCCAAATGCCAATCAGCACACTCATATCCCTCATACCCGAAACCGATGTAAAACTCCGCCCAACGATGGGACACCATGCCCATGCCGCATTTCTCTCCATCATGCGAGAAACAAATCCGGAAGTAGCGAAAGACCTACATGCAACATCAACACAAAAGCCGTTCACCGTATCACCGCTAATAGCTGAGGGTAAAAGACATGGAGAGTACCTACACGTCCGTGCTGGGACAGAATGTAAACTCCGATTCACCTTTCTTGACGATAAACTTTTCGCCTTCTTCGGACAATCTTTTCTTACACAAGTGTTGCCAACGATACGACTCGGAGATGCGATATTTCAGGTGAAGCAACTGGTATCGCACGCAACAGATGAACGGAGTTGGAGCGGAAGTGAAACATACCCAGAATTAGTCCAATCCGCAAAAACAGAAACGCGGATGAGTTTCCGATTCTATTCACCCACAGCGTTTAGACGATTAACATCACGCGGACAGAAAACACGTAACGATGCTTATGTAGACATGGAACGATGTTATCAGAGTTGGGTCAACAAGTGGAACGCCTTCGCACCTATTAACCTTGACAAAAACGAAATCCTTGAGTTCATAAGAGAACATGGACAGCTGACCAGCGTTAATACAGAATCAAAGAGACTCAACTACGGAAAACATACCGTACCAGGGTGGATTGGCAACTGCGCGTGGATTTTCTATCCAGAGAAATCGCTTGATGAAAATACACTTCGTATAGTGAACTGTTTATCAAATTTCGCTTTCTATTGCGGGACAGGATATAAAACAACAATGGGGATGGGTCAAACACGGCGCGTTGATTAAAGGAGCAATTGGCATGTCTGAGAATTATATACCACTCTCACAAATAAACACTTACGTCTTTTGTCCACGGCGATTCTATTATGAATCTATTGAAGGACACCAAGTTGTCAATGAACACGTTGAGGAAGGAAAAATAAAGCATGACAATGTCCACACGGCAGTAACCGATAGAAAGAAAGGCGATAGAATTATATCTCACCGACAACACCTCGCTTCCGATACTTTAGGTATCTCCGGTTACACCGATCTTGTTGAGGAAAAAGATGGTATCCCGTATCCAGTTGAATTCAAAAAAGCAGGCGTGGGAGATTGGCTGAACGATCAAGTGCAACTCTGTTTACAAGGGTTGTTGTTAGAAGAAAAAACGGGCATTTCAATCCCCCACGGTTATATGTATTATATCGGTTCTAAACGGAGACGAAAAGTGCTGTTTGATAAGGAACTACGTGAGACAACGTTACGCTTTGTCGCTGAAGCACACGCGCTGTTAGATACCCGAAAGATTCCGAAACCTATTCACGATAATCGGTGCAACGGTTGTAGTGTACGCGCGATCTGTTTACCTGATGAAGTCGCCTATTTGCATGAATTAGATGAACGCCCCAAACGAATCAAACCTGCACTCGGCATCAATGACGTGCTTTATGTTGATGAACAGGGATGTGCAATTAAGAAGACAGGGGAACGCATCCTTGTGGTCAAAGAAAACGAGGTGATACGCGATATTCCGCTGATTCATCTTGGACAGGTCGTTATATCTGGCAACGTCAACCTAACGACACCAGCAATGCAAACACTCCTGCACGAGGGAATCCCTGTTGTGTTTCTCTCTGCTTATGGGCGGTATCACGGCGCATTGACACCACAAGTATCCCGAAATTCGCTCTTACGGTGTGCACAACATCAAGTTGCCAATAATTCTGATGCATGTCTTGAACTCTCAAAATCTTACGTACGAGGAAAATTGGTTAATATGCGGACAATGCTCCAACGCAGAAAATGGCAGGCTCCAGATAGCACAGATACAGCATTAAAACCTTTATTGGATAGCATAAAAGCAATACAAGCAATGGAAAAACGCATTGATAAGGCAACGGATATCCCCGAATTGCTCGGATTAGAAGGAAACGCTTCAGCCGCATATTTCGGTTCGTTCAACTTTATGCTGAAAGAGGAGATGGGATTTGATTTCCAGAAGCGAACCCGTAGACCACCTGCAGACCCAACGAATGCACTGCTCAGCTTCGCCTATTCATTACTGACAGCAGATATAAGCTCCGCAATACAGGTAGTCGGACTTGACCCTTATATCGGATACTTCCATCAACTCAAGTATGGTAAACCGTGCCTCGCTCTTGACTTGATGGAGGAGTTTCGACCGATCATAGCAGACTCGGTAGTTATTACCTTGATCAACAATCGCCGAATAAAACCGGAAGATTTCACACAATCTCACGGGGGATGGTATCTAAAGGATAAATCTCGTAAAACGTTTTACGCAGCTTATGAAACGCGAAAAAATGAGACTATCACACATCCTCTGTTTAAGTATAAACTCACATTCCGCAGAGCAATGGAATTACAGGTGCGATTGTTAGCAAAGTATCTCACAGGTGAAATTGAGCAGTATACGCCGCTGACAATAAGATGAAGAATGGAAGGATGGAAGATTGGAGGATTGGAAGAGGAGAATCTAATGCATTACACAGTTGCTTATGATATTACTGACGATAAACGTAGGAACAAAGTCGCAAAAATACTCAAAGATTTTGGTCAACGAGTCCAGTATAGCGTATTTGAATGTAACATAGATAAACGTGCTTATCTGCGTCTGCAGGATCGTTTAGTAAAAGCTATGGATTTTGATGAGGATACCATTACCTTTTACCATATATGTGCAGCATGTGAAAAACAGATTGAACGTATCGGTCAAAAAAAAGGACTTGACAAACAGTCGTACATCGTTTAAAATGGTTTGACAAAGAATTGTACATCGTGTATAATTTACATAAATTGACTTCTATGAGCGGCAGCGGACTGAAATTCCTTAGTGGCTCATAGAAACGGATGAACACTTGTGTATTACGGGTTGACCTTATGATGGGTATATTTATGCAAATTTTGTTAGCGGAAAATACCTCGCTCACAGAAATGCATGTTGTTAACGCACACCCAATCAAGGTCCAGAGAGGTGGCACTTGAAAAGATAAGAATCTCAATTGTGAGATTGAAACTCTGATGCTAATTCGTAGTGTTCGTTCGAAGAAATCTTGAAAAGATAAGAATCTCAATTGTGAGATTGAAACGTATATAACCCTATTTGTATTGCTTTTCCTATCATAACTTGAAAAGATAAGAATCTCAATTGTGAGATTGAAACTTGTTGGAGCTGCGTTGATGATGTTGTTGACCTTTTCTTGAAAAGATAAGAATCTCAATTGTGAGATTGAAACACGGGTGTTGCGCTCATAAATGCGATGCGTGCATCAGCTTGAAAAGATAAGAATCTCAATTGTGAGATTGAAACAATTTGATTACGAGTTCAAAACATCGTTTTGATACTCTTGAAAAGATAAGAATCTCAATTGTGAGATTGAAACTAGCTAATTTCCAGTTGATATGCATTGCCGTGATAACTTGAAAAGATAAGAATCTCAATTGTGAGATTGAAACGTTTCATATCGGACAGCGACGGGATACCCCTCTTCACTTGAAAAGATAAGAATCTCAATTGTGAGATTGAAACATTCAGTATGCGAAAAATAAGGGATGGCTTGTCTATCACTTGAAAAGATAAGAATCTCAATTGTGAGATTGAAACGACTCATGAAATATCGCTACGCGGTCTGCCATTTACCTTGAAAAGATAAGAATCTCAATTGTGAGATTGAAACTATCATTGTACCGTTTTCTTTCCAGTATGGTGGGTTACTTGAAAAGATAAGAATCTCAATTGTGAGATTGAAACAATATAATTCAATTGTCCTTGGGTTGCCTTATCCTTATGCTTGAAAAGATAAGAATCTCAATTGTGAGATTGAAACAGATATCCGTTGGCATTTCAGGTGGAGCACTTTCACCTTGAAAAGATAAGAATCTCAATTGTGAGATTGAAACCTTGTTGAACCTTTATATTTCAAGTTATTCAACAACACTTGAAAAGATAAGAATCTCAATTGTGAGATTGAAACTAGAGAATTCAACCTCCCCAAACTGCTTCCTGTGTCTTCTTGAAAAGATAAGAATCTCAATTGTGAGATTGAAACTGCAATGGAACGCAATTAACTTATAGTCTTTTCCGTCTTGAAAAGATAAGAATCTCAATTGTGAGATTGAAACGAACATCGCTTAGACTGTTTCAACTCGGGTCCGTTTCTTGAAAAGATAAGAATCTCAATTGTGAGATTGAAACTTTTCTATCTCTGTAACCGTTTCCTTATCACAAAGCCACTTGAAAAGATAAGAATCTCAATTGTGAGATTGAAACAGTGACTACGCTTATCTAACTCCATCTCATCTATTATAACTTGAAAAGATAAGAATCTCAA
>JAJEJA010000006.1 GCA_022828145.1 Candidatus Poribacteria bacterium | reverse complement strand
GGGGAGCATCCGAAACATACGATGAGCTGCCACGCCCAGAACACCCGATATATTACTGTAGTGAAGATCTCAATCCTTGACAGGGAACGTTTGGCTACGCTATGTCAAAGCACCCACGCTTTAGCGGGGTGATCTTTACATCTGTTAGGTCAATTAATAGGTCGTCTCTAAAACTGGCAGTCTGCTTAACTATTGTTTTCTGCATAATTTTAAGTATACCACATCTGCACCACATTTTCAAATGTGCATTTCGAATAGGGTGTGTATAGTTTTTGTCACTCAATTTGTCTGAACCAGGATTTTCAGGATAAGAGGTTTTTGGTGCTATCAGATGGATAGGCTGGAAATGCATCCTTTGTCTGAACCAGGATTTTCAGGATGAGTAGGATTTCCAGGATAATTTGTCCTTTGCGTCCCGCCCGGCAGGTTCGGTTTACTAACCAATGCAGAATACCAACGCGTATTCTGCAATAGGCGTTAATTGCGTGAAATATGTTAGTGGGTTTAATACACCTTTCGCCCCTCTGGGGCTTGCTATTGGTTGGATCAATGTGGACTATATACCTTTCGCCTCTCTGAGGCTTTGGAAAATCACATATCAGCACCCGCTGAATGCCATACGCGCATTCATAACGTTGATTTCGGTGCGGAAGGTGTATAGAAAACATATCCTACGAAAACCTAAGCACCAGCGGTGCGACAGGTATGAGGATAAAATCGGTTTTATATAACCTGCCAAGAAAATGGAATATCTTTAAATTGATGCTTATGGTTGTTGTAGAAAGATAGCACAATCAAGGATGAATGTGCTACAGCAGAATCAAGATGGATGGTGTACGAACAATCGTAATGAAAGATGAATGTTGGAGAAAGATAACACAATCAAGGATGAATGTGCTACAGGCATGGTCTTGGGAATCGCTAATTTGACACATAAGCCATTTATCTACTTAGATCGCAAGTAATACCGAATTGAGACTTGTGCAAAAACTTTACACACCCATTCGAATACATGCGAAATTCCTATTGACGAATAGGAGATTTATCTATATAATTAGTGCATAACACTCTACTCAACACTTTCACTATACATTACAATCCATGCTACTCAGATGCATTCTTTATATTTTCATTTTAGTCCTACCATTCTCCGTATATGCACAAAAAGAATATACGATACCGAAGAAACACCGTGTTATTCAAGAATCATCTACTAAATCAAGCACTATTAGTGTTGACACTAAAATAAACAGCATAGACTTTACTGCGCTAAATGGAACGACATATCGTTTAGACAATCTCTTGAAGCAGGGGCCTGTCGTGTTCGTATTTTTATCGGCTGAATGTCCAGTGGCACAGCGATACGCAATGCGGCTGAAAAGGATGCATGCAAAATATAAGGAACATGGCGTCACTATTATAGGTGTGTATTCCAACGAAAACGATTCGGTTGAGGATGTAAGATCATATCTCGCGAAGGCAGAATATGCATTCCCTATCGTGAAAGATACAGATGGAAGTTTAGCACGACATCTCGGAGCGACGATGACACCGCAAGCACACCTAATAGATACCGCTGCTGTGCTTCGCTATCGGGGTCCGATTGATGACAATCGTTATGTAACACGGGTGAAGCATGAATACTTGCAGGATGCCCTATTAGCGGTGCTTGAAGGAAAGCCTGTTCCGGTGAAAGAGACACCTGCATTCGGTTGCACGATTCACCTTCCCGAATTACCCGTACAGACAAATATAAATTACAGTGAACACATCGCTCCGATTATGCAGAAGCATTGTCAGTCGTGTCATCAGCCTGATGGAATTGCTCCCTTTACATTAACTGGTTATGAAGATGTGAAGTTGTATGGAGATAAAATCGTTAAACAAACACAGACGCGAGTGATGCCACCCTGGCAGACAGTTTCTGGTCATGGGGATTTTAAGAACGAACGTAGACTCACGGATAATGAGATTGAACTGATAGCAAAATGGGTGAAAGCGGGTGCAGTTTCTGGATCAACAATTGACGATCGGGAAACAATGCAATCACCAAGAACTTGGACACTGGGTCAACCCGATGCTATGAAAGAGATACCTATTGTATTCAGAAAACAGATTGTATTCAGAAAACAGACTACGAGAAAACACGCTTCTATCACAGTCTTCATTAACACAGATTTTGACAAAGACCTTTATATACGTGCAATTGATTTTAAATCCAATAATTGGAAATTAGTAAGACGTATAATTGCAAGTATCGAATCAAAAGATGATAATATGATAGAACAGAAAGATGTAAATAAAACAGTGAACAATCCTGACGTAAGGATCGGTGTTTGGCGACCAGGTATCCAACCAACGGTTCTGCCTGATAAAGTTGGACATCTACTATCAAAGGGTGGAAAGATAACGCTTGATGTACTCTATCAGAGCCCTGATCGTGAGGAACACGCAAACTTGAAAATTGGACTTTATCTCTCTGATGCTCTAGGTACTGTTCGCACATACAAAGTCACGCTTACGAATAGAGAGGATAGCAGAACAAGCAAAAACAATTCAGATGAGCAGCAGGTAGAGCATTCGCAACATTTTCAGGAGGATTCTTATGTCTTTGCAGTGGCACCTATAACGGTTGCCAGTGAAGAGGGACTAAAGGTGGTTGCCATCACACCGATCGGTGAACGCATAAAGATGATTTGGCTTAAGGAAACGCAGATAAATATGCTGGATGAATGGCACGATATATACCATTACCGCGAATCCGTTTTTTTGCCAGCAGGGACGCGATTAGACTATGAATTTGTGGGGGATACTAAATCTGAACAGATTCCAATTGTGCTGCATTTCTATTTTACTAAAGCATCTGGATTTGCAGATTGACTTTGCAAACTTTCATCTTACATTCACGTTGAAAAACATCACAATATGTGATAAACTACGGATAAAACTGACGATAAGGAGAAGAAGATAAAATGCCGAAATTTGGTGTAAATCTATTATTATGGGCAGATAAATTTGACAAAGAGACTGCAGATTTAATTCCGCAGGTCGCTGAGATGGGTTTTGATGGCGTTGAAATTCCCATCTTTGATCCAGAAACGGTGGACATTCCGTATACACAATCTATAATAAAAGAAACCGGTTTAGAAACTATAGGTTGTAATATCATGGCGGGTGATCGGAATCCAATTGATGAAGACCCGGCTATTAGAGCAAACGGTGTCAACTATCTCAAACGAACAATTGAAGTTATCGCTGAATTAGGTGCTGATACACTCGTTGGGCCGATGTATAGTGCAGTCGGTAATTTGGTGGGGCGTGGTAGGAATGAACAGGAGTGGGCTTGGTGTGTTGAAGGTTTACAAGATGTTGCCGAATTTGGAGGTAAACATGGCGTAACGCTTGCCAGTGAACCTCTCAATCGCTTTGAAACCTATTTTGTAAATATTGCAGAAGATGCAGTGAAACTGTGTCAAGCAGTTGATAGTCCATACTTCAAAGTTCATCTCGACACATTTCACATGAATATAGAGGAAAAGAATCAAGCAGATGCAATAATTAATACGGGTGATTATTTGCATCACATGCATTGCTGTGAGAATGACAGAGGAACGCCAGGAACTGGACTCGTTGATTGGGATGGTGTTTTCGGTGCGCTTGCGAAAGTGAACTACGACAGATGGTTGGTGATTGAATCTTTTACACCTGCTGTGAAAGAAATAGCTGCTGCGACATGTATCTGGCGCGATATTGCACCGAGTGCAGAGAGTCTTGCCACGGATGGGCTCGCATTTCTCAGACAGAAAGCGGACGAATATCTTTAGAGGGTTTTGAGGACAATCAGGAGGAATTGAGATGCAATTAAATAGGAATTTATGCCTGCTTTACACGATAATTTTCATTTTTACTTTCTTTTGTTTCACAAGTTATGCCGAACTGCCAAAGGCAACGGAGGGTGAAAATGAGACGAAGAAGGTAGAAGAGAGCAGGTTACTCACAAATGTACGTCAACTTACTTATGAGGGGAATAGGGCAGGTGAAGGTTATTTTTCTGAGGATGGAAACTCGCTTATTTTTCAAAGTGAACGTGAAACAGATAATCCATTCTACCAGATTTATATATTAGAGCTGCTGACCGGTGAGTCACATCGTGTTTCTCCTGGCATAGGGAAAACAACCTGTGCATTCTTCCGTCCAGGAACTGAAGAAGTACTATTCGCTTCTACACATCACGATACGTTTGCACAAGCCAAACAGATCGAGGAGTTTGAACTTCGCGCATCAGGAAAAGAACGCCGTTACAGCTGGGATTATGATGTAACCATGGACATCTTTTCTGCTAATCGGGATGGAAGTAACCTCAAACAATTAACAGATGCAGAGGGGTATGATGCAGAAGGATCCTATTCACCTGATGGTAAATACATCGTTTTCTGTTCTTTACGAGATGCCTATCCGAAGATAGATCTAACGTCGAAACAACTAAAACAGTATGAGATTGATCCTTCCTATTTCGGTGAAATCTATATTATGGATGCAGATGGGTCAAATCAGAAACGTCTCACTGATTCACCTGGATATGATGGTGGTCCCTTTTTTACACCTGATGGAGAACACATCGTGTGGCGGCACTTTTCAGAAGATGGCAAAACTGCTGATATTTACACGATGCGTAAAGACGGATCGGGGATAACACGGCTGACCGACTTCAAGAGTATGTCGTGGGCCCCATTCTTTCATCCAAGTGGAGCTTATGTCATTTTTGCTTCAAATAAACTCGGTTTTGCCAACTTTGAACTCTTTATCGTTGATTCAATGGGTAGACACGAACCTATTCAAGTTACATCAACAGATGGATTTGATGGTCTTCCTGTCTTCTCACCTGATGGTGGTCGTTTGTGTTGGACATCTAATCGCAACAATCAGAAGCAATCACAACTCTATCTGGCAAGTTGGAATCATGAAGCTGCTTTAGAAGCAATCTCCCTATCTCCCAGAAGTAGCATCACCAGAATCTCTGAACCGATAGGACAACAGATAGATACAGATCTGGATGTTGTTGATTTCGTTGATGAGCCCAAAACTACTATTC
Organism: Candidatus Poribacteria bacterium; assembly: GCA_022828145.1. Lineage (GTDB taxonomy): Bacteria > Poribacteria > WGA-4E > WGA-4E > WGA-3G > MSPOR6. The sequence goes on along the minus strand of JAJEJA010000006.1, from coordinate 13,117 downwards.
AGCGACATGTCGAGTTTCTTGCGGACGATGCATTAGAAGGGAGAATGACAGGTTCTGAAGGTTCAAAACGCGCTGCGGCGTACATCGTTGAAGAATTTACTAAACTCGGTTTGCAGCCTGCTGGAGAAGAGGGTGACTTTTTCCACACTTTCGAATTCAATGCTGGCAGTCAGCTTATTCCCGATAAGAACAATTTCGACCTAACACGTAAGACAAACGGTGAAGAGGTGCATCTTAAATTCATGGTAGAAGATGATTTTTTACCCTTCTCATTTTCGAGCAATGGTGATGTAGAGGGTGAAGTTGTTTTCGTTGGTTACGGTCTCCATGCACCTAATGATACGAATTTAGGTTATGATTCTTACAACGGTATGGATGTTAAGGATAAGATCGTTGTTGCGTTCCGCTATGTCCCTGAAGCCGTCAAAGGTGAACGACGACAGCAATTAATTCAACATGCAGGTATCCGTTATAAAGCCGTGCAAGCAAAGGAAAAAGGGGCAAAAGCGTTCTTGACTGTGGCAGGACCGAATTCTCAGAATGCTGGTAAGGTTATACCACTGAGTTTTCACAGCGGTAGCACTGATGCTGGTATCATCGCATGTTCTATTTCCGATACAATTGCCAATATACTATTCTCACAAGCGGGCAAAAATCTTAAGGATGTTCAAACCGGTCTTGACGATGAAAATCCACATTTTGTTGGACATTTTCCAATCCCCAATGTCAAAATTAAGATATCAGCAGGCGTTAAAAAGATTAAGAAGACAGATAATAACGTTCTTGCGAAACTTCCACCATCCGACTCAACTAATGTGAGTGAATATATCATCGTCGGTGGTCATTATGACCATATAGGATTCGGTGAAGTAGGTTCGCTGGCAAAAGGTGCAGAGAAAAATATGATCCATAATGGTGCTGATGATAATGCTTCTGGTACCGCAGTCGTTCTAAAACTTGCCGCGATGTTTAGTGCTGATCATAAAAACCATCCGGAGAAGTTCAAACGTGGAATCATCTTTGCTCTATGGTCCGGTGAGGAACTCGGTCTTATCGGTTCAACGCATTATGTTAATGATCCAACACTCCCTTTAGAAGATGTTGCAGCATACATTAATTTTGATATGGTTGGACGGCTTCGTGACAATAAACTCGTTCTTCAAGGAATAGGTTCTTCACCTATCTGGACAAAGATTATAGAAAAAAGGAACGTGCTCGTCGGTCTTAATCTTTCACTAAAAGCAGATCCGTATATGCCGACTGACGTGACAGCTTTCTATCCAAAAAATGTCCCTGTGCTCAGTTTCTTCACTGGATTACACAACGACTATAATCGTCCATCAGATGACCCTGAAACGCTGAATTATGCTGGTCTGGAACGTATATCAAGTTTGGCTTACGGGATGGTATCTGACCTTATTAGTGCCGATAGCCGTCCAGAATATCTGAAGGTTGAACGTAATACCCCTGAGCAGGGAAATCGTTCTTCAATGCGTGCGTATTTGGGTACAATTCCTGACTATACCACCGAAGATTCTGGCGTAAAACTATCTGGTGTTGTGGGAGGTGGTCCAGCAGAGAAAGCCGGGTTGAAAGGTGGAGATGTTATCATAGAATTTGGCACTAAGAAGATTGAGAATATCTATGACCTAACTGATGCGCTTGGTACAGCCAAGGTTGGGGAACCCGTTGATGTGGTTGTGATACGGGATGGGAAACGGGTGAAGTTGAAAGTTACTCCCGCAGCAAGGTAAAAACAGAGATGTCATAATTAAGAAAAAAGCACCACCAGATGATGGTGCTTTTTCTTTTCAGTATCAAGACAAATCTATTGACTCATAAGAGGTTGCAAGGTGCCATCTTCGACTACTGTGAGAACAACAATCTGTTCGTAGATCGCCTCTCCGTTTGGGTCAAAAGAAAATGAACCTAAGACTGTATCAAATTGACTGGTTTGTGCCAAAGCATCTCGAATAGCCGCTGCCTCGGTTGAACCTGCTTCTCTAATTGCATTTGCTAGTATATTCAGGCTTGCGTACGCTTGGGCAGCCCAAGGACTTGGGATAGATCCATGTTCATCCATATAACTTTGGACAAAAGCTTGATTTTTTGGACTGTCATCAAGTTCTGACCACCCCGCAAAAGCGACTGCATTTCCAGCTGCAGCACCTAATTCATCTACTTCTACTTTTGTCAAATCAGGAACAATCAGCCTTGATGAGACACCTAATGCATCAGCTTGCTCAATAATTTGAACCATCTGAGTTGACAGAGCAGCGACAAAGACTACATCAGGAGCCATGCTATTAATGTTCGTCAATTGTGTCATAAAGTCGGTATCGGTTGTTGCGAACGCTTCCGTAGCCAATATGTCAACATTTGCTGTTCCTAACGCGGTTGCCAGTTCATCTTTTACGCTTGTAGAGTAGGTATCAGTATTATCATAGATAATTGCTGCACTTTGATATTGTAGTGCTGCGTGCGTTTGTATCACTCCCTTTGGTATCAGGATATTTGTGGCTAAACCTGCTCGGAATGCATAATCACCGACCTCACCACTTAGACCTGCAGCAGAAGAAATTGGACTGAAAGCAACGACACCAGCCTCTTGTGCTATCGGAAAAGCTTCTTTAAGATGGGTTGAAATGCCAACGCCAACAATGGCTGGGACATCTTGATTCACCAAATACTGAACTGCTTCCTTAGCACCTTCTACTGTACTTTTGTTGTCATATACGAAGAACTTAAAGTTGACACCATGCAATCTCTGTTCTTCTCGTGCTAATTCAAGCCCGCTATACATTGGGTTCCCATAGGGTTCTGCATTATCTCCAGTTCTTGCAAGAGCAATACCGATAGTTACATCTATGATATCAACGGGTTCGGTTTCACCAGGAGGTATAACACTCGTCATCTTTTCACAACCTGAAAGTCCTACAATTAAAAATGCTATTGCCATTAAGGCAAAAAGTGAAACATTTCTTATTCTCATTAATCAATCTCCTATTTTGTAATTACAAAATCATAATTTATTCAAACCTTTAACTAAAGGGTTAGTATTAGAATATTCTATATAGATTATCACATAATTACGTGTCAGTGTCAAATTAAAAACAAGATGTGACTAATTCACTTGACAAAGTGTTTAATTATATGTTAAAATTAGAATTGTTAATTTGTGAATCATGGTGGGATGGCTGAGTGGACGAAGGCGGCGGTCTTGAAAACCGTTGTGGCGCAAGTCACCGTGGGTTCGAATCCTACTCCCACCGCCACACAATATGGAGAGGTGCAGGAGTGGTTGAACTGGACTGCCTGCTAAGCAGTTATGGCGAAAGCCATCGTGGGTTCGAATCCCACCCTCTCCGCCATCTTTTTTTATATGATTTTTGAATATAAAAAAATAGCACTTTCAGTTCAGCGTGCTAAAACGTAAGCTTAATCAGTACGTGAGTTTGATAATAGGAATATGGACTTCATTTTTCCCAAAACATCACTTGCACAGACTCAGTATGTTCGGTTAGGAAACCGAACCTACCGTCCTGTGAAAATCTGATTTATCAAACTTACGTTAAATTGTATATGGTGCGCCTGTAGCTCAGTGGATTAGGTGCGATTTGGAGAATACTAATAAAATGTTTGTTAAATTCAAACCCAACGATCCTGAAGTTGCGTGTCTCACCTCAACTGCATCACTGGAAACAGAGTTGTGGAAAGCAGAGGGAAAACGATAAACATGGGAAAAGGCAATCCCTAATAACATCGGACAACAGACTGACAAGGATAACACGAAAGTTGAATTGCCGTCAAAAGCCTCTATAAGAGCAATAAAACAGCCTTTGCAACAGTTTTAATATCAAGCGGGGTATTCCTCTAATCCGAATATCAATCAGGACGAAAGATATAGGGTTGTGATGCACAACAAGGGGTATAGGCAAATCCTAAACCAGTCTACGAAGTTTATTAGTAAGAAACCAAATAGAATCTAAACCAACTCAATGAGTTGGCAAGATTGAGGAGATTGGAAAAAGCGTGAAAACGCAAAGCCCAATCAGAGTTGTTCTTTGTCAACACTAATTTAGTATTTAACCTGTAGGAGTGAAACACACCCTACCTATAGGAGATAGAAATGTTTGACGCAAAATCAATACGAAATTGCGAAGAATACATAATCTCAATACAAAGAAGAATAGACAAAGCGGTTGCGGATAATAATACGAAAAGTATCCGCCAAAACTTTGACTTACTTACAAAGCGTTCTAAAGCGGTAAGGGAATACGCAACTTGGAAAATCACACGCAACAACAAAGGCAAATATACTGCTGGAGTAGACGGCGTAGCACTTCCAAGAGGCGAAACCATAGATAAACAAAATCTTTTCAGACAGAGAATACTGCAAAATATAGACATATTCGCAAAACCTAACAAGATTAGACGAGTCTATATACCTAACACAGATGGAAAGAAAAGACCATTGGGAATCCCTACCATACATGACCGCATTGTTCAAGAAATCTATAGAATAGCATTAGAACCTATAGCCGAGTATTACTTCCACGACCATAGTTATGGATTCAGACCAAAGAGGTCGTGCCACGATGCAATGAATCATATCTACAACAAACTTGCACAAGGCAAGAGATTTAGATATATAATAGAAGGTGATATAAAAGGTTGCTTTGACAACATAAATCACCAACATATTCTAAACACATTGGACGAATGGCACACACCAAACTGGGCAATTGAATACATAGCCAAAATACTGGAAAGTAAAATCTACCATAATGGAGAAGTCTATGATGCAGAAACTGGCACACCACAAGGAGGGGTTATATCCCCACTACTTGCGAATGTGGCACTCACATCATTAGACAACTACTGCGACAAAATGCACCGAAACTCAAACCCTATTATCAGATACGCAGACGACTTCATCATAGTCGTAAAATCTGAAAAACAAGGTAAAGAAGTAAAACAAGAAGTCGCAGACTTCCTACAAAAGCATATAGGACTAACGCTTTCAGAAGAAAAAACACAGATAACTCATATTAGAAAAGGTTTCAACTTTCTTGGATTTAATGTGCGAAAATATCAAACACATAATACAAAAACAGGTGAAAAGTTTCTAATAAAACCTGAAAAGGAAAGAGTAAAATCTGCGTTAAGAGAATGGGGAAAACTGATAAAAAGACATATTCATATAAAGCCACGAACACTAATCCAACTGTTGAAACCAAAAATGATTGGATGGGCTATGTATTATAGGTTTTCTGTCAGTAAACAAACCTTCAACAAGATAGACCATGAAATATGGCGTAAATTACGAAGATGGGCAAAAAGGAGACACCCTAACAAGCCAAAATACTGGCTAATTGGACGATACTTCGACTACCCAAGAGGTAATTTAAGGCAAATCTTCACCGATAAAGAAACAGGTGAAACAATGCCACAACTTGCTGAAATACCCATAAAGAGATTTATCAAAGTAGAGGCAGGGAAAAGGGTCTACGATAGCGACCCCGACACCATACGATACTGGGAACAACGTGAATATACAAACGCATTTGGTCAAATATGGGGAGTGAAAATCAACCGACTCTTTAGTCATCAACGTGGGTTATGCTACCACTGCAAAACACCCATAAAACCTGATGAAATAAAGAATGAAAGGATACACATACACCATATTATACCTAAAGCAATCGGAGGGACAGATGCTTACAGCAACCTACGAGTCGTCCACGAAGATTGCCACAAAGATATTCACCACAAAGAATTATCTAAACAACTTGGAGAGCCGTGTGCGGTGAAAGTCGCACGCACGGTTCGGAAGGGGCTTTAGCAGGGCGACCTACTACGGCTACCTTACAGCATCTGACTACGGATCAGAAGGCCGGGGGTTCGAATCCTCTCAGGCGCTTTAAAATTTTGTGAATAATCAAAATTCAGGTTTGAAAAACAGTGTCAACCACTTTACCATCCAACCAGATTGTTTATGATGATGTCTTTTGGATGGAACGGGCACTTGTATTAGCACAACAAGCTGCAGAGAAAGGTGAGGTACCTGTTGGTGCTGTCGTTATAAAGGAAGGAAACCTTGTTGCCGCTGCACATAATCTTCGTGAACAGTCGGGAAATCCCGTTGCACACGCTGAAATGCTTGCAATTCAGTCAGCATCGAAGAAACTCGGCAATTGGCGATTGACAGAAACAACCTTATATGTCACGCTGGAGCCGTGTCCAATGTGTGCTGGTGCGATTATTCTTGCGCGTATTCCAAGAGTTGTTTTTGGTGCGACAGACCCAAAAAGTGGTGCTACTGGGTCACTTTACAACATTGTTCAAGATGAGAGGCTCAATCATAAAGTAGAGTTGTTAAGCGGTGTCTGTGCCGAAGAAAGTAGTGTACTTTTGCGAACTTTTTTTGAGAATAGACGTTAAAGCATATAAGGAGAGATGCAGGAGTGGTTGAACTGGACAGTCTCGAAAACTGTTGTGGCGCAAGTCACCGTGGGTTCGAATCCCACTCTCTCCGCCAGTTTGTTATAAAGATGTGTTGAAGAACAAGTTTGATTGCGATTCAGAATCCGAAAATACATAGGGATTTTTGAATTAATTATTGCTATAAACTTTTTGAATTGATTGGAGAATATGATATTGTTGGGGCAGTAGCTCAGTTGGGAGAGCGTATCCCTCGCACGGATGAGGTCACGGGTTCAAATCCCGTCTGCTCCATACTCATGAACTTTACGGAGAGATGCAGGAGCTGGCTGAACTGGCATGACTGGAAATCATGTGTGCTGTTATGCAGTACCGTGGGTTCGAATCCCACTCTCTCCGCCACCTTGTATTAGATAAAGTCGGTTCAACGTTATATAGATGTATGCCGTGCTGAACCGACATCAGGCAAATAATATGGTGAAATATGAAAACACGTATACACTTTCATCACACGGTAGGTGCGATTACCCAATCACACCGATGTAAAATGTATAAATCAGTTCATATTCTACCATGCATAGTTTTACGACTTGGCTATGCTAAGTGGGGAGGTAGCGGTGCCCTATATCTGCAATCCGCTATAGCAGAACTGAATTCCGAGTAGGCGGCCTGTCTTTGTGGGGTCTGTCCTAAGCACGTAGCGTTGATAGTTGGGTCTTGAGCAACGAGAGTTTATTAAACCCCGTCAGATCCGGAAGGAAGCAGCGGTAGATAAGTTTTCTCGTGTGACGCAAGGTAGCCTGACTTGAGCTAACGACTTAAGCAACGCCCGGAAAGGCTTGTCAACACTGGGTGCATAGCCATTTTCTCAGAAAGAAACCGATTTGTGAATATATAGTAAATTATGTAAATAAGTTTACATATATTCTGTAGGAGCGATCTCCGAATCGCGACACAACCCCTAATAGTCGGGAATCGGCCAGAATCATGTTAGCTGGCCTCCTACAACTCAGGTGTAAAGTTAATTGTAGGATTCACTATAATGTAATACACGCCTGTCTAAGGTTTTAAAACATGTCTTATGAAGTTTTCGCTCAGAAATGGCGACCTCAATTCTTTCGCGATGTCGTTGGACAGGTTCATGTAACGACAACGATACAGAACCAAATCAAATCCAATCGACTGGGGCATGCTTACCTTTTTCGGGGGCCCCGAGGTACTGGAAAGACTACAGTTGCACGACTGTTTGCAAAAGCAGTTAACTGTCTAAAACCTACACAAGAAACCGAATTTGATCAGTCAATTACAGGTGAACCCTGCAATACATGCGACGCATGCAATCAGATTACCCAAGGCAGCTCGTTTGATGTGATTGAGATGGACGCTGCATCCAATCGGGGGATTGACACAATTCGTGATCTCCGTGAAAACGTCAAACTCTCACCTGCTGCCTATACATATAAAGTCTACATAATTGATGAAGTCCACATGCTCACACAGGAGGGGTTCAATGCGCTGCTCAAGACACTTGAAGAACCCCCTTCCCATGTGATTTTCATCATGGCGACTACAGAACATTCCAAAATACCGAAGACTATTGTATCGCGTTGCCAAGATTTTGATTTTCGCAACCTCTCCTCAGAACAAATTATTGCCCGACTACAACTTATTGCCTCCGATGAGGGGATTTCTGCTGACACTGAGGTTCTATCTCTTATTGCACGTCAATCTGAGGGATGTCTTCGTGATGCAGAAAACCTACTTGAGCGGCTCGTTTCATCTAATGCAAAAGAGCTGACAATAGAAAACGTTGAGGAAACATTAGGATTAGGGTCAAGTTTCCTGCTCAACGAACTTTCAGAGTCCATTGTCAAACAAAACCTTACTTCAGGTCTGCAGACATTAAACAAACTATCCAGGCAAGGAATGGATTTGGTATTGTGTCTAAATCAACTTATCACCTATTTCCGCGACCTGCGTCTACTCGCTATTGACAACCAACTCGGGGAACTCATTCAAGCACCCTCCTCTGAACTTCCAACACTAAAAGACAAGGCACAAGAAATTTCTGTTGAGCGGCTATCACGGATCATAAGAATACTCATGCATGCTAACAGAGATATCAAAGAATACGGTTACGTTCAATTACAACTTGAGAGCGCGTTGGTACAAATAAATGCTATTAAAGAGGGTATTAAACTTGACGAGATTGTTAATAAACTCATTGAAATTGAGCAGAAGATAGGAAGCATTGAAACAACATCACACACAGCGTCACAATCGCGACAGCCAGATACTGATGCTATCAAAGGTATTAGTCAGAGTGTCGTAGAACGCGGTATGACTGATTCATTAGCTATGCAGATTCAGGATCCACCTATTACGCAGTCTGAAGAGATACACGCACATGATGGGAGTGTTGATTCCCCACCTAAAAAGCCTATTCCTGAAACTAAACAGAAACCTATTCCTGAAACTGAACTGAAGACCATTAATACTGTTGAAAGTAGTCCTGATAAACTATCTGATATTTGGAACGAGGTAAAATCACACCTCCCCGTAATGTTAAATCATGGGGTGTTCCAAAATGCAGTCCCAAGTTTTGATGGCAAAGACCGTGTAAGGATCTCTTGTCCTTTAGGAAGTTTTTCCATTGCTGATGAGGATGCCAGAAAAGAAATCACAAAAATATTTTCTGAAGTCATCGGTAGACAGGTTAGCATTGAACTTGTAAAAACAGAAATAGTTCCAAAAGCGGTAGAGACCTTAGAATCATCTGATGTAGAAGTTAAGACTACACCTTCTATGCGGAAACGTCAAGCAGAGAAAGATGAACAGATTAGACCTATTCTGGAAATGTTTGATGCAAGAATATTAGAAACAAAATAAGGAGATATTCCAATTCTCACACGGGAATTGGATCCATTTATAATTATGAAAATGAATGACTTGATGAAGCAAGCACAACAGATGCAGAAACGTATGCTCGAAATCAGAGAAGAACTTGCCAACCAGACTGTTGAGGCAACCGTCGGGGGTGGCATGGTAACAGCAGTTGTCAATGGGCAACAAGAGCTTGTTTCACTTCGCATTACACCGGAAGTTGTGGACCCTGACGATACAGAGATGCTTGAGGACCTTGTTGTCTCAGTGGTGAATCAAGCGTTACAACAATCTCAAGAATTGATGTCTGACGAGATGAGTAAACTCACCGGCAATTTCAAGATTCCTGGACTTCCATAACGACGGTTCCATAGTGACAGACTGAAAACCTGATGCTCAAGGTGATTTCTGTCACTTCAACAGGCAAAAACATGCAAGGGTATCCTCAACCTCTGGAGCGGTTGATCATGCAGCTCCAAAAACTTCCTACGGTTGGTCCAAAGACTGCTCAACGTTTAGCTTTTTTTATGCTGACCCTTCCGGATTTTGAGACTAATCAGATAGCCGAAGCTATCATGGAAGTTAAAAAACACTTGTCAGATTGCAGTATCTGTGGTACTATCACAGATATAAACCCGTGCCATATCTGCTCAAACCCAAGACGTGATCAACAGATAATTTGTGTCGTTGAACAATCAGATGACCTCTGGGCAATTGAACGGACAGAGACACACAAAGGTCTATATCATGTCCTGGGGGGTGTTCTGTCACCATTAGATGGCGTGGGACCGGATTCCTTGAGAATGTCTGATCTGTTCAAACGCGTTCACAATAATAACGTGAAAGAAGTGATACTTGCTACCAACTGGGACACTGAAGGTCAGGCAACGGCACTCTTCCTAACACAGCAATTAGAAAAGTATCCTGTATCTGTAACAAGAATTGCTTACGGTATCCCCGTTGGTGGAGATCTGGAGTATATTGATGAAGTAACACTTGCGAAGGCTCTTGAAGGCAGGCGCGCAATGTAATCATAATTTTGTTATATTGTTGGCGGTTATATTGTTGGCATACTTAACAATACATACATCAAGTGGTTAATTCTATGAAACTCTCACAATTAGCTTCTATTTTTTTCATATTAAGCTGCTGTATGTTATCTTTGCTTGCCACCGCACAAGATGATGTTGTTGATAAAAAACAATTGACTACATTTGACAGCAATAATGCTTTTGAAATCTTGAAAAAGCAGTGTGAATTTGGACCTCGACCCCCCGGATCAGAAGAACATAAAAAAACAAGAGATTATCTCTTTACTGAACTGAAGAAATATACGGATACTGTTTCACTACAACCTTTCACAGCCGCAGTAGATTCTTTCGGTATTCCAAAGCAACGAAAGACACTACACATGAACAACATCATTGCGGAATTTGGCAGTAGTCATAGTGAAACACTGCTTTTAGCAGCGCATTGGGACACGCGTCCGATTGCTGATAAAGAGCCGGATAAAGACGTGCAACTTAATCCGATACTTGGTGCCAACGATGGTGCTTCGGGTGTAGCAGTCTTACTTGAAATTGCACGTATCCTCAAATTGAAACCACCCCCGCGAAGAATTGTAATAGTTCTGTTTGATGGAGAAGATTACGGAAAGTCAACAGACCAGATGTTCTTCGGGTCACGTTATTTTGCAAAGAATATGGGAAAATGGAAGCCTGATTACGGAATCCTTTTGGATATGATCGGAGATAAGGACTTAGAGATTCCCATTGAACAGTACTCTTGGGTTGCAAACCGTGAATATACAGACTCAATCTGGAAACGTGCAATAGAATTAGGCTTAGCACCATTTCAATATAGAATAGGTCCTGCGATTATGGACGACCATGTGCCATTGATTGAAGTAGGTATACCGATGGTCAATATCATTGACTTTGACTATCCGTATTGGCATACACTTGAGGATACAGTGGACAAATGTAGTCCGAAAAGTTTAGAAATTGTGGGAAAACTGGTTGTCAATATCATTTATGAAGGGCTTTAAAGAGGAAAGAAATGAGAAGTTTTGGCACCCAAGGGCGTGTGTCTCCTGAAACTAATTATATAGTATCACGTACAGCGGAGATCACCGATTTCATCAATCGCATCAAAGAAGGCAAGTATGTTGTTCTTTTCGCCCCCCGCCAAACCGGTAAGACCACTTTTTTTCGTTTCGCACTTGACGCACTGACCGCAAAAGAGCCAACCTATTTTCCGATCCAATTGGATTTCCAAATGATGCGGAATACCGAGCCTGCCAGTTTTTATGATCGGTTCTACCAGCTGATTCGCATGCAAATTGAGAGCGTTTTTCAAAAACGAGGTGGTGTGCCTTCTGAGGCATTAACGCGCTTTCTGGAGAATACGACATTAAACGACGATTTTTCAATGATGATGTTTTTTCGACAGCTTACAGATTTTCTGGACAGCGATGCACACAGAGATGTACCCCCTTTCAAGAGGGTTGTGCTTCTCATAGATGAATTTGATGGCATTCCACAAACTGTGGTAAGCGATTTCTTGTATACACTCCGCCAGATTTATCTCTCTGATGAGATGCACTGTCCTCATAGTGTCGGTATCGTCGGTGTTAAGAGCATCGCGCAGCTTGATTATGATAGGTCTGTTTCGCCTTTCAATATACAGGATGAGTTTAAATTGCCGAACTTCACGTTTGAACAGGTACAAGAACTCCTTCAACAGTACACTGACGAAGTCGGTCAAGTCTTCGCGTCAGAGGTCATTGAATCTATTCATAAACAGACCGCCGGACAACCGTTCCTCGTCAATCGGTTTGCACAAATTCTCACAGTGGAGTTGGACATTTCAAAAACCGAACCGATTACCATCGAGCATTTCTCAAAAGCACACTCACAACTTATTAGGGAACGGAACACCAATTTGACACATCTCGTTACAAACATCCGTAGAGACAAGCGGTTTGAGACCCTCCTCATGCGAATCGCCTCTTACGACAAAGGCATCCCTTTTATTTTATACAATGACCACATTAGTGAACTCGCGACTTATGGGATCATTGCCGAAGGGATTGATGGCATGTGTGAGATTGTTAATCCTATTTATCAGCAGTGTATCATCCAAGTATTTCAACCGCTGATTAACGGACTGGAGAACGAGTACTTCCCTGAAAATACCTATCCAGACCTTTCGGATTATCTCACCCCTGATGAACAGATTGCGATGACATGTCTGCTTGATAACTTCAAGGATTTTATTGCGCGCGCGGGGTACAAGATTCTTCAGGTGCCAGAAACCCCGCAAGAGTTTATTGGGCAATATCTCCTCTCTGCCTATCTCGACCAATTTGTACGGACTATAGGCGGGACAATGTTCCTTGAGGTACCCACCGGGCGAGGCAGGATGGATCTGCTTATCACTTTTAAACAGCGAAAGTACATCGTTGAGACCAAGATTTGGGAAGGCGCGCACCGTTATCGTGCAGGCAAGCAGCAGCTCGCTGCATATCTTAAGCTAGAGGGCAGTTTAGAAGGATATTATGTCGTCTTTGATCATCGGAAAGAGCCAGATCCGCGGGTAGAGACAGAAGCGATTGACGGTGTGTCAATCCGAAGTTATGTGATTCCTGTGCTCCAAGAACAACCCTCTGCTGTTTAGGCAGTGATTTGTAGGTCGGGTAGAGGGGACGCGAAACCCCACAGGTTGGGGCTGAAAAACAGATATTGTAGGGTTTGGCGTGCGCGCGAACCCACCAACGAAAATAAAAAGT
>JAJEJA010000100.1 GCA_022828145.1 Candidatus Poribacteria bacterium | reverse complement strand
GTTGCCGGGTGGGTTGAGGCACGAACCCCAAATTTTATTCCTCTATAATAGGGCAAAATGTGGGTTTTCGTGCCTCAACCCAACCTACGTAAGTTATTTGTTCTGATTTATCAAACTCACGTTCAAATTTAAGTAATAAGGATCAGAGATTAATCGTCCTCAAATCGTATTTTCATGGCTTCTGCATGTCCTTCTAAACCTTCTACTTCAGCGAGTTTAACGACTGCAGGTGTTACCTTCTCCAATGCGGTTTTAGTATATGATATAAGACTTGTCCTTTTGAGGAAATCATGAACACTCAATGGAGATGCGTATCTTGCTGCCGATCCGGTTGGTAGGATGTGGTTAGGTCCTGCGATGTAATCACCAACTGCTTCGGGAGAATAAGGACCAATGAAGATAGCACCAGCATTATGAATTTCACTCAGCCAATTAAATGGATTCTCAATGTGCAGTTCAACGTGTTCAGGTGCGATCTGATTTGCATAGTTAACTGCTTCAGTAATATCTTCAACGACGATTGCTGCCCCGTAGTTTTCAAATGCCTTTACAAGTTCATATTGTCGTGGGAGTGTTTGTGCTTGCAGTTCTATAGCTGCCTTTACCTGTTCAGCAAAACCGAGGGAAGGCGTTAGCAGAATGGTTGAACATTCTGGACCGTGTTCTGCTTGTGAGATAAGGTCAGCTGCGACAAAATCTGGATCCGCTGTTCCGTCAGCGATTACAAGGATTTCACTGGGCCCCGCCAATTTGTCTATGTCTACTTGTCCATATACCTCTTTTTTAGCCAGTTGAACATAGAGATTCCCTGGGCCGACGATTTTGTCAACTGGCTTGATGGAATCGGTTCCATAAGCCATCCCAGCGACAGCTTGTGCACCGCCGCATTTGTATATTTCGTCAACGCCGCATTCAGCTGCAGCAACAAGCATGTGAGGGTTAATCTGTCGATTCCGCATTGGTCCCATACAGACGACTATCTCTTCCACATCTGCCACCTTCGCTGGTACCACACTCATAACCAATGAAGATACTAACAGTTGACTTACGGATGGCACACACACACCTACTCGTTTCAATGGACGAATCAGATGTCCTAACAATACACCATCTTCCTCGGTTGAGAACCATGAAGATTGTACCTGTTTTTGATGAAACGATTCAATGTTTGCTTTAGCCTGTATTAATGCATCAACAAAATCGTTGGATACATCTCCGTAAGCTTGCTTAAATTCCTTCTGCTGAACTCGTAGACCTTTTGCGGATATGCGCGGTGCGTCGTATTTGCGCGTATAACGTGCAATAGCTTTATCACCTTCGTCCTGAACATCGCTAATTGTCCTGCGTACTGTTCTAAGGATGTTTTCATCCTTGAGTTTACCGCGTTCGTTTAGTTGGCTAAGAAATGCTGTACACTCCGGTGTTTGTGTTTCTATAATTTGTAGCATAGTAGTGATTAGATATGTGAAGAAAGTGTATTTTGGATGTTAGGTAAAAATGATCAGATGTCAGTATTAACTCTTTCTATATCCGCACCGATGTTATTGAGTTTTTTTTCGATTTCCTCATAGCCTCTGTCTATGTGATATATACGTGAGACAGTGGTTTCTCCAGTTGCTGCTAATCCTGCGACGACAAGTACTGCCCCTGCCCTTAGGTCGGAAGCCATTACGGGTGCGCCACTCAGATAAGGTACACCTCTGATGAAAGATTTACTTCCCTTAAGTTTGATATTTGCCCCCATACGGTTTAGCTCAGCTGCGTGTATGAAACGGTCAGTATGCACGTTTTCTGTAATAGTGCTCTTACCTGATGCGATACTTAGCAATCCCATGATTTGTGCTTGCATATCTGTAGGGAAACCTGGGAAGGGTGCGGTTGTTACATCTATCGCTTTGAGTTCTCCAAGATTCGTCACGCGTACTCCTGTATCATACCAATCTAATTGTATACCTGCGTCAATTAGTTTCTTAGATACCGCTGTGATCTGTTGAGGCTTAATGCCTTCAACCGACACATCTCCGTTTGTCATTGCAGCTGCAACCATGAAGGTTCCAGCCTCAATATCATCTGATATGACGGTGTGTTCAGTGCCGTATAGTTGTTTGACTCCATTTATCGTCAATGTTGAAGTGCCGATACCCTTAATATCTGCCCCCATTGCATTTAGGAATTGTGCCAAGTCATAGACGTGTGGTTCTCGTGCTGCGCCTTTTATGATGGTTGTGCCTTCTGCTAATGTTGCTGCCATCATGACGTTAGCTGTAGCACCAACACTGGGCCCGTGTTGTCCGAATAAGTCAATTTTTGAGCCTTTTAGTCTTTCTGCTTGTGCGTAGATATATCCCTTCTTTACTTCAACCTTTGCTCCTAAATGTTCTAATCCTTTTATATGTAAGTCAACGGGTCTGGGACCGATTGCACATCCTCCGGGAAAGGAAACTTTTGCTCTACCGAGTTTTGCTACGAGAGGACCTAATACATAAATTGATGCGCGCATTTTTCGCACAAGGTCATAAGGTGCTTCATATTCCATTCGGTTTATGGGTTCAATATAGAGTGATCCATTTTTTCGTGTTATGGATGCCCCGAGTCCTTCAAGAACGGCACTCAGTGTATTTACATCTGTTAGGTTTGGGACATTGTGAAGTACACTGACATTGTCCCCGAGAATTGCTGCGGCAACCGCGATGGGTAGTACAGCATTTTTTGACCCACTGATTTTAACTTTACCTTCAAGTCTGTTTCCGCCGTTTATTACAAATTTTTGCATTTTGTTCACCCTTATTATGAGATTAGATGTTTGATGTATTTAATTATATATGGTATTGTCATGCATAAACGATGCCAAAAGTGAACATGTTACAAATATAAGTGTTAGGTGAATTGTGCAGTTTTTTATTGTATCAAAAAAGACACATGTAACGACCATACACCCGGATTAGTTCTTGTTCTGTGATTTCAGGGTATCAATCTCCGCTAAGAGTTGTTGAATTCTTGCTTCAGCGTTTTCCGCTTCTGCCATTGGTTTACCATCCGATTCCGGATAGAATATCGTCGGTGCAGATTTTATCCTTTTCGGCATCGTGTCATCTCCTATTTTAGCAATTCTTTTTATTATAAACGCTAGTTTGATAATAAAAGATGTCAGTCCTATAAGCAGTATTTTGTCCCAAGGACCGCCTTGTAGCACAAACTTTCTAGTTTGTGTGCTATGAAACAAACTAAAAGTTTGTCCTACAATGTGTTTTATCAAACTCACGTTATTATAACCTAAGTTGCCACCTTGTAGCACATTCTGTTAGATTGTGCATAAGAGGGCATAAACTGGAAGCGGACGCTACAATATCGCCCAAAAGAGGGAGTTTCCAGACCTAAGTCTTGATAGGTAACAACTTGAGTATATTATAGTATATAGTAGAATCCTACGATAGTCAAGGTATTATGGACGGGTGTTATGACAAGAGTAAATCCAATTGACATTCACATTATATTTTGATAGAATGCATGCAAAAATGAAAAGGATAAAATTATGGCAACACAAGAAGAACTTTACGATGTAGCACTCACACATTTTGCTGATAATGAACTGGAAAAAGCAGTGACGGCATTCAAAGAACTCATTGAACTATACCCTGACTATATTGAGGGATATCTCGGATTAGGACATGCTTATGAGAGGTTGAGTGAATACGATGATGCCATCAAGGCTGTTGAAAAAGCGATAGAAATCAATCCGAATGATCCCCTGGCTTATACCAGTTTATCTATCTGCTATCAACGTAAAGGGATGATTCAGGAAGCAGAGGATGCAATGGCTAAGTCACAACAGGTACAGATGGAAAACAGTGTCAAATAGAACCAGACGGACTTACAAGAGTAGGTCCACCTGATTCTTGATCCGACTTCTCAAGGTTGTGTTCTTTCAGTGCGTTTGAAGATGAACCCATCATCAGCAAATTCTACAGAAATTGCATCGCCTTCATTGAACTTACCTTCTAGCATATCTACTGCCAACGGATTGAGAATATCCCGTTGTAAAGTGCGGCGTAGGGGTCGCGCACCATACACAGCATCGAAACCGCGGGCTACCAATTCCTCTTGTGCAGATTCTGTCAGCTTCAATGTCATATCTTTTTCCGCGAAGCGGACGCTAAGATTTGACAGTTCAAGTGCTACAATTTGTTTTAGTTCCTCTTTTCCAAGACGATCAAATATGATAAGGTCATCAACCCGGTTTAAGAATTCAGGTGGGAAATGTTTCTGTAAGGCATCCATAACCTTACGTCGTATCTCTTCTGTGTCGAGGTGTGTCTCACTAATCCACTGACTACCGATGTTTGACGTCATGATGACAACACTGTTTTTAAAATCAACCGTGCGTCCCTGTCCATCTGTCATCCGACCATCATCAAGCATCTGAAGTAAGACATTGAAGACTTCAGGATGTGCTTTCTCAACTTCATCCATGAGTATGACAGAATAGGGTTGTCTTCTAACGGCTTCTGTCAGTTGACCCCCTTCGTCATAACCGACATAACCTGGTGGTGCACCGATAAGTCTTGAAACTGTATGCTTCTCCATATATTCACTCATATCAATACGGACCATTGCGTTTACATCGTCAAACAGGAACGCAGCGAGATATTTTGCAAGATGTGTTTTTCCGACGCCGGTCGGTCCCATAAATAGAAATGATCCGAGTGGACGATCAGGATCTCCGAGTCCTACCCTTGAACGTCTGATCGCATTTGAGACGGCAGATACTGCCTCATCTTGTCCGATGACCTGTTCACGCAGCCTATCTTCCATGTGCAGCAGTTTTTGTGTTTCACCTTCCATCAGACGATATACTGGAATACCTGTCCATTTTGCTACAATCTCAGCAATATCTTCAGTGCCGACATGTTCCTTTAGCATCTGTGTCGTGTTATCAGAAGTTTCTAAATCTTGTCGTAAAGCATTGAGTTGTGACTCAAGCTCCGGTATTTTACCATATTCGAGCTCAGATGCTTTTGCAAGGTTACCTGTTCGTTTTGCTTGATCAGACTCTTTTCTAAGTTCTTCAATTTGTTCCATGAGTTCCCGAATCTGTACAAGGTTTGACTTTTCATTCTGCCAACTTGCTTTCAGAGCATTTGCCTTCTCTTTTAGTTCAGCGAGTTCACTGTTTAATTTCTCTAAACGTTGTTTAGATGCGTCATCTTCCTCTTTCTCCAATGCTTGCTGTTCAATTTGGAGTTGTATAATTCGCCTTTCAACTTCATCAATTACTTCTGGAACACTATCAATTTCAATTCGCAATCTTGATGCGGCTTCATCGATCAAATCAACTGCCTTATCAGGTAGGAATCTATCAGAGATATACCGCTTTGAGAGTGTTGCAGCAGATACAATTGCGTTATCCTGTATTTGAACGCCATGATGTGTTTCATACCGTTCTTTTAGTCCGCGTAGGATAGCGATAGTATCTTCAACAGATGGTTCTTGAACTTGAACAGGTTGAAATCGTCTTTCCAATGCAGCATCTTTTTCAATATGCTTTCGGTATTCATCAAGCGTAGTAGCACCGATACATCGCAATTCACCGCGTGCCAAAGCGGGTTTCAACATATTTGATGCGTCTACTGCCCCTTCAGCTGCGCCAGCACCGACGATGGTATGTAGTTCGTCTATAAAGAGTATAACTTCTCCTTCTGCTTGTTCAACATCAGCAAGGACGGCTTTCAGTCTATCCTCAAATTCGCCACGATATTTGCTACCTGCGATCAGTGCACCTATGTCAAGTGCAATCAACCTTTTCTGACGGAGACTTTCAGGCACATCACCGTCAGCGATACGTTGTGCTAATCCTTCCACGATAGCAGTCTTACCGACACCCGGTTCACCGATGAGGACAGGATTGTTTTTGCGTCTACGAGATAGCACCTGCATGACTCTCCGTATTTCATCATCTCTACCGATGACCGGATCAAGTTTTCCTGTCATTGCTTCCTGTGTTAGTTCCCTCCCGAAACGGGTGAGTGCCTGGTACTTGTCTTCAGGATTCTGATCCGTTATCCGTTGGGTACCTCTTATATCAACAAGTGCTTTTAGTATCTTGTCCTTGGTTACATCTGCATTTTGGAGAATCTGTCCAACTTTGGATCGTTTCGCTTCAGCGCATGCGATTAACAGGTGTTCTGTACTCACATATTCATCTTTGAGTGTTGTTGCTTCCTTTATAGCCTGCTCCAACACAGATTGTAAAGAAGCAGAAATACGGAGTTCTGAATTCACGCCTTGAACCTTAGGCGACTTTTCTAATGTATCTTGCAGTGCTGATGATATATTGTCAGGATCCACACCTAATTTCTGTAAGATAGGCGTAACGATCCCATCTGTCTGTTTAATCAGAGCTAACATCACGTGTTCAGCCGCAATTTCTGGACTCTGTGTTTCACTTGCTAAAGTCTGTGCTGACTGTAGTGCTTCTTGTGCCTTTATTGTAAATTTATCTAATCTCATTTTTCATCTCCATGATCTTTTTTTATGTATTGAGCAATATATATGCCAATTTTAATTTAGGAAAATGGAGCGAATTGACAGACTAAATTGATCTTCAGTAAAACTTATTTACAAATCTGGCAGGGGTTGTGCCAATATGGCAATTAAGACATTTCCCAAATCAACGCCGACTGCGCGTATAGTGGTTGGTGAGGACGCGTCAGGAGACGCGTCAAATAATCCCTATCGCACAATTCTGTTGATGGTATACGATTGAATTTGGACTGACAGTCGTAGCACACTTGTTCTATTTGGCGACGTTCCACCAGAGTGCTACGTTATTTTCCCTGTTCCCCATTTTTTTTAATTCGGCGAACACTTTTGCGTCATAGAATGTGTTTGATGGAACGGGAGTAGTGTCATGTTGAGCTTCATGGAATGCTTTCTCACATCTGATGTAGATGACTCTTTTGTCTTGCTTGATAGCCGCAATACGTGGGTCGTTTTCCGACAGTACGTTTACGTTCACTCCGTATATTTTGATATTATCGGACACAATTTTTTTGAAAATGCTTAACAAAGTTCCGCTGCCGATAGGGAGCCAGAGTTCTGATATGTTATACTTTGTAGAAATTGTTTGCCAATGCTTTTTGATTTCACACGCAAGGAATTCTCTGTAGGGTGCATCATCAAAACCGAGCGGCACAATATATGTGTCGTTAGATAACATATTTAGAGAACGTTGATGGGCATCATCTAAACTGTCGCAGAGTATAATATTGCTCCCGTAAGACTGTGATAAATAAGCAAGCTGATGGAAAGAGCCCGTAGGTGATTTTTCGCAGTAGATTGTGCATTTTACTCCAGGTAACTTTGAGCAACAGAAACTCAATGCAACCTGGGCAAACCCACAAAAAGGACTGGCATAGACAAAGTGTGTGTGTCCAGTATCAATTAGTGATTGGAGGTAGGGTATTGCCCCTCGTTGTTTGCTACCTCCCGGTAGAAGGTCATCTCTGACAATGAGCAGCGTTTTTTTGCCCAAACCCAAAGTAGAGATAACCGGTGGTGGCGAGAATATAAATGGATCGTTGTATTTTTTCACAATTAACTATTATATCAAGATATGGGTCCCAACGCAACAATAAGTCCCAGTGTACCAGGGTTATTCTTTGGTATTTTGGTCGTTGAAGTCAACGGGTTTTAGAAGTTTCTCGCCGAAAGTCTAACGTGAGAAATAAAAAAATCAAAACCGAAAACGACTTATTCCCTAAGTTTATACTAAAAAAGCACGGTAGTGATATAAACTACCGTGCTTCTTTGTATAAGAATTAGAAAAAGTTTAATATATACTAATATATACTGATGTAAACCTAAACGATTCTATTTGGTTCTTTGTGCTTTGAGTGCACCCCAAGTGGTAGTAGATTTACCCTGTGGTTCAACACTTGTTAGTGACTGAATTGCCTCTGCATACTCTTCGAAATCCGATGCGACAAAAGCCGAATTGTATACGATGACTTCATCAATGGTTCCACCAAAATAGTGGATATTCGTTCCTGCGCCATCGTCATCATGGAAAACTGCATTTGCGTTTGTATGTGCTATACCTGTATCGTCTCCATGTGCAAAGAGTTGTCCACCGGGTTCGCTTGCGATCAGCTCACCGTTGAGCCACATTTCAAATTTGTCGTCTTGTACTTCATTTATAGTATCTCGCAATACTAAAGCGATGTGGTACCAGACTCCTGATTTAACATCTGCTGAGGGCCACGCGCCTGCCCATTGATATTCAGCACGGTTCCAAGCACCCACGTACACTTTACTATCAAATACATGAACAACAATACCGCGGGTACGTCCACCTTCTTCAAAAATTGTCTGTTTTTGATCGGTTACAGTAACATCATCACATTTGAAGAACGCTGCGATTGTTCGGTTCATGAAGGGACCGCCCGTGTTGAGCCCGTTTGAATCGGGTAACTTTATACCATCGTCTACCCCATCAAACTGAAAGGCTTTTCCCATTGCGCCGTCAACAACTTCAGGATCACCTACTAATGTTCCGTTAACATCTTTACCGGAAGTGTCAACTGCGTCACCTTCATCAAATGTCCAAATTGCTTGGACAGTCTCCTCATCTCTTGCTGCAAAACTTGTGATTGAAATAAGCATGAGTAATACGCTAAGAATAGAAACGAATTTTAACACTATATATCCTCCCATTTGTAAGCCGTTTATAAGATTGTATCCAACTGACATAACAATCAATATGGCGTAAATAGTTATATACATTTAGGTTAGTATAGACTGAAAATAAGACAGATAGACTCAAGTCGTGACTTTAGTCTGTGAGGCGTTGGCTCTTGAGTCTGCCCCATGTCGTTGTAGATTTCCCTTCTGCTTCAACGCTCAGCGGTTTTACAAGTTCATTAAAATCTCCTTGATCAAACGCTGAATTATAAATGAGTACTTCATCAATTAACCCGTGAAACCAGTCCCCGTATCCAGCATTAGCACCGCCATCATCATGGTATACGACGTTCTGTTTTAGAGATCCGATAGCATTGTCGTCGCCGTGTGGATGTAGTTGTCCGCCGTCAATTTTTTCGACGAGTCTTCCATCAAGCCACATCTCAAGTCTGTCACTTTCTACCTTACCTTCAGCATCGCGAATGACTAATGCCACGTGATACCACCGATTAGATTTGACATCAGCAGACAACCATTCCCCGGTCCAATTGTATTCGGCGCGATTCCAGCCGCCGATATAAACTTTCCCTTCAAAAACGTACAAGACTAAACCTCTTGTTCGTCCACCTTCCTCAAAAATCACCTGCTTTTGGTTTTTTGAAACGTCTTTACAATTGAAGAAAGCAGCGATTGTTCTATTTGTGATTATATTCGTTATATTGACATTTGGTGAATCGGGTATATGAATGCTGTCGGTAGTTCCGTTAAATTCCAATGCCTTTCCAGCAATGCCACTAACAGATTTGGGGTTACCCTGAATGACACCATTCAGACCTTTATTTGAACTATCATTTGCAGTTCCATCATCAAAATCCCAGATGCCAGAAACGGATCCTTCGTTCCGTTGTGCTTCTACTGGGGTATTAAATACAAACAAGAACAGTGATAACGCGAAGCAGGTAAGAACGATATTTGATATTACCAAGTTTTCTTTTTTAATTGAGAAAAACACAAAATACCTCCTGTGCAAAAACCATCAATATGAAAGATAAAACTAATTTAGCGAATTCATTTAGGTTATTATAGCAAAAAAAACAAATTGCTGTCAACATAAACACAAATTTCATGTGTGCAAAACTACTTTCACTATAAGTGCCAATTTTGGGATTTCATAAGCTCTTAATAGTAGTAGGCACTCTCCGAGTGCCGCCTCTTATAAAAAAAGATGACAAAATACTCACACACTCCAAGATTTTCAGTGATGTTTATAACTTTTCCTCTTGCTTTACCTAATAGAGTTATGCTAAATTATCTTCATTGAATAGACTAAAGAGACGAGAATAGTAGACACATGTCATCAGATATAGACCCATCTAAAGTTATATCAGAAATATCAACCACAGAGAAACCGTGGGGACAATTTATTCAGTACGTACTCAACCAACCTGTTACCGTCAAAATTTTAGAAATACAGGCTGGTGAAGAAGTCAGTTACCAATACCATGAGCAGCGTAGTGAGCTATGGATTCCACTTGACCAAGGTGCGTGTATTCGTTTAGAGGATGAGATATTATATCCCGATCCGATGGAACCGGTTTTCATTCCGCAAGGCGCAAAACACCAGCTGATAGGAACAACACAGGATTATCGTATACTTGAAATATCCTTCGGACATTTTGATGAGGAAGATATCGTCAGGATTAAGGATAAGTATGGACGCGTTTGAAAACAGTGTATGTGAACACTATATGGAGGTACAATTAAACCGTATCTATGAACTCAGAGATAAAACAGATAACTCTCGGCAATAAAAAAGAAATTACAATCAAAATGATGGTCTGTGCAGCAGCGAGTGAAGAACAAGGCGATCAATTGTCCGATGAACGTTTAGAGAATATTCAAACGTTGTTTAAACAGGAAGCCACTGCACCCGTATCAATTTTGGCAGACAATCAGCGGGCATGGACACGCAGCCATTTAGAGACAGATCACATACAACAGGTGTTTGACTTAACCAGAAAAGCACGATCAGAATTCTCCGCTTATGTTACTATCGGGATTGGGGGTTCTGACCTGAGTGCACGTGTTTTTCATGAGATCGCCAATAACCCATATCACAATCAACTCTCAATTGAACAGCGCGGTGGTGCACCAGAGGTATACTTCACGGGTGATACATTCGATCCGATGGGGTTGAAAGCGTTAATGGATATGCTAAAATCACGAAACTTACTACAAAAAACGCTTTTCAATGTAATTAGCAAATCAGGCAGAACTGGTGAAACGTTGGCTACGTTGATGATTATACGGGATATTCTTGAGAAGGAATACGGCAGTTGGCGAAATCAGATCGTCGCCACAACAGGTTTAACCGAGAAAAGTCTTCTGTTTCAACTTAATCAAGAATCTCCATTTTTTGGTATCCTCCCAGTACCTGATGGCGTTGGCGGACGTTTCTCAGCTTTCTCTCCAGTCGGATTATTCTTCTTAGCCATGACAACCGGTCAGAACGAAAGACCTATGGATAGACTTCGCGCTGCAATCAAAGGTGTCCAAACTGCAGATGAAAATTTCAACGAACCATATCCTAATGAAAACAACATTGCATACCACCTTGCATTTTGGCTTCAGAATGTAGAGGAATTTTATGGCGCATCCAGTATTGTATTTTACAACTATGCAGACAACAGTCGACTCGGTGAATGGTTTGTACAACTCTATACCGAATCAATACAGGAACGCGGGATCGGTTTAAACGTCATTGCAGCAAAAGGTCCAACCAGCAATCACTCTATATTAAACGGTATTCTGGCAGGACCTAAAGATAAAGCAGTCATCTTTATCCATTGGACAGACCTCGGAGAGGATTTGATAATTCCGACCGGTAGTGATGGATATGGATTTGATGCTTTTGAAGGACTCTCTATGAACGATAGCCAGACGGCTTCATATCGCGGTACAGAGATGGACTTTACCGAAAAAGGTATTCCAAATATAACACTGACTTTACCGAAAAGGAACATCGGTAACGTGTGCAAATTGATGCGGACACTCATGGACACCGTTGCTGTCAAAGGGAAGCTTCAAGAACTGCATCAAGCAGACGGCGAACTTTCTCTTCAGGCCGAGTTGACTTATCACCAGTCAGCAGTCGAAGGCTACAAGATACGTACAACAGAAATTGCCCGGGAAATGAAAAGAGAAAAAAATTGATTGCTCCAGGCGAGTTAGGTCACATACAGTGATAAACCACATAACAGCACGACCATTGTTGAAGACTTCAAGACATGTTCAGTAAACTCTCATCATTACGCCTTCATAACAAGATTTTTTTCACATACAGTCTCGTGTTGATGCTGATGTTTGCTGTTATATTTGGAATTGCTACTATCCTCATCAACCGCACATTTAATGCCCAACTTGATAAAGATGTTAATGATCTGAAAAAGATTATTTCAGACCTGTATAGGCAGTTCCTACAAGGTATCCGTGATGAAGTTGCAGCAAAAGGGGAAGATGAAGATGTTCGCGAAGCCCTAAAAACAGCAGAAAGAGGCGGCATCAGAGAAATACCACCAACGAATTTTGATGTCTTTGAATGTGGGAATTCCGAAGGTATCTTAGTTTTGAGCCAACTTGACAATGACCCGCGTATCGGCAGTATAAATGCTGAGATTCTTAAAGTTAAAACGGATGATAAAGGTGTGAAAGATACAATACGTGAAAGGATCATCAGAATAGACGAAGACCCACAATTAGTTGTTGAAGTTACACAATGGTGGGAGTGGGGATTCATCACGGGTGGAAAGTCTCTTCAGAAATGGCTCATCGGTGCCTTATTAAGTCAACCCTCTGAACACCCAGTTTTTCTTGTCAAGAAAAAAGATGAACAGGAGGAATGGGTTTCCCTAAACACCAGTGCACATAAGTCACCGAATCTAAAGGAAGAATGGGAAAAACAGCTGAAACTAAATCAAGCTGAAGGCAAACCTGTTGATGGATTGGTCGTCACGATGCCAAGCAACCAACAACCGGTTTCATTAGACACAACATCTGAAACATTAGACACACCTATCTATACTGTCTTTCGTGCGGACATCCTTCGCGCGCCTTATATAACCCCCAACCAATTGCCTTTCGTAGAACTGATTATCGCCTATTCACACGAAGAACGCATTCAATGGCAAAATCGTATGCTGATCATACTCTTTTGGAGTGTGGGTGCTGGTGCGTTCTTAGTATACTGCAGTAGTTTCCTCATCAGTAGACGTATTACAAGACCGATTGCAGAACTACAGAAAGGTGTGAATGAGATCAGCGAAGGAAACCTATCCTACCAAATTGCCGTTGAATCTAAAGGTGAAGTCGGGGAACTCGCTGAAGGATTCAACACCATGGCACTTGCATTGAGAAAAAGTTTGGAGGAACACAGATCCGCCGAAAGAATTGCTGTCTGGCGCGACGTAGCAAGACAACTGGCACATGAAATAAAAAATCCACTGTTCCCAATACGTCTCTCAGTAGAAAACCTACAAGCCGCAAAAGACCAACCAGAGATCTTTGAGAGGATATTTAAAGAGTGCACAGACACAATTATTGAAGAAGTTGACCGTATACGTGGACTAATTGATGAATTCCATCAATATGCAAGATTACCTGCACCGGATAGAAATCCGATCAGTATAAATGAAATCGTAAATACTGTTGTCAAACTGTATATGGAATTTTCTCAAGCACAAAATATAGAAATTGTCAAAGAACTGAGTTCATTGCCACCACTTTCATTAGACCGAGAACAGATGGAGCGTGCAATAGGGAACCTTGTAAAAAACGCTATAGAGGCAATGCCAAACGGTGGTGTCCTCACGTTACGAACCTTCGCTACCCCTATCTCCGAAAACTTCACTGATGATAGATTTGAAGAAGACAGGGACACCCATATTGAGATTAAGGATACCGGACATGGCATGTCCAAAGAAGCATTGAAAAATCTATTTAATCCTGACTTTACAACAAAAGCTGATGGAACGGGTCTGGGTATGCCAATAGTCCGCCGTATCATCACAGTGCATGACGGAGAAATTGACGTAAAATCGCAAGAAAACGTAGGTACCACTGTTCGGATTACATTCAAAAATAGTTCGTATCACACCGGAGAGAAAAAACTATGAGTACCATCCTCATCGTCGACGATGAAAAAAACATCCAGAAAATGCTCTCACAAGGACTCACACTAAAAGGATATAACACGTTAACCGCCTCAAGTGGAGAAGAGGCATTGCAACGATGCCAATCTGAAGATGTTGACCTCGTCCTGTTAGACATCATGATGGAGAACGGAATAGACGGTATTGAAACATTGAAGAGATTGCTTCTGCAGAACCAAAGTTTGCATGTCGTCATGATGTCCGCACAGCAAGATATTGAAATCGCTGTAAAAACATGGGAACTCGGTGCTAAACATTACATTACAAAGCCAGTCAGTATGGATAAGATAATGTCCAACATAGAACCGTTCCTGGAGTTATCAAGACTGACAAAAGAGAATGCATATCTAAAATCACAAATCCCTGAAGATGAAGAAATTGTAGGTGAAAGCGAGGCGATAGCACTGCTGCGAGCTGAGATTCGGCAAGTTGCAGCAAGCGATCTCGGCGTACTTATTTCAGGTGAAAATGGCACCGGTAAACAACTTGTTGCAGAGGCTATCCACAAACATAGTAAACGATCGGATAAGCCTTTTATTCCTCTAAACTGTGCTGCCTTACCCGAAGAACTCGTTGAGAGTGAACTCTTCGGACACGAACGCGGCGCATTTACAGGGGCTGATTCTATGCGACAGGGAAGATTTGAACTCGCTGATGGAGGGACGCTCTTTCTGGATGAAATAGGTGATATGAGCCTTAAAGCACAAGCAAAAGTACTACGCGTGCTGGAATATGGAGAAGTAGAAAGACTCGGCAGCCAACTGATCCGTAATGTTGATGTCCGTATCGTTGCCGCAAGTAACAAGAACCTATCCGAAGAAATTCAGAACGGTATGTTCCGTACAGACCTATACTACCGACTCAGAATTGTACCTATTGATGTGCCCCCCCTAAGAAAACGGTTAGACGATATACCCATTTTAGTTAATTACTTCGCTGACAAGCTCCAGGAAAATATGGGATCAACACCCAAAATGTTCGATTCAGATGTATACACACAGTTTCAATCTTACCATTGGCCTGGGAACATCCGTGAACTAAAAAACATCGTTGAACGGTTACTCATTATGGTTAACAGAGATATTATACTCCCCTCGGATGTTGCGGATGTGTTACCAATTGGGATAGATCAGACCCATGCTTCAGAAACTGCTGTAACCTATCAACGCAATACACCATTGAGTACAATGGTCGATGCTGCTGAATCACAATATATTCTTGCTGCTTTACATGACAATGAATGGAATATTCGTCAGACAGCTGATGCGTTAGAGGTAGAGAGAAGTAATCTGTATAAAAAAATGAATAAATACAATATAGTTCGTCCAGATACTGAAAAGTAATGCTGCAAACAGATATTTAATTCAACATGACATTTTGGCACTCGTATGATATACTAATGTGAGTTTGATAATTAAATGCAATATGCGTTGTAGGTTGGGTTGAGGAACGAAACCCAACATGTATTGCTCTATAAGGGGTCAAGATGTTGGGTTTCGTTCCTCAACCCAACCTACGTAAGTTATTTGTTCTGATTTATCAAACTCACGTTATACTAACAATCTAAAATCTTATGAATTGGAGTATAAATTTGATGAGTAATGAATGGGTTGTATATGAAGGAATCGAAGGTCCAGGCAAAGGGAAACATATAGTCTTGGTCAGCGGAGATGAGGAGTATCGTTCCGAAGAAGCACTGCCGATGTTAGGAAAAGTGTTAGCAGTACATCACGGATTCAAATGCACTGTGCTCTTCGCGATTGATCCAGAAACAGGTGAAATAAACCCGAATGTAAATTCAAATATCCCAGGACTGCATCATCTGGAATCTGCGGATATGATGATACTGTTCACACGTTTCCGTGAATTGCCTGACGAACAGATGAAATATATCGTTGACTATACGAATGCGGGGAATCCTGTCATGGGATTGCGAACCGCAACACACGCTTTCAACTATAAAGAAAACCGTGAAAGTCCCTACGCAAAATATAGTTTCAACAGCAGAGAGTTTGAAGGCGGATACGGTAAACAGATCTTAGGAGAGACTTGGATCAACCATCACGGACATCACGGAAAAGAGAGCGCACGCGGTGTCATTGATGAGGGACACAAGGACCATCCTATACTAAAAGGTGTTTCTGATATTTGGGGACCTTCCGATGTCTACGGTATTAAAGAACTTACGGGTGATGCACAGGTCTTAGTTCACGGACAAGTCCTAACCGGCATGGAACCAACAGATCCACCGAAACCAGACACCCCCACGATGCCATTGGCATGGATTAAAACATATACAGGTGATACGGGAAATACTTCACGCGTTTTCAATACCACCATGGGAGCATCTGTAGATTTAGAAAGCGAAGGACTCCGAAGACTGCTTGTGAACGGATGTTACTGGTGTATGGAAATGGAAGAGGATATTCCTGACGTGAGTGTCGTTGATTATGTCGGAGATTATTCACCCACCTTCTTCGGATTCGGCACATTCAAAAAAGGACTCAAACCCTCTGACTACGCTATGTAATACCAAAGTCCCGTAGGGACGATATGTTTATAGATAAACGTAATGTTACCCCTCTTTAGTCCTGTAGGGACGATATGTTTATGTTATTGCTTTATTTTACGCATATCGTCCCTACGGGACTAAGAGCATGTATTCAACCATGATCTATAAACATATCGTCCCTACAGGACTGAAGACACAACACAATTTAGTAATAAACCACTAAATTAACGCTAATGGTGTTCATCAGAGATCACCCAACAATGTAACCCACCGTTCCCACGCGGCTTTTGTAGCAGATTTCTGAGTATCGCTTGCATCTGCCATCATACCCCGTCTTAAGAATGCATGTCCAACCCCCTCATAAATCACCGGTTCATACGTTACCTTTGCAGCATCTGCAGCAGCTTTAGTAGCATCAATCGTGGCATTTATGCGGTTGTCGCTTTCACCGTAGAAGCCGTATACAGGAGCCGTGATCTTGGGTACATCCTCTACAGATGGTGCAGAACCGTAGAAGACATAGGCACCTGCGATCTTATCTGAATGAACAGCGTATTGAAACGTCTGCTTTCCTCCCCAACAGAATCCAGAAACCGCTACTTTTTCATTCGTTGATGGCAACCCACTAACATATTCATGTACAGCATCCAAGTCTGTATTAACACGGTCAGCCGAAAGTTCACGAATCGCGCGACGCACATCGTCCCTTGATTCAAAACTATCTGTTCCGCCTCCATCAGGTCCCATTCCTGACAGTAGGTCCGGACAGATTGCCACAAAACCGTCAGCGGCAAGTCTATCAGCCACAAGCCGCACCCAATCGGTTAACCCGAATATCTCATGAATAACAATGATAGAGGTAGCCGCCTCTTTCACTTCTGGATATACAATAAAGGCGTTAAGCTTACGTTCATCTGTTACGGTGATCTCGACCCACTCTCCGTGTCGTGGCGACTCCTCAAGTTCGGTCTTAATCTCATCGGCTTCTACGCTAACTATAAGAAACATACAAGTAGCAGACACAGTCAATAACATCAAACATAATGTATTCATAAATCTCCTTGAAATATAATTAGCAAAGAAGTTGGATTGCATTTTGTTCAACCCAACTTGCTATTGTTTAACTCAGAGACTAATTAGAAACTACTTCTGCTTAGTCTTGGGATCAATAATAGATTCAACAATCTTTACCATTTCCGAGGCAGGCAATGGACTGGATAGGAAAAAATGGATACCTGAACTTGACCAATTAAAAGCATAGGTCGGTCCACGACGGTATTTCCGGACAGACGTGTCACCAATCTTGATTACCTCGCCACCCCTATTCCGACCCTCTCGGTTCTGACCTGTGTCAATCGTCTCATATAGATTAAAATCCAGCATACCATCTGTATATTTCAATTGAATCGGGTGGCTACCACGGTATTGGTGTTTATGTAAACTCTGAAGTTGAAAACCTGAAGGTAGATATTGGGGTTTAATCAATTTTCTTGTGAGTACTTTTTGGGCTTCAGCAATCGTGATTTCGGGTAAGCCTCGACCTGGGGCACGAGTAATCTCTGTCAGTATGCTTTTAAATCTTGCCTCCACAGCGTTTGTATCAAAACCGATACGGGTATATACGAACATATTTCTACGCACACCTGCAGAGTCGAAATCTTCAACTCGTAGTATTACACTATTCTTGCGTGCAAAATAGATATGTTTTGTCGGGCGACTCGGATATTTAGGTCTAATGATTAGGAGGTCCGCTTGATGACCAGCAATTTTTTCTCCCCAGGGGCGTCTTTCTATTTTATAGTTCTGGGCAATTAATTCCATCTCCTTTGTGGAGAATTGGCTTCGCTGACGTTCCCATCTAAACCCTCTGTCTCTTCTCCGTCTATCCCTGTTTCTATCATCGGTATCTCTTTCCTCTTGACTGTCCTGAGCTGTTGAAAGTGTACTCTCACCACCAACAGTGGGTAAAACCTTACGGTATGAATCCTTCAATGACTTATGTATGACGACCTCTTCAAGCGTTCGAGAACCGAATATCTTTAGACGGACTCCGACATAACTTATACTCCGTTCTGCTTCCGCTATCTCTTTAAGGACAGTAACATCCGAATGTACACTACCTGTTAGCAAGAATAGAGATCCAAATACTGGTAAGCAAAAGGCATATACTGACTTAGTTAACATAGTAGACTGTCAATTCCTACATGTAGGTCGGGTAGAGCGAAGCGAAACCCGACACGTATTGAACGGAATTATCATGTCGGGTTTCGCTTCGCTCTACCCGACCTACAAAATAGCACTTGACAAAGCAATAGGTTCAACCAAAGTATTTAATCCCGCACTAATCTCCTAAGTAAAGTTTAAGCAATGTTTCTGTGTCTTCGCTGAAATCCTCAGCATAAGTTGGCGGATCGCTGATGGGGGAAGCTACGTTTGATTTCAAAGGACTATGATCCGCCTGTTCTGATTGAAGTCCAAAGTAGAAATCAAGGAGACCATCAGATTGCGGTGCGGGGGAATATGTAAAGAAAAAAACCGCAACAATGATACAGACTGTTGAAAAAGCAGTCGCCCCGACAGTGAAAGGACGAAATACCCAACGTTTGAAGATTGATACGAATCTTTCACGGGGTAATACCTCCATCTCCTGTATCTTCGTTAAAATAATGTCCTTCATGGAAGGAACAGGATGGACAAGGTTGGCAATATGTTGCTGATTCTCTCTAAAATCTGCCAATAACATTTTGCACTCTTCACATTCTCGGAGGTGTATGTTCACCTTCTCACGCATTGGCGGTGCCAACTCGTTGTCTAAATATGCCGATAGATGTTTCTGAATACTATGATGTTTCATTTTTCAAATATAAAATGTATGTGATAATTGATCACAGTTCCGGTTTTCAGTCAAGAAATACCTCTACCAATCAATACGTTCAAGTTCTTGTCGCAAGGCTTTTCTGGCTTCATGTAAACGGGATTTGACACGTCCAAGCGTACAGTTCAGAATCTCCGCTATCTCCTCATAAGATAGTTCACGTAATTCACGCAACACTAATATCGTTCTATAACTTTCTTTGAGTTTTCCAAGGGCAGCATGTAATATTTCGGCCTGTTCGGTTCGCAATACTTCCTGTTCTGGTGTTACAGTATCAAGTGGAACCCAAGGTTGTGTATCGTCTATCTCCATCGGGTCTGTTTTTCTACGTTTTTTCTGGTCGATCACATTGAGACACTTGTTCTTTACGATTTTGTATAGCCAAGTTGAGAATCTTGATCTGAACTGAAACTTATGTATGTTTTGCCAAACGGAAAGGAAAACATCTTGTGTCGTATCCTGGGCATCCTCGCGATGTCCCAACAAACCGTAGGCAATATTGTAAACCCAGTGTTGGTATTGAACAATCAAGGTTCCCATTGCAGCGGTATCTTTTTCTTGACAACGCAAGATTAACTCGCGTTCCTGTTCGGTATCAAATTCTTCCACTTGGACTATTTCCGAGTAAGTTTCCATATCAGCGGCTGTTATAATGGTCATATATCCCCTCCAGTATTCCCAAACTGTTTCCGTTGTCTTCTGTTCTTCTTTCACTCTTACACTTATGACATTGCCATTTCGGAAAAGTTCGGATTTTCTTTCGGAGATACGTTAATTTCTTGTAATACTGCTGTTCGGTTTACCGGGTGTCATCTTTACAACTTGAAAAGCACCCGTAGCATTTGGATAACGACCAATAGTGGTATCTCTCTCCAGTTGTTCAAAAGTAATCGTATCTAACACCCGATTACCACGTTCATCTGTATCTAAAAGCATAACAGTTTCACCATTTCTGGACAACTTAAAATTTGCGTGCAGCCCTTCAGTTGCTTTGCCATCTTCATCTAACCATACAATCAAATACCCTTTCGGTGGAATCACTGTATTGTCAGGAAATCTCCATTTCTTAGGATTGTCCATTTTATCTGTAAGATACATTCCGGTAAGCACAACAGTTTTATCTGTAACGTTGTGTAATTCAAGCCAATCTTCATAGTCTCCCTGCGGATCAACAATACTCTTCGTATTGGCAGCCATGAGTTCGTTTATAACAACGGTTACTTCATCTGCCTGTGGTGTATCAACTCGGTAATGCGCTGCACCAAACTCAGCGCGTGCTGGGAAAAAGGTCGTTGTGCCATGGGATTTTACTGCAC
This sequence comes from Candidatus Poribacteria bacterium, assembly GCA_022828145.1. GTDB lineage: Bacteria > Poribacteria > WGA-4E > WGA-4E > WGA-3G > MSPOR6. Next base: position 22,302 of record JAJEJA010000100.1, on the reverse strand, counting down.
TCGCTTCAACATAATAATAAACGACAGTTCCTACTGGAAATTCTGGTATTATACCGATATAATTATTTTTCTTCTTTGACATTACAACGTGATCAAAAGCTGCATGTAGATCAGTACCGTAATGCAATTTAACGGCATCAGCAGCAACAGTATCGTCCAATTTTGCAGTAATCTCAACGGTCTGTTCTGTTAGGACATCCTCAGGCGTAGTGACTGAGAGTATCTTCGGTGCAGGTTTGTTCAATTCTGGATGGTTTTTTAGAAACTCTCGTCTCTTGGTTACAAACTCTTTAAAACTCGGTGTACGACCTCCCTGTTCTTCATCAATACTCTTACCAAAATCTTCATAGCTGTATAGCTTCTTGTCGTCTTCTCTCACCTCTTCATCAATGAGATTATGGTATTCGGTAATGACAGGTTCTAACACAGACCATTCGAGCCATTCATCAACAACAGTATTTACATGAGCAATGTACCGAGCTTTCCATTCGGGGATATTAAGCAATCGACTAATTGCAGGCCGCATATCGTTGTCAATATGTGTTGTAGGAGAGACCATTCCAGCAGTTAATTCTCCCCATGACCAACCGCCAGGACCGCCACCGCCGGGTCTACGAACAGGAGGTGCACCTCCAGTAGTACCAGTAGGTCTGTTAACGTTGGGAGGACCGCCTCCACCTCCACGCCGTTCACGACCGAAGCGAAATGTTTCGTTGTTATCGTGCGAAATGAGATGGAACCTTCGATTCACATCCTGATAAATGGAGAAATCTCCACCCTTATGAATGTAACTGTCATCATCCATAAAAACATTAGACACTGCCAACTGCCATAACGCACGATCCACATTGAATACTTTAGGTAATTCTTCAAGCAATTTCTCATTAGGTGTCTTGGCATCAAGCATTTCACACAGTGCAATGAGATCTGTCCAAGGATCGTCAACATTGGCTGTCTTCAGTTGATAATTTCGTTTATAGTCTGCAGCACTGTCTCCGGATACAGTTAACGCGCCGCCACCAGGTCCCACCTTCCAACGTACACCTTCCCGTGTACCGAACCACTCATCCAAAAAATCCTTGTTAAATTGCTGGAGATTGATGTAGACACCCCAACTCTCTCCATTGATAACCAATTTTACTAAATTAGTTTTCATTGCCGGTATGTAATCCCGTGCAATTCGATTGTAAAGTACCTCACGCAGGAACGACGCGTCAACATGTCCATTCAACAAGTTTAGTGTCTTATATCCATATAGACGTTGGTTATCATCACCGTAATCTATGGCGATATTGAAAGACTTTTTCGGCGATCGAACAGTAAAATATGATGATGTGCCGCGAGCGCGAACACCCACATCCGAATATACCTTACCATCAACGACTAATTCCGCAGGTACCTCCACATCTGTTCTGTAGAAAGCATTCAACTGAGCATACCAATCTTCATCGTGAAAACGCAGGTATAATGTGCGGAGTGTCCCCGCATCATACAACCCCGGAGCATCAGCGGGTGCTGTTGCTTTACTTGACTTCACATCTGTTTGAATATCACCTGTTGGTGTTCCCGCACGTTGTTCGGGTGAATACGCTTCACCGCGAGATTCAAGTGCTGCTTTTCTTTCATCACCCGTTAATTTACCATCTTTATCTGTATCAAACTTTGCAACAATTTTTTGCGCTGGTGCTGGTCCACGTCTCCCTCCACCCCTACCAGTTTGGGGAGGAGGCGCACCGCCAGTACCCGGAGGAGGTCCACCGACAAAGCCCGGGGGAAGTCCGCCCTGACTATTGGTAAACAGTCTTTTAATTTCTTCAGAGGAAAGTTTGCTACCCGACAATGTTTCTATATTCTTAACTTGCTGCATGAGTTGATTCTCATCAGCACTAAGCGTACCGTTACCATCAAGATCAAACCTTTTCTGTTCTTCTGAGAGTGATGTTTTTTCTCCATTCTCCTGCGCGGACACAAACATTCCAAAATGAAACAGTAATCCCAAAAATACTATGTATGTTATTTTTTTCATTTTTTACTTCCTTTAAATGTTAAGCCTTAAATATGTTTAAAGCTTTAGACACTGTAGTGGTATCAAGGTTCGTATTTATTCCTTATCTAATCTGACATCAGTAATTTTACTATGTGCGGAAAGTTCACTATAGAAATTAGTCCAAGCATCAGGATTGTTAAGTCTGACACGGAAGTTCAACTCAACCACTTGTGATTTTTTGATGCGTTTGTCAATCATACGTTCTTGAATAACATACTTGTCAAAAATAGTACGATAGACGGTCTCCGATAATTCACCCGGTAATAGGCAAAACTCAACGGTGAATTCACAGTCTTTGTCAAAATGTTGATGCCAATAGTAGATACAGAGGATGATTATTCCGATTAGGAATGTTGCGATAGTGGCAACAACTTCTTTTTTTGCTCCAACTGCCATCCCCATGGCTAACGCATAAAAGACGAACCCGATGTCACGCGGATCCTCAATTGCAGTTCGGAAACGAATTATAGATAGTGCTCCGACAAGACTAAATGCACGTGCAATACTATCACCGATAATCACCATCACAACTGAGATAATCATACAGAGGATTATGAGTGTATCGGTAAACGATTTCCGTGGAACTTTAGTATGGGTCCACTGATAGATTAGCACGATAAACACACCTAAAGCAAAGGACAAGAGTATCCTGAGTGCAATTCCCCCAAGCGAGATAAGCGACGGTATCGTAATAAAATCTGACAAAATATCTAATCCAGGATGCTTACAGAATTATTTTATACAACAGAAAGAGTCCAAATCCTTCTTTGACCAAATCTATGTTTGAATCTTATCAAAACATGACAAGATAGTCAAGCAATTGTTGAAAAAACGTGTCACGCTTTCTCTTGACGTATAAGTTGACCGATGAAGAATGCTGATGAAAGAAGAATTAGAAATGCATAGGGTGCTGCCTCGGCAAACATTGCTTCCTGGGTGAAGTCAAATGCATTGAATGCCAATGTTTCATATTCAGTAGGTCTTAAGAGGAACATCAGTGGTAATTCTTTCATCGTTGCAAGAAAAACGAGTGCAGCAGATGTTAGCATACCGCGCGAAAGCAGGGGTAGAATCGTCCTCATAAACGCTTGAAAAGGGGAACAACCGAGTGATCTCGCAGCCTCCTCAATATTCGGAGAAGCTTGGTATAACGAACTACGGACAGGTCCTATCGCCTCGGCAAGGAAATGAAGAATACAGGCATAGATAAGTACCAATATCGACTCACTACTACCTATAACAAAAATGATGGATAGTGCAAATGCAAGTGGAGGTATAGCGTAAATTACATAAGGAATTCGCTCAAGCACATTCGACAGGCGTGAGCTATACCGTAAACCAATATATACAAACGGGACTGCTAATATCGCACAGATTACTGCGGAGGGAATGGCAATACCTAACGAACCTATAAGTGCTTCAAAGATAGTATCTAAAGTTGATACATCAAATCCTCTAAACATCCATAATAATACAGTCACTACTGGGATTCCAACGGTTGCCATAAAGAGTAAAATCAGATAAAGATAAGACGTTTTCCGCCATCTACCAAGACTGATCATAGATTGGTTGCGAGATGTCCCGTGTCCCGCACGATGTAACGTTACCCCTTTGAGTAGTCTCGATTCAAGGAAAAGCAAACACCCCGTAAAAGCAAGAAGCATTAACGCAAGCCACGCTGCATAGTTGTGAGCATACGTAATACTATACTCAACGTAAAGCGCGTAGCTGAATGTTTCAAACCGCATTAATGATACAACACCGAAATCACCAATCACATGTAAAGATATGAGCAATCCTGAAGCATAGAACGCAGGACGGAGTTGCGGTAGAACGACATGAATGAATACACGCCATTTATTGTAACCAAGACTGCGCGCCGATTCCTCAAGACTCGTATCAAGTCCTAACAGTGCGGCACGTAAGTTAAGAAAAAGATAGGGGGTTGTATAAAAAGAGAGCGCGATTAAGGCACCCCAATAGCCGCTTAACCGTGGGATGCTTTTACCAAATACCCATGCGAAAATACCGTTATTACCACCCAATCCCAATAAAGCATAAGCCATTACATAACCAGGTATAGCTAACGGCAACGCACAAAGAACACTGAATATACGTTTGTAACCTAAATCTGAACGACTCGTCAACCACGCAGCAGGCGTAGCAATCAGGATATTAACTATTAATACACCAACAGTCAGCCAAAGTGTGTTGAGGAAAAGATCAACATTTCGCCAACGAAACAGATTTACATAAAGTTCCGAACTCTCAACATCAAACGCTTTTGCAATCAGATAGCCAAACGGAATTAAGCCACCAATGCTAACAATAAATGCAGGAACGAAGAAATACCATTGATATCTAATAAAGTCAGATAATTTCTGCTTATCAATGATTTCTCTCAACGCAGCAGCTAACAAGTTCCACCTTGCCTACAGAATATCTACACGGCGAAGAAGCTTAATCGTTCCCTCAAGATCATCCATCTCATTTAAGTCAAATTTTGGGACAATTTTCATAAGTTCTTCTAACGGTAACAGATTAGCATTCGGGATAACACCTTCTATCACCGGATATTCAAATACTTCACTTACAAAATACTGCTGTGCTTTCGCGGATAGGAGATATTCAATAAACTTTAGTGCGGTTTCCTGTTTATCACTACTTTTTAGTAGTCCAATACCAGCAATATTAACAAGATTCCCAGGATCCTTGGCTTTGAAGAACGTCTGTTCCACAGGATACTTTGAATCGCTCTTCTTGAAACGGAACAGGTAGTAATGGTTTGGTAGACCAACATCTATTTCACCGGCTGCCAAAGCCTCAATAATCGGTGTATTTTTCGGATATTTCTTAGCACCATTCGCTTTCATATCCCGTAACCATTTTTCGGTGCGTTCATCACCTACTTGACCTCGCATCGCTGTTATAAATGCTTGAAATGATGCATTTAGTGGTGCCCACCCCACTTTTCCATTCCATTTCGGTTGCGTCAAGTCAAACACACTTTTTGGTAAGTTCTCATTGGTAACACGTTCAGGTGAATAGGCAAGCACACGCGCTCTACCACTCGTAGCAATCCAATATCCATCTTTGTGCCGGAAGGTGCTTGGTACTTTTTCCAGTACCGATTGTGGTAGTTTAGCGAACAGTCCATCCTTGGTCACAGAACCGAGGGCACCTGCATCTTGAGCCAAATACAGATCCGCAGGACTTCTCTCGCCTTCCGTTTTCAGTTTAGATGCTAACTGAGCAGTATTGGCATAAGAAACCTTAACTTCAATACCGGTATCTTTCTCAAACTGTTGTATAATCGGTTCAACAAGACTCTTACTTCGTCCTGAATATAGCGTGATCGTCTCAGCTTGAACCATACCTATCAACATCGTTATTAGTATAGTCCACATAAGTAAAGGCATCATAAATACGTTTATGACAATGCCTCGGTTTTTAAACATACTTTTCTCCCTTTCTTGAGTTTGTAAGTTTACCATAACAACACCCTAAATGCTTCTGCCATGATATTGAGACTCATTTTCATATTACCTAACTTTATCTTCGTTCCTCATTATTGCCTTTTTCCTCACTATTGACTCTGTTGAATATATTACAACCAATTTTGAGATTTGTCAAGTCTATTTTTGCATACCTTTCGCCCCTCTGGGGCTTACTATGTTAATTTCAACGTTTACTATACACCTTTCGCCCCTCTGGGGCTTGGCATTTTACAAGAGCTTTACTCATGTGTTTCTACACTAAACTTACACATTCTAATCTCCATGAAATACTTGACAAATAAGAAAAAATAAGGTAAGTTAATAATAATGAAGATAATAAACTATACCTGCAATAGTATTGCTGGAGCGAATTAATCCTTGAAAGCACTTGTCATCAAATTATTGCCCGATAAACAACGCGAAAAAACCCTCGTATACGATTGGAAAGAGCCCCCATCTCCTGTCCGAAACGAAGTTCTATGCAAAACCGTCTTTACCGGTCTTACCAACGGCACAGAACGTAATCAGTTGATTGGTGGCAACTATGCGCCTTCTGATGAAAACTTACCAAGCGGAGGCGGATATCAGAATGTAGGCCGTGTCATTGAAACCGGTCCGGATGTAGCACATCTTCAAGTTGGAGATCTGGTTTATGCAAGTGTAGATCATGTTGAAAAGTTCACGATTGCCGAGAATGGATTACTGCTAAGACTCCCTGAAGATGTTGATCCAGCAGAAGCTGCGTTATTTGGTATAGCAGGTGTGGCAATGCACTGTTGTCGACGTGTTGATCCGCGTATCGGCGAGAAAGTTCTCATCGTTGGACAAGGTTGTATCGGTATTTTTGCTTCACAGATTGCTTATGCGATGGGTGCACGGGTTTCAGTATGCGACATAGAGGAATCCCGATTAGAAGAGGCACGGAAAATCGGTGTCGCTGAACAGATACTCAACACCGGTGGAGACGCGTGGAACACACAAATCCATGAAGGGGGATTTGATATTGTCATGGATTTTGCTGGTGCGACCGACCTTGTTACACCCATGATACGGGCATGTAAGAACCGCGGACGGTTGCTATTAGTAGCAGGCCGGTTTGATGTCAATTATACCTTTAACATAGCACAATTCAAGGAAATTAGTATCCTACATTGTAGTCATTTTAATCGTGGTGATCTGGATAATCTTTGTCGGTTTCTACGGCAAGGTTCAATTAAAATCGCTCCACTGATTCGTCATAGAGTGAGTCTCAATGAAGTGTCCGAGATTTATCGCTGGTTACGTGATGAACCGATGCGATTGCTCGGAACAGTATTTGAATGGTAAAATCAACGTAATTTATTAGACATTTCTGTAGTACATTCTGTTAGATTGTGCGTGTATTTAATGCAGAATACCAAACGCGTATTCTGCCACATTCACCCTTGATTGTGCATCTTTGTAGCACATTCTGTTAGATTGTGTGCGTGTATTTGTAAAGGAGTCAATATGTCAGATGTTAGATTAGGATTCATCGGTACAGGCGGAAATATGAACCGCCATCTACGCGAACTAACCCAAATTGGCGGTAGCAATTTCGTCGCCTTCTGTGATATTGTAGTTGAGAAAGCCGAACGTGCTGTTCAACAGTACGGAGGAAAGGCTTATGCAGACTATAATGAAATGCTTGCAAAAGAGGAATTGGATGCCGTCTATATTTCAATACCCCCATTTGCACACGGTCCGCCTGAAAAGGCGGTCATCGCTGCAGGTCTACCGATGTTTGTTGAAAAACCTGTCCACATGGATGCTGACGATGCAAAAGAAATCGCTGCCGAAATTGAGGATAAGGGAATCATCACTGCATGTGGGTATCAGGAACGGTATCTTGATATAATTGATCAAGCGCAGGAACTTCTTGCTTCTCGCCGTGTCGGTTTCTTTATGGGATATTGGATGGGTGGTATGCCCGGTGGGTGGTGGCGTGAAAAGGCAAAATCCGGTGGACAACTCATGGAGCAAACGACACATGAATTTGACATGGCACGTTATCTATTTGGTGAAGTCAAAACTGTATATGCTGTCGCAAGATATGACCTGATTCCGAATACTGACTATGATATAGAAGAAGCATCTGCAGTTTCTCTACAATTTGAAAGTGGTGTGTTTGGTATCATGTTTTCTGCATGCTTTACAACCAGTGGCCTCAGACGTTCTGGGTTAGACATTTTCTGTGAAGACGGTTCCATTGAGTATCACTTACGACGTGCGGTTGTGCTATCTACATCTGAAGAGAAGACTGAGTGGAAACCTGAAAATAATTGTACAATTGATATGGATAGTACCTTTATTGAGGCTGTCCGCACAGGTGATGGAAGTGCAATTCGTTCACCGTATCCTGATGCTGCAAAAACTGCTATACTGTCAATAGCAGCAAATCAATCTCTTGAAACAGGGGATCCTGTTCATTTGGTGTGAAGTTTGGTATTCCGTTATTGAGATTAGACAACTTTTGAGAAATATCAGTTGAGATATTTGCCATACTCACATTTTATTCTCTATACTTCGGTAAATCAAGGAATTTGTAAGGATCTATACCACCATCGGGAAGTTCATAAACCGTAATACCTGACACTTTTGGGTCATTTTTTATGTCTGTGCGTTCAAAACGTTGTTTATCAAGATATAAAGAAAACCACTTTTTAGCGGTTTCTCCATCACCCATTACCCGTCCCGGATACCGTCGTCCTACTAATTTTGGGTCTCCTTCCTCAATGGTAACCCATTTCACGTAAATCACACCAGATATAGTCGGGTAGACGAGACCATTCTCACCATAACTCGCACCCTTCGTCTTGATGCCTTGTTTCCATAGTTTTATTCGGAGTCGGACTAACAATTCATGCTCTGGTGTGTCATTATCCCAAAGGCGATCCTGAAATGGATAATCTACAGGGGCTTCAGGATAAGCACCGAAACCAAAGGGAGAGAGATTGGCTTCCATTAGTACTTTTTTGGCGTCTTTAATGTATGATTCTGCCCCTTTAGATTTATTGTATTTTCTGATTAACAACTGAAGGGTCTGTATTGCACCATTAACATCTTTAAGGAGTTCGCGTTGTATCTGCGCTTTATTCTTGAGTACCTGGGGTGCGCGTTTACTCTGTGGGTAACGATTCGCAAAGTTATCATAAACTTCTACAGCGTGTTCAAATTTCTCTGCTTTCTCAAAGCTCTTTGCTAACATGAGGTGTGCATTCTGACTCAATTCCAGATGTGAAAATTGGTTGACGATGATTTCAAAATGGAGTTGTGCAGTGTCATAATCTTGTTTGTGAAAACTGTGGATTCCGAGGCGATATCGTGCCTCAGCAGCTTCATCACTAGTGGGTGTTTCAGCAATAACCGCTTCATAAACATCAATCCCTTTATCAGGTTGATTCATGTCTTCAATGTAGAGTTTACCGATAGCGAGTTGTGCTTTACGTGCATTAGCAGTACCGGGTTTGGTATTAATTATGCTTTGGTAAACTTCTATTGCACCACTGTAATCCTTGGCATCGACTAATTTCTCTGCACTGTGCATTACACCACCAGATAAACAGCCGATTTGCAGTATTGTTATGAGAACCAGAGTAATCAACAGACAATATTTCATATATTTCACGGTTTTTCTCCTTACAAAGAACATAGTAACAGGCAGTTTAGAATATAGTTCTAAAAAATGGATAGACATGTGTGCAAACAGATGCATTAGAAGAAGGTAAATCCGCTATTATAAATTGATACTTCAATATGTCGTAGCGTGACAGCATCATTAACGACTTATGATTGTTTTGATGTGTTGTCCTGTGTTCACATCCCAAAGATGTACTTCACCTGAACCGCAACTTGCGATCGTCCTACCATCCGGATTGAACTCTACAAGATGTATACCATAGCCACTCATCTGTTTTGAAAGTATGCGGAGTTGTTGTCCTGTGTTCACATCCCACAAGATAATAGCGTATCCACTATGACAAGCAATAATCTTTCCATCCGGACTAAATGTCACACCAAAGAGTTGACCATGTACAGATCTACTGAATGTTTTAATTTGTTGTCCTGAGTTCACATCCCACAGACGAATACTTAAATCTCTATCTCCACTTGCGAGTGTTTTCCCATCTGGACTGAATGTCACGGACCAGACTTCCTCCGTATGGCCTTTAATTGTTTGGATGAGTTGTCCTGTATTCACATCCCACAGCCGAATGATATTATCACATCCTGCAGCAATAATCCTGCCATCTGGACTAAACGCTACACTTCTATTACGTCGATTCGCAAACCCAGAAAATGTCTGTTGACGTTTACCTGTATCCACATTGAACAGATGGAGGATCCTTTCCGAGTTCCAACTTGCGAGCATATTTCCATCCGGACTAAACAATACTCCAGAGACCGCTGATCCCTTCCATCTCTTGATCGTTTGAATAAGTTGTCCTGTGTTTACATTCAGTAGTTGATTGGTAAAGTACGTACTAGCACTTGCAAGCATGGTTCCGTCCGGACTAAACGACACGCTCCATGCCCGACCATTATGTCCTTTGAGCAGGTTAGGTTTGTCATAAGTTTGTGTATCATAGAGCAGAATTCCCTTGGTAGTCGCAACCACGAAACGGGTGCCATCTGGAGAAAACTTTATATCCCTGATACGGGTCTTCCCGACACTCACTTCCGTGCCATCGTGGAAATCTCCTTGCTGTGGATCATCCAGCGGATACTCCATTGAACTTGGTGGAAGACCGCAGTTCAAAAATGGGAGTGAAATCAACAGTAATATCAATATTGAAAACAATCTATTTTTCATCGGTTAGGACTCCTTTAGTGTTGTTCTAAATGCTTTTTATATGAATGGGAAAGTATTTCTTATTATCAATGCAAGGTTCTTCTTAATTATTCTAAGGTCTTTCATTTTACCTGTCAACTTTTTTCTGATAAGACAATATAGATGCGATCTCACTTGATAGATAAAGAGAAGACAGGTAACCACAAGGATACCTGTCTGTTGTTATTCACAAGGATAATTATGACACGGTTTCTTATTCTAACGACACAGTTTCAGTATATGTCTCCTCATACTGTGACATATCTGACCATCGATAGATGACCGCTGTTATCAAAAAATCGCCGGTATGCATGCTACCGCTTGGAAACGCGTAACTGAATGTTGATTCAGTTTTGGTTCCATCTCCAAGTTCATCAGTTATAAAACTTCCCCTTTCGCTTGTCTCCCAGGGTGCCTTTACATACCAACCCACCCAATAAAAGGGTGTATCTGTGATAAGTCTGTACTCATGTGTTTCGCCAGTAGAAGCAGAATCATCTGAATCCGTTGAAGATATACCCACTTGTGGTAATGTAACACTGACGATGAAAATGCATTAGTTTGGCAGGCATCTTCTTCAAAATGACTTAAAGTACTTATATAATCGTAAAACTCACCATCAATATAACCCCACACAGGATCAAGTTCACTTGCCAAAAATTTGTCTCTCTGTGTGCGTCTTTTAATATAGTTTCCACCTATAATGTGTTGTAATTCGTATTCACCGTTTACACCAAAGACAGTAGTACATTCAGCACATGCAAACAAATTAACATGTAATCTATCATCAACTCCACCATATCGATAACCATCTACTACGACAGAATAGGGTGAATCGGTGTCGACTGTATATGCTAGGATATCATTAACAACACCAACAAAAATGATTCCTAAAAAGAAAAACAGTAAAAAAACATTTGACAGTTTCATTTTATTCTCCTTACCTCTGTAAATCGAGGAATTGGTAGGGGTTTATACCCCCATTTGGAAACTCATAAACTTTTATACCTGATGTCTCAGTATCAACTTTTACGTCTGTGGGTTCAAACATACCGTCAATGAGGTATGAAGATTTCCACTTTTTAGCCGTTGCTCCGTTACCCAAGACTCTTGCGGCATACCTTCGACCTACTAAATCTGGGTCCCCTTCTTTAATGTAACGCCATTTCACGTAAATTACACCTGGAATAGATGGATAAATGAGACCATTATTATCATTCCCCCGTGTCAAGACACCGAAGCTTTAGCTCGGTGATGTAGACACGGAGACACGGAGACCAAACAGTTTGACATAAGGAATACAGTGTGATATACTAATGAAACTGCCTCAGTGATAGTTGTTAGTGTGCCTACCACACGAATGGCAGTCAGCACCGTATGGGAGTCAGATATGCCTAAAAGGACCCATAAAATCGCATTAGACCCTAACAATAAACAGCGTAAATGGTTTGCACAGCAGTGTGGCTATGCCCGCTTTGCGTATAATCAAGCGTTAGCAGATTTCAAAAAACACCGTGCCGAAACAGGTGAATATCTATCTGCTGGCGAGTTAGACGCAAGGTTCAATGTCTACAAGAAAGAATATGCTTGGACTGCTGATATGGATCAGGTTGTTTCACAGCAAAGTATCTATAAGCATTTAGGTGCAGCGATAACGAACTGGGTCAAGAAGTTAGCAAGGTTTCCAAGATTTAAGAAGAAAGGTATCAGAGATTCCTTTTCATCTACCAATCAATCAACAGAAATAAAAGGCAAGCGTATCAGATTACCGAAAGTTGGCTGGATAAAGATGTTTGAAGGACTTCGTTTTGAAGGTAAGATTAGCAGTATTACTATATCAAGGACAGCCCACCGATGGTTTGCCTCTATCACCGTTGAGACAGAGAACACTCTAGCAGTTGATAAGCATTCAACGCACCCTGTCATCGGCATTGATGTAGGTATAAATACATTAGCAACCTGTTCTGATGGTAGTAAATACGAGAATCCAAGACCTTTGAAACGATACGAAAAGAAGTTAGCAAGGTTTCAATGTAGGTTAAGCAAACGTGTCCAAGGATCTAAAAACTGGTATAAACAAAAGGATAAGGTTTCCCGTTTACATTATCGCATTGCTTGTATTAGAGACGATGTGCACCAGAAAGCGACAACGGATATAGTCAACCGTGTATCTGGTATATGTATTGAAACTTTGAAAGTGTCCAATATGCTGAAAAATAGGAAGTTAGCGAAGGCATTGTCCGATAGTGCGTTAGGTGGTTTCCTTTCTATGTTGAAAACGAAAGCAGAAGCTCGCGGGATAATCCCCAAAGAAGTAGACCAGTTTTTTGCGTCGTCAAAAACCTGCAGTAGGTGTGGGCACCAAAAGCAAGACTTAGACCTATCAGAAAGAACATATCAATGTGGCTGTTGCGGTATCTCAATAGATAGAGATGTCAATGCTGCAATCAACTTGAGAGATGTCGCGGTAGGGCATACCGAGACAAAAAACGACTGCGGAGTTCAAGTAAGACCTCGCAAAAGTTCAGGAGAAGAGGCAATGAACGATGAAACAGTAAAAGGTGTTTGGAATCAAAAAATGATCCCGATATAAAACCTAAGAACCCCCAGTGCTTTAGCACGGGGAGTATGTCAGTTTCATAGATAGCACCTGTAGTTTGCGTGCCTTGTTTCCATAACTTAATGCGGACTCTGACCAACAGTTCATGTTCTGGTGTTGCATTATCCCATAGTAGTTCATGAACCGGATAATCGGCAGGAACGTCAGGATACGGACCAAAACCAAAAGGAGAGGTTAACGTGTCTGAAGCTAAGTCTATACTTACATTGTTATCAACGGTGTCGGTTGTTGGTGTTGTCTCCTCTGTGGGAACCGACGTATCTTCCACAGATTCTGACTGGTTTTCCATAAGATTAAAAGACTTTGTTTGCTGTACATCTCCACGAACCTTGTTCTGTGCCTTTTGAGACATATCGTCTTGAAGGTTAATATCATCAGTAATTGACAACCTTTTTTTGAACGATCCTAAATCGTGTAAGGTCCAAACACAGAATAGCGCAGCTAAGACTAACAGAAAAATGAAACTAAAGGTAAGCCATCTGTATCTAAAAATGTAGCGAAGCATATTATCCTCTGTTTTGTAAAAAGTTACTTAGCGGTTTTCTTTCACTCTCTAATTCTCTAATTACACGTTTGACACTTGTCTCAGCATATGCCTACTCATCTAACACTCCATCAAATTTGTCCGTTCAAGAATTGTAGCACGAACTTTTAGTTTGTGCCGATGAGCCGCAAACTAAAAGTTTGCGCTACAGAAGTGTCCCATTCATTGTCCATTCCACAATACTTCCAAGTCGATATGTAATACCCTCTATAATTAAAGACACAGGTTTCGACCTAAGAAGGTGCAAGTGAAGAAAAATTCTTCATCATTTGATCACATTTCGTCCTTTGTAACGTAAGACCTATTTTTTTACCCAAAAAGGTGCATAAAATGAGGCAAAGGACGAAAAAAAATGAATTTTTTCTAAAATTTCAGTCAAAACGGGCAAAAAAACGATAGTATCCGTGAAAATCACTCAAATTGAGTTCCTCTAATAATCCATACACAGATTTTCAACAAGTCAAATCAACGGTACCAATCAATTATGTTTTTACATTGATATCGACCAATATATCTGTTATCATATAGCATAGATTTCTGTAAAGGTTTTCTGCTTATGAATGCTGAACCAAATGCCATAAATGAACTTCTTAATATGATCCGGCAAAACCTACTACCACAGGTGGCAAGTCTGAATGAATTTCAGACAGCAAACGGACTGCAACTTTTCAGAGGTAAATTGCACAGTATCCACAATTATTGTCTTCGCGCTGATATGTCTGAAGCAATAAACAAGCAAGTTGATGTTCTTCTTTCAACAAGTGCAAGTTTTTGGCATCTTATCTCTGACAACGAAGTTTTGTTAACCAACCTAAAGGACTTTACTCGTGTCAGAACTTTCTCGGCTGAAGCAGAAGGATTAACGAATTTAGAAGAACTCCTATCAGGAGAGGAATCTGTCAGAGATGTGGTAATCAATAGTATTGCATTCATGCTGAATTGGAAAGCGAATTCTATCTGGGTTGAATCTGCAAAGAAAGCACGCACTGCAATGACAAAGAACTACACATTAGAAATACAAGACAGAATCTGGCAGTTTATCAAAGAGAGTCAACAACAACAGGACCCAATTGACATAGAGAAATCTGAAGAAATTCGAAAAAGAACAGAGAAATTCATACAAGTCATCCAATTAAGCAAACTCACAACTGAGGCACAAGTTACACTCCTCATGCAGATTTACACAATGCTGTTACGCTATCAACTCGGTCAGTTGATAATCCTCCTGGAGAACATGCAAGAAACCGACAGCGAATAGCGGCGGTGGCTCTACTGTATCTGGTACACCTATTGATATTTTATGAAAGATGAACTTTTCAAATCACTCATAGAAGTTATAGCAACCTTAAGAGGTGAGAACGGATGTCCTTGGGATAGAGAGCAAACCCATACATCCTTAAAATCTACGCTAATTGAGGAGACTTATGAGACTGTTGAAGCTATCGATTCGGCACAACCCGATAAACTAAAAGAGGAACTCGGAGACCTTTTGCTGAATATCATGCTACAAGCACAAATCGCAGCTGAAAACAGAGATTTTGACATTTATGATGTTATTGATACCTTGACTGAAAAACTCATCAGAAGACACCCTCATGTTTTCGGTGATGTTAATGTTGAGAATTCAGATGATGTCGTCAAGAATTGGGAAGCCATTAAGAAGGAAGAAGCCGGTAACGAGGATAGAGAATCCATTCTTGATGGAATTCCAATTGCATTACCCGCTCTGCTCAGAGGACAGAAGATACAGAAACGCGCCGCAAGAGTCGGGTTTGACTGGGATGACATACAAGACGTCATCAGTAAGGTCGACGAGGAATTAGCAGAGGTGAAAGAAAGCCTGAAAAAGAATAAGCAAGCCGAAATTGAAATGGAGATCGGAGACCTACTCTTTGCTATCGTGAATTTGTGCCGATTTGTAGAACTACAGGCTGAGGAAACATTGCGAAAGTCCAACCGAAAATTCATACAACGGTTCAAAAGGATGGAGAAAATACTGGAAAAACAGGGTAAGGACATTTCAGAACAATCCCTCACCACACTTGATGCAATTTGGGAAGAAGTAAAAAAAGATGAATCATGAAATCGCACCATAAATTTAACACCCACCCTGACTTTGATGTATACGAAGAAAGCATCAATAGTTTAGACACAAATGCAGATCCACGGATCGTCCTACACCACAGAACTTCAGAATCGATAAGTACATCAGGAAAACATCTCGGCATCTTTTCAGGTTCATTTAATCCCCTAACGATAGCACACATCAAATTGGTAGAAGAGGCGCGGCAGCAATACCAGTTAGATGAAATCCTGTTGCTTCTTGCAAAGTCCAATGTTGACAAAGATGTGTACGGATTACCATTAGCAGGAAGGATACTCATACTAAAAGACTATGCTGTGTCACATCCCTATATCTCAATCGGTGTGTCCAGTCATGGACGGTACATAGACAAAGTATCCGCTTTAAAAACGATCTATCCCCCTCAGACAGATTTTTCATTTATTGTTGGCTATGACACTTTAGTAAGGATATTTGATCCAAAATACTATAAGAATTTACATAAGGAATTACAACATCTATTTTCGCAATGTAGGTTCATCGCTGCCAATCGTGAGGAGGCAGACATTAATGCCATCCAACAATTCCTTTCGCAAACATCACTTCAAATATATCGTCAGCATATAGATTACGTATTACTTCCTGATGACTATGCTGAAATCTCCTCTACAGATGTTCGACGACGCATAGAAGAGGGGGAACCTATTTCCCATTTAGTTCCCCCCATCGTTGCCGAATTTCTCAGTTGACTTCTGTAGGTGCGATATCCTTATCGCCCCATAGGAAGTGATGTCCCCGTTAAAGTGTCTCAATTTTGACACAATGTCCCATATTTTTTCCGAATTCTGGTGAAATCATCTCAAAAAATATTGTGAGAGAGCAATTATTGCTTCATACCAGAAAAAGCCACCTATCTAATAAGACCAGATATAGATTGTACCGTTCAACAACAGAATCCATCAGCATTGCGCTGCAAGCAACCAAGCGATTTTACTGTAATTTCCCAGAAAATGGCATAGTTCTTGCTATGCTAAACGTAAGTAACATTAAGATTTGGCACATTAAAATTTGAAACTTGTAAAGGTTTAAATCGTATAGTATTGCAACGCTTTTGACACATCTTTGAAGATATAGAAAAAGTATATGTATAGAAAAGTTTCAATAGTTTGTATAAAATATACCGTGGACAACTCGTAATATATTTAAGGTTTTTATGCTAAAAATAAAAATAGATGCAAACCATAAGAAACCCAATTGTCTCAATAGATATAGAGATTTTATATCGGTTTGCAGGAGGCACATAAGATGTTAAACGTTATACTCCTTTGTAGTTTGTTCTCCTTATTAGGAATTGGTGCTGGTTATTTAATTCTCAGCGCGTTTTTTGCAGGCGTTCAGCATATTTCTAAACCAAGGTCCCTCGATTTTGAGAAAGCAACACAAGAGAATATTGAAAACTGAGTCACTCATCATAAGATATGCAATTTCAGCAACTCCATCCTTGGGACGTCACACCCAAGGAAGCGCGACAACTCCAAAACGAGTTACGGACAAGAGTGCTTAAAATAGACCAATTTCAAGACATCAAAACCGTCGCAGGTGTAGATATCGGATTGAAGCATGATAAAGCACTCGCTGCTGTAATCGTTCTCAACTTAGCCGATCTGCAAATCATAGATGGGGTTGTCGCAGAAAGTCGTATTACTTTCCCTTATGTTCCCGGACTATTATCCTTTCGCGAAATACCACCTTTATTGTTGGCTTTTGCACATTTGCAGACTGTACCTGACATCGTCATAGTTGATGGTCAAGGATTAGCACACCCGCGACGTTTCGGTCTGGCATCGCATTTAGGTCTCATCTTAGATGTACCTACGATTGGATGTGCAAAATCTCGTCTATGTGGTGAATACACACAACCCAACGAACAGAAAGGTGCATATACACATATTGTAGACAATAATGAAGTAATTGGCGTTGCGCTAAGAACGCGAACTAACGTCAGTGTTGTCCATGTATCAATCGGTCATAAAATCTCACTCCGTTCTGCTCGACAACTTACTTTGGCATGTTGTCCAACATATCGCCTACCTGAAACAACAAGATATGCACACAAAGCCGCGACTGGTCAGATGTTAGATGGAGTGTCCTATGTCAACGCACTATAGAATACACCTACACTGGTCGTTTGACTACAATCATGGGGCACAGAAACCTGATTTTGCAAATGAATTAATCACATTACTGCAAGGGTATCAAACAAGGACCCAAGATGTAGAAATAGGTCAAATCAAACACACCTACCGAATTTTACCGAATTTCTGGCGTGGATATAGTGGTAGAAACAGACCTGGGGACTCTTTGAGTATCGGTTCTGCAGTCATACAGCGACACAAAAAGAGTGACAAATTATGGTGCTATAAAGTCCAATACAAGAATTCTACAAGCGGAGAGAACGCTCTGCTACAATTCCAATGTAACGATGAATGCTATAGAACGCTAACTGGCAACTGGAAAGCAACTGTTACAAACAGTGGTCAAGACATATACGCTAATATAGAATTGAAGGGTGAAATTAAAAATAACGAGCAGATTAGCCTCTGTTTCAACAGAACTGAAATTACCATTGGGATGGAAAATGATGCTTTACCATTGACTTGTAATTGGGGACTATACGATGTTATTCCAGCAATTGCTGAAAGCTTAAGAACGAAAGGATCAACCGTTGATATTTCACTCCTTGATGATCTTGAACAACTCAGACCAAAATGCCAAATCGGGTATCTTGATTCTATACAAGACCCGATCCCACTTGATGGGTATTACCTATACGGAACAGGACTCCTGCCCTCGTATTGGTGGGTTGATGAATCTAAAAATGTCGTCATCGTTTCAACCGTCTTTGAAACGATGGTACTACAGGAATACAGTGGAAGTTCAACATGAAGACCTGTCCTAACATCATCTTTATTAACACCGACCAACATTCTTGGGATGCCATTTCAGCTTATGGAAATACATACCTTCAAACACCTAATATTGACAAACTGCACAGAAACGGAACTTCATTCAAGAATACGTACTGTACCGATCCAGTGTGTGCAGCAGCACGATCCAGTTGGGCAACCGGATTATACACTTCTGAAACGGGTGTGCCCTTTAATGGTGGATCACTTCACCCTGATATCCAAGATATCGGTCAAATACTAAAGCAAGGCGGATACAGGACATTCCATTGCGGAAAATGGCATGTTCCGGGTAGAAATGTACGGGAGAGTTTCGAAACGCTTTACTATGGACACAATAACATTGGTGCGGGTGGGGCTGCTTATTACGATTCTGCATCTACACATGCTGTCATGGACTTCTTGACAAATTATGATGATAAGAAACCATTCTACTTGCAAATTGGATATGTTGATCCACACGATGTCTGTGAATATCTACACAATCACGAGGAAAAACAGATTCCAAATCCTGTAGAACAGGGGATTCTTTCTGAAGATGATTTACCACCTTTACCGGATAACTTTAACTACGATGATAGAGAGACGGTATTACATCGTGTCTGTAGACGTGTTGATGACGCACTTATCCACGCACGAATACTCAAGGCAGTTAAAACGTGGGATGAACTGCACTGGCGATACTTACGATGGAACTATTACAGATTCATTGAAAAAGTTGACGCAGAGATCGGTACCGTATTGTCACTACTACAACAAACTGATTTCGTTGATAATACACTTATCATCTTTAGTGCTGACCACGGGGAGGCTTGCGGAAGCCATCAACTCTTTCAAAAGTTTGCGCTCTATGAAGAAAGTGTACGTGTTCCATTTATCGTATCCTGTTTAGGTGAAGGAATTGATGTGAAAAGAGACCGTTTTAACAACACACACTTTGTGTCAGGTGTAGACATACTGCCAACTGTCTGTGACTATGCAAATGTAGATCCACCAGATACTTGCCAAGGCGATACCCTACGTCCACTTGTAGAAGACAAGGAAGTGACTTGGAGAGATTATGCTTACATCGAAAGTAACTATTGGGGTCGCGCAATAGTTACTGATCAGTACAAATATATTACAGAGTACAAACCGAAATCTATTGAGGATTATCTTCCTCCCGGTCCAAATGATGCGCAGCTTGGACGCGCGCAACTATTTCATAGAAATACCGAGCCGAGTGAAACAGAAAATCTTGCCGATGTACCAGAATATAAAGATATTGTCAATGCATGTAAAATTAAACTCTTTGCACATGAAAATCGTTTAAATAGACAACAGATTGTTCAACCAGGAGCGCAAAAATTGATTTCTAACTGGAGAAGGCGTCTACAGGGTTATTGGGAACGCGGTTATTAAAATGAAGTTAGGTACAAAAAATGAATATATTCTCAAAACGCTTAAATAGACTGCCACCATACATGTTTGGCAAACTAAAACAGTTGACCCATGAAAGACGTCAACAGGGGATAGATATTATTGACTTGGGAATGGGAAATCCCAATCAACGCACCCCACAACCTATTATTGACAAACTCACAGAAGCAGCACAGGAACTCAGACATCACAGATATTCTGCTTCGCGTGGGATCTACAATCTGCGGAGAGAAGTAAGTTGGCACTATGAGAGACGGTTCGGTGTAGACATTGACCCGAATGAGGAGGCTATAGCCGTCATCGGAACGAAAGAAGGACTCGGACATCTCGCTTTAGCACTAATTGATGAAGGCGATTTAGCGATGGTACCTAACCCGACATTCCCAATTCACATGTATAGTGTCGTCCTTGCGGGGGGAAGTGTTGTCAGTATCCCACTCGTAGAAGAAAACGACTTCGTCCCATCCGTGGCAGAGATCACACGCGATATATGGCCCAGACCGAAGGCGTTAATATTAAGTTTCCCTCACAATCCAACAGGGGCTGTTGTTGAATTGGACTTCTTTGAAGAGGTCGTCCATTTTGCGAAACAGCAGGAGATGGTGGTTATACACGATCTCGCGTATGCTGACATCGTTTTTGATGGGTATAAAGCACCCAGTTTCCTACAAGCAAAAGGCGCGAAAGATGTCGGGGTTGAGTTTATATCACTTTCAAAATCATACAATATGGCAGGATGGCGATGCGGGTTTGCTGCTGGTAATCGCGACATCATTGAAGCACTCGCACGAATAAAAGGTTATTACGACTACGGCATTTTTACCCCCATTCAAGTGGCTGCTATCATGGCACTCCGAACACCAGAAGATGTTGTTATGGAAAATGCCGACATATATAGAAATAGACGCGACGTATTGGTTGAAGGACTAAACCGAATTGGATGGAAAGTACCGAAACCGCAGGCATCCATGTTCGTTTGGGCTCCGATACCTGAACAGTGGCAACATCTCAACTCATTAGATTTTGCCATGAAACTCCTGAATGAAGCGGAAGTTTGTGTCTCACCAGGAGCAGGTTTTGGACATAACGGTGAGGGGTATATCCGCATTGCGCTTGTTGAAAATGAGGACAGAATTCGTCAAGCAATCCGTCAAATACGGCGCGCTTTATTCGGTTAGTTTGAACCATCAAAATGAGACATGATCAATTTTTTTACTCTAATCCCCACTGTTTCTTTGCTTCCTCAAATGAGATTTTCTGACCACCCGTATGTGATATAGGATTCTTACCGACCCATCTTTCGTCAATCGGGTCTTCGGCAGGTTGAAACCTTATGTCGCAACTGATACGCCATCTATCCGACAGATTTTTCGTGGAGGTATGTAACGTATGCATCGTGAACACGATGATATCACCCATTTCAAAATCTGCCGTCTTCCATTCTCCTCCGAATTTTTCACTAATCGCCATAGGATCACGTCCAAAATGTCCTGGAGTCCCATCTCTATCCACATCCGTCTTTCCATAAGTATCACGCATCCGAGCAAAACTATCCAAGTTGTGTGAACCGACAAGAACAGTCAAAGTACCCATCGTTGCCGGATTATCGCCGAAAGGTATCCAACACGTGTGTAGGTGCTTAGAACCTCTACCCATATAGACAAAATCAAAATGCGGTCCGGACCATCCATCAGGACGCACAAAACGGAGCCATTTGTAATCAAACGTACGCGTCTCACCGCTAAAGAAGTTCCTGAAAAACTTAAAGAGTTCCTCTCCTTCCAAAACAGACAAGACATCCGGGTGATGTGTAACTGCTGGTGCCCCCATCGTCCGTCCCGGACTGCCAGTTCCTGCAACAGCATCCATCATTTCTGTTCCAGGTTTGAAGACTTCATCTTTTCCATTCCCTTCAGCGTATTCAAGGATTGCCCGGCGCGCTGCGATAATCTTATCCTTGTCAATCACACCGCGGGCAAGCAGGTAGCCATCTTCCTCTATCTGTTGATGTAACCCTTCTGCTGAATCAAGCACATCATTACAGTCCCGTAGCACGCCAATATTTGGTCCAGGGTATGTCAGTTCATGATCACCCAAATAAACAGTTTCTGCCATTTTTGTCCTCCTATACTGATTAACTCCAGTTTCGGTACTTTCCTAAGCAATTTTACCAGAAAAACGTATCGGATGCAAAGACTTTACATATTTTAACGTGAGTTTGATAAATCAGAACAAATAACTTACGTAGGTTGGGTTGAGGAACGAAACCCAACATCTTGACCCATTATAGAGCAATAC
>JAJEJA010000111.1 GCA_022828145.1 Candidatus Poribacteria bacterium | reverse complement strand
CCATTGTAGCACGTGTGCAGCCCAGGGCATAAGGGCCATGCGGACTTGACGTCATCCCCACCTTCCTCTGGCTCGTCACCAGCGGTCTCTTTAGAGTCCCCAGCATTACCTGATGGCAACTAAAGACAGGGGTTGCGCTCGTTGCGGGACTTAACCCAACATCTCACGACACGAGCTGACGACAGCCATGCAGCACCTGTCATAGTGTCCCGAAGGAAAACTATATTTCTATAGCGGTCACTGCGATGTCAAGCCCTGGATAAGGTTCTTCGCGTTGCTTCGAATTAAGCGACATGCTCCACCGCTTGTGCGGCCCCCCGTCAATTACCTTGAGTTTTAACCTTGCGGCCGTACTCCCCAGGCGGGGTACTTAATGCGTTAGCTACAGCACAGAGGGAATCAACACCCCCTACACTTAGTACCCATCGTTTACAGTAAGGACTAGCGGGGTATCTAATCCCGGTTGCTCCCCAAACTTTCGCGCATGAGCGTCAGTCTTAGACCAGAAAGCCGCCTTCGCCACAGGTGTTCTATATGATATCTAAGCATTCCACCGCTACACCATACATTCCACTTTCCTCTTCTAGACTCAAGTGATGCAGTATCAAACGCAGTGGTCCGGTTGAGCCGAACCCTTTCACGTCTGACTTACACCACCGCCTGCGCGCGCTTTACGCCCAGTGATTCCGGACAACGCTTGCCCCCTACGTATTACCGCAGCTGCTGGCACGTAGTTAGCTGGGGCTTTCTACTACGGTAACGTCAAGAACGCTGCGTTATCAGCAACGCTCGATTCATCCCGTAACACAGAGGTTTACGACCCGAGGGCCTTCATCCCCCACGCGGCGTCGCATCGTCAGGGTTTCCCCCATTGCGAAATATTCTCGACTGCAGCCTCCCGTAGGAGTTTGGGCAGTGTCTCAGTCCCAATGTGGCTGACCATCCTCTCAGACCAGCTACCCATCGTTGCCTTGGTGTGCCTTTACCACACCAACTAGCTAATAGGACGCGGGCTTATCTCCGAGCGGCAGCCGAAGCCGCCTTTCATTGAATTCACCGAAGTAAAATCAATCGTATTTGGTATTAGCAACCCTTTCGAGTTGTTGTCCCCATCTCAGAGGCAAATTACCCACGCGTTACTCACCCTTTCGCCACTTTCCACCATACCGAAGTACGGTTTCTCGTTCGGCTTGCATGCCTCATCCACGCCGCCAGCGTTCGTCCTGAGCCGGTATCATACTCTCCACAAAAGTATTGAAGTACATCTTCAAATAATTGAAGCGCACTCACAAGCTATAAAATAGGCACGTCACGTTCACTATTTAACTTTCAAAGAACTACTTCACCTTCCAAATCTGAAAGGTAAATAGTATTATACAATTTTAAAAAGTGTTTGTCAAATAAAAATGTAAATAATTATGATAATTTGTCAAGTTTTATGCATATATCTAATAAATGCATCTCAATTTAGCACTGTTTCTCTTTGTCTGTCCTATATTTGTCAGAATTATATAGATTGTCAGGTTGTGTAGAATGATGCTATAATATCCTCTACACGGTGCCAGTTATGTTGCCAGATATATCGGGTTTTTGCAACAACCCCTTTATGGTAAACAAGTATGGTAATCAATCCAAACACAATTACTGTGAACTACATAACACCTAAAAATCTGATGGGATATCAATTTGAAGTCATATCTCCGAACGTTACAAGATAAATTGAAGCCGTATCTCCAAACGTTACAAGATAAATTGAAACCGTATCTCCAAACGTTACAAGATAAATATCTACGTGGCTGGGATCGTCAGACAACGGTGATCTTACTCGGTTCTGCTTTGCTGTTGACATTGCATAGAAACTATAGTAGACCGCGTGTTTTTCGTAATAACTTCGGTGACTATTTTAAACATCTCCCCTTTGCAGATAGTTACCCCTATTTTTACTGGTTTCTGACAACAGGAATCTCTCTGTTCCTGATACCTGTTCTCGTTGCAATGATCGGGACAAAGGAGGGGCTTAAAGATTACGGTATCCAGTTAGGTCATCAGAAACTCGGTTGGTGTGTGTCATTGGCTGCTTGGATTCTCATGATACCTGTGGTTTTACTGGCAGTGAAGTTCCACCCACCTTTTTTAGAAAAGTATCCTTTTAGCAAAGTTGTTGGGAATAGTTTGCTTGCATTCTCGTTATATCAGTTGGCTTACGGGGTCTATATGTTCTCATGGGAGTTTTTCTTTCGTGGATTTATGCTCTTCGGTTTGGAGAAAAGGTTTGGAAACTATAGCGTTCTGATTCAAACAATTCCTTTTGCCGTGATGCATTTTTCCAAACCCCTTCCAGAAGCACTCGGTTCAATTATAGCGGGATTATTACTCGGCGTGCTTGCGTTGGAAACGCGTTCATTTATCTATGGAGCGGCTATTCACTGGTTCGTAGCCATGACAATGGATACAGTGTGTGTTGTCTTGAGAAAGTATCCAGGCTTATTGCATATCTGAATGAATCATATACACTTAAAATGGCGTATCTCGTGTTGTCAGTGCACACCACCTTGTTGAGAACAGATGATTGAACAATATCTCGCGCGACTCTGCAGTGTTAATCTGTTTCAGAGCTAATGCAGCATTGAAACGTACATATCTGTTTTCATCTTCCAATTGTGCAATTAAGTTCGGCAATGCGGGTTCAGAAAGCGGTCCTAAGATAGCTAATGTACGCGCAGCATTATAACGAACCCAATAATACGAATCGTTTAGACCTTCGGATAATGCATCCACACTCTCAGATATATCCGATTCATCTGCTATATGTTGTCCAACGATGCCTATACCCTCAAATGCATGCCGTCTAACCCAAGGTGATTCATCCTTTGTAGCCTTTGTCAATGCAGGAATAGCTTCTTCAGCAGCTATTCCCATATCTGCCAAAGCATAGGCAGCACTGTTTCTGACTGATTCATCGTTGTCCTGCAATGCGTCAATTAGAGAAGAAACAGCAGGTTTTCCAATCTGACTTAATGCAACAGCAGCATAGTTACGGAGAGAATCCGAACTCCCATATAGGACTTTAGATAAAGGTTGGACGGCTGTTTCACCTGTTCTCCCTAAACGATAAACGCCGTTTAATCTCACTTTTTCGTCTTGATGTCGTAACATCTCAAGTAGATTATCTAATTCGTGTGTTGCAACACCATTAGCAGTACCGTTCTGTTTTCCATAATTCCAATCCCAATGTGCTTCCCAAAGTTCAGGATGTGCAGGTGCTTCATCATCCAGTACCGATTCCCACATATCAGAATTACTATTCCAAGCTGGACGCATGGGTTCATCGAGTCTTGAGAACAGAAACTTCAACATATACCGTTTTTTGTCACTATGATTTGGGGTTGCCCGGTGCCACAAGTCATAATGAACGATTGTTACTGTTCCCGCTTCACCGCATAAGAACACTTCAGGTTGTTCGTGTGCACTTTCACCTGTTTCATAATAGTGTGAACCGGGAAGAACAGCTGTCGGTCCCATATCCTCCGTCACATCTTGAGGATAATAAAATCCCATTGTCCATCTGCACTTATGTCTACGTATCTGTTCATCGCCTTCATAAGTATCTTTATGGAATCCCTGTCCATCACTACCCACAGGATTATAATGACAGTACCGATGTGGGTGCATGACATAAGTAGAACCCAATACCCCTTGCATGGCACCATCAACCATAGGATGATCGAACACCTGCTGAATTTCGGGGATGAGTGGAAGCACATTGTTCCCTAAATTACCGGTATGTTCAAACATCTCCTCTAAATGTTGAAACACTTTCTGATGAAAACTCGGCGGAAAGTCTGTTCTCACCACCACATACCCATTGATGATGAAATCTCGCATCTGCTGATCCGTAAGTTGAACACTTGGATTCTTCATTGCATCCTCCATTATGTGAAAAATGGTCTTGTTTTAATCAGCAGTATAGTCAGAACAGTAAAAGAAGTCAACAGAAAAGAATCAGAAAAAGTATTGTCATTTCTATACAATCATTGTATAATGGAAGAAGTCAAACGTTACATTTCAGTTAGAGTTATATGTGTACGATACATGGCGTGTTTATACTACCTTAACTCGTGGACGGCACACGGCGTGTGCCTACTACTATTAATCCATAGTCACATAAAGAAGAACTGAGTAATCCATGTCAATAGATATAGAAAACCGCATCACTGAGTTCATACCGAATCTTAGTATCTCTCAGCAAGTATTAGGTAAACAGTTAGGTGATTTCATCAAATCTGAGCGCGAACGACTCAAAAGCCAGATCTTGCGGGGGGACAGTGGTTTTATGTCATGTGATGCGCACACAAAGATTTGGGATGTTGCCATTCAAAAGGTCTACGAAGTCGCTGTATATCAGATACAGTCTGAATACACAAAACAGGTCGAAGAGCTTCTAAAGATACCAGGGATAGATTACGATGATCTCATGTCTGATGTTCCAGATGAATGGACTCCTGATCTTGCCGTCTATGCAGTCGGCAGTTATGGCAGAAACGAACTCTGTTATTATTCAGACGTAGATGTCGTTTATACCTCTTCTGTTGACCTGGAAGATGTATACGATGAAGGCACGCTTGAACTTATAAGATGGTTCTATGACTTTTTTGATAGTCTACATGTAATTATACCCGGTTTTGAGTTCAGTTTCATTTATCGGCCGATCTCTGATATTGATAAATGGAATTATCAGGATATAACTGCTTTAATTGACATGCGGTTTATCGTCGGAGATACAACGTTAACAGAACAATTCCGAAAGGCTGTTCAGTCTGAAAAGTCTGATATTTCGCTCGTGCTTGATTTACTCAAGGCAAAGGCAGATGCATTTAAAACCTCTGAAGATACTATCTACTTAAATCAACCCAATTTGAAATCTGGGCGCGGTGGTTTAAGAACTATCCAATATGCACTCTGGATGTGTGGTTTACCGAATTTTGCCTCAATTCCTGAATTATATGAACAATATGATGACGAACAACTGAAACCGGCATTAGATTTTATGTTTAAAGTCCGGAATTTACTGCATGTCTATGCTAACACACAATATGATGAACTATCCTATCATCCTGAACAGGACGATACACTTCAGACAAAAATTGCACAGTCACTCGGTTATGCCGATCAATCGGAAGAATGTCGATACACATTAATGGCAGATTTCTATTCAAAGGCAAAGTACCTCCACTTTAAAGCTGAAATGTTAATACGCAAATTTCTTGCAAATGGCATCCCAGTTTCAGATGTACTTGGTGTAAGAACAGATGTCCTCTATTGCATTGATAACAATTTCGGTGAACTTGACACGGATGAGCTCTTTAAACTCTTTAGTTACTTTCAACAATATGATTTTGAGATAGACCCGTCACTTGCAACGTTCATCTTCGCTTATGTAGATGCTTTTGATTGGGATCGCTTTAGAATAAGAGTTGCCGAACTGATCAATACCCCAGGAAATGTTGAGAAAACATTAACACGGCTTCATAGACTCGGTATTTTAGCCCGACTCGGTGAAGGGGGAATGCGATTTGAAAAAGCGATGATGACACGCAGTGAACGCAGCCTTGATCCCTATACCGTGGGAAAACACACACTCGCCGCCATTGGACATCTGGATGAGATACGTAGAACGGAATCGAGTAGTCCGTTTGGGGGTCCTCGTGCTGCACAACCCACAACACCTTCTGTGAACTCAGAATTAGAGGAATTAAACACTGCATATCGTTCACTCTTAGACCCAACTATACTCTACATGGCACTTTTTTTACATGATATTGACAAACCGGATCCGACACATCCACAGACGGGGGCAGAAAAAGCTAAGAGAATTGCACCAGAATTCGGTTTTAATTCACAACAGACTGATGAGATCTGTTTCTTAATCAAAGAGCACCTCTCCATGATAGCTTTGGCACGATATCACCAGTGGGATGAGAATACCATTTCTGAGTTCTGTGAGGAAGTAAATACAATTGACCGTTTAACTTCCCTCTATCTCTTGACATATTGTGATTCAAAAGCAAATGGTGCACAGAATTTTAGTAATCTTGAAAAGCATAATCTTAAACGCCTGTACGAAGTTGTTCGGCTGCGTTATGTGGGAGAGGAAGAATCACAATGGGGTGTTTATGCACCACCAGAAGAGTTTCAGAACTTTCTCCAACAGATGCCTGTTACCTATCGTATTGGTGTAGCTCCTGAAGAAATATCAACGCATATCAAGATGTTTGCCCAAGCCGAATCCACGAATGCTAATGAACAGGAAAAAGCAGAAAGTACAGCGATCCTACAATATGTTGACAAGCCAGGATTTACAGAATTGCATCTCTGTAGCCATAGACGGATTGGGAAACTTCACACAGTGAGTGGCCTGTTCTTTGCCAACAACATTGACGTGCGGGATGCACGGGTTTATACAAAACAGGATTCAAACGTCGAATTAGAGATATACAGAGTTGTCCATCAACCACCCCATCATACTGGAGAACCACTTCCGTTAGACGAAGAATTAAAACGTAATTTGGACTTAGACATACATAGTCTAATGGCAGGTGCAGAAACCCTTGATAAGATTTTTCACAAAAGGTATGTGGACCCATCAGGAACATGGCGCGTAGACGACGTGACCGTTGAAACAGCGAGAAATTACACAGAGATTGTAGTAACAGGGGAAGAAAAAATCGGTTACTTGCATTACCTAAGTGGAATATTGGCAAAATTAGAATTAAATGTTGAGATGTGCAAATGTTCTGGTTTAGGTGGACAAGCCATTGATAGATTCTATGTTCAACCTGTCAGTGACCCACAAGAGGTTAGACAGAGAATATTGGCCGAATTGGCTGCTGAGTGATTTAAAGTATTGATGGTGAAAAAATGAAACAGAGAGTTTTGCTCACTGGGGCAGCAGGAACAGTCGGTTCCACGCTCTGGAGGGCATGGGAAAAACAGAATGCTTACATCCTGACCTTGATGGATATAAATCCAATTCAGGGTTCAACTTCCCGTGTAGAACAAGCGGATATAAGAGATTACGAGGCAATGCAGTCATTATGTCACGAACAGGACGTATTAGTGCATCTGGCTTATCTACGACAAAATTCACCGCCTAAAGCAACAGGTGAACTCAGTGATATTGATGTTTCAATGAATGTCTTTGAAGCTGCGCGAGCGTGTGGTATAAAGAAGATAGTCTATGCCAGTACAAACCATGTATCAGGTTGGAATGAGCGATTACATTCTCCCCCGCGGTTTTCAACTGGTGATCAGTTTAGACCGGATGGTTGGTATGGTGCTATGAAGGGTATGGCTGAAATAGCAGGACGATACCTCGTGGATGCACACGGGATGCGTTTTATCAGCATTCGCATCGGCAGCTACAACGGCACATCAGAACCGAAAAGTATACGACACTGTAGCACCCTTCTTACACCCCGTGACTGCGTTCAATTGTTCAGTTTAGCTGTTGACTATGACGGACCTGTTCAATATCTTATCACTTATGGTCGTTCTGCGAATTCTGGGGCGTATCAGCAGAGTTACCTTGACATTAGTGAAGCCGAAAATGTGTTAGGGTATCAACCAGAAGATAACCTAATAGAGACACATCTACACAGGTTTATATAAGAGCAAGTAATGAAGGAAGAACCACAATACAATGAAGTTTATTACCAAAATACGACATCTCATTCTGAAATAATGGATGTTGTAGAAGGTAATTCTTTAGCTTTAAAGAACCTGCATGCCCCGATTGATTGGCATCAAATTTTTGGTAAGGCACACCCCGTTGAAATTGAGATAGGATTTGGTAAGGGACGATTTCTACTTGAAGTATCAAAAGAGAATCCACATAAGAATTATATCGGTGTTGAGCGTGCACAAAAGTATGTTCTGATAACACGGGACCGATTCGTAAAATACCTGCAGCACAACGACATTAGTAAGGACATCGGTCTGTTTGAAAATGTCCGTCTTGTATGGACTGATGCAAATTTTTTTATATCCAGATATGTCCCTGATGAGACCGTACAGGCATATCATATCTATTTTCCTGATCCGTGGCCAAAAGCGAGACAACAGAAACGTCGGATTTTTCGCAACAATGAATTTCTTGAGGCAATTACCCGAACACTCAAACCTGACAACGGAAGGTTATATATTGCCACGGATTCTGCCGAATACTTCGGTGAAATTCAAGAACGGCTTGCACACTATACACCATTAGAACCAGTTACATTTGCGGAGAGTGAGCATACACATATCACAACAAATTTTGAAAGAAAGTATATGAATGAAGGAAGAAACATTTACCGATCCGTTCACAAAAAGTCTTAATAGTAGTAGGCACACGCCGTGTGCCGTTCTGGATATAAAAGGTCTTAATAGTAGTAGGCACACGCCGTGTGCCGTAAACCGTAAATTTGAAGGATAAAATAACCATGCGCGCAGCAAAAACACTGATAACACCAGAAGAATATCTACTAAAAGAACGTAAAGCCGAATTCAAAAGCGAGTTTCGTGATGGACTGATAATCGCAATGCCCGGTGCAAGTCGGCATCACTGTCTCATTTCAGGCAATATATTCGTACAACTTCATTTCCAACTACAGAATAGTCACTGTGAAGTATTTATAAGTGCTATGCGAGTAAGAATTCCTAAGAAATGTACATATACCTATCCAGATGTAGTCGTTGTATGCGATGAACCGCGTTTTGAGGATGATCATGTTGATACGCTTCTCAATCCAACAGTCATTTTTGAAGTATTATCCCCTTCGACTGAACATTATGACAAGAATGAGAAATTTCTTGCATATCAAACGATTGAATCATTGCAAGAATATATCTTGGTTTCCCAAGACGAAGCTAAGGTTGATCAGTATGTTCGAAAAAACGAAAAATGGGATATGACTATATTCAATTCTTTAAATGATCTGTTCCAGTTAGGTTCAATTGCCTGTCAGTTAGCTATAAAAGCAATCTATACGAGAGTTAAAATTTAGGTAAATTCTGAGAATACAGAAATGAACGAAAACCAACCCCAGCTTTGGCAATCTCTACCAAACACTCCCGGTGTCTATCTCATGAAGGCATCCGATGGGTCAATTATCTATATCGGTAAGGCGGTTAAACTTCGTAGTCGTGTACGTTCATATTTTCATGTCAGCAACCCTGAAAGTCCCTTAACTATACAATTAATGCGTTATGTAACAGAAGTAGACTATATTGTTACGAATACGGAGATTGAGGCACTCATCCTTGAAAACAATCTGATTAAAGCACATCAACCGAGATACAATGTTAAACTGAAAGATGATAAACGGTATCCGTTTCTACGTGTAACGACAAATGAACCCTTTCCTCGCATTATGATTACACGTAAAACGGAAAGTGATGGAACACGGTATTTCGGTCCATTTGTAAAGGCACGTTCTACAAGACAGGTGCTCAAACAGTTGACAAAATTGTTCCCTATTCGTACATGTACGTTACCCCTAAAAGAAACTAACAACAGGTATCGCGAATGTCTTGACTATCATATCGGTAGGTGTCCTGCCCCCTGTGCAAATAAGATTGACGTTCAGGCGTATAGTAAAATCGTTACCAAAGTATGCCAGTTCTTAGGTGGTAATACAAAAGGGGTCGTTAAAGAGATACAACAGCAGATGCAAAAGGCTGCAGAAGCATTAGACTTTGAGACTGCAGCAAAATATAGAGATCTGCTTAAGGACATTCAGCAGACAATCACAACGCAACAGAGCCTTGATAATGTCTCTACTGTAGACGAAGATGTAATCGGGATTGCAACTGCTTTTCAACACAGTCTGGAGAGTCGACTTGGAGAAATAGCATGTGTTCAGGTATTGCACATACGTGATGGTAAAATGCTTGATCGTGACCACTATTACCTAAATGATGTATGTCCAAATTCAATTCCTACTGCTTTGAGTGCCTTCGTGTCCCAGTATTATCAGAACGCAGTTTTGATTCCAAAGACTATATCCTTACCGATGCCTATAGAATCAGTAACATTAATTGAGAATTGGCTCAGTGAAAAACGCGGTAATCAAGTAACATTACACGTGCCAAAAGCTGGCAGGCTCAGAAGACTACAAACTTTAGCGATGAAGAATGCAGAAGCACTCTTGATACAACGCGAACAGAGTGTGGTATTTAGTAATGATGTTAATCCCGCACTTGTTGAATTACAGGAACTTCTCAATATCAATCAACCTTTGAGACGAATTGAAGCTTATGACATTTCAAACCTTGGTGATAGATATGCTGTCGGTTCAATGGTAGTATTGGAGAATGGAAAACCTAATTCCAGCGAATACAGACAATTTCGCATTAAGGAAATTGTCGGCCAGAATGACTTTGCCATGATGCAAGAAGTTATCACAAGACGATTTCGTCGTGCAGAAGCTGGAGATCAGAAGTTCAACAAATTACCTGATCTCATCCTTATTGATGGCGGCAAAGGACAACTGAGTGCTGCACAAGCAGCATTGCAACCCTTTGCTGAAGCAAAATTAGACCCTGTCCCTACAGATATACCCCTAATTGCATTAGCAAAACGGATTGAGGAGATATTTGTACCGGGCAAGATGGCCCCGATCGTGTTGCGGGAAGACAATCCGACACTACACTTAATTCAGCGACTGCGCGATGAAGCACATAGATTTGCCATTACCTACCATAGAAAGTTGCGGAAAAAGGATCTCAGTGTCTCTGTGCTTGATGAAATACCAAATGTGGGACCAAGACGAAAACAGGTACTATTACAAAAATTTGGATCGATTGATGCAATCCGTCAAGCAAGCTTAGATCAACTTCTATCTGTGAAGGGAATCCCAAGAAACGTAGCTGAAAACATACATAAGCATCTCTAACTATCGGTCTAACTGCACAAATCTGTGCAAGATATTACGTGCTGCACATCGGTGTGCAAATGAGGTCTCAAAAATGACTGTAATCACCTAATCATCCCCAAGTTGTCATTTTTTTACAATGGCACATTTATTGCATACGTGCATGACTTAAGAAGTAAGACCTTATATACTACAAATAACGTGAGTTTGAAAAATCAAATTTTCGTATTCGGTGCGGTTAGGAAACCGCACCTACCGGGTCTATGTGAGTAATATTTTGGGCAAATTGGAGTCCATATACCTATTATCAAACTCACGTTACAAATAGACTCATCAGGTGTCAAATTGAGAATAAGAGAATCATACATAAAGTTTGCTGGGATACTTTTCATCCTTCTGAATGTGTTTTTTTTACACGTTAAACTATATCATTTTTCAGCAACAACTAAACAGGGTGAGTTGCAAGTTGAGGTATGTTTAGGACGCGTAATCCACATAGATACAAGCGATGAAGCCGATCAGGTACTAACCTTTCAGTTAATCTCTGGACAGTTTCGCAATGAAACGGTGAGGGTGGATAATGTATGGATCGGTCGGGCATTCGGTGACCGCATTATACATAAAGGAGATGTCTTGTTTCTTGACATTCCGATTCGCGATCCGAATAATCCTCAGATTGTCTCAGTCTCTATGCGTGAATACTTCAGAACACCCTTTCTGCTCTATCTTGCAGGCACATTAGGCATTCTCATGATTTTAGTCGCTGGCATGAAAGGTGTCCGTGCAATACTCACGTTATTTGTATCAGGTTTTTCTATCCTCTACTTATTGGTACCCTTAACAATAAGAGGGTACAACCCCATCGTAGTTGCCCTTCTTATTGCTGCATTTCTTACATTAACCACTTTTCTACTCATCACAGGCTTCAGCTATAAGGTGATTTCCGGTGTGCTTGGCACACTGGGTGGTTTAACTGCAGTCGGAATTCTATCTGTCCTAAGTCAGAATATGATGGCTTTGACAGGATTAGCAAAAGAATTCGGTTATCTTGAACTGGGTTTAAATCTATGGTATCCAGATTCTGGGGCACACCATTGGAATTTCGCTGGAATTCTCTCAGCAGGTATTATCTTGGGCGCTGTCGGTGCAATGATGGACGTCAGTATGTCCATCTCATCAAGTGTACATGAAGTCAAGCAGGTAAACCCGAACATAAGTGTCCGACAATCAATCCGTGCAGGACTCAACGTCGGGCGTGATATTATGGGTACTATGGCAGATACACTTATTTTTGCATATCTTGGTGCTCACATGATTACGATGTTATTGCCAAGAATCGAGTTTCCAGAGAGCGGTATGCTATACCCGTTTCTGCGGTTGGTCAATGAAGAAACAACGACAATCGCGATAATTCAAGCAGTGATTGGGACAATTGGTTTAGTGTTGACTGTACCAATTGCAGCTGTGATAGCAGGTTTCCTTACAAAGTACACAGAAGTAAAAAAATCGGACATTCATGAGGATATTCCAACAGAAGAAGAATTAGAAGAGGTATTTGGAAGCGATTCTGCCCATACTGGAACAAGGGTGTTTTCAAGCAGGATGGCAATTCCGATCGCGATGTTATTTGTATTGGTTGGAACTACATTCATCTACTATCGTATTCAAGGTGATACTGCAACCGTTATTGAAGCACATGATGAACAGGGTGAACTCATTGAGAAATCTGAATACGTCAAAGGTAAAGTGATTAGAGTGCTTGAAACAAGCGGAGATTATCTGTTTTCTATTGATGCCACGCACGCGGCAGCCTTAGATAATAAACGCGTGCCTTCAGCATTACGAGCAGCATTTGGGAACATAGAATATTCACTGTCAGATGATCTCGCGGTTTCAATCAAACCGTGGAAGGATAGCCGCTGGTTTATAGAGGATAAAACACACAAACAGTCCTATAGTATTCGCACTTCTCCAGATGGTAAAAATCAACTTGAGGTGTATGATTCTGAAAAGGAACATCATGTGCTTGAGGTAGAAATACTTGGTGGTATTTATAAAGGGAAGCACTTGATATTTCGGAATATAGTCAATCATAGTATGCCTTTGTTGAGCATACCAGCGGAACCTGGAGATCTGATATTATGTCGCGTAGGCGGTGATACTGAAATTATTAGTATCGGTAACCTTGTTCAAGAATATGCGCGGGATAAATACCTTATTTGGTTTGTAGGAGGGATGTTTCTCTTAATAATTCTTGTTGGTAGAAGCGAAGGTATCAGGACTGTGTGCGCGATGTTGATTTCTGGAGCAGTGATATACTTTTTCATGCTTCCCTTAATCTCAGATGGAATGAATGCCATAGTTGTCGTGACCTTAACTTCTGGCGTAGTTGCATTTGTTTCACTGGTGTTTGTGATCGGACCAAGTCGTAAGACATACTCAGCAGTTTTGGGAACGATGGGTGGCATCCTTATCGCTGGGGTAATAGTCTTATATGCACAGCAACACTTACATTTCAATGGTTTAGAGAATGCGATTTCTGCGGACATAATAGAAGCAACCCGGACTCCCCCGTTCGATTTTGTCCAAGTACTGTTAGCTGGGATGCTAATGGGAGTCTTAGGCGTAGCAGTTGACGGTGCAATTGAGGTGTCCTCCAGTATGGAGGAGATTCGTCGTGCGAATCCAAACATGCCGACCTGGCGCCTCATTGCTTCTGGTCTAAATGTTGGTACTGATATACTTGGGACGATGGTCAATACGTTAGTTTTTGCATATCTCGGTGCTGAGTTGTTATTAGTGCTAACAGTCGGTGCACCTGACCTTGATCTATTTAAATCTCCACCGGTACAATTACTCAGCAATGTTGTCATCTCGGCTGAGATTGTGCGGTTATTAGCAGGAACGCTTGGGTTAGTATTAGCAATACCGATTACTGCGATTATATGCGCCTTCTGGAATCCTAAGAGAAGATAAGAGCTATTGATTAGCGATTCCCAAAACCATGGCTGTAGCACATTCTATTAGATTGTGCCTCTTTCTACAACATTCATACTTCATTGCTATTCTCCGCAAAACATACATATTGATAGTGCTACAAAAGAATAAAACCAAAGACTATCTTGAAACTTTATTGCTGAGAATAACGCAATGCGTATATACTACCTGTGAACATCCCTAAATTGACACTTCTGAATACGAAACTTATTACATCCCATCCACCGTAGAATTGAAAAAGATGCAACTATTGTTTCATTGATTTGTAGTAGCAATAACTTTAATAACGTGAGCTTGATAAATCAGAACAAATAACTATGTAGGTTGGGTTGAGGAACGAAACCCAACATCTTGACCGATTATATAGCAATACATGTTGGGTTTCGTTCCTCAACCCAACCTACAATGAATATTGTATTCAATTATCAAACTCACGTTTAATAGCCGCGGAGTTGCGATATGACAGAAGATGTATTCCTTGAACTTGTCCGAAATAATCAAGATAAGGTTTTTCGGCATGCCTTTTACCTACTCAAGAACAGTGAAGACGCTAAGGATATGACCCAGGAAACTTTTACCAAGGCATGGCAACATCGCGAAAACTTGAGACAGGAAACAGCACACTCGTGGCTGCTGAAATGTGTCCAAAATCTCTGCTACAACCTACTAAAACGTAGAAAATTCCAGGTATATCTATCCGAAGAAGAAGGTGAATCGCTTGAAATGCTACTACATACCAATTCATACCGATCAGTCCCAACACCAGATGAGATATCCATCAAGGAGGAACTCAAACAGTTAGTCCGGCAAGCCGTAGCTGAATTACCGGAATCCATACGCCCCATAGTGGTGATGCGCGAATTAGAAGAAAAGAGTTATAAGGAAATCGCAAAGGCATTGAAGCAACCTGAAAACTCCGTTAAATCTACTGTATTCCGTGCTCGTAAGAGATTGCGGAAGATAATGAACCGACTTTTAGAACAAAACCGATGAACGCATATCTATAAAAAGGGAGACTAAAGAATGAAACCGACAATCATGATTCTCGGCAGTACACACTTGGACAATCCAGGAGTTGACGTCTACAACTTCAAAATGGATGATGTATTAGCACCCAAACGGCAAACGGAGATCGAGCAACTTGTTCAATTACTCAAAACGTTTCAGCCAACTAAAATTGCTGTTGAACAAGACCCTTCGCAAACTGATAAGATTAACCAGAACTATCAAGGATACCTAAATGGCACTTATGAACTCCAGCGGTGGGAAATTGATCAGATAGGTTTTCGTTTAGCAAAACAGGTGGGACATCAAAAAGTTTACTGTGTAGACCATTTCCGAAATGATGACCCCATGGTTAATTTAGATGAAATTGATCGCGATCTATTAGACTATTTTAAGTTTGCCAAGGAAAACAATCAAGAGGATTTATTCCCAAAATATGAAGAGTTTTCCGCAGTTGAAGGGAAAAGACATAAAGATAAAAGTGGTGCAACATGGATTGAACCAGAAGAATATGAACCGTTAACTGATATGTATAGAAGATTGAACCAACCAGAATCTCTATATAAAAACCACCGCGTATACTTTCGTGTCGCACAAATTGGTAAAGGTGACCAATACCCTGGAGCAAATTGGGTTGGCCATCTTTGGTATGCTCGTAATCTCAAAATCTATGTGAATCTGACCCGCATCACTGCATCTGAAGATGATCGCACACTACTTATCATTGGTGCAGGACATGCATATTTAATTCAGCAATTTCTTGAAGAATCAGAAGAATACAACATTGAGAACCCGTTAGATTACCTAAAAGCGGAGGTAGTAAATAAGTGAAACCGACAATCATGATTCTCGGTAGTGGACATTTAGCAAATCCGGGGAAAGACAGGTTCAATTTCAGGTGGGATGATGTCCTCGCTGATAGACGGCAAAGGGAAATCGAGCAGCTCATATCACACCTTACGCCGTTCAATCCTAATAAGATAGGTATTCAAGCAGACCAAAGGTTTGACACTGAGATCAATGCAAACTATCAAGCTTATCTCAAAGACGCGTATAACCTCAAGCGATGGGAAGGCGAACAGATCGGTTTTAGGTTAGCAAAAAAGATGAAACATCCGAACATATACTGCGTCGATTATTCTCCTGAGCAAGACCCGTTTTTTCTGGAAGATTTTGACCAGGATTTAATAGATATTGACAAATTCGCGATGGAATACGATCAAGAACATCTTCTACCAAAAATCGAAGATTTCTCATTTCTTGATGGAAAAACCGAAGAGGAAGATGACGGTAGATTTTGGATTGAATCGCAGAAATATGAATCTCTTATAGATATGTATATAAGGTATAATGACCCTGAAGGCAGGCGTGCTGACCATCGGGTATACTTACGCACGGCAAAAGTTGGATTAGATGACCATTACCCAGGTGCAAATTGGGTTGGACATCAGTGGTATACTCGCAATCTCAAAATCTTTGTCAATCTAACACGTATCACCGAATCTGATGAAGACAGAATACTCGTAATTATCGGAGCAGGACTAGTCTATCTGGTTCAGAAGTTCCTTGAGGAATCGGGGAATTATAACGTTGAAAGTCCATTAATCTATCTTAGTACTAATTGTCGGTAGGTTCGGTATCCTAACCAATGCAGAATACCTAACGCGTATTATGAATTTGAAAAAAGATGCAACTTTTTTCGGACTTATTTGTAGTAACGTAAACTTCAATGCAAGCGGAGTTGCGATTATGACAGAAGACGAATTTGTTTTATTAGTCCGCAAGCATCAAGATCAGGTTTATTGGCACGCGTTCTATTTACTTAAAAACAGTGAAGATGCAAAAGATATGACACAGGAAACTTTCATAAAAGCATGGCAACACCGAACGAAATTAAGACAAAAGACAGTGCGCGCGTGGTTGCTGAAGTGTGTGCAGAATCTCTGTTTCAACTTGCTAAAAAGACAAAAATTTCAGGTGGAGATCTCAGATGAAGATGACGAGACTTTTGAAATGTTACTGCATAAAAACACTCACAAATCGATCCCTACACCAGATGAAATTTCTATCAAGAAGGAAATTAAACAGTTAGTCCATCGTGCCATTGGGGAACTTCCACCCGAAATGCGATCTATCGTAATTATGCGTGAATTAGATGAAATGAGTTATAAAGAAATCGCTAAGGTCACGAAACAGTCCGTAAATACTTTAAAATCAACCATATTTCGTGCTCGTAAAAAACTTCGAGAGATACTAAATAGATTAATGGAGGAAACCGATGAACCGGAAATCTAAACTACATAAGACATGTCTGGATTGCCAAAATTTGCTTGAGGAGTACGTTGTCGGTGAATTGGATTCTTCTACCGAGTCTAAAATCGTTTCACATCTCAAAACATGTGATATTTGCCAACACGAACTCCGATTAGCACAAGCAATCAATACGGAATTAAGCGATCTACCCAAGCCTCAGACACCTTCGGAGATATTAACCGAAGTAACTGCTTATGTCCAGTCTCATCCTGCGAAGCGTGGCTGGTTACACCGTTTTCTCAATATATTCACATCTTGGGATCACCCACGAACAGTCATTCTTCGTTTTAGTATGCTCGCGTGTCTTGTTGGCATTATTTTATTCGGTGTCCATTTAAATCATCAGAAGGTGATAGCAGAACAGGCAATGAACGACTTCAACTATGCTGTTAGCAAGATACAATATGCGTTTAATAAAACGGGCATGGGAGTCAACGATAGTTTTGCATCGCTCAAGATTGATGAAGCATCACGCCGAGCCTTTCAGTCAACAACAATGGCAACATCAAATGTTGCTACAGCAATTGATAGAAGTTTAGGTATTCTTGACAAATTAACCGGAAATGTATCAAATTCACATAACTCTCAAAACTCTGATTCAAATCTACAACCTACAAGTATTCAATAGATACTGTTTTCAACATAACAAAAGGAGTAAACCGATGAAAAGATTCAGCATTTTAATACTACTACTCGCTTTCGGCATTTTCGCTATAGGTATAGGTATAGCGGAAACTGAGAAAAGTCGTGGAAAAATAGAGATGAGCATACCAAATGCGCCAACACCTACAACCGAGATCAACTTAGACCGATCATTTTTCAGACTCTTTATTAACTTTACGATGAATTTACCTGAATATGGGGAATATGCGGAGATGATAGAAGGTGTATTTATTCGTAGTTATGTAAAAGACTCCAGAATTCTCACCGAAATGAATAACCATTTCCTGAAGATCCTAAAGACAGAAAAATGGGAGCAGATTCTTAAGGTAAAAGATCAACTTAATGTTAGTCTGCTATTCTCCGAAACACCGGGTATACTAAACGGCATTTTCGTCACTTTCACTGACGAAAACAGCACGACTTTCGTGAATATTTATGGAAATATTGACTTTCAAAAACTCGGTATGCTATTTCAGAAACTCTTGGAATCAGAACCAGAGTTCCTAAAGGATATCAAGATCAATACAAGATTAGAAAAAAAATCATTAATCAGGGTCATGGCAGAGTAAATCTTTACTGAACAACACATTATCAAGAAGGAGAAAGACCGTGAGAATTCAACGATGGCTTACCCCCCTAATTGCAGCAACTTTATTAGCAATGTCATTTATACCAATCAATTACGCTTTGGCAGAAAAAGAAACGCTCAAATATGAATTGGATAAAAAAGAAACAGTAAACAAGACGAAGAATAAAGGGCGAATCTTGTTCGACTTTCCAAATCCATCCTCTGAACCCACTGTTGAGATCAATTTGAACGACAAACTGATTAATTTAGTAACGAAATCCCTGAGTTCCTCTCCAGAAATGGCAGAGATGGTCAAGATGCTTAAAGGTATGTATGTTCGCACATATCGGTATGCAGGCGACGATATGAGGCTTTACTACCAAGACAAACTCAAGACTGAGGACTGGGAGGTTCTGGTCAAAATTAAAGAAAGGACCGAGTTTGTTGAAATCAGTATCCTATATGACGAAGATGTGGTTTACGGAATCTTTGTGATAGTTAAGTCCGATAAACCGGAGATTACATTTGTAAACATTATCGGGGAAATTGCACCTGAGCGAATTAGTGAATTACTCGGAAACCTAAGCAATTTCGGTATGACAGATATTGATCTTGAAAATACCTTAAAAGCAAATGCAGTAGAGAATATAAATCTCGGAAAAGGGAAAGAACTACTGGCAGTAAAAACTGGTACACCTCCCAAAATTGATGGCAAGCTCGATGATAAATGCTGGAAAACAGCACCTCAAGCTGACAATTTCACGCACATGGTGACAAATAACCCCGTCAAAGACCAGACAGTAGCAAAAATTGTTTACACTGACAGATCAATCTACATCGCATGGAAACTCAACGTATCTCAACCGAAGAGCATTGTATCACGACAAACTAAAGATCAGAAACGTTTCGCTGACGAAGATGTGGTATGCTTTAGTATTGACCCTTTTCATACACATCAATCTGATCACCGCACGTTGTTTATGGTAAATCCGATGGGGAAAAAGTATGTCCAATTTGCTCCAGGACGCCCGAAGAACACTGAATTAGCTGGCAAATGGAAAGTTGAAACAAAAATAGATGATACCGGCTGGGTCGTTGAGATGGAAATTCCTTGGCAGATTCTTGACTATCCTGAGACGACTGAACCGGTTCAGATGGGTATCAACTTTGACAGGAAACAACAAAGCACGGGTGAACACTCATGGTGGTCAAATGTTGGTATTGAGAAGTCATACAGTAAAGATGGCAATTGGTTGCGAGTTTTACCACCCTCAAAATCGTCCCGTATGCAAGGGTTCTTGGATTCGTTTGGCAAGGACAAAAATCGTTTTGCCCGTGGTAACAACACTACACTTAATAATAGAGACTTATTTAGAGCTGTGAATACGAGTGGCATAAATCCAATCGACGGTCTACGACTTGGCGGCGGTTTTGAGATTGGAAGCAGATGGAATGCTGACCCACTGTTTTTTGATAGATCCGGTGAAACAATTCGTCGAAGTCTAAACCCAGAAATCGCTTATGAGAATTATAGAAATGATTGGGGATTTAGATCTCCGTATTCACCTAATCCATTCGTATACGGCACAATGAGTTACGCACTTCGGACAGAAAGAATTTACTATCGCCTTGGTGGTGGTATGACATTCGGTCAGAGTTCAAACCTAACATTCAGTACACAAATCCATAGATTAACATCTGCCAGGGATAGAGATATATTGTTAACCGATAGCGAGCAACTCTTGAGAGCATTCATTAACGCTGATTTTCAAGACTACTATACCCGACAAGGAGGAGTGATGGCAATTCAATGGCAAAATACAACATTGAAGCATTCGCTGGGACTATCGCTCCTTTTAGAAGAACATCAGATCATTAGAGATGAAAGTGATCCTTACCTTAGAATAGGAGAATCCAGCTATCACTTAACCACAGATGTAAGAGAGAATTCTCCAATATACGACGGTAGAATGCATAGTATCTCCCTAAAATACGATTTTGATACTCGCGAAGACACCAAACTTAGGTACGACTTGATTAACCGAGGAAGTGAGAACGAGTGGTATAACACATTTATTGTTGAACACTCTAATTCTGCCATTGGTTCTACATACAACTTTACGCGTTTTGTGGTTCATCTTCGTAACTATCATCCTATCGGATATAATCGACTTGACACCCGTTTGAAAATCGGACTTTCTGCTTCTGATTCTTCGTTGCCATTCCAACGTCAATTTGTTCTTGGCGGTACTGGAACATTACGCGGATACTCACTCTATGAATTTGTAGGAAACCACGGATTTCTCTTCAATTTGGAATATCTGCATAGTTTAGCGGGTAGTAATGACTTTTTCATCGTACCTTTCGTTGACATAGGACAAGCATGGGAGCACTTGGAAGACATAGGACAAAATTATCCGAAGGTTAATCTCGGTATCGGTTTCCAATGGAATATCTTCAGGTTGAACTTTGCCAGATCAATTGAGAAAGATCGTGGATATCAAGCCAATTTTAAATGGTCCCGTACATTTTAATCTTACTGAAATCAGAAGGAGAGTCTAATGTAATGAATCATTTTTCGCAAATAACTTTACACACGCCTTTCAATTTTCAATTGAAATAATTTCATTATATATGCTATCATTTATCTTGTCATATAATACCATTTCTATTAGATTTTCTATCATTATCGACTTTTAGAAATGAAGCGGAGAACGGCACAATCTAACAGAATGTGATACAAAAGAGGCACAATCTAACAGAATGTGCTACAAAAGAGATATTTTCAATTAGAAATGGTATAACAAAATCTGAAATCCACTAAGAATCTACAATACGTGAGAGAATCTATGCATAAATGGTATGAAAACACAGCAATACTAAATACTTTCATCATCCTGATGTCAATCAGTGCTGTAGTATACTTCTTTTTACAGTGGAAAATCGGTTTACCACTACTTCTCATCTTCGGGACACTCATAATGATCAGGGGAGTAATAAAGATTACCATGCGTATGCGCGCATCAAAAACAGACTCAGAAATAAACCGAAGGAGATAAAATGAAGCGTAGGACATTCATAAAATTGAGCGCAATCAGTGCAGCTGGCATGATATATCCCATAAAACTACAAGCACAGAATGACGTCCAAAATGACAAATTACCCGAACTCCTGAAACCACAAACATTGATTACACCTAACGAGGAATTCTATATCCTTCAGATAGGAGACCCTGTTAAACTTGATGTCGCAAATTGGCGGTTAGTTATATCCGGATTGGTGGAAAAACCTATGCCTCCGTTGAAACTTGAACAGATAAAAGCAATGGAACCTGTTGAAACAATGCGTACTCTAAAATGTATAGGGGATCCTATCGGGACAGAACAGATGGGAAATGCAAAATGGAAGGGTGTCAGGTTGCGGGATTTACTACAGAAAACGGGTGTAAAGCAGAACGCAAAAGTTGCAGTTTTCCAATGTGCTGATGGCTACCATACTGCTATTCCAATAGAAGACGCACTAAATGAGAATACTATCCTTGCATATCAAATGAATCAGAAAACATTACCTGTTGAACACGGGTTTCCTGTCCGATTGCTTAACCCAGGACATTACGGGACAAAAAACCCGAAGTGGATAGTCAATATACAGTTAGCAACAGAACACGAGGGTTATTGGGAAAAACGCGGATGGGATCCTGTTGCCAACGTTAAACTCGCTACAGTAATCGGCAAACCCAGCACCGATGAAGAGGTAGTCGCAGGTTCAAATCTCACCGTCAGCGGTGCAGCTTTTGATGCCGGACATCACGGCG
Organism: Candidatus Poribacteria bacterium; assembly: GCA_022828145.1. GTDB lineage: Bacteria > Poribacteria > WGA-4E > WGA-4E > WGA-3G > MSPOR6. Next base: position 4,211 of record JAJEJA010000111.1, on the reverse strand, counting down.
GCATCAAAAAGGTTGAAGTCAGCGTTGACTACGGAGAATCATGGCACGAAGCCGAAATCTGGGCAAAAGATACACCATTAGCATGGGTACTCTGGAAGTGGAACTGGAAAATACCAAACAGAAAAGGAAATGCTGAGATTTACGCAAGAGCAACAACAAACACAGGTGTCACACAAGAAGAATTCGGACTTAAAGTCGAACCCGTTGATACAATAGGGTATCATACAGTAGATGTGAAGATTGTGGACCCCTAAATATTATATCATTTCTAATTGAGAATGTCGCTTTATTGTAGTTAAACCTGTAGGTCGGGTAGAGCGGAGCGCCATTAAAATATTAACTGGCGACACGTGATGATTATGTCAATCATGTCGGGTTTCGCTTCGCTCTACCCGACCTACATATTTGGTCTGGACTATCCATGACACCATGCCATAGATGCACTTGAAGCCTACCCGAATCTTCTTCGTCTATTTCCCGGCACTCTTAATCGATTTTGCTTTTAGTAGTGTATTAACGAATTCCGCCTTCTATAGTAGTTACCTGAGTCTCTCCTCAACATTTTTGGGTATACTCGTGGCAATCGTCACAGCATTTTATGCCTTCCTTGCTATACCGCTCGGAAAACTCTCCGATAGAATTGATCGCACGCTGATGCTCTATGCGGGATGTATCTTAATCAGCATTGTGAGTATTGTCATCCCTCTCTGCTATAAGAAAATACACCTATTACTGATTTTTCCGCTCTTAGGCGTTGGTATCGCACTCTTTTGGCCCACGTATGAAGCCTGGCTTGCAGAACGTGAAGGTGAAGGTACTTTACTGCACAGGGTGATGCTTTTCAATCTATTCTGGAGTATTGGCATAACGATGGGACCTACCGTCTCTGGTTATCTTTATCAAGATGATGCTCCGTTTAGACCCTTTTATCTCGCCTGCGCACTTGGATTGTTGACATTGGCAGTGGTCTTGCTAAGTAAATCATCGCAAACACGAGCCGATTCAGAACCCCAACAATTAACGCAAACACTGTTCCCACCACCCGAAGTTAGAAGACGATATCTGAACATAGCACGTTGTGCAAATTTTGCATCCTATTTCGCATTGGCTGTGCTGCGATGGCTGGCACCGAAACTAACGAAGGAGATGGGGATACCTACTGTCGTTTACGGTAACCTCATGTTAACACTCGGTAGTTTTCAGACCCTAACTTTCTTATTTCTCGGAACTGGCTACTCTACCAGATGGCACTATCGCTTGAGTCCGATGGTAATAACGCAAGTATTAGCAATTCTTAGTTTTGTCGTTTTATGGAGAGTCCAGCACATATTCGTCTGGTTCATCGCGTTTGTCATAATCGGTATATCTGTTGCATTCTCGTATTTTGGCAGTCTCTATTACGGTTTAGATCAACATACTGATAAAGGAAATAAGAGTGGGTGGCATGAAGCGGTATTAGGTTTCGGTAGTTTATTAGGACCCTTGATATGTGGGATTGCTGCTGATTCAGAATTTGGCATGCAGAGTCCTTATCTGGTCTGTGCCGTTGTCCTTCTCGGAGCAATTTTTGTTGAGGTGATAATGGCATCAAAGATCAGATCAACAACGGATGTTCTTTAATATAATCTTCATCCGGTTCAATACCGAGGCCAGGACCATCTGGCACAGTAACAACATTGTCTTCGATTTCAATATCACTCGCTACCAAAGTCTGCAAAAATGCAGGTGCATTTAATTCTGGAGGAAGCACTAAATCCATTGTAGAAAAAAGATGGACACTGGCAATAAACCCTACCCCTGCCTCTGTCAAACCACTTCCAAGAAGTTCAATACCGTTTGCTTCAGCAACACTGGCACTCTTTATACATCCACCAAGTCCACCCGACTTACAAATTTTCAATACAACTGCATCCGCACATTCAAGGCGACATATTTTACCGAGGTCATAATGTGTAAAACAACCCTCATCTATCGCAATAGGTATAGATACCTTTTCTCTTACATGTTTCATCCCGAACCAGTCTTGGCTTGCTACCGGTTGTTCCAAACAGTATATTTCTCTTATATCGTCAACTCGCTTGAGTAAAGCGACTGCATTAGCGGGTGTGTATGACTGATTCGCATCTATCCACAGTTTTGCCTCCGGTACTGCTTCATGAACAGCACGTAATCTCTGTGCATCCGCATCAGGATCACCACCGACTTTCACTTTGAAACATTTACATGGAGACAGTGCTTCTGCTTTCAATCCCATGATTTCTGGCGTGTCAATACTCAACGCATAACATAACGGCAGTTTATCATGCCGTTTTCCACCCAGAAGGATATGTAAAGGCACATTTAGAATACGACCACATAGATCATATAGCGCGATGTCCACAGCGGCTTTTGCAAATGGATGACCATTACTGACTGCGGGTTTTAATGCGTTATAGATAGATCTATCTATTTCATTCCTGTTTAACGGATCTTTTCCAATGAGAAGTGGTGTAATATGAAATTTTATTGTTGATACGATAGATTCGGTCGTTTCGTAGCTCCAGGATGGTAGTGCACGTTGTTCTCCCCAACCAACATAACCGTCATCCGTTGTGATCTTTACAAATACATGATCTCCTTCAGAATCAGGATCCCCAACAAAACCCGTTCCGATAGTGAACACATCCTTCATACCAACAGCAGTCGGAAATACTTCAACATTTGTAATTTTACGCATTGATACACCACCTTAAGCATAGACTAATGTCCATCATTTGCAAGATGGACTACCTAATGTCATATTTTAGCACAAATTTGAAACTTATGACCGTAAAATCGTAAAAATTGAGTAAGGAGATTTGAGATGATGAAACGACATGTAAACACTACAATTCAGTTCTGGGAAACACACATACCGAGTACTCGACTCGACATTCGATTGATTTTAACAAAACAAGTTCTCATCGCAGGGATGGAAAACTGCGATATTTTTATGCTCACTCGAAATATTTCGTTGCGGGTTTCTCTTGTTGTATTGCACAATGTTTGGACAGCAATGCGCCTTTTCTGTTTTACAATAATACGAGAAGGTGGTACTGTATTTGCGTCTCCGATTATTGTCATACTTACATTAATGGTGTCAAAAGATCCTGAAATTTAATAACGAAAAAGGAGATTGAATAATGCGAATAAATCGGTAATTTTCACGGAATATGGTAAATTCTTGCAACTCTTGCTAAATATTTAGAAAAATTGCAATTTTTTCCTTTACTTGCACCCTTTAGGTTGAAACCTATGTCTTTAATTATAGAGGGTATTCTATCTCGTTGTGTGAGTAATTTTCTAAATCAACGCATTGTAATAGTTTTCTTGATGAATTAGAAAAATAGAGCATGTTTTAATTTTTCCAGATTTACCCTCTTTTGGAATTAATACTGTGTCTTAAGTTATGAAAGGGAAAAATGCGATCGAATTCCATATTGTTGGAATCTAATTGATGATTTATTAGAGCATCTCAATTTGAGTAATTTTCACGGAATCTATCGTTTTTTGCCCGTTTTGACTGAAATTTTAGAAAAAATTCACTTTTTTTCATTTTATACAGCATTTTATGCACCTATTAGGGTAAAAAATTGTGTCTTAAGTTATGAAGGGGAAAATGTGATCGAATTCCATACTTGTTGGAAATCTTATTGATGATTTATTAGAGGAGCTCATTTTAAGTAATTTTCACGGAATCTATCGTTTTTTGCCCGTTTTGACTGAAATTTTAGAAAAAATTCACTTTTTTTCATTTTATACAGCATTTTATGCACCTATTGGGGTAAAAAATATTGTCTTTAATTATGAAAGCAATTTATAGTATTGTGATTATGCATACGATAACCATTTCATGATATAATTGGAGGTACAAGATGAGACGAGGCTACAAGTTTAAACACCGTGAATACATCAAATATTTTATTTTTGGTATAATCCTTGCAGCATTGGCGTTTGGAAGTATCGGGATAAGATTAGCACGTCCCGACATTCCGATACCTGTGCAGTGTGAACGATCAAAAATCAATCCAGAATGCAATCCTGACAGGATGTCCAAAGATTATATAGGGGAGTGCTGGAAAGACAGTCCTCCATGCACGTTGGACGCAGAGGTAGAGACTTCCGGGTGTGAACCATCAAACATTTATTCAGCATGCAATCCTGACAGGATGCCAAAAGATTATATACGGGAG
>JAJEJA010000088.1 GCA_022828145.1 Candidatus Poribacteria bacterium | reverse complement strand
CTGTGTATCCTTTTATACGCCCAATCACAGTTGAAATAGACTGCGTTGGATCAATACTAACTAATATATGCACATGGTCGGGCATAATTTCTATTGCACGGATCACATAGTAAAAATCAGATTGTTTATCATTTATCAATATTTCTAATCTTTCTTGCATTTCAGGGGACAAACATTTCCTTCTATACTTTGTGCAAAAAACAATGTGATATTCACAAGCATATATACAATTACGTGTTGACTGGTATTCTAATTCTGGTGTTTTCAATTCAATTGACATATTATACCTAATTGATTATATATAGTTTATGTCATATATTATACAATATTTATATTAGATTGTCAAGTAAAAAACAAATGCCTTGTCTACATCACCGAGCTAAAGCTTCGGTGTCTTGACACGGAAGACTGATAAAGCTAATATGCACAATCAAACAGAATGTGCTACAATGAAAGGAACACTCTAAAAGTTATTTCTTGTTGACAAAGGTATTGAAATATAGTAAAGTTAATCATACATGAGACATTTCACCGTTTAGAAAAACCATCCACCGTAGAGGTGAGGTCACCTCACCCGTTGTACGTGTTATATTAATTCTGAAGTTCACTATATATCAGATAACAGTAACGTATTAGACCCAATTTCTTAAAGACAACCGCATAGTTTGAAATGCTTCAAAAGCGATGGAGATATGAATGGACAGCATCAACGATTTTTACGCCAAAGTGAATAAATATATGCCCATCTTCCCCAAAGCGACTGGACAACCGACCAGGTACATTGAAGGATATCCATTTGAGGATGATGAACCGATGGCAGCAACCTTGTATCACGCGAAACAGATTTCCATATTTCACGACCAACTCGATCGTTATTATTTTATGGAACCTTATATTTTAGTAGGACTTGATAGTTTTATCTATTATAGTGAAGGTGACAGGAAGAAATGCGTCGCTCCCGATGTATATGTGGTGTTGGGGGCAAAGAAAACGCCACTGAGACGTAGTTTCTATACTTGGGCAGAAGGCGCTATACCCGATACGATATTTGAGTTTCTATCCGAAAGCACGAAAAAAGATGATAGAGATAGAAAAGTTCAGATATATTTAGGGGAGATGGGAGCAAAAGAATACTTTATACATCAACCCGATTTAACAAAACCTGCGGAGTTTCGTGGATGGTATCGGGACACCTCCGGTGAAATTATTGAGATGACAGCAGACACACCAAGAACGTTGTTTAGTGAGAGATTAAATCTATTGTTCAAATGGAACGTAGAAGTGGATTTGGATGTCCGACTGCTACGTCCATACCTGCCAGATGGAACACCAATAGCCACATCCATAGAAGTAGAACAACTTCAAAAAATTGCTGAGGCAAAAGTTGAAGAACAAGCAGAAAAGATCCGAGAACAGGCTGCCGAAATAGAAAAACTACGGCAACAACTTGGTCAATGATAACAAATATCAATGCCTACACCTTGACATTGCAATCTATTTCTGATATTATGTTAATATACTAATATCAAGATAGGACTTTTAAAATATCGTGAAAAAATTACCTCAAATCCATCTCTTCTTACTGTTTATCCTATCATGCTTACTGCAAGCAGAAATATCGCATAGTGAACAGATCGTCATCGTTGATAGAGAAAACGGTGACAGACTTACAGGAGAATGGATCCGTGCTACAGATACACATTTTGAAATTGTGTATAACCGACAGACCTTAAGGTTACCCTTAGAAGGTAATCGGATCAGTTTCACAACGGATGTAGCAAATGTGCCTGACAGAATCGCCTCCGATCACTATGACAAAGCACAACAGTTGCTTCAGTTAGAATTACCAGAATTGGCAAAACGGAAATTCGAAGCAGCACTTGAAGAATTCCCGCTCTATGCAGATGCACACTATCAACTCGGATTGCTACACAAAAAAGATGGAGAAATAGAAAAGGCATTAGTCAGGTTTCGCTCCGTATTGTTAATAGACAATCAGAAATTTGACCTTGTGCCTATACTAACAGAAATCGGAGAAGAGGCTGCAACTGCTGAACAATATGAGCAAACGTTAGATGCATTCCAACTCATTCTCAAGCACTATCCAGACCACGAGTCCACTGCCGCAATCGCATACCGCACCGGTTTTCTGCTGATCAAAAAGCTAAATGATCCTAATGCTGGTTTTGATGTCTTATATGATGCAGTACAACGTTTCCACCAATCACCAGAACACGAAGAGGCGGTTTACCTGATTGGGTTAGCTCAAGCAGAGAAAGGGGAATACCAAAATGCTCTGTCCACACTAAAGAACTTTGCCAACAACTATCCAGAAAGTGATTGGTTAGATGATGCACTGCTAAAACGCGCTGTTATATACCTACAAATTGGCGACCCTGATGAAGCCATCAACGCAGCAAAACGCGCACGAGAGAAAAGCAGTGATCCTGAACTCATCGCAAAAGTAGATGAAGTCATACAAGCAACTGCATGGAACATCTACACACACAATCTACCTGATACAAATATTCAGGTTGTCGTCGTAGATGGAAATTCTCTCTGGATAGGGACACCAAAGGGAATTGCACAGATAGTCACTGATCACACAGGGAAATGGAGCGCAAGTGAAGCTGTCGCACTCTTGATAAATGAACATCTGTCAACTGTTCCAGATGTACGCTCAATTGCTGTAGACAATAGAAGTGTCTGGGTAGGCACACGAAATCAAGGTGTCCTACATTATAACCGACAAAACAATCAAGTGAAAAACTACGCATTAGCAGATGGGTTTCCAAGCAACTGGGTTCGTGATATAGAGATGGACGATGAAGAGGTTTGGTTCGCAACTGATGCTGGTGTCGTCAGATGGGAACTCGCTTCTGCCAGTCAGACCCATTATAATAGGAGAAACAGTAATGTAGCGGATGATATCTATTCAATTGCACTCACACCAGAATCAGTATGGGTTGGTACAGCAGATGCCGATATCGCTTTTTTCGACCGTACAACAGGAAACTGGCAACAGAGGAGTTTTGTTGATATCGATCGAAATACACAGATCGCCAGATTTGAAGTCATCAACGAAAAGATGCTGTTCTCATGGTATAATGCAGATGAAAGTGAAAACGGATTCTTCCTCGCAAATTGGGACGGCAGCAATGGCGCATCCTATCCAATCGTTACCGGCTTTACTGAAAAAGAACTTTTGTCCAATATATACGTAACAGGACAGACAGGAAAAACAGAAAAAAGAAATAACGCGAATGAGGAGAACACACAACCCTTACATCTTCAAGTCTGGGCTGCAATGAATGATTCCGTTACAATCTATGACAGCCGTATCAGCGATTTTATCGGAATTGTAAAATACCCAGAAATTGTCCTATCCGATGCTGTTGTTCAATGCATCGCAGTCGACAAAAATCGAGCCTGGATAGGAACTTCAAAAGGTATGCTCACGATTGAAAAAGAAAAACTAAGTCGAACGGTTGAAGAGTAAAATAAATGTCTATAGACCCAAACAGTACTATTCAACAGACTTCTACTAAACAGGTTCTACGCTGGAATCAGTCAAGGTCAAAACAGGTTGAAGACGAGTTAGTCATTGAAGAACCGCTGGAAATTCGTGTTGCACAACAAAGCCTAATCGTAGTGATGCGGACACCCGGACACGATTTTGAACTTGCCGCTGGATTTCTATATACTGAAAGTCTAATAGAATCTGTTGATGACATTCAAATCATCGCTTACTGTGAAGATACCGATTCTGACAGCAAACAATTCTCCGAATTCCAGAATATCGTGAATGTCCGTTTAGAAAATGGGTTTGACCTTGAAGAACATAGCGGATGGCAAAGGAACTTCCACGCCAATGCCAGTTGCGGTCTCTGCGGAAAGATGACAATTGAATCTGTCAAACTCCAAGTTGATCCTTTAACGACTGACATGAGTCTAAAGCAATCACTATTTTATAGGCTCAATGATAAATTAAGAGAAGCACAATCGGTCTTTGAGAAAACGGGTGGACTCCACGCTGCTGGATTATTCAGTGAAAATGGTCAACTGCTGATTGTCAGAGAGGATATCGGTAGACACAACGCCGTGGATAAAGTCATCGGTCAAGCACTGTTGTCCGACATGTTACCGCTTGATAAACACATCTTAATGGTAAGTGGACGCGCAAGTTTTGAAATCGTACAGAAAGCACTTTTTGCAAGAATTCCTTTTATTGTTGCTGTATCAGCTGCTTCTACGCTCGCAGTAGACTTAGCAGAAGAAGGAAACATAACTTTGATCGGTTTCATGAGAGGACAACGCATGGCAGTATATAGTCATCCAGAACGTATAAAGGTTGAAAAAACCGAGAATCTTGTAGGAGCGATTTCCTAATCACTGCAGAATACCAAACCCATATTCTGCCTTATGTGTCAATTGATACATACTATCCTTTTCCTTTATGGTGACTCTATTATGTTAAACACACATAAAGAGAGGGAATTAAAATGGTAACTTTACTGACCGGAATTCAAGGATTTGTTAATCTACTGTTTGTCGTCGTTATAGCAGGAACGCTGATAGTCTCTTGGGTCTTTGCCGATAGACTGAAAAAACGACATAGTGCTGATTTTCCCTGGGGAAAAGCACTGTCAATCGTCGGTATAGAAGTGCTTGTTTTTATCGGATTCAATATCTTTTTTGAGATCTTCAAGGCGAATTGGTTCTGGATAACGATTGGCACAATAGTCGTGCTGATTATAATATCATCAAGAAAAAGTAAGAAATATCGATGATGAATCCTTGTTGGGTGTAGCAGATGACGCAATCGGTCTTCTACATCAATATGGAAACCGCACCTGCAAGGATTCACATCAACTAAATTGAGGAGATAACTATGCCTCGAACGGGTAGAGCAGTAGTTGCTCACGGACAAGATTTTGAGATACGCGAATATCCCGTACCGGATCCTGAACCGAATACAATACTCCTAAGACAGGAACTGGCGGGAATTTGTGGAACGGACCTTCATAACTGGCAAAATGGATTCAAAACTGAAATACTTTTGGGACATGAAAATGTCGGTATCGTTGAAGCGATAGGGGACGGTGTTGAAACAGACTACGTCGGAAACCCCATCAAAGAGGGGGATAGACTCATTTTTGCCCCAGGAACAGACTATGGCGGCTACGGTTTCCAGTGGAACCCAGATGAAGCACCACATTTCCGAGGCGGCTTTGCCGATTACATGTACCTTACATATCCCAATACCTGTTACATGAAAACAAATGCTACACCAGAGGTCGCAGTGCTAACCGAACCTTTCACCGTTGGTGTGCATGCAGTCATGCGGGGTGAGATAAAGTTAGGTGATACCGTTGTCGTTCAAGGCTCAGGCGCAATCGGTTTAGTGACAGTTGCTTGTGCAAAACTCAGTGGGGCTGGTAAAATAATCAATGTCGGAGGTCCCGCAGGTAGGTTAGAACTTGCCAAAAAACTCGGTGCTGATGTAACAATCGATATTGAAGAGATCACCACTGTTGAGGAAAGAACAGAACACGTTAAAGCTGAGACACCACGAAAAGAGGGTGCTGATGTCGTCTTTGAATGTGCAGGTTTCCTACCAGCAACGCCAGAAGGATTAGGATATACGCGACGCAACGGTACTTTCGTTGAAGTCGGTCATTTTGTTGATATGGGTTCAATTGATTTTAATATCAATCAGTTGTTGATGCGGAAAAACCTTCGTGTAGAAGCAATCTGGGGAAGCCGATATGAACACTTCGTCAGAGGACTACCACTCCTCGAAAAAAGCGACCTACCGTTCGCGGATATGGTGAGTCATCAGCTACCACTCTCAAAGGTTGAAGATGGATTTAAGGCACTTGATGGAGGATACCGCCTGGACGGTGAAACGGCAATAAAAATCGCCGTCCGAGCAGAAGAATAAAACCAAATAATACAAGGAGAAACATTTTATGTCAAAAACTTATCGCGTCGGCTTTGCCTCGCTCGTTCATGACCACGTCTGGGGTGAACTGAATCGATGGAAAGCACACCCGAATGTTGAGATCGTCGCCGCAGGAGACATCAACGCAGAATTGCAAGACCAATTCAAAAGCGAAAGCGGTGTTGATAACGTCTATGACTCTTGGCAGGAGATGATCGAAAAAGAAGAATTGGATATCGTTCAAGCGTGTGCTGAGAACAGTGCCGGCCCAGAAATCGTTGAAGCTGCAGCCGCTAAAGGTATGCATGTCGTATCAGAAAAACCGATGGCTGCACGTCTGGCTCAAGCAGATCGAATGCTGAAAGCCTCAGACGAAGCAGGAACTAAACTCATGATCAACTGGCCAACCGCTTGGAGTCCAGCATTGAATACTGCCATGAAACTTATCAAGGATGGGGCAATTGGCGATGTCTTTTACTTCAAATGGCGTTCTGCACACAACGGACCAAAAGAGATCGGATGTTCACGATATTTCTATGAATGGTTATACGATGAAGAGAAAAACGGTGCTGGGGCTCTGATGGATTACTGCTGCTACTGTGCCGATATGTGCGCATATCTGCTCGGACTACCTGAACAGGTGACAGCTTTCCGAGGAACCTTCGTCAAAGACTATCCCCTACCGGATGACAATGCCATTATTCTTATGAAATACGGAAACGCATTCGGGTTAACAGAAGCATCTTGGACACAGAAAACAGGTTATGTTACACCAAATCCCGTTGTTTATGGAACAGAAGGAGCATTGACAGTAACGGGAAACAGCGTTAACCTGACCCCCGCAGGGCAAGAGGGTAAGTCTATTGAACCTGAACCGCTGCCTGAAGGGAAGAGAAACGCGGCAGAATACTTAATTCATTGTCTGGAAACAGATGAACCGATTGATGGACTGTGTTGTCCCTACATTAGTCGGGATGCTCAGGAAATATTAGAGGCTGGATTGGTCTCATCGGATACGGGTAAAGCCATAACTTTACCGATGAAATAAATCTATTGAAGTCCCATACGGATGTTACGTATAAGGAGAACAGAATTGAACGATAGAATACCCATAGCTTTACAGTTATATTCAGTTAGAGAAGATTGTGCCAAAGACCTATCCCTAACACTGCAAGCAGTCGCACAGATGGGATATGAAGGGGTTGAGTTTGCAGGATACTATGACCGATCCGCCGAAGAATTACGAGGAATGTGTGACGACCTCGAACTAAAGATCATCGGGACACATACCGGTCTGAATACACTACTTGGCGATAATCTCGCTAAAACAGTGCAGTTCAATAAGACCCTTGGCAACCCATATCTGATTGTACCAGGATTAGGCGGTGAATATACCGGTTCCACTGAAGCATGGAAAAACACTGCAGGCATATTTAACGACATCGCTGAGAAAATTAAAGACCAAGGTATGTTTACAGGTTATCACAATCACACGGGTGAGTTCAAGCCAATTGATGGGGAATTACCGTGGGATACGTTCGCAAGTAACACAAACGCAGATGTCGTCCTGCAAATTGACACGGGTCATGTGCTTCGCGCGGGAGCAGACAATGTGTCGTTCATTGAGAAATACCCCGGTAGATACAAGTTAGTACATATCAAAGAATTCTCCGCTACAAATGATAAAGCTGTGATCGGAGAGGGAGATATTCCTTGGGAAGATATATTCAACGCTTGCGAGACCGTCGGGGGCACTGAATGGTATATCGTAGAACAGGAAAGTTATGCCTTTCCACCATTGGAATGTGCTGAAAAATGCATTGAGAATCTCAGAAAAATGGGGAAAATATAGGTTTGAGTGAACCTGATGCTTCGCAACCGAAAAATGATGGCACTTCTGTGGAAGTCGACCTCCTGCTCTGGTGGGAAGATTACTACTTACCCATCTTTGAATACATACTGCCTCAGATGGGTGATTTAGAAGGAAAGAAGGTATTGGAATTAGGCACTGGTACAGGTGGAACGGCAACAATGTTAGCAAAACGCGGTGCCTTAGTGACAGGTATTGATCTGTTGCCTTTCCGTCTGTCAGAAGCAAGACAGAGAACTATACAACATAATGTAGCCAATGCAACTGATTTCTTACTGATGGATGCAACCGAACTTGCCTTTCCAGATAACACTTTTGATGTCATCATTTCTAAATCCGTTTTGGTTTTTACCGATCACGCGGAAGTATCAAGTGAGTGTAATCGTGTTCTTAAACCGGGTGGTAAAGCAATATTCATTGAGAATATGCGATATCATCCGGTCGTTTGGTTGTATCGCAAACTGTTCCTAAAATACTCACGTGAACTACGTTATTTTTCACTCGCAGACATACATGCAATTGGTGAGAACTTCAGAGAAATGGAACATCGCGAATTCCATCTCATGTCCCTTGGCGCACTCTTCTGGAAAAGGTGTATCCCTATACCTGCTTTCTATCGCTGGACACTGAAGTTCTTAAGAAGGATTGATGATCTTATCATCCGTTTTTTACCCAGGGTCAAGTATTTCTGTTGGATTTCTGCAATGATCTGTCGGAAATAGCCAGTCATATCCTATCAGTGCTACTTTTGTCAAAAACCACTTCTCCTGATAGGATTGTCATCTTTAGATCCATTTTACAAGTTTGTGGGTCCCACGTGAAGATAATCAGGTCCACCTCAATGTCTTGGCTTGGCAGGTCAATATCTAACAGACGCATCGGGTTTACTGTTGCAAGCGAAATTGCCTGACCAAGTGAGGTATCCGCAAATTTTACACTATTTTCAACACCACGCACCAACGCAATTGCTGAACCAGCGAGATACTCTGTTCCGACTAATCGGATACTTTGATTATCCCTCAATTCCACAGGTTGTCCAACGAATTCATAATGACCTGTCGGCATCCCTGCTAATGCAGTAGCATCACTGATCAGAATACACTTATCTAATGTCTTTGCGCGCAGCATTGACTTCACAACGGATGGTGGGAGATGATGACCATCAACGATTAAACTTGCATAGAGTTCATCTGCAGCGAGTTGTTCCCAGATATAATTGGGATGTCGATGGATCATGCTGTGTGCACCATTGCCAAGATGCGTGGAAAGTGTCGCTCCTGCACTAATGGCATTCTGTACCTCTTCACCAGAAGTATCTGTATGTCCAATTGACACTACCACGCCAGTTGATACTAACTTTTCAATGAACGGTATTGCTCCCTCCTTCTCAGGAGCAAGTGTAACAAGTCGGATCATGCCATCCGCGATATCTTGCCATCGCCTGAATTCATCCCAGTCTGGGTTTCTGACATGTTGTAGAGGGTGTGCACCACGAGGACCATCCTCAGCTGAAATATAGGGTCCCTCAAGATGAATACCCAAAATTGAATGTGCAATCAACGGGTCAGAACGATATGCTTTGACAACAGCTTCCAATGAATTACGGATGCTTTCAAAGGATGCAGTTACAATCGTGGGGCACAGAAAACCTGTCCCCACACCCCAGAGTTTTCGCACCATCTCACATACATCTTCAGCTGTTACAGTGTCAACATTCAGATCATATCCACAAAAGCCGTTCACCTGAATGTCAACAAGTGCAGGTGAGATAAATATATTTGCACTTGCTCCATCAATTTCCCGAATCGCAGTAACGCGTCTATCCACTACTGTGATCTCAAGGGGCATCTGATTATGAAGAGAATAGCCAGTAATAATCATATCTAATTGTCATATAGCGTTGTAGCACATTCATCCTTGATTGTGCATCTTTCTACGATCATATCCATCCTTATTGCGCTTCTCTGTCAAATGATAGACGAAGAAGCACTTTAACACAAGAAAAAGGTTGAAATTTTCACATAATTAAGTTAATGTATATTAACAACTGTAACGTGAGTTTGATAATAGGAATATGGACTTCATTTTTCCCAAAATATCACTTGCACAGAACCTACCGGCCTGGGAAAATCTGATTTGTCAAACTCACGTTAACATCATTTCGTATTTTGGAGGAAGAAATGGAATATCTATCCTACGGCAAAACCGATTTGGAAATCTCACGTCTCTGCTACGGCGCAGGTCGTTTAACAGATACATGTAAAACTTTACAAGCTGGCGCGAAACTCATGTTAAAGGCTTATGATGAAGGTGTCACCTTTTGGGATACTGCAGAGGGATACGGCACGCAACCCCATCTTGGCGTAGCATTGCAACAAATTGACCGGAATGACATCGTAATTCAGACAAAAACTGCTGTCAAAGATCACCATAAGGCAACAGAAAGCATTGAGAAAGCATTACGTGAACTTCAGACCGACTACATCGACGTCATGTTGTTACATGCAGTCTCTTCCCCTGATGACTTGGAAACACGGGAACGCGAAGGCGCATTTGACGCATTTCGTGAAGCAAAAAATGCTGGTAAAATCCGGGTGATCGGTTGTTCTACACATATCTATACCGGTGACGTCATGGATGCAGTAATTCAGCATCCAGAAATAGAAGTCATCCTTACAACAGCAAACAAAGAAGGCAGAATGTTAGAAGGTGGACCTTTTGACAGACATCTGGAATATATTGAACAAGCTTATGACAGCGGAAAAGGAATCAGCATCATGAAGGTTGTCGTTGCAGGCGATATACCTGAATCCGATATGCCAGAATGGATTGAGTGGGGATTCAATCTGGAAACTGCACACGCTATAAATCTCGGTATGACAACAGACCAACACATCAGGTTGGATGTAGACATGGCTCGTGCAAGTGCACGGCAGAGACTCATCAAGCGAGAAGCTGCATAATTATCAATGTAGCACAAAAAAACCAGATGTGCTATAATATCATAATGCTAACTGTCATTCATATTCTGATACGTTTTAGATAAAATGCTTTTAGATATCAAAAAATCGAAAACGACAAGAATATCATTACTTGAAAGCAATTCATCCGATGCGTTCCAACTGTTACTACGAGATTTCTGGACATGGCACTACGATGATTCACTATATGATGCAGCTAAACTACTATTGGGAACAGAATTGGGGTGGGAAAAGACTTCACAAATCATAACACCACCTGTAGGAGAAGTAATTTCACCAATTGGACAGGCACTTGCACACACCGATGAAAACGTTCGGGATGCTGCGCTTCAAGTATTAGATACAACCGTCAATATACCATCAGGAACTGTTCTTATCGGTGAAGAATGTGCACCACTTGAGATGGAGCCGTATAAAATCGGTATATATCCTGTTACAAATGCACAATACCTAAATTTTCTTCTGGAGACAGGACATCAACCCCCGAATAACTGGATTAAAGACGGTGAATTGAACTATGAGATTTACGGACTAAAGGGGGATCATCCTATAGTCTGGGTCAACTGCAAAGATGCTGCAAGTTTTGCAGAATATGTTGGTGGAAGATTACCGACATTTCAAGAATGGCAATATGCTGCACGCGGATATGATGATAGAACGTTTCCTTGGGGACACGAAATAGATAAACCCAGATGCAACACCGCAGAACTTGGGGCAGAAGGAACTACGCCAGTTGGAACATTTGTCAACGGAAAAAGTCCTTTCGGGTGTTATGACATGATCGGTAATGTCTGGGAATGGACATCTACTCCCTACGATGATGAAGAGAATTTCAATGTCGCATGTGGTGGTGCCTGGTACTATAACCACGATTACAGCACTTGTATTAGCTACGATTTTTTTAGCAAAGACTATGCAGAGTTCGTGATAGGATTTCGTGTTGCTTTCTAAAACAACTATACGATTTAATTGACACTTTTTCACGCTTTAGGTGTTAATACTATAACAGCACTTGTTGTCCACTTAAATGAAGGACGGGGATCTGAATGAAAGATACTGATATACATAAAATACAAGAATCTGATGAAGATGTATCCGATAATTCACCCCTCATACTGACAGGGGGAGTTATATCATCAGAAAGATTGCAGAACCAATTTGTTCAACAGGGACGGATAGATATTCATTTACACGAAGCTGCAGCCAAACATCTTAAACAGGGTGCAGAAGCATTGAATGATCGAAACTATAAAAAAGCAATACAAGAATTCCTACAAGTCATCCAACATAACAACGGTTCTGCAGAAGCGCATTTTCATCTCGGTTTGGCTTATTTTATGTTGGAAGACTATGAAAAAGCAATAGATGCCTATAAGAATGCCATCATCTGTGAACCGAGTGAACTAACAGTATATACCAATCTGGCTGAAACATACCGCCTGCTTAAACGCTATGATGATGCAATTAGAGTTTATCAAGCAGCAATACAGAATACACCTGATAACCCTGAACTACATTCTGAACTCGGGAAAGTCTATTCGCTCAAGGGAAAACGACAAGAAGCAGTTGATGCATACAAAAGAGCAATGATACTTAAGTTGAAAGATTCCTTAGCATCAGACAACCAAGAAAGAGATACTTCATACGACGAATAGAATCCAGACAACAAACATAACTAAATGCTAAACAAATTCGTGATTTGATATTCTTCCATTTTTTTAGGAGTAAATCGTGTTTGTTTCAGATGAAGACTTGATGATGGACTGCAAAAAAGGAGATATGAGTGCGTATGAACTTCTGGTGAGAAGATATCAGGATGCCATCATCAATTATATCCATTTCAGCATCAACGACTACCATCGCGCAGAGGACTTAGCACAGGAAACATTTCTACGTGTTTTCAAGAACGCAAGTCGTTATGAGGTAAAAGCATCCTTCAAAAGTTGGTTGTATACTATTGCTACAAACTTAACTCGAAACGAAATTAGAAACCGAGCAAGACGGAACACATACTTTTTAGAAGATTTAGTCAATGAAAATGAAGATGTCTATCACTCCGTATACATGATAGATGAAAGTTTGCAACCAGATTTACTATTAGAGAAGAAGGAACGACAACAGATCATAAAAAAGGCAATGAAAATGCTGCCAGAGAATCAGAGCATGGCATTAACGCTTGTCACATATCAAGAATTAAGCTACGAAGAAATTGCTGAAATACTAAACTGTTCATTGGGAGCAGTGAAATCACTTATTCACAGAGCACGGCAAAACATCAAAGATATACTCATCAAACTTGGAATAGGAGATACTATCAATGAAAAAATCTATTAATACTGAATGTGATAACATAGCTCCTCAACTTTCTGCATATTTTGATAGACAGATGCCAGTATGGAAACGGCATCTAATGAAAAGACATCTAAGCCAATGTGCCATGTGTAAATCACGATTACAATCAATTCAACAGACAGCTAAACTTTTAAAGTCTGTGGAACCTGTAAAGGCTTCCGACACTTTTCTTTCTGAAGTCTTACATCAAGCTGCAGACATTAAAAAGACTAAAAAAATCAAAGAATCAAATATAAATCGTATCGGTTCACGCATTGAAAATATGCAATTATGGATGCGTGGTAAAGTCCGTGCATATAATCACATATTTATGTTTGGTTTCATATTCGCTGTATTCGTCATGGTTGGCGCAACACTCTACTCAGCCAGCATAAAAGATTTCAATCCGTTCCCACAGTTTGTCACGAAATCAACAGAAACACAGCACCATAAACTCATTACCTTTGAAGTAATTCAGCACCAAGAACCGAAACGTATTTTAAAAAGCCGTTAATGGAGATAAAGTCATGAACGTATTTACAAAGAAAACTGTAAAGTCAATCACAGGTAATGCTCTATTACTCTCAATGCTTCTTCATGTCATTCTACTTATTGCACTCTTCTACTTTACTGTACGCAATGAAAATCCATATTCAGTTCAGGATAAACTTGACGCAACAATTACGACAATACCGAAGGAAATAAAGACGAAACTGCCAATCAAAACCCCGTTCCGTCAGCTATACAAGACCACATCACAGGAAACAGCAACAGTTAAGGAGATCAAAGTAAAGTCAATTACGCCTGAAGTTACATTTCAACCACAATTATCACCGACTGAACCAACGATGGCTGAACAGCCACGACTAAAAAGCACAGAAATAACACCGGATGTAAATGTGGATGTTAGCACAGCACTTCGCGAACTACGGGAAGTAGAAGAGGGTTTATCAAAAACTGAAGCTACCGGACCCACCTTAGGGGGAGCCTTCGGCACAAAGAAATCTGGGGCACCGGGTGTTCAAAGAAGAAACATACCTTCTACACTTGACATCCCAACAAAAATCGATGGTGATGATATAGATACACCCACAAAAATAGGTGACCTCGGTGGGGATAAACCACAGTTACCATATATCCCATTTGAGAATGTAATGAAAAGTCTTGCAAAAGAAATCGTTGATACAAGTGAAGGCGGACCCATAGATGTCGTTTTCCTCGTCGACGCAAGCGGTAGTATGGGGGATAACATAAAGGCTGTTGCTGAACATTTAGTAAATATGATTGATGTTTATGAATCCTCAGACATAGATTACGAACTCGGTCTAACAGAATTTGCCACACGGCAAGGTAAGAATGTAATTAAAGTTCACCAATTAACAGATAGACTGAAGGATTACAAACTGAATCTGCTTTCCATCGTACCACGCGGTGATGAAAGAGCATTGGATGCTATTGCACAGACTGTTCAAGAGCTAAAATTTCGCGCAACATCCAAAAAACACTTCATTATCGTTACGGATGAGCCTTTAGAAAGTCTAAAGAACAGAAAAATTGAAGATGCTATCGCGCTGTGTCGTGAGTTCGGCATATATGTGAATGTACTCGGTATACCGAACAAAGGTCACCAATTGATTGCACAAGAAACGGATGGAAAATGGCATGCTATACCGCAGAACCCCAAAGGATACAGGTCTGCTTCAAGACAACATAGAGCATTTACTGCTGAGGCAAAAGCGAGAATGCTCAGATACGCAAAATGGGAGGATGCATATATGATAGGCAAACAACTCCTAAAGTATACAAAGAATGCACCCGTAGATGTTCTATTATTCATTGACGGTAGTAAAAGCATGGAAGAAAAAGTACCAAACATCTTAAATCAGTTAGAAATATGGATACGCGATTGGGATAACGCACTCATCGACTATCAGATAGGCGTTGTCCGGTTTAGAAAAAGTGTGAGTCTCAATAGAGTAAATGTATTCAATCCACCACAGACGCTTCAACAGATAAGGAAAATCGTAGAATTACCTTGTCAAGAAGATGAGAGTCTGCTATTTGCCATTTCTGATGGCTTAAGACGAATAAAACCCCGACCAAATGCGCAGCTGCACGTAATTCTCATTACTGATGAACCCATCAGTGAAAAAACTTCAGCTGGTACGATACAACTATTACGAGAAAAACATGCAGTGGTCAGTGTTCTCGGAACTATTGATGACTTCCAACGAAAGGTGACATCCGAAACAGGTGGTGTATGGGTACCGATACCAAAGGGACATACAAAGAATAACACATATTGGTAAAGAAAACTAATGCTTTGTCAACATTCTTTTTAGGTCGCGATTCGGAGATCGCTCCTACAGAATCTTTTGAATTGTAGGAGGCCAGTTAACATATTTCTGGCCGATTCCCGACTTTTTTATACCATCAAAAGACACTTGACAAAGCACAAATTGGAAATAAACTAAAAGTGAAAATTGCTGTCCTTGCATCCGGGAGTGGAACAAATCTTCAGAACCTAATTGATCAACTCCATAGTGACAAAAAGTGCCATATAGAAATCGCTGTTGTAATTAGTGATCGCAAAAATGCTTATGCATTACAGAGAGCAGAACACGCTGGAATTCCACGGAAAATCATCAGAAATCAAGATTTCAAAAATAGAGTTGAATTTGACGCAGCAATAGCTAAGAAGATTAAAGACTATAATGTTGATCTGATTGTACTTGCTGGGTATATGAAACTGTTTCAACCCCCTTTCGTCCGACAATTCCAAAACAAAATCATAAACATTCATCCCAGTCTATTACCCGCTTTCCCAGGCGCAAATGCAATAGCTGATACTTTAGCCTATGGTGTAAAAGTATCAGGGGTAACCGTCCATTTTGTAGATGAAGGTGTTGACACAGGACCCATCATAGCACAAACAGCTGTTCCCGTCTATGACGATGACGATGAAGAAACTTTACATCAACGCATTCAGATTGAAGAACACAAACTCTATCCTGAAGTCATCAAGAATTACGCACAAGGAAAAATAAAAGTTCAAGATCATAGTGTTGTCACAATAGAATGATACCAAATCTAAATGTTTCGGAATAATGAATGTTAGCAATATCAACAATGTGGAACGCATTAGAGCAACCAGACGGCGCAGCAATGTTCGATGGGTTGAAAAGTTTAGGCTTTGAAAACATCGCACTCAGTCGACACCTTACCTTAGAACAGGTGGAACAACTCAAACCGCTATTTCGTGAGATTGGACAAGCACATCCTCCTGTTATTCAAAACTATTGTCCTATACTGCCAGGAACAGCACAATCCGATGTAGCCAGGACCGTTGTAGACAGCGACAAAGTCCAACTTTCCAGTCTTGACAATGATGAACGAAAAGAAGCCATCCGCAAAACGATACAGACTATGCAACTCGCCATAGATATGGAAATTCCCACAGTTATACTGCGACTGGGAGAAGTAGATACATACAACCGTTCCTATCTGATGACTGATCTCTATAATTATGGTGAAAGAGAGTTTGAAGCATTCAACAAAAAGGTGACTGAAGCAACAGAATGGAGAAAACGCAAAGAAGCAAAACACTATACTGCCGTACTCAGAAGTCTTGATGAACTAAATGAAGCAGCTTTACGCATGGAACTGAACATCGCCATAGAAAACAGACCACAATACTTCCAAATACCAAATTTTGACGAAGTAGGACTGTTTTTTGATGAATTCTACGGCAGTCCTATGCGTTATTGGCACGATATAGGACACGCCGCACTGCAGGAAAAACTCGGACTCTGTTGGTCACAAGAATGGATTAAGACTTATGCTCAGCATCTCATCGGCGTAACACTACATGATCTGCAAGAACTTGATCCGTATCATCCACCCGGAACCGGTGATTTGGATTGGGATGAAATCTTCACACAGATACCCAATGAAGTGGTGAAGGTAATTGAAATAAAGCAAGGTGACAGTGAAGAAATAATGCAAGCACGTGAATTATGTGAATCCTTTACATCCAAAGAAAAAGAACACTCTTAGGTTGAGATCATGAAGCATGTTAGATATAATGCAACGATTTCATTTATGAAGTCTTCGTTCTGTATTTTTTACTATACGCTTATAATCCTTCTCAACTTCGGTCTTTTCGTGAGGGTCTGCCAAGCACAAGAGATTTCAGTCCCTCATGCATGCACTATCCACGGACACGTTACAGATAAACAAGACAATCCTCTCACAGGATATATTGTCTCAACAGTGCTTCCAAAAAACAGTGTAACTTACGCTGACAAGACGGATTCAACGGGTCAGTTTACGCTTAAGCACCTTCCTGTTGGCACTTGGAATGTTGAAATTCATCATCTCGGCGTACGAATTATGCAACGTGAAGTTACCGTTGTTGACAAAACTGAAGTGACTTTTATTGTTGAAGGCACGGGAGTAATTGCTGGATTCTTGCTTGACCCCACCAACAAATTACCTTTGCCAATTATTGACGAAATCAAAGTCCAGCATATAGCACACGAGAATGAAATCTCACAAGAGATATATACAGGAAAGGTAAAAGATGGATATTTTGAAATTAGAAACTTGCTACCCGGCAGCTACCGCATCATCGATGCTTTTGATGGTTATGTTATGACAAATACCGGTTTACCTAAGCTTAAGGTCTATCCCCGAAGTCGTGCAGATGGTGTGGAAGTATATATCAAAAAAGGAGCAACTGTCACTGGCAGCATAACTGGTGCGGAAGATGGACAACCGCTGTCAGGAGCAATTGTCAGTGTCGTATCGGAACATAGCAACAGTTTCTATTCAGATGCAACGGATACGCATGAAACGGAAACAGATACAAACGGAGAATTTCGCTTAACAGTCCCAAACGATTCAGATGCTTATTACGCATTCACAGTAATTGCATCACATCCCAGCTATCAAACGCATCGTTGGCGATGGGAGATGATACCGGACAAAACAGAATATATGTTGGGTGAGCTCAAACTGAAACCTTTTCTTTCTTTAGCGGGAAAGGTAGAAGACACCAAGTCAAATCGGTCACGTCAAGGTCTCACTGTGCGTTTAAAGATGCACAATACACCTGCTGATTTCTTCCGTGCAGCAGCGCAGCCTGAACATATTGTTACAACCGATGATAAAGGGAGATTTGTCTTTGCTGAACTACATCCGATAGATTATAGTTTGACAGTTGCACAAAATGATGGTATCATTGCATATCTTGAAACTGTCAACCCACAAACCGATAACCCGCTACACATCCAATTACCAAACTTGATAGCGTTACACGGTTCGGTTGTTGATACACAACAGCAACCTTTATCAGATGTGCAAGTACGGACAATCCTTCATGCAAAAGAAAGTGGGGGACACGGCGCACACTTAGCCATGACACAAACTGACGAAAAGGGTGTTTTCAATCTGCAGGTCATTGCAGTTGCTAACGCACTTCTGTCCGTTGAAGTGTCAAAAAAAGGGTATCTATCAAGGGTTTATCCAAATGTCAAAATTAGCAGAGACCCGGTGCATGTTACACTTGAAAAAAGTCATACAGTTAAGGGAACCGTCATTCTTCCGGTAAATACAGCAGCTACTTACTATGATATCAAGGTTTTTCCTATAGATGTTGAGATGACACCAAAGTTAGATCCACTTGCCTTAAACAAACCTATAATGTCCAGACGATTTGATATGTCAGCACAAGAATTTGTTCTGGACGGTCTTTTTGGAGGGGAATATAAGTTGTTTATCACAGCAAGCAACTTTACATCAATCGGCATGAACGTAGAAGCAGGTGAAAACGATAATGGTATATTAGTCGTTGCGGATAGACCGACGCGTAGCTTAATGGGACAAGTGATGTGGTCAGATACGGGTGAACCTGTGGAAAACGCAGTTGTCGTACGTTCCTGGTATCCCTGGGATTTGGATAGATATGATATGTCATTGACCCTGGACCGCTTTGAAACTGAGACAGATGCTGAAGGAAAGTTTGTGTTTTCAGGTTTAACGCAAGGACGATACGCCTTACTTATCCGTACTGTTCATACGGTCTGGGTAAATGAAACGCGAAAATATAAACGCATCTATACGCAGAAGCAGGTTGAAATACCAATTTGTAGTGATAACACACACCATATCTATCTGGGAAGACAGGATGGGAGAACCTTCAAAAAATGAAAGAATCTGTCAACAGCCTCAGCCTGTCAATCATCTTATGTCTCGCTTTTCTCCTACCCTTCCTTCTACAAGGGGACGTAGGTGCTGTAACATGGCAGGATGAATTCGAGCTTGAGACGCAAGAAAATTGGCAATTACGAGGAGATGATTCTACCTGGCGAATTGAGGAAGGATACTTGCGCGCAAAAATCAACACCAAAAAGCAGTGGACGACTATGTTTGAAGTCTTTGAATATACTAACCATGTAGGAGAGTTCAATAACATTACAATAAAAGCAGAAAACATAGGAGCAGCCGGAGACGTCAAATTTGGTATAGTGATTGGTAAACACTTCCTAAATGACAATGGGGATTTAAAGGAAACAGGTTATTACCTATTTCTCACAAATGATATGCAGGCATTAAGGGATGGAAAGGTGTTTCTTAGTACGGGCAGACGCTGGAATACTGATGTGCTTTACCAAATGACACTGCGCTTCAATGAAGGTAGATTTCAGTTTTTTGGTAATGACGAAACACGCATGGACTTTATAGATGCAAATCTAAAGACGATTGATTTCTTCGGTTTTGTCCTCGTCGGATATGTTACAGATTTGCCGAATACAGGTGAAGGATACGTGGAACGCGTTACAATCTCCGGACTACCTGTAACAGCAAAAGATAAATTAACAACAACATGGGGACAGTTGAAGCAAGATTAAACGCATGCAGGTAGATGTTACACACTTATGTTACAGAAGAATTTAGACCTTATTTTTAATCTATTCTTATTGATAGTACTAATCTTTGTTACGTTCTGGGGTAAATTTGCAGGTGCCAGGTTAAACCCCCATGAACGTGCAAATCCAACCGCGTCCGGTGCATATTATCGCACACCCGGCAAAAATGGAAAATGGTTTGGTCCCGAAATTAACTCGCTCACACTTTGTAAGGACACACATAACGTCTTTAACAATAGAGGCTTTTTTGACATAGTAGAAACGATTGAAAACGCAGTGGTATCTAAGTCTGATATTAGGGGCGCGCTGCACTGGTACAGGCGACAGAAGTGGACATTTGCAGATGACAACACTCCGTGGGGTACAAATGTGTCCATTATCACGTTGCATGACGATCTTGGGTGGAGTGAGATAAGTACTGGAGGCGGGACAACCGGTTATCCGTGGAGTGGAATAGAACGGCATTGGCGCGATGGAAATATCATAAGACAACAAGCAACTGTGATGGGATGGCGACAGTATGCACGCGGGAGAGAACGATGGGTCTGTCCAATGTACTTCAAAATCGGAGGTTGGCAAGGAGAAGACCTTGAAGTACACTGCCAAACATATAGAACATGGTTCCCACCTGATTGGCAAGAACTGAAACAACGGGATGGCGACTTCGGGTTCCCAGTCGAACGTAAACCCGGGATCATCAGCCGTAGAGGAAAACTAACACATAGATGGTATGATTGTATAAAAATCAACTGAACATCGTTTAGGTATAGATATGCGAACTATTCTGATCTTACTAATCCTCATGTATTTATCCGTTAGCAACACCGTTTCCACATCGGCAGATATATGGCACGATGACTTTGATATGGAGAATACCGAAGCATGGAAAAACATCGGTGATAGAAGAGTGTGGAAAGTGGTTGATGGTATGTTACGCATTGAAGTCAATAGAGACTGGGCAGTTGGATATGAACTCTATGAACTCATAGCATTTCCCGGACACCATAGGGATTTTGTCGTTACAATCAAGAATTTTGGGGGTGACAAACTCCGTTTCGGTTTCTGCGTAGGACGACGTTTTCCTGAAACTGCTGATGAAGACCCGTTCTATTATGTGTTTTTTCCGAATGAAATTAGAGCACGACGTTTCAACGGCAGAGGCACCAGCCATCCTTTTCGGTATAGGTTGTCTCGTGAACCACGTCAACGTTGGAACACAGACGTAGTAGATAAGATGGAATTGCATTTTAACTCAGGTTTCTTCCTGCTGTTTGTTGATGGAGAATTCCGGACAAAATTCAAAGATTCAAACTTCAACCGGATAGAGATACTCGGTTTTGTTTTGGAAGGAATCAACATCGCTAACGAATGGGAAGCTGAAGGTTGGGTTGATTCGTTTACTATTTCTGGTCTCAACGTCTCAGCAGAAGTTAAGGCAACAGAAACGTGGGCAGAAATAAAAGGGAACTGACACATTTTATGGTGAACATTGAAAATAACGATACAAAGTACCTGTAGGAGCGATCTCCGAATCGCGACTTTACGTAGTGATAGTCGGGAATCGGAGTTCCCTCCTACGTGGCAAAATGTCCCATTAATTCAGAAGTTTTCTATACTATAGTTTTGGCTAACGAACACTGCAAATTGCATCAGCACGTAAAATCTCATAATGAGGCAAACACTCAGATAATACACCTTCCAATTCCGTAGGAAAAGGTTCGCTTTTCGGTTTATACGGAACGAACCCTACGCTCCGATGCACGTTCTCATACCAATGCGGAGCCCAAACACCATCCGAAGGATGTCCACCACTCTTCCAAGACAACATGTCTTCCTCAAACGGTATATCCAACTGAGAACAGAGGATTGACAATACATGCTTCGGATTAAGCAACAATTCCTTGGCATCTAAGATAGGTGGTATCTGTCCAATCTGCCGTAATTCAGTCAATAGGTCAGCTTGAATCTTCAAACCCGTATCCTTCAAGGTAGGAATCCCAATTACTTTCGTTAATGAAGGAAGCATCTCCTTCGGATCACGAATGAGTAAGACATTCACAGTCTCCTGCAAGAATGATCTGTCAATATTAACAAGATGATGTGCCATCTGTTTCATAAAAAGCACAGGTTTAGCACATGCACCTAAAATAACATCCCGAATCACTGCATCCACATCCGTTTCCATTGAGGAAATAACTGCATCTCGACCAGGATGCATTGCACCGGTCGTGTGTAGATAGTGGGCATATAACGGTTCATCAATAACTTCTGTATCACTCCGTTGTGCAAAAGCGTACATCAGAGCGGTCGATATATTCCGTGGGCCTGACCAAAGACACACTCTTTTCGTTTGCATGTGTATCCTCTAAATTTTATCTGATTACCAACGCATCGCCGCTTCCCGGTAGAGTTGTATCTGTTCCATATTGCGTGGTACTGTTGCTTGTATAGATTTTCGTTTACGATTAAGATCCTTCAAAACTATCGGTGCGCGAAGCATATTCCTAAGTGTAACAATCCCAGACTCATAATACACCCACATCTGTTGCTCTGTATAAGGATTGAGCACATACACGGAATTAAGATTCTCCGATTTACCCACGATTTCTGAGAATGAATCGTATTCGGGATAGGTAAGTTCAATTGTCTTGTCGTATCCCTCAAGAAACATCTGATCTAGAGGGGGTTTGGGGGAATATCCACTCAATTTACACCTACAAAACTGTATCGGTGCAGCTGATTTGTTGATCAGATGGAGAGAAACCACAATGGATAAACGATTATTGTCATCACGATTGATAAACCATGTATCCTCCTGAATTAGGTTGACCGTCAAACCGGGAATTTGCCTCCATCTGTGATATACGATTGCCAATGCAATCACGCATCCTAATATGAGTATCACCCACTGTCCTGTTGAAGATGCTATGAACGTTAGGAGTTCTTTAAATATCTGTTGTAACAAATCAACTCCTTCTCAAGTGTTTCATCAGAAATTACGCCTTGCCGATGAACAACGGGGGGTGATATTGAAATATCGTAAACTGTTGATGGTATAGAGCCTGATGTCTTTCCATCATCAACGATGTAATCTAACCGAGAACTGAGTTCTTCTCCAAATTCCGATGGTGAGGTGGCTGCTGGTGTTCCTGAAAGATTCGCACTCGTTATGGCAAGGGGGCCTCCGAATTCTTGAAGTATGCGTAATAATATGGGTTGATCTGGTATGCGTAATCCCACAGTTTTGCCGCCTGCTGTCAACTGAGGCAGCAACCCTTTTGCCTCTACAATGATTGTTAATCCACCTGGCCAAAACTTATCTATCAGGTGATAAAAGAATCCTGGCAAGTTCTGTGCTACCCTTTCTACATCCTCAGTTGAGCCTAAGACTAAGGGGATCGGTTTCTCTTCTGGTCGTCCCTTTACCGTATATAGTTTCTGTACTGCCTCTACATTAAATGGATCAGCACCTATACCATACACTGTATCAGTTGGAACAGCAATAATTCCCCCAGACTTTATACAGTTCACTGCTGATTCAATACGACGTAGGTCAGAACTTTGGGCACATTCCACGACTATTTCTCCAGTTAGACATCAACTATTGAACCGTTTGCTGCAGCATTGAGAGAAAGCTCATCACGCTGTCCTTGCAGATATTTTTCATAGGCGATCCCTGCAATCATAGCTCCGTTATCCGTACATAAACTAAATGGAGGATAATATACTTCCGCACCAATTTCTTGTGCATGTTCCTTTAGAGATGACCTTAGTTTACTGTTGGCAGCAACCCCGCCAGTTAGTGTTATCGTATGACAACCAGTAGTCTTTGCGGCTTGAACAGTCTTTGCTACAAGCACGTCAACAACTGCTGCTTGGAAACTTGCAGCAATATCTTCAATGGTAACTTGACCGCTTTCTATTGTGCCCGCGCGTTCTGCCTTTTCCACGAAGTATCGGACAGAGGTTTTTACACCACTAAAACTGAATTGATAGTCGCCGCTGCGGAGCATTGGACGGGGAAAGTCAATGACTGTCGGATCACCTTTTTGTGCAAGTTCATCTATGATCTTTCCTCCCGGAAACCCGAGACCGAGATACTTAGCAACTTTATCATAGACTTCACCCGCAGCATCATCTTGCGTTGTACCGAGAACCTTATAATTCCATCCTTCATGAACTTCTACCAATAAGGTGTGTCCACCAGATACAGTCAAACAGATATGCGGAAATGTTAAGTTATCGTGCACCATGTAATTGGCGTAGATGTGACCTTCAATGTGATTGATGCCGAGCAGTGGAAGATTGTGACAATATGCAAGACTTTTAGCTGCAGCCACACCAATCAGTAAAGCACCAATCAGACCTGGTCGGTTTGTCACAGCAACCGCATCTATATCATCAAAAGTCGTATCTGCTTCAACGAGTGCTCTGTTGACGATATAATTGATTGCCTCTATGTGCTTGCGGGATGCCAATTCTGGCACAATACCCCCGTATGCCTCATGTGCTTTTATCTGTGATGCAACGATGTTTGATTGCACATCACGACCATCAACTACTATAGCAGCAGCTGTTTCATCACAAGAGGTATCTATTCCGAGTATCTTCACAATGTTATCTTTCAGCACGCCTATTTGAACCACAAAGCGAGTTGCTTTTCTCGGTTCTAAATTTCACAGATATTATATCAGAAACCATAAGAAAAAGCAACATCTAAGGAATTGTAGAATCAGACAAAACAATCGTCCCGAGAGATAAAATCATATCCTCATCATTTACTTTCATCAATCCGTAGCACATTCATCCTTGATTGTGCTTCTTCAACAGCATTCATCAAACATATCGTCCCTAATGAAGTTAAAATAATACCATTTCTAATTGATAATGTCTCTTTTTGTAGCACATTCATCCTTGATTGTGCTTCTTCAACAGCATTCATCAAACATATCGTCCCTAATGAAGTTAAAATAATACTTTAGGTAATTCGGATTTCAACCTCAAACCCGGTAGGTGCGGTTTCCTAACCAATTCAGAATACCAAACGCGTATTCTGACATACCTATAGGTGTCAATTTAGGGATTATCTGAGAGTGAGGGATGCTCTTTAGTCCCGTAGGGACGCAATGTTTATAGATCACGGTTGAACTACGACACATTTCGTCCCTACGGGACTAAAGAGGGTTTGTATAACGTTTAACTATAAACATTGCGTCCCTACGGGACTAAAGAGGGTTTGTATAACGTTTAACTATAAACATATCGTCCCTACCAAATCAACGCCAAATGCGCGTTTGGCATTTGTCGGGACTAAAGAGGGTTTTTGGCATCGAAAAATCCTTAACTTTACATCTTTGGGGTGGGTTTCCCCACCCCGACTGACAATTATTTCAATATTAACATTTTCCGCGTTGCGGTAAACTCGCTAGCGATAAGCGTGTAGAAATATACACCACTTGCGACAGATTCACCTGTTGCGTTTTTACCGTCCCAATAAGCCGCACGACTTCTGTTGTGATAAACACCTGCAGCTTGGTGTCCTAACGCCAACGTGCGAATCAATTTCCCATCTGCAGCATAGATAGAGACGCTCACTTCTGCAGGCTTTGCCAACTGATACGGTATCCATGTCTCAGGGTTAAACGGGTTCGGATAGTTTGCAAGCAGAGCAGTCTTCTGCGGAACGTTTGCAGTCAATAGTCGCTTAAGGTTAGCAATACCCTCTCGGAAAACAGCTGAACCGTCGTCCGCAACCTGTGCAAGATTTATCCATGTCTGAATTGTAGCGGAGTCAACATTCTGATAGATACTCACGCTTGTGTGCGCAGCAGGTGCACCGGAAGATTCTCCCAAATGTTGGGAAATAAGAACAATGTCTAAAATGTTGACCGCTCCATCACCGTTGACATCTGTGCGTGGATTATCTGGTTCAGATTGACCCAAGTTTTGTGACACGACAACAATATCCAATATGTTGACATGACCATCCTCATTCACATCCCAGTCCAGAAATACGGGGGTAGATATATCTGCTGTGTCTGCGTTGTACTCATAGGGACCTATATCTACCTTTTCACCGACAGGTCTGGCATTGCCATCAAGATCGTCAGCAGGTGCAAAAGCATTTGTCCCTGCATCAATTGCGGGACTTGTTGCACGCAGATGGAAGTTCCGATCTCCTACCGGATCAACAAGCAGCGGCGACCCCTCAAGGTTATCCATAGCATTTTCTGCTAAGAGTTCCCAGAACAGCAGATCGTTGCCGAGATCGTTCCCACCTTGATTCACAAATCTTTTCTCGATATTGTGAAATAGATTATGCGTAATAGGGAGATCAAGTGTTCCCTCTTTGAAGATAGCAGTCTTCAAACCGGAAAAGATATTGTTGTGGAAACGTGTTTCGGGTGAATTTACCCATACTGTAGCACCCTCTGAAATACCACCAGAGAGTTCATCAGAAATCATGAATAGGTTATTCAAAATGTGCGTAGCATGCCGTGTGACAATTGAATCTCCAGTATCCGTTGATGTGTTGTTGAAGAAAATGTTATTACTGACTTCTACTGTATTTGAAGAAGATGATAAGTCAAATGCCCCAGCCCAATACCCCGAATTACCATCAAAGATATTGTGGGTAATATTTCCAGCTAAAGCTGTAATCAGAAATGCTCCGCCAGTACCCCTGCCATTACCTTGTGTTGAATTCTGAGTAAATGTATTGTTGGTTACATTTCCGGTGAAGCGATTAACATAGAATGCACCACCATGCACACGGTTATAAATAGTCCTATCTTCATCAAACGTTACTTTATTCGCAGAAAATGTGTTGTGGATAACATCACCCGTAAAATTTCTAATATGGAATGCACCACCACCAAACTGACTTTCATTCCTAGTACAAGTCGATGAATTCTGAGTGAACGTATTGTGCGAAATATCACCCGTGAAATTTTCAATATAGAATGCTCCACCACCACTCCTCTGCCTACTATTAACATGTGCATTCTGAGTGAATGTATTTTGGGAGATATCACCCGTGAAATTCTGAATATAAAATGCACCACCACCAGTACTATAGTCAGAAGTAGTTGATGAATTCTCAGCGAATGTATTGTGGGTAATATCACCTGTGAAATTTGTGATACGGAATGCACCACCACCAGTATCTCCGTAGTTATTCTCACCTCTGGGCTTTGATGAATTCTTAGTAAAGACATTATAAGTCAGGTTGCCGATGACAGTGTCAGCAAAGATCCCACCACCACCAAACTCAGCAAAATGAATACCGTGATTGTTCGTAAAGGTATTGTTGGAAACGTTTCCCTTTAGTGTGCCCTTAACAAAAATAGTCGTACCTCTGTTATTCTGAAAGGTATTCTCAGTGAGATCGCCTGATGAGTCACCATCAAAATAGAGACCAAGACCTCCACCATATACATTGCCACCCAAGCTTCCGCCGTTAGCAGTGAAGGTATTGTGGCTGGCAGAAATGCTATCACTCGTCCACACCCCGATATTTCTATGGTTACTGATGGTATTCAATGTAAGGTGCAGCGGCATATTTGTGGCAATGCCAGTAACACCATTATTATGGATAACGCACGTCTCAATACTGCTGGGTGTCTCACGCGTGCCGGTCTCATCCCAGAGAACAATTCCGCCTGCATTATCGGTCCGGTTCATATTCTGGATAGTTAAGTTACGGATCACGACACCTTCAACGTCAATTCCGCGCAGAATTTCGAACTTTGTTGCGCCGAGGTGCTGTGCATCAATGATACATTCTGCTGCGGTAGTTGTCCCTTCAAAAATCATGTTGCTGCGGAGTTTAAGCGGGAAAACTTCGCGTTCATTTGCCGGCTTCTCCGGATCTCCGTCGTAGGTGCCGGGAAGAATATGCACATGCCACGGATCTGGCAGGTTCGTTCTTTCACTGATCAACAGTGCGAAAGTAATAGACTTATACGGCTTTGCCTCTGTTCCCCTATTGGGACCATTTGCTCCGTTGACTGCATCTACATAGATGTGGGTGTAGTTTGAGGTTTGTGCTTCACTTATATTATGGAAGGTGAATATAAGGGTTATCATAGCCAGAAGTGCCACGATTGACTTTTGAGATATCAATAGACTTTTCATTGTAAATTCCTTTCCTTTTTTGGTTTTGATGTTGCTGTAACATCATTCTAATAGTCTGTAGTTGATTTCACTTATAAAGGATGGACGCATTTCCTTTTATAGTGGAATTAATAATTAGTTGCGCACATCTGTAGCGTCCGCTTTCCAGTTTGTGCACACACTATGGTCCAGAAAGGACTGGATTGTTTTCTTGTCTTCATGACGTTTGTGCTACTTATGTAGCAACTTGAGTTAGTAGATCAGTCGGACGGGGTTTCCTCACCCGAACGGACTATTATTTCAATATTAACATTTTGCGCGTTGCGGTGAAATCGCCCGCGATAAGCGTGTAGAAATATACACCACTTGCAACAGATTCATCTGCTGCATTTTTTCCATCCCAATATACCGCTCTGTTTCTGTTGTGATAAACACCTGCAGCTTGATACCCTAACGCCAATGTCCGAATCAGTTTCCCATCCGCAGCATAGATAGAGATACTCACTTCTGCAGACTTTGCTAACTGATACGGCATCCACGTCTCAGGGTTAAACGGGTTCGGGTAATTGGCTAAAAGTGCAGTCTCTTGCGGAATAAAGGATGCCAAAAGACGTTCCAAGTTTGCTATACCTTGTCGGAACGCCAAAGAACCGTCATTTTCAAGCTGCGCAAGTTCTAACCATTTTTTGACGAGTGCAGGCTCAACACCATCTAACTTCACAACACTTTCAGGTGCAGCAACATTTGTTGTCTCCCCAAAATGTCCAGCGACAAGCACCAAGTCTAAGATATTGATACCCCCATCACCATTGACATCTGCGCGGGGGACTGTTGCTATCGATCCGCCGATGTTTTGTCCCACAAGAACTAAATCCAGTATGTTGACGCTACCATCCTCATTCACATCCCACGCAGGATACGCGGGTTTTGGCGTAAGATAAGGCGTGAAGTCCCACAACAGCACCGTACCATCATCACTTCCACTTGCGAGGGTAGTACCATCCGGACTGAACGCTACACTTTGGACATAGTCTGTATGTCCGGTGAGTGTGTGTTTGATTGTTCCAGTTGCCACGTCCCACAAAAGCACTCCATCCCCACTTCCTCTTGCTATTGTCTTTCCATCGGGACTGAACGATACACTCGTGCCCGTGCCTGTATGTTCAAGTGTAAGTGTAGCAGTTGCCACATCCCATAAAAGTACCTTTTCCCAACTTCCGCTTGCGAGAATGGTACCATCTGGACTGAACGACACACTTGTTATATCGCCATTATGTCCCGTGAGTGTTGCTTTCTGTGTCCCAGTTTCAACATCCCATAAACGCGCTGTCTTGTCATTCCCCCCACTTGCGATTGTCATTCCATCTGGACTGAATGCGACACTACTTACCCCACCTGTATGTCCAGTGAGTGTTGCTTTCTGTGTCCCAGTTTCAACATCCCATAAACGCACCGTGTTTTCATAATAACTTGTGCTTGCGATTGTCATTCCATCCGGACTGAATGCGACACTACTTACCCATTGTGTATGACCAGTGAGTGTGTGTATGAGCGTTCCAGTTGTCACATCCCACAAAAGCACTGTGCTGTTCCAACTTCCGCTTGCGATTTTCATTCCATCCGGACTAAACGACACACTCGTGCCCGCGCCCGTATGTTCGAGTGTAAGTGTAGCAGTTGGGACATCCCACAATAGCACCTTGTCCCCACTTCCACTTGTGATTGTATTTCCATCCGGACTGAACGAAACACTCCTGCCAGAGCCTGTATAACCCGTAATTGTCCCTTTCTGTGTAGTAGTTTCCACATCCCACAAACGCACTGTGCTGTCTTGACTTCCGCTTGCAAGTGTTTTTCCATCCGGACTGAACGAAACACTTTTGACAAGGTCTGTATGTCCCGTGAGAGTTCCTTTCTGTGTGGCAGTCGCAACATCCCACAAAAACAGTTCACCCCAACTTCCAGTTGCGATTGTATTTCCATCCGGACTGAATGACACACTATAGACCCAGAACGTATGACCCGTGAGTGTCCCTTTCTGTGTAGCAGTCGCCACATCCCACAAACGCACTGTGTTGTCCTGACTTCCGCTTGCGATTGTATTTCCATCCGGACTGAATGAAACACTCTTGACGAGATCTGTGTGTCCCGTGAGTGTTCCTTTCTGTGTGGCAGTCGCAACATCCCATAAAAGCACCGTGCTGTCATAACCCACACTTGCGATTGTTTTTCCATCCGGACTGAACACTACACTAAGGATAGCGGATGAATGTCCCGTAAGTGTTCCTTTCTGTGTAGCAGTCGCCACATCCCACAAAATCACCTCGCCCCTACTTCCAGTTGCGACTGTTTTTCCATCCGGACTGAATGAAACACTATAGGCCGCGCCTGTGTGCTCGAGTGTTCCTTTCTGTGTAGCAGTCGCCACATCCCACAGACGCACCGTATATTCCGAACCCGTGGGGTCCGAACTTGCACTTGCGATTGTCCTTCCATCCGGACTGAACGACACACTACTGACCCATTGTGTCTGTCCAGTGAGCAGTGCCCGTTCTTGGAGCGTTGCAGTATCGTAGAGCCATATACCGATACTACCTGCCACTGCAAGCAACGTACCATCAGGTGAATATGTGATATTAGTTATCCCACCTTTACCGAGACGGGATTTGGCACCCTCAGGCAATTCCCATTCTGATGTATCTACTGCCGCGGTGTGTGATAGTCCAATAGAAAGTGAAAGTGTGAACAATATCATCGTCCAAACTAAAGTCGTTTTCATCATTAATACTCCTTTTTTTGTTAGAAAATCTGGTAGTTTTTTTATTCAGCTGCGAGTCTTAAAATCTTATAGGTGTTCATTCCCCAAAGTGTCCGGCGACAAGCACCAGGTCTAAGATATTGATACTCCCATCACCGTTGACATCTGCGCGAGGGACTGTTGCAATCGATCCACCAATATTTTGTCCCACAAGCACTAAATCTAATATGTTGACGTGACCATCCTCATTCACATCCCACGCAGGATACGCGGGTTTTATTGAGAAAGTAACAGTTGCTTCAGCGGTCTTCCCATTCGCATCTATTGCTGTAGCAACGAGTGTGTATTCGCCATCGTCTAACACTTCAGCAAATGTGTAAGTGAATCCGTTATCGCTTACTTTTGCATTGACTTCTGCACCGTTGAGTATGAGGCTAAGTGATATAGGTGTTGCAGTCCCTGAAAACTCACCTGTGATAACTGGCATCCCGTGGTTAAGTATTTGGTCTGCCAATGGGGTAAGAATCGCTATTGTTGGTCCCAGTATATCTACCGTGTCCGGGGGTTCTGTCGTTATATCAAGGTAAAGTGTGAGGTCCCAGAGCAGGACTGTACCATCGCCAACACTTGCCAGAGTCCTGCCATCCGGACTGAACGAAACACTATTGACCGTGCTTGTATGTCCAGTGAGTGTGTGTTTTAGGGACCCAGTTGCCACATCCCATAAACGCACTGGTCCATCCCAACCCCCACTTGCGATTGTTTTTCCATCCGGACTGAATGAGACACTATGTACATGGTGCGTATGTCCTGGGAGTGTCCTTTTTTGTGTCCCAGTTGCCACATCCCACAAACGCACCTCCTCCCAACTTCCACTTACGATTGTCCTTCCATCTGGACTGAAAGATACAGCAGTGACCGAGCTTGTATGCTCAAGTGTCCTTTTTTGTGTCCCAGTTGCCACATCCCATAATCGCACCGAGTTGTCCCGATAACCTCCAGTAGCGATTGTTTTGCCATCCGGACTGAACGATGCACTCCAGACAAAGCCAGTATGTCCAATAAGTATCCCTTTCTGTGTACCAGTTTCAACATCCCATAATCGCACGGCTCCGTCCAAATTCTCCGTGCTGGCGATTGTTTTTCCATCTGGACTGAACGAGACACTATGGACCCAGTTTGTATGACCTGTGAGGGTGTGTTTGAGTGTCCCAGTTGCTACATCCCATAATCTCACCGTCTTATCTGCACTTCCACTTGCGATTGTTTTTCCATCTGGACTGAATGAGGCACTTAAGACCCAGCTTGTATTTCCTGTGAGGGTCCGCTTGTGTGTTGCAGTTGCTACATCCCACAAAAGTACCCCGTCCCAACCTGCGATTACGATTGTCTTACCATCCGGACTGAACGATGAACTATTGAGCCAGTTTGTATGTCCCATAATTGTCCCAGTTTGTGTAGCAGTTGTCACATCCCACAAACGTACTTCATCCACACTTGCACCTGCGATAGTTCTTCCATCTGGACTGAACGAGACACTAAGGACGAAACCTGCCGTGAGTGTCCCTTTCTGTGTCCCAGTTGCCACATCCCAGAATTGCACAATCCCGCCCCCATCCCAACTTGTACTTGCGATTGTTTCTCCATCTGGACTGAACGGGACACTCTCAACAGATCCAAAATGTACAGTGAGTGTGTGTTTCTCTGTAGCAGTTGCTGCATCCCATAAACGCACCGACCTGTCCTGACTCCCACTTGCGAGTGTTTTACCATCCGGACTGAATGAAACACTACGGACAGAGGCTGTATGTCCAGTGAGTGTGTGTTTCTCTGTAGCAGTTGCTGTATCCCACAAACGCACAGTGTTGTCATAACTCCCGCTTGCGATTGTTTTGCCATCCGGACTGAACGAAACACTGCTGACAGCGGCTGTATGTCCAGTGAGGGTCCC
This sequence comes from Candidatus Poribacteria bacterium, assembly GCA_022828145.1. Classification (GTDB taxonomy): domain Bacteria; phylum Poribacteria; class WGA-4E; order WGA-4E; family WGA-3G; genus MSPOR6. The sequence goes on along the minus strand of JAJEJA010000088.1, from coordinate 90,563 downwards.
TTTTTGGGTAGCGGTTGCGACATCCCATAAACTCACCGTGTGATCATGACTCCCACTTGCGAGTGTTTTGCCATCCGGACTGAATGAGACACTATCGACATAACTTGTATGCTCGAGCGTCCCTTTCTGTGTAGCGGTTGCGACATCCCACAAACGCACTTCACCCTGACTTCCACTTGCGATTGTTTTTCCGTCAGGACTGAACGAAACACAAATACGGACGCCGCCTGAATGTCCAATGAGCAGTGCGTGTTCTTGTAGCGTTTCGGCATCATAGAGCCATATACCGACACTACTTGCCACAGCAAGCAACGTGCCATCAGGCGAATACACTATCTCAGATATAATGCTTTTACCGAGGCGCGCTATGGCACCCTCGGGTAAACTCAATTTTGTAGAGTCTTCTGCCGCAGTGTGTGGCAGTCCAATAGATAGTGAAAGTGTGAACAATAACATCGTCCAAACTAAAGTTGTTTTCATCATCAATACTCCTCTTTTTCCAGAAAGTCTGTTAGTTTTTTTATTCATTTAAGCATACCTACTTGTGAACGGCACACGGAGTGTGCCTACTACCTTTAAGTACATCTTTAAGTACATATTGTGACATTGAATATTTTATGCAGACTCCTCATTTAATTGACAGGTCCAATATCCAAAACTATTGATATTGGCGTACTCAATCCAGTTGTTATAATTTCTTCAATGTCTGAACCGTCAAAGTTTGATCGCAAGATTTTTCTTACGCCAAAATCAGTAAAATACATCTTGCCTATTTCAAAGAACAACACGATCCCTTCTAAACCACCCCGTCCAGGTGCAATGTCTTCAACGTCTGTTCCATCAAGGTTTGCACGTTGAATTTTATCTATCGGGGTCCAATTGCTCCAATACATCTTACCGTTTTCTATGTCTAAGTTAATCCCTTGGGGTTCTCGCAAATCAGTAACAAGCGTTTCCACGTCTGAACCATCAAGATTAGCACGTTTAATTGCGCCATCAACTCCAATATTAGGACCGCTTCTTACTCTACTTAAAGCCTCTGTCCAATAGATCTTGCCGTTGACTAAATCAAGTGCGATGCTATCTGGAAAAACTAAGCCATCAATTAGGAGTTCAACATTAGATCCATCAAGATTAGCACGCGAAATTGTTCCGGCATTACTTGTCCAATACATCTTTCCTGTATCCAAGTCTAAACTGACTCCTTGACCATCTACAGGAACGAGTTTTTCTCTATCTGAACCGTCTAAGTTCGCTCGTTCAATTCCATATCCAGTTACACTTATCCAATAGATCTTGCGTTCCTCAATATCCAGAGCTAAATCCCATGGACGTGCATTATTCACCAGGACTTCCCTGTTTGTCCCATTAGGATCAGCGCGTTCTATACGGCTTGTCCCAATATCACCCCAATAAAGTTTTTTCAGACCTATCTGTACTTTTCCAATGCGGCTGGCGACGCGTACAAGGTCAAGTACATTGACAACACCGTCTCCAGTTGCATCAGGATTTTGTTCAGCTGAACTATCTACTGTCTGTCCTATCGCGTTGGCAACGAGTACAAGGTCACGGACGTCTACTATACCGTCGTTGTTAATGTCTTCTGGTAAAGGAACTACTATGTCTTGTGCTATAGTTAAGGATGGAAGTATTACGAGGAAGGACAGTGTGAGAATTGTGTAAACTAACTTCTTTGTTATTTTCAAAATAAAATCTCCTTTATGGATTGTTTCTGAATTTTGTGTACATCAAAGGTAAAGTTTGAGTCACACGAATAGATTGATGTATAAATGCAATAATAAAATACCCGTAGCAAACTATCCAAGTGAATAGAGAGCATAACGGGCACAACAAAAGGTTGACGAACACCAATGATATACGCTTGTTCGCTAACTTATATATTATTACAATTTTGCGGGGGGGGGGGCAAACCTATAGTTAATAAACTGGATAATCGGTAAAACCACAGAAGTCCAAGGATTGAACAAACGTGGAGGCGACTTAGTAGGTAGTAATAGGGCATTGTTTTTTACCAACTGAATTTAAATATAAAAATAGCTTATTAATAATTATTGATGATACTATATTTCTCGGTAAAAAACAAGTTAAATTCACAAAAATATTTATGGAACTCACATTATAGTGGATTCTACAATTAACTTTACATCTGAGTTGTAGGAGCGATCTCCGATTCCCGACTATTAGGGGTTGCGTCGCGATTCGGAGATCGCTCCTACAGAATATATGTAAACTTATTTACATAATTTACTATAATCGGAAACCTGGATAATTCAAAAGTAGATGGGATGGACATATTAGCCGTCCATCCCATGTAATATCATGCGTTATTTTTGAAACTAATTGCTATCTACAGATCGTATCTCACGTCTCTCTTTTATCATACCCGCAAGAACGCATCCACCCATACCTAACAGCACAATCGCGAAAGGGAAACCTGTTGCAAGTGATGCAGCTTGTAACGCCTTCAACCCTCCTCCGAGTAGCAATGCAATTGCGACTAAACCTTCAGCAGTACACCAGAAAACCCGTTGTGCAACGGGCGCGTCTACCTTACCGCCTGCGGCTATTATATCAATGATTAGCGATCCTGAATCTGATGAGGTAACAAAAAAGATGATCGTTAACAACATAGCAGCACACGAAAGCAGCAATGATGCTGGTAATTCTGTGAACATTTTAAAGAGTGCCAGTGGGTAATTATATGCTTCTACCTCTTCGGTTACACCTGTGAAATCTCCAGTGAGAAACTGGTGGATAGCAGTACCCCCAAATGCACTAAACCACAATAGACACAATAGAGTCGGCAAAATAAGCACAAAGAACACAAACTGACGCACGGTGCGTCCTTTTGAGATCCTTGCGATGAATGTTCCAATAAACGGAGCCCAAGCGATCCACCATGCCCAATAGAACGTAGTCCAATCGTGCAGAAAACCGGTGTCCTCACGTCCAACCCAGTTACTCAGCGGCACAATTTCCTTGAAATAGGTCCCAAATCCTGCAAAAATATTTTGAAAGATATAACGGGTTGGACCAAGAATGAAAATAGTTACGAGCAAAATAAACGCAAGAATTATGTTGAACTGACTAAGTCGTTTAATGCCAACATTAATGCCTGTCATCACTGATACAAGAGCGATGGCTGTAATCCCAACAATCAACAGAACCATGGTCACCTCGTGTGCAGGTATCCCAAATAGATAGTTAAGACCAGAAGTCACCTGTTCTACTCCTAAGCCAAGGGAAGTTGCGAGTCCAAAGATCCCAGCAAAAATGGCGAATGTATCAATAATGTGTCCGGGCCACCCCCATATCCGGTCGCCGAGTATGGGATAAAACGCGGATCTGATAAGTAACGGAAATCCTCTATTATATGCGAAAAACGCCAATGCAAGTCCGACAACGCCGTAGATTGCCCACCCATGTAGCCCCCAGTGAAAAACTGTTGTTGCTATACTCAAAGAAGCCGCCGATTTAACTTTGGGATCAGCGATGTCAGGAACAGCTGTAACACTGTAATCTGCATTTGCGTCATAAACCGTTTCTCTCCCGAGCGGCGAATACTTCACAGCATCAGTATCCCCCTGAAAATAGGTAATCGGTTCCGACACGCCAAAGAAGAGTAGTCCAATACCCACGCCTGCAGCAAAAAGCATCGCAAGCCATGTTAAATTGGAGTACTCAGGTTTTGCATCTGAACCTCCAAGTCGGATTTTACCAAGAGGAGAGATGGCGACAATTACACAAAAGAGAAATACAAGATTAGCTGTGATCATGAAGAGCCAATCAAGATTTGTGGTAAGCCATACTCGGGTGCTTTTGAAAAGTTCTGTCGCTTGGTCTTGAAAAATTAGTGAACCAGCTACGAATAATACAATGGTGATACTGGAAATTACGAATACAGGCGTTAAGTAAATGTCTAACCCGAATAGTTTCTTGTACCTGCCTTCATCTACCTGATGTGGCATCTGTTGCGGCTGTTTTTCTGCTTCGTTCATTTCAAACTTCTCCTTTTTTGTTGTAGGGGTGTGAACCAATTAGAAATAAACACCGAAGTTAAAATTAAGACGCCAGTTCCAAACGTTATTGCCGTTTGCACCAACATCACCCGCACCATCGTAGATACTGCCGTAACCTTCCCTGATACCATCACCTGCACTGTTGCCTACAAAGGAATTTCCATCAGACAAACCGAAGTCACTATAGACATACAGTGAGTCAAAGATGTTCCAACTTATTCCTAATGTCACGAGAGTACTCGGGTTGTAAGCATCAACAGTCTTAAGAATAGTACTCCATTCAATGTATGGCGTAACACTGTTCAACCATGAGATTTTTTCCGTGTTAATACCACCATACCGTAGGGAAAGCGCAGGTATTAACCCCTCAGATGCAACAGGCCACGCAAATTCGTAAGCACCCATCGGAATCAGGTCCCCTGTACCCCATGCCGTATCATCCGTAATATTATGTGCGTAATACGTAAACTGGGAATAGAGTGTGAAATCTGCTGCTGAGTTCTTCATGTGCGCGGAAAGCGCGTAGTGACTTCCGCTGTCATCGTTTCCTACATTCGTTCCTTGCAGCAACCCGAATTGCGCTGAGACGCCTATATCTGCAACGTTTTCAAAGGAATAGATTGCACGAAGATTAAACTGATGTTGCTCATCATAACCATTCTCCTCAACACCCCATTGCACATTTCCATCTTCATCCGCTTTCTCTTCCCATTTCACAACGTCGTATCCGTATCGTGCGCTATTGAGACTATTGCCTATCGTCTGAGGTTCACTACTGAGGAAATAACCTACATCATAGGTCAGGTTACCAGTGTTGTTATGCCATACGATTCCCACATCAGGGTCGTCAGCAAGTCCAACATAAAAATGCTGGTCAAAGAACCAACTGGTAGAAACACCGTAGTCTGTTGGTCCAAAAGGTACTCGCACAACGCCTGCTTTGACCGTACCCGTATCCTTGAAATCATAACCCAACCAAGCAGTATGTATCATGCTGTAACCGATTGAACTACCAAAATACCTTGGATACCACCGATATTCCATCCTTCCAATGACATTATTAAAGTCAAGGTCAACATTCAACCGCAGTAATTCAAGATCAACATCGCCAAAGTTTGCCCCTCTACCATCATCCTCCAAATAAGGCTGACCGGAACTATCATATCGCGTGCGGTCTTCATACGTACCGTAAACGTAGTTGGCACGCATTGCCCCACCGATTTTTATAGGACTCTTCTTGGGTTCGACTTCTGCACTGTTTTCTGTGGTCGTATCAGCCATCGCGAATGGTAAAGTTATCAAGAAAAAGACAATACAGAATGTGAGTAAAGGTTGGAACTTTCTATTTTTTATACTAAGCCGTTGCATCATACTATTTTTCTGTAGCACACTGCTCCTCCTTATGTACATAATACACATTTGGAGGGGTTAAAGTGAAATACAAAATATAGGCACAATTTTGGCACGTGATACCTAAATCGACAGGCTTGGACTGTGCTGTAGCACAAACTTTTAGTTTGTGCAGTAGTGTACGCAAACTAAAAGTTTGCGCTACAACTGTGTGCAAGTAATTATATATTTCATCATAACAGAAGAATAGCAGTTGTGTACACCCCTCCCTTTGTACAAAACTGCAAGCCAACATATTATGTATGATAGCACATGTTCTATATAATGTGCAATAAAAAAACTCGCCTACAATTTCTTGTAGACGAGTTCGTAATGCCTATTGCATTTGTCCCATTGCACTAAACATCATAAATGTTTGCACCAATTGTTTGTAATCACCCACTGCAATGTGTAGTTTTGCCCCGACACCACCGTCCCGGACTTTTGCTGAGATACCGATACTGTAGTTTTCAGGGATCCCCATGATCATGCCAGCCATCATCTGCATTTCAGCGGCAGCGTTCGGATCAGCTTTTGAGGCAAGAGAAACGAAACTCTTAATAGCTGCTATAGGAGAAATTCCAAATAGTAGGTTGTTATCTATTCCTAACTTTTCAACAAGATTCTGGTAACCTACATTTTCAGATATGCTCTCAACAACTTTAGCTTTGCTATTAAGTGCTTGCTGTATTATTTCTGCACCCCCTAAAGAAAAATAGAGTTGTCCATCCGAAAATGCATAAGACCAATGCCATTCATGGGGCATCAGAACCGCCATCTCTACCGGAACATCCTGAAAAGCAACACCAAAATTCGGAAAGACAATAGTCTTGATCTCTACCTCGTTATGCATAATTGGGTTCCCAACATATCCCCCATCGTAAATGGTGAACTGTGGAATTTCTCCCATTGAATCTTTCATAATTTGCATCATTTTGCTTAGGTTATCCAAGAAGTGTTCATCATAGTAGGTCTTGACTTTCTCTTCATCTTCAAGATCATAAATGATCAAAACATCAGGAATTAAACTATCTCTAAAGTTCACGGAGAAACCTTGTTCATTACCCAATGCTTTGTACATCTCTTGCATCTCTTCTACAATCTTTTTGAGGTCCTGACTCTGTTCTTCATCTTCTGAAGGTAGAGCTAACAACCAAGACATGCTCCATTCATATAAACTCAATGCATTTCCCTCAAAACCACCGAAAAGGAATCCCCCATTTGGTAAATCGTTCATGAGTGCTAATTCATCAGGCATCAGTTCCTTTAGGGTGTCTTGTATCTTCCCATCGTCTTTAAACTTCAGAAAAGGGGCAAGTTGTACATCAGTACCTTCTATCTGAAGGGTTGCACTTACGGATTCTAAATCCTTAATCAGATCAGCAAATGTCCCAAACATACTTTCCATCATTGGAATTGCAGACATGGTAGCGGGATCACTTTCCATTGAATCAACTGCGGAATTCATGTCTTCCATGATTGTCTCAATATGTGGGGCAAGAATTGTCCCAAGGTCAAAATACGCAGCAAGTTGATCAGTTCCTTTTGCAATCTGATTTAGGAATACGGTGTAATCTGGGTTAGCAGCGATCGCGTTTTGCTCTCCCTTACTCACATCAATGATGCTCACACAATCTTTAGTCTGTTGTGTGAAGGCAAGGGTATTACCCAAAATAGCAAAACTACCATCACCTTCAGAACTGAAGTAGGTTTCACCCTTATATTCGGTAGGTTCGCTGCCCTGTGCTTCTGTCTGAATGACCTGCATCATCGCATCCGGATCTGTCAAATGTACAGTTGCAGCAACAGCAACGGGTTCAAAACTCGTAAAAAATATTGCAAAATCGTTGTCTAAGTCCAATCCAATCTGTTCCAATTCAGCCAAACTCTCAAAGCCTGCACCAAAGGATGCTGCCAATATGGATGCAAGGATTTCAGGCTGTTCACCAACTTGAGGTGCCATTTCTGCCGCACCATCGTTGATCCTTTTATTCAGTTCAGATAGACTTGGACAGTAGATAATACCTAATGCATTCTCAGGAATTAAATTTAACACGCTATCTTCAGGTATTGTATTAGATTCTTCTTCTGTTTTTTCCGCATGTGCATCTGTCAAAATATAGTCAGATTGATCAGCAATATTTGGGTGATCTGCATAAATGTTTGTCAATAGAACACATACGCAGCTTACAACGATGAGACTGAGTAGTGAAATTCGATTCTTCATTATTATTTCTCCTTAGAAGGGACAATTCTTATATCCTTTATGGATATCATATTATTTCCTGTTATCTGTAATTTTCTTTTCAAGTGCGTTAATCTCATCATTTGAGGTTAACACACTTATTTCGACTTCGTAGTGGCGTCTGCCACCAGGTTCAATGTGTTGTAGCGAACCGTGTTCACGTTCTGATGCTCTTCCATCAACCCTGCAATTTGAAGGTTCTAAACCCATTACATAGTTTCCTTGACTACACAATTTCCATTGCACAAAGTGAGGAAACTGCGTCTTATGGTATCGGACTGCTATGCCTATACCTTTATTATCATTGAAACTTCGGTTCACGAGTGCAACACGGATATGGTTGTCAACATCAGGTTCCATCTGATGATAGTATACCTGCTCCTTGAAATCAACAGTGGGAGGTTCGCCGCAGTTATAGTTTGATAGGTTATCCTTGGCATGTTCATCGCGAGGTGTGACTTGAGATGATGGCGCTAAGAGTTCGCTGCCATCTGCAAGTATTGGGAAACCTACATTTATATGGAATAAATACATGAGGGGCGAGTCTTTGTAACCAAGATTTTCAATAATATCTTCAATATGTATCTTATTCGATCCTAATTCAGTCCAGATTCGGCGCGTTCTGCATAGATGTTCACCTAACGCCCTTGTTTCAGTGATTTTACCTTGTGCCCATAAAATGTATCGGTCACCTTCCCATCGGCTATCAACCCATACATTTTTTGCGGGGATATATGAAGCTCTACCGTGTAGACCGAGTGCTTCATCCTCATCAACGTTTTTTGCACCTGCTTGTGTCATACCACACGTTGTAAGTAATCCACCATAAAAGCCGCGTAACCATCCATCTTCATGGGGTTCGTAATGTGCTGCTGTCACATCCCCAGTTCCAGATCGCCAACATAACGGTATACCCTTATAATCCGCATAAGAGATATCAAGACCACGGTTTGTCAGGACAGTGAAGTTTAACCCTGACCCCGTACGAAAACCGATTGCGTCTGTTCCCTTCTCATTGCCATCATTGAGTTGGATTATTTTAGCTTCCGCAACCTGAGAGATGTCTCCAATGTGCCGTAAGAGTTGCATTCTCTCATAGTTTTCTCCATATAGATGTATCAAAACGATGCTCTCCTTTCACTAATAGTTTATTGATTCAGATGTCCATCCCATTCAACTGAGATTGTAGCATAAAATGACAGAATACACAAGCGCGGATTCCAATTCGGGTGTGTAAAGTTTTTGTCACTAAACCTTCAATACCTTCACCAATAATAGACATTCTGTTAGCTTGTGCTTGTATCACATTCTGTTAGATTGTGCCTCTTTTGTATCACATTCTGTTAGATTGTGCCTCTTTTGTATCACATTCTGTTAGATTGTGCCTCTTCTGAAAAACACAACCCACCCTTCCACTCGTTCCTACTTAACTGATAATCTACAGCAAAAAAAGATAGTTAAATCTTAACAGCCTTAAATTTCGGACCGCAGGATTTCCGCTGCTTCATGTATCACTTGTAGTTTTTTAGATGCAATCTCAGCAGAATTGACGGGTCGGTCAGCAAATGTACCGAACCCGCAATCTGGATTTAGATATATCTGTTCAGGTTCGCGATGTTTTAGTAAGTTGCGAACTTTCCCTAAGACAAAGTCAACAGGTTCAACCTCAGTCGTACGTGGATCAACCACACCTAATCCGATCTCTTTATCTGGTGGAAGTTCTCCAAGAACATCAATACTCCCAGCACGTTCAGTCGCATATTCTAATACCAACTGATTGACATGCATCTGACTGAAATACGGAATAAGTAGGTCGTAAGATCCGCGCAGGAGTACATCCTCTTCTTGACTCCAGTTGCCACGACAGACATGAAGAGCAGTTTTCATTTTACCATCAACACCATCAACAACGCGATTTATCAGTTCTACAGCAAAATTGAGTTCTTCCTCCGGACTGCTCTTCTCTGATAACGCAGCACACATAAACGAATGTGTTTCGTGGGGACCTGTAAAAGCAACCTCGGTAAGCACAGGTTCATCAAACTGCACAAATTCACAACCCGCATTCTGTAAATCCAACACCTCTTGCCTCAGCACTGATACGACATCATCTCCTAATGATTCTTTATCGGGATAGAAGTCGTAGGACAATTTCTTTACCCACATTGAACGGGTTAACAGATAGGGACCGGGTAGCGTGACTTTTATAGGTTTCGTTGTATGCTCTTTTAAAAATAGGTAGTCTTGCAATACAAGTGATGAGGAACGACTTATTTTGCCATCAACGACAGGATTCTTTAAGGCGAAAGCGGGGACATCTAATGCATTGAGGAGTTGTTCAAAAGCAGCTTTATCTTCCACGTAGTCCAACATCTCAGCAAGCGTCATCAACCGGATACCGTCCATACATCCAGTAATGAAGGAATAGAAGTTATCACGTCGTTGTTCTCCATCGCTCACGATGTCAACACCATCAGCTTCTTGTGATTTGAGACTTTCAATCACAGCCTCGTCAGCAATTGCGTTAAATTCAGCATCTGTGACGCGTCCCTTCTGTTTATCTCTTAATGCCCGTGAAACTGCTTTCGAACGCGGCATGCTACCGACTACAGTCACGGGAAATGCGGGTAAATTATACAATGATCTGTCCTCCCTTTCGAAAATAGGTTTCATCACCAACCCGCTGAAAGAACAGTGGAGAGTCCAAGCCTTCTCTGTCTCTTTGTTGAACTATCGCTTGAATTGAATCTCCGAACCAAATACGACTACTTTTCGGATCTATTCCCGCTGTCTGTCCAATACGTTCAGAAAGATTATGTTGCTTTTGATATGTGTCCCATATCTGTTTGACTTTACGGGAATCGGCTTCAGTCCAAATTGAATGTTTCATTCTAAATTTTTCCTTAAATAGACAAATTATTAGAGGTTGTCGTCCCTTATAGTACTTACAAAAAGCAAGTTACTTTTTTGTTTGTGAAGTCTTATCTGATATTGTATCAGAAACTTGTCAAAAAAACAACTGTGAATAAAGGTTCTCTGTACAGGAAAATACTTCATACTGCTGTAGCACATTCTGTTAGATTGTGCCTCTTTTGTAGCACATTCATCCTTGATTGTGCATCTTTGTGTAGCACATTCTGTTAGATTGTGCATCTTTGTAGCACATTCTGTTAGATTGTGCATCTTTGTAGCACATTCATCCTTGATTGTGTTTCTTACTACAAACACATAATGCGTCAGTTTCAGGATATTCCCTTTGGTTGGGTAAGCTATATAAGACCGATTTTAGTCCCATACCTTTTGCATCGCTGGGGCTTGGGTTTTCCGGGATTCGTGTTCTATATACACCTTCCGCACCGATGATGCTGATATGTGATTTTCCAAAGTCTCAGAGAGGCGAAAGGTGTATAGTCCGCATTAATTCCAACCAATAGCAAGCCCCAGAGGGGCGAAAGGTGTATCAACGCACTAACGTTTTTCACTAAATTGACACCTAAAGTTTATGTACAGAAATTATGTAATGATACCATTGCAAGTTTTCTCTTTATATGGTATCATTTTCAAACAAGCAAAATAAAAATGTTAAGTGATGTGAATGTTCAAATTCCGTACAGTTAATCTAAGTAACCACATACAATTCTACAAGATGATTAATGATGGTATAGTCCAAAAGCAGAAAGGAGATATAGGAAATGGCAAATGAATCTCAGATGGCACACTATGAAGAAGCTGCCAAACACTTTAGCAAAGCCATTCGTAAGAGACCCGACTTTGCTATGAACTATATCAACCGTGGAGAGGTCTACCATAAGCTGGGGGAGTATGATTATGCTATTAAAGACTTTACCGATGCTATTTCCCGCACGTGCAACCCTGCAAGAGCATATCTTGGTTGTGGACTCGCATACGATGGGAAAGGTTTTACTTACAATGCAATTAAAAACTTCACACAGGCAATTCAACATGACCCCGACTACGCCGAGGCATACTTTCATCGAGGGAACGCAAACTTCATTTTTAACAAATTAGATCTTGCTATCAAGGACCTTGACAAAGCAATAGAACTTGACCCTGCTGTTGCTGAGGCTTATGTTGTTCGGGGAAATGTATACGCCAGCAAAGACGAGTTTGATATGGCAATTAAAGACTATAGTAAGGCAATACGACTGAAGCCTGACAATGCTGAAATCTATGTCGCCCGTGGTAAGGCTTATAGCAGTAAGGGACAAGAGAAAAAGGCAATTGCAGACTATACAAAAGTATTAAAACTAAAACCGAATTATGCTGATGCTTATGACCTTCGCGGAGGTTCTTACCTACGTCTAAGCGACGATAAATCCGCCATTGAAGACTTTCAGATAGTAATAGAATTAGCACCTAATGATACCAAACATTATATCAAACGTGCAACTGTATATTTCAGGATAGAGGATTATGAGTCTGTGATTGTAGACTGTAATAGTGCGATTGAGCGTAATTCAGAGGATGCTGATGCAATCCTGCTTCGTGGAATGGCTTACAGTAAAAAGGGGAAGCCTGACTTAGCTATCGCGGATCTTTCAGAAGTGATAGAATTGGAACCCAATGAGTCCTGTGCGTACTATCAGCGCGGCGACGCTTACAGGAGTATAGGTGAAGATGAAAAAGCACTCAAGGATTATATGGAAGCATTAGATATAGACTTCTATGAGTCTGAGTTTTAAAAAAACCACGTCTTATTCTGTCTGTAGACTATTCAAAGCAGAATCAATGCGATTTAGGATTTTCCCTTACACCACTCGCAGCTCAACATCAATATCAACATCACGAGTCAGAGTATTCGTCACTGGCGAAGCAGCAAGGGTTTCCTCCCACAACGTCTCCAGAATCTCATCATCCGCATCAGATGCGACATAGATCGTACCACGCACCGCTTTAAAACCGCTATGTCCGTCCTGTTCAGTTCCGAGAAAAACGAAAATGTTATCAATCTGTCCACTCAAGGAAATCTCCAACTCATCTATCTCAATCTTCTGCTGAGATGCGCGAATCTGGAAACCCATTGCCAAACATGCACCGAGTGCACCTAAGACATACTCAACAGCACTCGGAGCAGCATCACGCACATCAAAACTCGCAGGTTGACCTACCGACCACGAATGATTTCTACAGAATACCTTCGCTTGTAGACCCCCATCCCAATGGATACGAGTCTGCCATTTATAATCTCGCGCTTGAGCATAAGCAGCATCAGCATCCTGTTCTGCTTCACCGCGTTGAACGAAATACTTGTTATGTAATGGTGCAGGTCTCCACCCGAGATAGGGATTTTCTGTCATACGACACCACGCAGGGAGATCCTCCTTGACACTAATCTCTGTACTGCGGATCTCCAACACATCACCATCTGGCACTTTTTCCATCGATTTCCGAATCAGGAGCAGTAGACCGGAACCACAATCAAGGTTTCCACCTTCACAGATATGTAATGTCTGTAGACTTTCAGGTGCTTGTAAATCTTCTTCTCGCATTGATATTAATACCCTGGGATTGTAATTGAATTGTAAGATGTGAATCCTAAGTGTTGATATATATTAGAATGGACTGTAGGAAGTTTTTGGCAGGACTGATGAATTATATCTTTTTTAAAGTGTGTCTTTTAGGAATATGAATGAGTATCCCTCCTTTGGAAAAAAGTTGGCAGTGTATCAACCATGCACAATTTACTTTCGTAAGGAAACCTTTTCCATAATCGGAGGGAAACTCTCTGTTCTGGTTTGGGATTCAGCCGAACCCTTATTAGAATTCCTGCCAGGCATAGCAGAAACTCCTTTTTCATAGTTCAATAGGTTAGACTTGATCCGCCCGTAATTAAAAACTCAACAGCCTTAGCACCCCCAACAATGACTGCACTCTCTACAAGGTTTTCCTCATCAAGGTTCCGCTTTTTGAAACATGGTGAACAGACCCAAATTATTCCACCTACCTCAACAAAGTCTGTCATGAGTTGTTTCAACGGTGCGAAACCTTCTTCGTGTATATCATCTGCGTATCCATCTTGTGATAAATGTACACCTTCTGTGCTAAGAAAAACAACGGTTTCAACACCAGAGGCTACAGAAGCATTTGCAACAACAAAACCGACAGTTGCTTTGTCGGTGTTATCTCTTGCGTGCGTAATGCTTATCATCAGTTTAGACATTATGTTCTATCTCCTTTTTTAATATAAAAATAGGCACTGTCTTCACCGCAACAGTCTGCGAGAAGGTCATTGCCTATCATGTTACACCATGCTGCTATATCCACAGGTGCACCGGGGTCAACAGCATGGACTTGTGCAATCTGTCCTGTTTCAAGTGTCCTCATCGCTTTCAATAATGCCACGATAAGGTCGCCACATCCGAGTTCTCCTAATTCAAAAACAGCATCTGGCTCAATATTTGGTAGTTTGTTCGTTACTTGCATGCTAAATAGAATACCATGAAAGTTTTCAGACGTCAAGGCATTTTCTCAAACCTTAAGCTATAAAATGACACAGATTAACGTTCAAGCCAACCCGGAAGCTTGATCTCATCAGATAACTGCCAGGCTGTAAGGTAAAGTGAAGCTGTCCACTGAACGCCTTCCCGTGAGAGACTATTCGTAAATTCAAGCAGTTCTTCAGATGGGTTTTGCAGGTCTTGATAATCCTGAACAAGCTGATAGACGCGATCTACTAAGTTATTCCCAATTTTCATCTGCTCAACAATAGCTGGCATTAATTCCTTGACAGGTTTGACCTCTTGTCCTTTGGAAAGTTTGTTCGGATCAAGTTTCAAAACTTCAATTGATGCATCAACCTTTTCATGGATTCCTGCATGTAACTTTGAACCGTCTTCTTGAACGATTCCGTCAAAGTGCACAGTTAAGTGCAAAGGTTGACACATATCCTGTGCATAATGTGCCAAGAATCCTGCGTAAACATAACACTTGTATTGAATAATTGGATTATCTGGCCATTTTCGGTATTCTGCAAAAGCAACAGCGAGTCGTTCTGTATATTCAGCTACTGCATAAGGTAAAAGTCCAACCTTTCTTGGCTCAAGCTCCATCTTGGCACAGAGTTTCAGAAATTCATCTCGATTCTCAGGCACTGGGTTATCTTTGATAAGCTCAAGATCAAAGTAATGTTCACCATACTCAGCTGCCCGTGCATGGGGTGCATAACGTTCTTTTGACACATCGGGATCATAAGCACAATGTGCTATCATTTTCTCTGCAGTTGCAGAACGGAAGAATTCTGGCATCTCATCTGGGAGTGTTTTAATAGTAGCTTGCGTAAGTATGTCGTGTCCACCACCCCACCATGCCCAAGCGGGTGTGGATAGAACAAGTAAGATTAACACGAATATATTTCGTAGACGTTTCATAGTTCTCCTTTTCTCTTGATAAAAGTAAATGATCAGTCTGCAGCAAGATATTCACTGGATTCGTCATCGTGCCATTGCAGTTGAAGCTCAGCGGTTTCATGAGGTTTAAAAGGTATTGCTATGGAACCAACATCAGGTCCGATAATCTCAATATTATCAAGATTAGCAGTACCGTATCCCAAGTCGTTAGCATAATTGAAGAGACCAATATCCATCGGTTCAAATCCCATAGCCTTTGATGTTACTGCATCAGCTGCGAATACATCTCCACTTGCAACAGCGATACCGAGTTGAACAGAATTGGTGCCTCCTGGTCCGTTTCCTTGTAGACCCAATGTCCCATCAATGATAGCGATATCCGGTCTCAAGAAGCGCGAGAGACGCAAAAGGTTGATATTTATAGTCTGTGCTTCACGCGGCAACATTCGGTCACCATGACTTAGATATCCATGCACCTTAATACGGTCAGCTTTATGAATAGTACCCATAATCATGTTCTTCATCGCAAGCGTAACAACACATGCATCATGTGTCTTTGCGATGGCAACGGAAATCGTGCATGGACAGTCCAGAACTGTCTTCGGCATACGTACTGTTTCCGATTCCCTCCCGGAGAGAAATACTTTTGTTTCTACCCATTCAGTCTCTTCATGTAAGTCAACGAGTCTAATAGGTATATCGTACTCCGCTTGCAAGGCATCGTAACCGAAGATCTGAAATGCTTCGCCAGAAAAGGACTCATTCGCACCTTCTGCGATAATTACCTCTTTAGGCGGTTGTGGTGTGCTCATCAAGAAGTCCAATGCCCCACGCATTGCGTCTACATGGGAAGAAGCGAGTTGATTAGTGCTGGATAAAAAGTTCGGCTTTAGCAACACCTGTTCACGGACTTTTGGCGTAATCTCTTCACGTATATTGTTCAATGCTTCATAGACATTAGAACGACGTCTGCCAGTTTTGGCAAGACCAACTTTTGTACCAACTCTTATAACTTTATCAGACATTTAGTTCCCCCTATCTTATAGATATATTGGACAGTCCAAGTTAAACTTGTAGGTCGGGTAGAGCGAAGCGAAACCCGACAAATGCCAAAAGCGCATTTGGCGTTGATTTGGACATGTTAGACACAATTATTACGTGTCGCCAGTTAATATTTTAATGGCGTTCCTCTACCCGACCTACTTATTTAGTCTAGACTATCCAATATGAGATTGGCTTTTAGATTATTCCCTACTTTCATTTTTAGTTAATATCGGACGTAAGAACCCATGATGTTTCTCTAAGAGATCTATAGCCTCTTTCTTCTCAATTCCTTTCGTCAACATAACAATAGCTACTTTAGCACTTCCATCAGATTCCTGCAACGTTGCTTGTGCGGTGGTATCATCAACATTCGTAACGGTGTGTATAATTCGGATACTTCGTTCAACTAATTTTGTATTTGATGCGTTCACATCCACCATCAGATTATCATAGACTTTCCCAATCTTTATCATTGAAATTGTCGTAAGCATGTTGAGTACTAATTTTGTTGCTGTTCCCGCTTTTAATCGGGTTGAACCCGTAATTATCTCTGGTCCGACAATTGGTGTAATGAAATGGTCAATGTATGCATTTAGTTCTGCTTTCGGTGGAACACAACAGAGGAAAATCGTCTTTGAACCAATTTTGTGTGCTTCCTTTAGTGCTCCTAAAACATACGGTGTTCTTCCACTGCTTGCTATCCCAACGATTATGTCTTCAGGAGTCAGCGCATATTCCCTTATCGTCTGTGCACCACTTTCACGTTTATCCTCTTCTCCCTCAACCGATTTTCGTAAAGCTATATCACCACCCGCAATAATACCTTGCACTAACTCTGGTTCTGTACTAAAAGTCGGTGGACATTCAGAGGCGTCCAATACACCGAGTCTCCCACTGGTGCCAGCTCCGATATAAAACAGTCTTCCTCCCTGAGAAAACGCATCAACGATCATCTCTACCGCAAACGAGATTGCATCTGACTGATCTGCAACAGCATCTACAGCCTTTCTGTCTTCCTCATGGAATATCTCTACTATTTCTGCTATCGACTTTAAATCAATGTCTATTGAGTTAGGGTTTCGTTGTTCTGTAATCACTGTTTGAAATGTATATTAATTCAGTCCAAGTGGATTGTCCAAGTTGAACTTGTAGGTCGGGTAGAGCGAAGCGAAACCCGACATGATAGAAACAATCCTTACGTGTCGGGTTTCGCTTCGCTCTACCCGACCTACATATTTAGTCTGGACTATCCACTACTGAAGTGTCCTTGCCAACAACACAGCACCGTAAACTGGTTCGTGTTTGGGAAGCGTTGCAGTCGCGCCTATTATGTTTCTCTCAATCCATTTACTCAGTTTATCTGCCAATAGGGGTTGATATATCAGATTTCCACCACTCAATAGTATATCAAAAGTATCAGTGAAGTTCAGCATCCTGACAACTGTTTCTATTGCAAGAATGAGTTCTTCTGCAGCTGAATCTATTATTGTTTCTGCTTTTTTATCACCCATTTCAACTGCTTTAAACACGGCTTTAGACAGTTCTGCAATTTCGTCTCTATTTGCCGCATGTATCCATGGAATTATATCACTTGGCTTGTTCAATGCAAGCTTATTTAGCATCATACCTGATAATTCAGTTGGTGGTTCACGTTTGTCTGCTGAGCGTGCAACGGCTTGAAGTCCCATTATACCGATTTCATATCCACTGCCTTCATCTCCAAGCAGATACCCCCAACCCCCTGCACGCGCATCTTGCCCGTATGGATCAATACCATAGACAATAGAACCCGTACCAGAAATTACGATGACACCCGCCTGTTTACCAATACCACCAACCAATGCGATATGTGCATCGTGCGTTAGAATTCGCTTTTTACCTAATCCAATTTCATCACAGATTCGCTCAATAATATTTCTGTCCTCTTCACGTCCTAAACCCGCCATGCCTAAACAGAATCTGATTGAATCTAACGCTGTGTTGTCAACGTCTTCTGTAAGTTTTCGGATAATCTCTACTAATACGTTCTTTGTCTGTTCTATTCCAACAACATGATAATTTGATGGACCGATTTGCGTTTTGGCTACCTCTTCACCTTTGTCTGTCGTTAACATGCCAACGGTCTTTGTCCCGCCGCCATCTATACCAATAATGTAATCCATTTTAGTTACGGCACACGGAGAGTGCCTACTACTATTAAGAATAATGATTGTCTCAAAGAACGGCACACGGAGAGTGCCTACTACCTTTAAAGACAGTGAAATTTCATTGACAACCGATACATAATCCATTATAGTTAATTTATCACGATCCATCCGAAAATGCAATATATTTTACAGGTGAACATCCATGATTGAATTAAGAAATACCAGCCTCATGCTCATATTGATGTGTCTTCTGTTCATCGGTTGTGCAGAAAACTCAAAAGAAATCACATGGGAACAGGTCAATAGTGGGTCCAGCGCGCACCTTTACGGTGTTCATTTCTTTGATGAAAAGCACGGCTGGGCAGTTGGAAGTGATGGCACCGTTCTATCATCTAAGGACGGTGGGAAGAACTGGAGTGGAAACGATGAAAAGTCCATTGCCACGTATACGTTGACACATGTCAATTTTACCACATCCAAAAATGGTTGGATTGCAGGTCGGGGAAGTATACATTATACCGGTAGCGCGGGTAATTCGTGGAAGATACAACATCAGATACGATCCACAAGTAATATAACCCCCGGTATCTTAGACCTGTATTTTATCAATACAACAGAAGGTTGGGCTGTCGGAGGAGTTGACGGAATCGGTATGTCAACGATACTCTATACACAAAATGGTGGTGGATCATGGGAAAAAGTCGACAATCCTTCAGACAAACATTTATGGGGAGTACATGCTTATGATACATCCGTTTGGGTTGTCGGAGAAAAAGGAGAAATCTTACATTCACCAGATGGCGGGAAACAGTGGACTCAACAGATCAGCACTGCAGAACAACCGTTATTCGCTGTACATTTCCCACATCCCTCTAAAGGCTGGATAGTTGGATCCGATGGTCTGATTTTGCATACTACGGATAAAGGCATAAATTGGAAGCGACAAACGAACCCGATGAAGCAGAGTCTTAGAGATGTTCATTTTCAAGACGAAGAACAGGGATGGGCAGTCGGTGAGGAAGGCGTCATACTTCATACGCAAGATGGCGGAAAAACGTGGATAAACTACTTTTCACCGACAACAAAAAACTTGCAAGATATCCATTTCAACGGGAATATCGGATGGATCGTCGGTGAGAAGGGCGTTATCTTACGAACAAAATAACCTTCTGATGCAAAATGCTTTGACCAATTCCGATTTGCAGTGAAGGTTCTGCAAAGACAGTATCATGAAAAAGTTACTATTTCTGAATATCTTTACTCTAATTCTCCTTACAACATACTACCATTCTAACGTTTCGGCTGAAAACTATACGCGTTGGGATTTACCGGATGGTGCAATTGCACGTATTGGAAAAGGTAAAATTGGTGCAATAAAGTACTCACCTGATGGCACTCAACTCGCGGTCGCCACTACCATTGGTATATGGCTATATGACGCTAAAACATATCAAGAATTAGACCTGTTAAAGGAGATAGATATTTCCACTGATACCAAAAGAGGAATTACTTTCAGTCCAGATGGTAACACCCTTGCCATATCTAAAGGTGGTTTTGAAGGAATCAAACTATGGGATATTGCAAATGGCACAATAAAGAAAACACTATTGGACGGGATTATACCTAAGGGTGCTGAGAATGTGTTGTTCAGCCCTGACGGTACAACGCTTGCAACTTATAGATACAAGGAGCTATTTTTATGGGATGTTGTTACTGGTAAAAACAGGACTCTCGACGGAAATACAGACTATGTTGGAGGATTCGCGTTAAGTCCTGATGGAAAGATGCTCGCGAGCGGTAACAAGGATCAGACCATCATTCTATGGGATGTTGATACAGGTTCAATTAAACATACACTTAAAGGACATACGGATTCTGTTACCAGTGTATCTTTCAGTCCTGACGGTAAAACACTTGCAAGTGGTAGTAGTGATAACGCAATCAGATTTTGGGATATTGAAACAGGTAAGCCTGTGAAGACTTTCAAAAAGCCGAAGGTTAATGTTTCTCAGATTTCGTTCAATCCAAACGGAGAGTTCATTCTGAGTTGGGGGAAGGGTGATTCCAAAATCCTCTTGTGGGATGTCAATACTGGAGAATACAAGCAGATTGATGATAAAATACAGCGACGTATTGATGTCTGTTTCAGTCCTGACGGTAATATGATCGCTGCAGCAAATGAATACCATACTATCGATTTTTTTGATTCAGCTACTGGAGAACACAAGAAAAGAATAGTTGGAAATAACTTTAAAGATCTGACATTTTTTATGGGTGAATTTGCTGATCTTACTCTTAGTCCTGATGGTACTAAGTTGGTAAGTATGAATATTGACAACTCTATTAACCTATGTGATATTACCTCTGGACAATGCAAATTGCTAATACCACATACACCAGACCATAGTATCAGAAGTCTGAATAGATTTCTGTTCAGCTCAGATAGTAACCTGTTTGCGGGGATGTCTTCGGACGGTTTTTTAGGGTTGTGGGATGCAAATACAGGTAAAGAACAATACCCATCCGAAAGAATTCAATTATTTGAGAAAAATCATACGGCATTAGATCATAGTACACTTTCTGTACCTGTATTCGGTTTTGCTTTTAGTCCAGATAGTCAGATACTCGCAAGTGCAAGTTCAAAACATTCAATCCATTTGTTAGATACTACAACGGGGAATATTAGACACTCACTCCAAGGTCATACTGCCAGGGTCGGGAGTCTCTCTTTTAGTTCCAATGGACAAACACTTGTGAGTGGAAGTCATGACGGCACGATACGCTTTTGGAATACAACTACCGGAAAACTAAATAAAACCATAACAAACCGAATATTAACAAAGCAGCAGACAATGGAACCCATCGCTATCTCTACAATAGCATTAAATCAAAAGGGAGATAGAGTCGCATGCGGTAACCAAGACGGAACTATCGTTATGTGGAATATTGTTACCGGAGAAAAACAACTAACTTTTACAGGACACGCTGATGCAATCTCAAAGATCTTTTTCAGTCCAGATGAGCGTAAAATCGTCAGCACAAGTAAAGACGGATCAGTTCGCCTATGGGATGTCACAACTGGACAGCAAGAATTCGCCATCGCTGGTTACAGACTAACGGATTGGAGAGTATTTCTATATGAAAATGGCGTGTCACTTGCAAGTGACACGAAACAGGATCCAGGTACTGCTGGAGAACTATATATTAACTTATGGAATTTAAACACTGGAAAATGCATAAAAATACTGACAGGACACAATGATAGAGTCAAGAGCATCGATTTCAGTGACGATGGTAAGACGCTTATCAGTGGTAGCAGAGATGGAACTATCCTTGTGTGGGATATCCCGAGCATCATTCAGGAGACAGATTAGATGAAAACAAAACTACGTCCAATTTACATTATCCTGTGCGGTATAATCGCTGTTCTAATCCTGAGTCTTGTCTTAAGTCAATCTCAAAAAGAACCATTTCAAAATGAGACTATTCTTCACGAGTCCCCCCAACTGAATCTACCCGACGGTGCTAAACTGCGTATCGGCAAAGGGAGTGTGAACGAGTTAACATATTCGCCGGATGGTTCTGCTTTAGCAGTCGTAACTTCCACAGGTATATGGCTGTATGATACGACCACATATCAAATGCAAACTGTGCTGTCAGGTGGAAGTTCTGGTAATATGAATGCGGCGTTTAGTCCCGATGGAAGATTTCTCATCGCTGGCAGCCCAGATAGAATTATCTATTTATGGGATACTACAACATTCAGACTTAAACAGTCTTTTGTTGGACATACGGGGGGAATAACAAATCTCCTGTTTAGTAATGATGGAAAGACAATTGTAAGTACGGACATACACGGGATTAACCTGTGGGATGTCTCTACTGGTACCCATAAAAATAAAAACAGGGGTTATATTCCAATACTGGGGTGTAGTATATGGTTCAATAACGATGAGGGGCTTCTGGCAACTAAGGAGTTTAATAATGATAATAGAGTTCGTATAGCTGATCTTATCACAAGGGAAGTAAAGATGGAACTGGGTGGACACACGAACATTATAAAAAGCCTATCATTTAGTCCAGATGGAAAGTTACTCGCAGGTGGGAGTTATGATCAAACCATACGGATATGGAGAATGCCGGAAGGAACACATAAGTCGACCTTAAAGGGACATGAGAAAAGTATCAATAAAATTGCGTTTAGTCATGATAGCCAATTTCTTGCGAGTGCAAGTAGGGATGACACCGTCCGTATATGGAATGTGAATTCAGGTAAACTTAAAAACACTCTTAAAGCACATTCAGCAGATGTTAAGCACATAGCACTCAGTCATGATGGGAAAACACTTGCAAGTTGGGGGTACGATCACATGCTACACATCTGGGATGTTGACACTGGTATACTCAAGCGGACAATCACCGGTCACCTTGCACCTATTTCGTCCGTTTCATTTCGCAGCGATTCAGAGATGCTTGCGTTCGGTGCATCCAAAGAAATCCATCTTTGGGATATAGTTGAAGGTTTACACTATAAGACACTTTTCGGTCACAAAGGATCTGTAGAGTGCCTGGCATTTAATCCTTCTGACAATACACTCGCAAGTGGTAGTGTTGACGAGACAATACGACTGTGGGATTCAGACACCGGCAACAGTAGAAAAACTATCAAAGGACATGTTTCTGATAAAGATACTTACTCTAATATTAGAAGCCTATCTTATAATCCTGATGGGAAAACACTTGCAAGTTCAAGCAACGATAGCTCGATCCGTTTGTGGAAGGCAAGAAGTGGTTGGCATCAGAAGACTATCAAAGGACATACAGCCGCGGTTAGGTCGCTTGCGTTCAGTCCTGATGGGAAAACAGTGGCAAGTGGTGGGGGCTCAGACGATAGTGTCGTTAGGTTGTGGGATGTTACCAGCGGAAAACAGAAGATAATACTTACTGATTTTACATCCGGTGTATCTGCAGTAACGTTCAGTCCAAATGGAAACACCCTTGTAAGTGGAGATAAAGATAGTGTTAAACTATGGGATGTTAACACAGGTGAATTACTGAAAGTTTTAGGTTCGGATATATTGATTGTTAGTAGTTTATCTTTCAGTCCTGATGGGAAAACACTTGCATGTGGGAGTTGGGATAAAAAAGTCAGACTATGGGATGTTGCTACAGGTGAGTTGAAAGAAACACTTACAGGACACTCAAATTTGGTCTTTAGTGTATCGTTTAGTTCTGATGGGAAGACTCTGGCAAGTGCAAGTGCAGACGGAACTGTGTTGCTGTGGGATATGGAATCAATTATCAATAGAACAGATCCCGTGAAATAAGGTAGTACTTTGTCAAGTGCTCATTGATGGAATTGATAGGGTCGGGAATCGGCCAGTTTTATATAGTTGGCCTCCTACCCATAAGCAACCCAACGGTAGGAGCGATATCCGAATCGCGACTTACAATAATATGTTGACAAAGCAGTAGATACTAAGAGAAGTCTATCAAGGGAAAGACATAAAATGAGAAAGACACTGTTTTCAATTGTTCTGATAATAGGCATCGTTTCGTTTTTTTTAATACTGCAAACTATTTCAAAACGCGAACATCCGGATCACATGATGTTTATTCTTGATAATCCACAGTTAAACTTAACGGAAAATGTGAAGGCACGGTTAGGAAAAGGTAGCGTTGAAATGTTAGTGTTTTCTCCTGATGGCAACGTATTGGCAGTTGTGAGTACTATTGGCATCTGGTTGTATGATGCACATACGGGTGAATTTCAATCAATGGTGTCGGCTAACTCTGGACAGATAGCAGATATTGCCTTCACACCAGATAGCCAGACACTCGCATGTGGAGAAGAGGACGGACCCATCAGTCTGTGGGATGTGTCAACAGGAACTCTCAAGAGAACCTTAAGAATAGATCGCATGTGGTCACTTAGCAGTCTTGCGTTTATTAACAACGGAAAAACATTAGTTAGTGCAGCGGATTCTCATTATTTGGACTTTTGGGATGTGTCAACAGGAGAACTTCCGCTGTCTCACTATAAAGGATTTCCACGAGACAAAACTGTTTTTAGTCCAGATGGGATGAAACTTGCAAGTACAAGTGGCAATTTTGAAATCATGCTATGGAATGTTCCAACAGGTGAACATAGTGAAACTGTCTTAAAAAATGAAAACACTGTTACGGATTTTAGATTTAGTCCTGACGGAAAAGTATTGGTAAGTATAGCTGCAGATAAAACTATACACTTGTGGGATGTTGAAGAACTTAAGCGTTTACGGACAATTCAAGAAGAAAGGAATTATGCTTCTAAAGTTGCGTTCAGTCCGGATGGTAAACTTCTTGCACGACCGAATGCTGATAATACAATACGTTTCTGGGATGTTGCCACTGGCACACTTGAAAGAACCATTACTGGACACACATCTCCTGTCAAGAACGTAGTATTTAGTCCTGATGGTAAGACAATAGCAAGTTGGAGTGAGCACGGACTTCTTCATTTGTGGGATTTCGCAACAGGAGAGATCAAGAAAACGATCACAGGTCATATTTCTAATACTGAAAAGGTATTGCTGAGTCCAGACGGACAGACATTAACAACTCAGAGTGTAATAGGTAGTAAAACAATTCATCTGTGGAATGTCAATACAGGTGAACACGCAAAAACACTCTTAGGACATAAGAAAGAGATCCAGGATGTGGCATTTAGTCCTGTTGGAACTATACTTGCAACGGCAGCTAATAAAACTATCCGTTTATGGGATATTGAATCAGGCAAACAAAAGAAAGCATTTAAAGGACATACACAACTTATAAACGACCTTACGTTTAGTCATGATGGTAAAATGCTGGCAAGTATAGATTTCTACGGAGTTATTCGCTTATGGGATATGGAATCGGGAAAAAGATTGGGAACTATCAGGACGCGTACAGGTGGACTTTCCACTATAGAGTTTAGTTCCGATAGCAAAACACTTTTAAGAGTTTTTAGAAACCGTTCTTTCAAATTATGGGATGTAGCAACATTTAAGCAAAAGCAAACTAATAGCGTAAAGGGAGATGAACCTGAAATTGATGATCTATCTAAACTGAGTCCAGATTTTCAGACGGTAGCAACTTCACTGTCTGATCGTAAGGGATGGACAGGTCCAGATTTTCAGATAGGTCTGTGGGATGTTGCTTCAGGTGAGTTTACACATACACTTATTGGACATACCGATAGCATTACATCCATTGCTTTCAGTCCAGATAGTAACATGTTAATAAGCAGCGCGAATGATCATACAATCAGAATGTGGGATGTTGCATCGGGTGAGCAGAAACATATATTTACTCGTCAAGATTTAGCAGCTCATCAGAAGGTTGTTTGGGATGTGGGATTCAGTTCGGATGGTAGCATTCTCACCAGCACATCGTGGAAAGGTCCTATACATCTATGGGATTCATTTACTGGTGAACATAAGAAAACACTCAAAGGACATACAGATATAATTGTTAGTTTATCATTCAGTATAGACAGTCATATCTTAGTCAGTAAGAGCAAAGATGGGACAGTCTTGGTATGGGACCTGGCAACCTTAATGAACACAACAGAACCTAAAAGATAAACGTTATCAACTGATGAAGTTTTAAATAATTAAACAGGTAATTTCTTGTTTGCATAATGAAGGCACACCACGCTGCTGGGGAGGCGGGGAATGCCTAAAGACGAATGCGCGTATGGCATTCGCCATGATTCATACCGTTGATTTCTTCCTAACCTCGCCAAATTACCCAAATATTTTCTTTAGTTTCATTAGTTGGTTTCTAATTGGATTATCAATTTTTTTTACACTTTTTCTATAGGAACGATCTCCAAATCGCAAGTAATAATGAATCGTTATACTTCCGCTATATTCGTTGTTCTCATTGCTCTTATTTCCTGTGTTACCGGTTGTGAGATTATTCCAACAGAGGCAATCACCACTGAACCGGTAAAAAAAGTTGCCCTTGCTAACATTACGGCAACAGATGGAAGCAGTCTGATGGGCACTGCGACATTCACTGAAACTGACATGGGTGTTCATACTGTTATTGAGATACACAATGCTACACCCGGTTTACATGCAGCACATCTCCATATCGGTAGCAACTGTGTTGATGTAGGACCGCATTGGCATCCGATGAGTGTTCCCGTAGGCAATGTTGGTATCCCCGTAGCAGAAGCACGTCTTGACATGCCCCCAATCGGAATAGGTGAGATCGGAAACATTCCAGTCGATCAGAGCGGAACGGGTATTTTGGAATTCACAACACCGTTCTGGTCAATTGGCGGAGAACCGAGTACTGATATACTCGGTAAATTGCTGCTTATCCACGAAACAGGTGATACCTTCATTACC
The DNA here is from genome assembly GCA_022828145.1 of Candidatus Poribacteria bacterium. Taxonomy (GTDB): domain Bacteria; phylum Poribacteria; class WGA-4E; order WGA-4E; family WGA-3G; genus MSPOR6. The sequence goes on along the minus strand of JAJEJA010000088.1, from coordinate 63,950 downwards.
CATCCGCACGGTTCTCCTATGGATACCAGGGAGACAAACCCAGGAACGCATATCCATACTGTAGGACAGACGGAACTAGTACAAGCAACCCATCTATGTACTTTAGCAGTACTCGGACAACAAGTAGATCTTGAGACTGCGCATCATCTTCCAGGTGAAGCCGTGAGTCCGCATAGTCACGACCTGTTAGAGCTGCTGCTAAAGTGTTTTCTAAAGCCTGAACAGTTAGTTGATCCACGACTTGCCTTTACTATTCCGCTGGAGGGAACACCAGAACACCAAGCCTTCCTGAATATCCAACCCAAAAGTTTAGCCGCATATCACGAGTTCTTTATTTCTATTAGTCTACCTGTCGATCCTGGTTTCTTCACCAATCAGTTTAAACTAACTTACACTACTGGTACTCCTGAAGATTTTGTAATGGAGATGCAGAATAGGCTAACACATCTTTACATCACATCTGGAATAGATATTGAGAATCCAGCTGATGAGACAGACTATAGTTTGTTACTTACAATGTTCTTAGATGAACGGACAACTGCGTGGGTGTTGGGTAATTTTCAAGGCGATGATGCGGCTTTTGGTGCGTGGATAAACAGTGTGCTTGGGGAGTTACAGGTGCGACCAGGCGGCGGTTCTCGTGTTGGATGTGGTGTAATCGGATTGGTGAAGTAGTATGTCATTCAGACAAAACTCCTTGACCTAAACTCCATTATCCGTTATTATATACTACACAATGAAAACACAAAATCACACCATAATCTTAGCATTATACATTACTATTCTAATGACAATAACTACTGTAATTGCAGAGGCACAAGTATTGATTGACTCTGTGATTGCAGTCGTCAATAAGCAAGCAATTACGCAAAGCGAACTTGTGAACGAATTCCGTATCAATGCGATTATTGATAAACACCTTATAAGTGAGCCGAATGAGGACGAAAAACGCACACAACTAAATCGGATCATTGACCGAAAGTTTATCCTACAAGAGGCAGAGAGAATCGGTATCACGGATACTAACCGAAAACAACAGATCTCAAAACGAATTGCTGCTATGCAAGAAGAATATACATCAAAGAGAGAGTTCAGTCAGGTCTTGCAAAAGCAAGATATAGAAATCCAAGCATTGGAGAAATGGGTATATGATCACATTATCTATGATGAATACTATAGATTAAAATTTGTTAATTCTGTTAATCGTAAAAAGATAGAAGAATTAGCACCGCAATACTTTGAAACAAATAAGAAACATTTCATTGCACCCGCTACTGTCACAATTCGTTCAGTTCTCGTTTCTGTCCCAAAGGGTAGTTCAGAAATACAAAAGCAATCTCTAAAGACGTTATCAGAGGATATAACAATCCGCTTTAAACAGGGAGATACTTTTGCTGAAGTGAGTCAGAACTATAAATCTAATCCATCCCTTACCTTCAATACGCTTACACTAAATGCTGATTCACCATTGGGAGAGATAGTTTCGCAAATCAAACCCAACAACCACATGGGGCCTATTCCTGTACCAGAAGGATTTCGGATCGTTGAATTAGTTAAGAAAAAACCATCTCGGCAGAAACAATACTCTGAAGTAAAAGATGAGATCGCAGCTCTAATAAGGAATAGCAGGGCTGAAACAGCATACAAAAAATGGTTAATTAAACAGAAAGAAAATGACCCTTGGTATATCTTAGATGATGCACTTAGACATGTATCAGTGACGAATATAAAAACCAAAGAATAGTCCGATGAAATCCCTACGATATCGTTCTTTTCTCTCAACTATCTTTCTCTTATTGCCCCTCTTATTGACTGCCTCTGTGCTTGCCGATGTGACGTCCTGGGATATTTCAACCTATCCAAAAAACGTTCAGGAACAACTTCAGAAAGCACAAAACGCATTCAAAGAGGAAAATTACCAGCAAGCACTTGATTTATACAGATCACTTGCAAAAGATGAACCAGAACTGCTAACCGCTTATATTGGACAAGGTGATTCCTTAGCAAAGTTAGGGGATTACACAAATGCCATCAAGGCATATCAACAGTCATTACGACACATCTCTGGGACAACTCAAACAGAACGTTTCGCATACCAGCCTTTTCTACAAGCGAAACTTGCCACTGCCTATCATCGCAATAAACAACTTGAAAAGGCTGATGAACTGTTTCAAAGTGCTGTCAAAGGTGCAGGAGCAAATACACCAGTGACGTGGTACATTGCGTTGGCACAGATTGAAACAGAACGAAACAATTTAGAAAAGGCACGTAGATATTACATCGTTGCAGTGCAGCTTTATCCAGATAGCACTGTTGCACACAGCAACCTGGGACATGTCTTACTAAAACTAAACAGACTTGATGAGGCGGATGCAGTCTTCCGACATGCACTGATTTTGGATAACACTTTGGGACGTGCTGCTTTTGGACGCGGAGAAGTCGCAGCAAAACGTGGAAATTTCACATTAGCACGTCAATATTATGAAAACGCTATACAAAGTACACCCAACGAACCGATATTCCATAAATCTCTTGCTGAGATTCTCACAATAATGGGTGATGTTCAAGGAGCAGAATCTACGAATAGACGTTATAAACAGACATTGGCAGAAGTCTATCGGCAACAAGCACTTCCTTTTATAAAAAAAAGACAAGGGATGCCTGCATTGGAACTGCTAAAAAAATCAATCGAAACAGATGAGACTTACCTGCCTGCTTTGAAAGACTATGCTTATGTGCAGATGCAGTTAGACAACTTAGATATAGCAGAACAGACTTATCAGAAAGTACTAAACGCAGAACCCAATTCAGTACAAGCATTGCTACACCTGGGTATGATAGAATCAAGACTCGGTAATAGAAATGTAGCAGAATCGTATTTTCAGACGTTAATCAATAATGAACCAGAATTCATGGATACTTACTATCAACTTTCAAAACTGCGCGAGACAGCAGGAGACCTAAAAGGTGCAGAGAATGCCTTGACTGCAGGTATTCAGAAAAACCCCTTGTGGGCACCAGGATATTTGTGGAGAGGACACCTCTATCTCAAGCGCGATCTAACACAGAAGGCTGAGACAGATTATAGACAAGCAATAAAATATGCCCCTAATGTACCTTTTCCTAAAGATGCATTAGCATCATTGCTTGCAAAAGAGAATAGATTGCTAAACGAAGCTCTTAGATTTTCTGAAGCAGCAGTCGCAATAGACCCCCGTCCCACACACATTGCAACGCGTGCGTATGTGTACTTTCGGCTAAATCGTCTTACTGATGCGAAACGTGAAATAACTAAGGCATACTCACTTGCACCGAAAAGTCCTTATGTAATACACATACGCGCTGAAATTCTTAATCCTGACTTAAAGTAACCTATGCGTTTAAAATTTGTTGAAAAAAACAAAAAAATGTGATATTATTAATTTAGTTTGTGTATACATGAATTTGAAGAGGGACACACAAAGGTAAAACGGATTTTTAATTATAGAAGCTTTACCTTTAATCTTAAACTCTTCTCTTAATTTTATTCTTAAGATATAAATAAAATAAGGAGCATTATAATGCTAAAATATCAGATCGCATTTCTTATCATGCTAATCGGTTGCGTTGCCATAGTGTCATGTAGTCGAACACAGGATACGTTAATGCCAATCATGGATGATCCAACGGGAATGGATGATCAAACGGGAATGGATGCATACCGATCATGGACAGATATGAAGACACTTGATGGACCCTTGGTGGAATTTAAGGGAGAAGCTCATGATTTTGGATCCCGTACAATCTACTTTAACGAAGCCGCTGCTATGGCTAATAACGCAGGAACAGACTATCCTGTCGGTTCCATGATAGTTAAAGAGTCAATGGATATGACCAACTCATTTATCTCACAGATTTCAACTATGACGAAAACCGAGTCTGCAGAAAATGGCGGTTGGGCTTATGGCGTAACCGGTCCATTTGGTGATGCAGCTGTAGAACCGAATGGAATTAATGATCTGACAGCTGAAATGGCTGCTGGAGCATGTGTAGGTTGTCATACAGTAGCAGCTGATACTGATTTTGTCTTCGTTAAACTCGCCATGGAAGATGAAGGAATGACTGGTGATGGCGATGGCATGACTGGTGATGGTGATGGCATGACTGGTGAAGGTGATGGCATGACTGGTGAAGGTGATGGCATGACTGGTGAAGGTGATGGCATGACCGGTGAAGGTGATGGCATGACCGGTGAAGGTGAAAATGGAAACGGTAATGGCGGAACTACCAACGGGAACGGTAATGGAAACGGGAACGGAAATGGTGGAACTACCAACGGGAACGGTAATGGAAACGGGAACGGAAATGGTGGAACTACCAACGGTAATGGAAACGGGAACGGGAATGGTAATGGAAACGGGAACGGTGCCTAATCCATCCTAAAGACACTAACAAAAAACGGATTGACTCTCACATCTTGTGTCAGAGTCAATCCGTTTTTTTCTTGCACATTCCATCAAGAAACCGTGTATCCAATACCCGGCGTGTGTGCATTCCGATAACGATAGACTACTCATCACCCCATGCAGGACCACGTTTGATCCATAGGTTCTGTCCAACACTCAATCTTGTTCGGTCAAATATATAATCATCCTGGTTAGCCTCGACCAAACGTTTCCACAGTTCCTCATTATCAAAGATTTCTGGACGTGAAGCGATACGTTTCAGGGCGATCTCACCGTTCCCATCTTCAATATCCTCCGCACGCACACGGTAACTTTTAAGTTTCTCTGGACTGGTGATACTAAAGGAGAAACTGTACGCGTTCTCAAGGGCATTCTTTGCCATATCAGTCGCACCAGAAACAGTTACAGTATACATCCGACCACAACGCATCGGCTGCTCCGAAGTGAAAGTAACAGTTTCTCCACTACCACTCACTGCACCAGAAAGCATAGGTTGTGCGGGTTCACTCAATGAATCTTCGGTTTTAGCAACAGAAACGTCAATGGAAACTGTATCTACATCAACCGCTTCACTGAAACTCACTGAGAGCGTATCTAATACATTTAGTGAATCTTCGTATTCAGAAAAAACCGTACCATCCTCTGGATCCGTACTGACTACTGTGGGTGGCGTAGCATCTGTATAGGTAAACTGCTCTGAAAGTGGGACAGGAACTTCAGGTTTGCCTTTATTGGTTATGACAACATCAACTGATTCCCCGGCGGTTCCAGCGGGGGTTAAAACAGTCAACTGTGTTGCATCTGTAACCGTAACGTTTTCGCCATCCTTCCCGCCGAAAGTTACAGTAACACCGTTTTTCACATCAAATTTTTCACCTGTAATAGTGACCGTAGTACCCCCTGTCTCTGGACCATCAGTGGGTGACATGCCGCTGGGTACAGGTTCCGGATTACAACCACCGCATCCCATGATCCATACACAGACCGCTGCAAAAATTGCATGAAAAACAATTCTGCTCTGTTTATTCATTTATCCCTTCTCCTTTTGTCAGGAACATAGTATGTTCAAACTAAACATTTCGTGTTGACTCACAATATCGTTTATTGCCAAGTTTTAAAGATGTATGCTTACATTTATTTCATGAATCCTGATTTTTTAAAATTATACCTGCAAAGCATCGTCATTGTCAACTATTTTATTACCCCCGTCAAGTTGTTCGTTAGGTTGTACGCCAGGTTGTACGTTTTAGGGGGTCGTAGACATCAACGAGCAACTCCGGACCGAACCCCTCAATGGCTAAGCGCACCGTATCCCCATCACCGACTGCTGTCAGTGCCTCATGGTGTGTACCGGTAGAAACAACATCCCCCGGCTGAAGCGTGAGTACGTTCGTCACCTCAGCAAGTAACTCAGGGACAAATCGTGCCATTGAGTTCGTAGAGAAATCATGTTGAAGTCTATCATTTATCCAAAGATGGACATCAAGCGCGTTCGGATCTGCAACCTCATCTGCTGTCACGAGAACGGGTCCCATCGGTGCAAATGTGTGCCAGCTCTTCCCTAAAAAGAATCCTCCTGGCAATCCCCGCGCAGAGACATCAATAAATTGTGTGTAACCAAATACACAATCAAGCGCGTTGTCTTCAGTCAGATGTTTTGCTGTCTTACCTATTACAATTGCTAATTCAGGTTCAAAGTGAAATACAGTAACATCTGCTTCAGGGAGTCGCACTGTTTCTCTCGTTGAGATAACACTGGTAGGTGATTTTAAAAATGCGTTAAACTCACCACGAGAAGGACTATCAGGTTCAATATAATTACCTGCAAGACAAACAAGTTGCCCAGGTTGTGGTAATGGTGCTTTAAAACGGATACGCTCTAAGGGTTTTGGCGAACCGTTCCTTACTGCATCCGCAATCTTCGGGAGAAGACTGTGATAGTCTATAATCACAGTCTGAATCAGCTCTTGCGGTGAATGATATGAGATTTCTGATAAAGCCTCGCTTATGTCAACAATCCCATCATCAGATATAACACCGAGTTTGTAATCATCAAAAAACGCAAATTTCATTAAGTTGTTTGCTCCTGTTTTGAATCGTTAAGAATTGAATGGATAGATTACCTTTGCATTTCCAACAATTGCTGCCACTGTTTTTCGTCCACAAGCACGCCCTTTTCAAGACTCTCCAGACGTGTTCGTAGCATACCTTCACCTGGATATCGGACTGTTTCGTTTTCGTCTAAAGGTGCTGCACTGTGAAAGTCTTTAATTATTGCTTCTACAGTCTCGTTCAAAATCCCAGCTCCCATCATACCAGAAGCATTAATGGCGATGTAGACCTGTGAAACAGCATATTCAGATTTCTGTTCTGCTATCTGATGTGTGGCTTGGCCCCCTGAAATTACAGCAGCAAGCGTATCAAGCACTAATGCTAAACCTGAACCTTTCCAATAACCGATAGGGAGTGCTCTTCTCGATTTGAGTATTTCTGCGGGGTCAACTGAAAGATTTCCAGAAGTATCATAACCTCCGGGCAGTGGTAACGTCTTATCCTGTATCTTTAACACTTCTAATTTACCGTTTGAATACTGACTCATCGCCATATCAAGCAGGATGTGTCCCTCCTCGCGTGGAATAGCAATTGCCATGGGGTTATTTCCAATGCTTTTCTCTGCAGAACCCCAAGGTGGCATGAGTTTCGTAGTGTTTGTCCAACATATACCGATAAACCCCGCTTCCGCAGCTTGAAGTGCATAAGCACCGCCACGCATCCAGTGATTTGTGTTAGACAATCCAATACAACCTATGCTGTGTTTTTCTGCCAACGTCATAGTCCGATCCATACAGAAATGTGCATTGACAAGTCCAACCCCCATCTTACCATCCCATCGTTCCAATGCACCGAAACTCTCAATTTTCACAGGCGTCGCATGGTAATCTATCTGTTTGCTATGCAGTCCTGACACGAATCCCGGAAAACGGTTCAGACCATGTGAATAAACACCATCGCGTTGATTTTCTGCAAATAAAGTGGCACATAATCTTGCATTCTCACCGGTATAACCTACAGATGTTAGCACACGATAGAACGTATCACATAATGTTTGAAATGGAACACGCATTAGGCAATTCTCTTTCTCTATTGTGAAAACTGAGTTCAAATAGACTCTCTACCACATTTTTAACCACTGTTCAAGTGTTGTCACAGATTCAGTTTGGCTACGAATAACCCATTTGAAGTCAGGGTCTTTCCAATAGATTGAACCTGGATGGTCACCATCACGTAGATATCGGATGTCAATTGCCCACCGTATAATCTCACTTGTCGTGTGGGGTAGGGAGCGGTGAAGTGTAAGGTTATTGAACACCAACGCATCACCAATATCCATCTGACACGTTACAATTTTTTCCTCATCTACAAGACTATCCAATACTTCAAGAAACTTGCCTTCACGATTTTCTGTATGGTGATTAACCACACCTAACTTATGTGAACCTGCAACAACCTGAAGACAACCGTTCGTCTCATCCACAGGGACGAGTGGAATCCAAGCTGTAGGGATAAGCGATTGTTCACTGACAGTACCGAAATAACCGCTATCTTGGTGCCATGGAACAACAGTTAATTGTTGTCCTGGAAGTTTCGGACGCGCATTGAAAACTGGATGTCCGATCACATCTGTTCCTGTCAGTTGAGCGATAGCATCAACAAGCGGACCTGCGTAGTGTAGATCGAATATCTCAGAGGTAGCAATCTGACCACGCCACGAACGACCAAAGCGATTCGCGTGTTCACCTGCAACCTTCCAATATCTTGTTTCAAATGGAAGTTCCGCACCATCTTCCTCAACAATATCCTGCTCTTTCAGCTGTTGTATGATACCATCAACGACGTGGTTAAACCTATCACGGACACCATTGATTTCCGCCATTGGGACAACGTCTTTTAATAGGAGATATCCATCATTCTCCCATTGTGCCATCTGTTCAGAAGATAGCGGTAGGGATTGTTTCGCTTCTGTTTCCATTTTTTCTCCTTCATCTCAACCATTCTTAATTTTATTCTTATACCATTTCTAATTATAGCACTTTTTCGGATAAATGACTACTCTTTTGATAGCAATATAGCAATTGACTTTTTTATTTAAAAGTGATATGTTACCAAAATAGGGAGGAGGCAACATGTCAACACTATCACAAATCGAAAATCAGATAAGACCGCTTTACATAGATGGATACACGGATCAACTCAGTTATGCCCCTGGAGAAGAAATCGCCTTTAACGTGTCAACGAGTGCTGGACAATATGCACTGGAGATTGCACGTATCGGGGTAACGCGTGAGACCGTATTCAACGAATCAGGAATTCCCGGGCAGGCACAACCCATTCCTATCAATGCTTCATCACATGGATGCGGATGGAATCCTACTTTTAAACTTGAAGTGCCAGAAGATTGGAAAAGCGGCTATTATGAAGCAATACTCCGCGCATCAGATGGCGGTGGTGATACCATCTATAGAAATCATCGTACCGCAGAAAGTTCACTATTCTTTATAGTTCGTGCAGCAGAGCCTGGCGTAAATACACCTATTTTACTCCAACTCTCTACAAACACCTACAATGCCTATAACAATTGGGGCGGTTTCAGCCTTTACGGATATCACGGACAGAACACACTACAGGGAAATCGCGTCTCATTTAACCGACCAACCGATGGGATTTTCAGAAACTGGGAATTACCCTTTATTGTCTGGGCAGAACAGAACGGATACATATTGGATTATGCTGCCAATAGTGATCTGGAGTTTCATCCTGATATACTGGAACACTATAAATTGGTATTGAGTGTTGGTCATGACGAATACTGGTCAGCACCGATGCGTGATAATCTTGAGACTTATATTGCAAATGGTGGTAACGCAGCGTTCTTCAGCGGGAATTCAGTCTGTTGGCAGGTGCGGTCAGAAGATGAAGGACGCGCATTAGTCTGTTGGAAACAGAGTTTCAACTTAGACCCAATCTACAAAACCGATGACTATAGCACATTGAGCACGCTGTGGAGCCATCATCTGGTAAATCGTCCCGAAAATCAACTCACTGGTGTCGGATTCCTTCAAGGAGGTTATCACCTGAGTCACGGACAATTTATGGACGGGGACGGAGCTTATACTGCACACCGTCCAGAACACTGGGTGTTTGAAAGAACAGACTTGAAACAAGACCAAAAATTTGGTGGGCAGAATACCATTGTGGGGTACGAGTGTGATGGATGTGAATTTACAATTAAAGATGGATCACCGGTACCAACCTATAAAGACGGTACACCTGAAGGGTTTACAATTCTCGCAACTGCACCTGTCCGATGGCATCCAGATGATTGTGAATGGTATGAACGATGGGAAAAAGGACATACAGGTGCAGCAACGATGGGTATCTACACAAAAGGTGGCACTGTCTTTACCGCAGCTACAACTGACTGGTCACACGGATTAGCAGGGGGAGACGCGGTTGTTGAAAGGATTACACACAATGTATTGAAAAAACTTGCAGGTTTGCAGTAGAACACTATACGCAGTATTAGCCTACGGAACGTAGCGATGATCTACGAATACTGTCTAATTCTTCTGCACTGAATACACCCGCTTGATAAAGATTTCGATACTCATCAGATACAGACTGATCGAAAATCATCAGATCATCGGTGTTGATTGTCACAGGAACACCGTTGTCAAACAGGACGCGAATGGGATGGGAATCAATATCTTGCACCGCACACAACATCACATTACTGGTAGGACAAACATTCAACTGTATGTTGTTCTCAGCAAGCCATTTCATGACTTCTTCTGATTCTATAGCGGCAATACCGTGCTGAACCTCGTCTAAACGGAGGACTTCAACGGTTCTTCTGACCTCTTCAGCTCCTCCGAATTCACCGACATGTGCTTTCAACTTCATGCCACGTTTACCCGCTTCTCTATACAGAGGCTCCACTGCTTCCGGAGGACATGCATCCTGATGACTATATAGGTCAATTGAATGAAATACCCCAGACTCAATCGCCTTATATGTTAATCTCACTAAGTTTGTATCATCAGCACATTTTCGAGAAAAACCTAATTCTGGACGCAACTCAACCTGTTGACGATACTTTTTAACTAAATTCTGAACGTAGTCATAGAACTGCTGTAGTCCATCTGAATAAAATTCTGCGATACGAATATCAAAACTAATTTCAAGAAGGACAACCCCATCCTGTATCGCATCCTTAACTGCTGAATCGGCAACAAATTCAAAACCGTGTCGATTTCTTATATGCGGAATTAATATTTTCCCAACATAAGTAAGCATACCCTCAAGACCCTCCATTTTAGAGGGAGGTTTAACCAGAGATTGTCCAAGCCAACGTTCCACATTCTGTCGGTGTGTACTAAACATGACATGACTATGAACATCTGTTTTAGGAAATGACTTGATACTCTTAATGTCATCATTTTCAAGTGCTTGAATGAAATCCTGTTGCATAGTGTAACCTTTCTAATCCATGATGATTTTTCTTGCATGAAACTAATTTCTGATGTATGATACACACGTTATGAGTGATGAAGTGTTTCTTTAAGTATAACATCGTTTGATATTTTACGATACAGAAATCACATCTCCACTCTCCATCTACGGTGATGGAGTCAAAATCAGAAAAGGAGGAAAAGGTGACATATAGAAAGACATTTATGACGGTAATAATCTTAACCATTATACTATCACCAAGTGTCGTATTGACTGCCGGTCTTTCGGATAATCTCGTGGGATATTGGCCCTTGGATGGTAATGGTAAAGACGAATCAGGTAATGGAAATGATGCAACATTGGAAACTGGTGCAAAATGGGTGACGAATGGATGGATCAACGGTGCTATGGAAGTAGATGGCAATGGTGGACACGCGGTTGTTGATGCTGGATTTGAACTGGTTACCACAGAAATCACTGTTGCAGCAAGAGTTAACGGTTGGAGAACAATCCCGTGGTCAGGTGTAGTTGTCGGTCGTAGTGATACAACATTTTGGTTGGGGATTGCAGACAACGACACATTGACTTATGTGTGGAATAATAACTCCGGTGAGACCTGGGGTTGGAAAGGTGCACCCGCGTTTCCCCAAGACAGATGGGCGTTAGTTGCCATCGCAATCGCAGAAGATAAAGCTACCAGTTATGTCTACGACAGAGACAGTGGAACTCTGGATTCCGCTGACAATGAAATTCCACACGTTGAGCAGACAGTCATTAATCTGAAATTCGGATGGGACGAATGCTGTGGCACGAGATATTTCAAAGGTATCATAGACGATGTCATGATTTTTGATCGCACGTTAAGTGCTGCAGAAATCACAGATTTAGCAGCGGGTGGTCTTTCTGTTGAAAGCAGAGGTAAACTCACTACTACATGGGCTGCACTAAAATAGTTTGACGTTGGAGTGGAGTCTCCACACCCACGATGTATTGTCTCATCGTAGAGGAGCGGTCTCCTTGTCCACTAAAAGGACGAGGAGATCTCACCCTCTACGATAATACACTGTCAACGTCAGCGTCGGAAATAAGTTCAGGTGCGGAATTATTCTTAAAAAAAATCACCTTCAAATCTCTTCTAAAGCATGGAAAAAACAAAAGAATATAAGGGGAAATCAACTGTGAAATATAGACGAAACGCTTCCGCTTCCATCTCCTTAGTATTATGTCTATTTTGCTTCTACTCGTCAACAGCAATTGGACAGAATGAGAAGGAAGACGATCTAATTGGACACTGGACTTATGAAAATGGAGTAGAACACAAAGACCTTACAGGTCATTTTGGAGATATAGAACTCAGAGGTGCCGAAATAAAGGATGGGAAATTGCATATCAGTGATAATAAATGGGCGATTACCACAGGATACAAAGGTCCAAGAATTGGTCCCGATAAAACATTAGTCGCATGGATATACCTTGATAACCTTAATGTAACACACGGGGCACCTCTTGCGGTGAATAAAAGTAGTGGAGATACTTTTGATGCAATTGTCTATGCAGAACGGCAACCGAAACGGTGGATGGCAGGTAGCAGCTTCTTTAGACGGACACAGGATGCTGTTCCCGGTTATGAAGAGAATGAAACAGGCAAACTCATCCAGTTAGCAATATCTTATGAAGACGATGGTGGCACTGCAAAAATTGTAATATACCGAAATGGAGACATCATTGGTAACTACACACTTGGACCAATTGTGTCTTGGGTAGAAGGTGATGTGGAAGCATTATTCGGTCCACGGGCACTCATTAACGGGAAAGCTTACGGAAGTTTATTCGCTCGTGTTGAAGATACAAGAATCTATAATGCTGTCCTAAACAAAGATGAAATCGGAAACTTGGTTGAGAACACACTTGATGTTCAACCGAATGGTAAACTGGCAACGACTTGGAGTGCAATCAAACTCAGGTAGAGAACTACTCTTAAACTGATTATACACTGTAATAAGAAGAGACTGAATTTGATGACACATATACTGAACAACAGCACTGAACTGTTTATTGATGACAAATTGATTGCCGCTAAAACAGGTGTGAAACGCACACTCCATCCCTGTGTAAAGCATGATGTACCAGTGCTTGTACCAGACCCCGACAACCCGTGGGAACACGGAGGTCCAGACCAATCCAGAAGAGTTCATCTTTACGGTACAACCATGTATGATGCCGCGTATGGAAAATACCGTATGTGGTATATGTGCCGTATGGGACCGCATTGGCGATTTACAGCGAATGAGATTCCCGGTCTTTATGTTCCGCGTACTGACCGAAACCCATCAACATACAAGAAGAAAACCCATGATGTGTATGGACGCAAGTTTGTTGAGAATGATCGGGGTGACCTCACATGCTATGCAGAAAGCGATGATGGATTGACATGGACGAAACCAAATCTCGGTATTTTCGAGTTTAACGGGAATTCAAACAACAACATCGTGTGGGACTTACACGGTGCCTGCGTATTCCGTGATGACAATGAATCTGATCCCCAGAAACGGTATAAGATGATCGGTTTTTGTAGAAGGTATCGAAACGTCTTTTTGCTTACCTCTCCTGATGGAATTCGCTGGGATGATTCGGACTATTTAAAGCCTGTAGCGGAACGAAACAACGAGGGGGCCTTCAATGTAATTTACGATGATAGATGTAAACTGTTCCGCGCTTATGCGTTAATTCGCGGTGATGACAAAGATGCACGCAGAATGATAGCATATACTGAGAGTCCTACTTTAGAAGGTCCTTGGAAACAGCTCAAACCGATGTTCGGTGCAACACATCAGGATGACGAAGTTGGTAAGGAGAGATACGGTGCTGATCGTGCTGAAATACATAATATGTCAGGTTTTCTCTACGGCAACATATATGTCGGTATAGCGGGGGTGTTGTATGTGACAGGTCCCGGTGCAGCTGAACATGAAATTCCTGTTGACGGACCGATTGACGCACAACTCGTTTGTAGTAGAGACGGCTTCAATTGGGATTATCCCGATTCAGATCGAACACCGATTATTCCCCGTGGCGAGAGTGGTACTTATGATACCGGTATGATTATGGGAACTGCAACACAACCCATTATTACTGACAATGAAATCCACTGGTATTATACAGGGACAGAGCATACCCACGGGGCTGCCATGAAGGACCGTCATAAAGCAATCGGTCTTGCTAAATGGCGATTAGATGGATTCGTCTCACTTGATGCAGAGGCAACCGAAGGCATGGTTGAGACTGTTCCATTGAAAATCCCGAACGGTTCACTTGAAATTAACGCTGATGCAAGCAGAGGACAAATCCGTGTTGAAGTATTATCCTCTGATGGTAAGGTTCAACAAGGGTTCTCACTAATTGACTGTGTTCCGATGAAAAGTGATGACATACGACATGCGATGCGGTGGAAGTCAACAACTTTAGAAAATGCTACGCAACCCTTGCGATTCCGTTTTGTCCTAAACAGAGCAAGTCTATTTTCAATGCGTATATCAGAAACACCATAACAAGTTTCACTAATGATATTACTCTCCTATACTCGGATCTAACGTCTTAGCCATTTCAAAATCTGCTTTTGCGTCTTCCCTTTGACCAATAACATCTTTTGCTTTTGCTCGTTTGTAGTATGCCTTTGCAAACTTTGGGTATAATTCAATTACCTTATCAAAGTCATCAATTGCTCCCTTATAGTCATAATGGTTGAACTTTGCTAATGCTTGATGCCATCTTATGTAGACTATTTCTGGGTTTAGTTGCATAGCCTGATCATAGTCTGCAATCGCCTCCCGATACATACCAAGTGCAAACTTTGCTCTACCACGTCTGTAATAAGCGTAGACATATTTTGGATATAGTTTTATTGATATATCAAAATAGTCTATGGCTTCTTGATATAGTTCATTTTCAAGTTCTGCTTTCCCCAATTCGTAGTATGTATATGCTTGGATTTTGTCTTGATTCTGCCACTCACGTATAGGTACTGTTGACCCTGTTGAAGCAATTAATGACTTGACCGTATTTGAAGGTATGGCAACGCTGTATGGTTCATCGCCGATGCTACCTCCCATCACACTAACACCTATGACTTCATTGTTCTCATTTAGAATGGGGCCACCACTACCGCCATTACCACCCCTTTTATTCATACGTATCCATTTATCGTGATTACGAATACTATGAATAGTTCCCTTCTCAACTTTGTACTTGCTGTCAATATATCCTATTGAAAAAATAGAATCGCCTTTTTTTGCTTTATCACTATCCCCAATAGACAGTGGTATTCCTGTAGCTGCAAGTTTTAAAACGACAAGATCATTCTCAACATCATATCCTTGAACACCGACAATCTTCCTATTTGCTTTTTCTTTTCTATGTTTAACAAAAACGGTGCTGGCTGTTTCAATTACATGTATATTTGTCACAATCTTATCTTTATCAACAAAGAACCCGCTTCCCTCAGAGAACTCTCCTAAGGCCCCAGACCAGATCAGTATCATGACCGTTGAATCACTAACATCCTCTGATATTTGGAATTCCTGATGTGAGAAAAGATCCTTAAGATTGCTCAGTTGGATTGATTTACTGTAGTCCTTCATGCCTTGTCTGTAGAAGTCTTGTATTCTATCTGAATAACCGTTTTCAATTTCAGTATAAGCAAGTTTGCACCTGGCGTTTGCCCTATTTTTGAATGCTGTACCAAACCAAGGGTTAATCTCGATTGCTTTGTCACAATCTTCTATTGCTTTGCGATATAATCTCTTCGCTTCCTTCTCGTTACCCATCTTATATTCAATATTACCGATAAGAATGGTTAAAGACGCTCGATTGCCAAAAGCCTCTTCATGTGTAGACTTTATCTGTATTGCCCTATTACAATCTGCTATGGCATCCAGATAAAATCTCTTCTGTTCCTGCGTATATGCGGTCTTGAATTCGTTTATACCAAGACCTTCCTTTGCTGCTGCACGATTACTATAAGCAGTGGCATTTTTTGCATCAATCTGTATCGCAGTATCACAATCTGCTACAGCTTTCTGATACAGTGTCCATGCTTTCTTAGAATTACCTTTGTCAGTCTCTGTTTTTGCCTGATAACTCCATATTGTAGCACGATTGCTATAAGCAGTTGCATATTCAGGCTTATATGTTATTGCGTAATTGAAATCAATCAATGCAGCGTCATGATCATCAAGCGCTAACCTTACTACGCCTCTATTGTTATAAGCAGTTGCATAATCTGGAATAATCTGTATTGCTTTATCAAGGTCCGCTATTGCTTCCTGATATAAGCCAATTGCTGTATCAACATTCCCAAGATTAATTTCCTGGTCCGCAATAACATCCTTCATCATAGCAAGATTGCTAAGTGCAAGTGCATTCCTGGGATCAAGTTTGATGGCTCTATTTAAATCAACAATAGCGTCCTGGGTTTTACCAAAATGATATTTTACTACACCTATACTTGTATATGCGTCAGAATCTTGTGGATCAATACTTATGGTTTTAGATAAGGCATCCATCGCATTCACAAAGTCACCCAGATTGAAGTAGGCTAAACCACGTTCAAAATACGCCTGGCTATAATCAGGATTCAGCATAATTGCCTTATCAAGGTGAACTATGGCTTCATTGAATCTGTCGTTATCCCGTTCTTGAAAACCTAAAATATAGTGTGCCTCCGAACGAACAAGTGTTCGTTTCTGCCATTCTGTAGTAGACTCTATAGTGTTAGACTTTTTGAGCAGTTGAATTAGCACAGTTGATGGAATAGCGTAACTTGATTTAACTTTGCCATAGGGGACAATTACACCGATGACCTGTCCCATCTTATTGAACACTGGACTACCATTTATCCTATTAGATGTATCTGACTTAACTCTAAACCATCTGTTGTCATCTCGGATACTGATTATTCTCCCCTCAGTCGCTATCACTTCTTCATCAATATAATTCGGTACATAGACAGACTGGTCAAACGCAATTGTGTTACTATCACCTAAAATCAACGGAGTGCTGTTCCCTACTACTTTCAAAACAACAATCTTGTTTTTCGTATCAAATGACAAGATACCTTCTACTTTCCATTTTTTTTCAGTGCTTAGCGATTTTATAGAGATATTACCAAGGTGTGCAATAGCATGTATGTTCGTAACAATCTTGTCATCACCAACAAAAAAACCGTAATTCCTTATGTTTCCATTCTCAATCAATACGATACTGTCTTTTATCCGATCGGTTCGCATGCCGGTTGTCGCTGGGGTTTGTTGTTCCTTTACGGGTTTGTATCTTGTCAGGGAACACGCACTTATAAATACTAAGATGATCAGCAAAGTATATGAGATGGTTTTGTCAGTTTTCATGGTACAATGTATCGCTCCTTGTAATTTATGAGACATTTTCTGTAGCACATTCTGTTAGATTGTGCGTGCAAAATCCGGTAAAACAGAAGTGTTGTATTAATTCTAAAGTTCACTATATTACAGATGGATGGACAATTTTGAGCAAACTCACCTTTTTACTGAGTTTGTAGGATAAAAGTGCATCCAAAAAAGTGTATAGGTGAATCGTCCATTTTTAGGTATCCTACTGTCGTTCAATTCTAACAGAAATTATTACTGAAATCAACGATTTCATATAACACAAAAGGGAGATTCACCTATGTCAAAACGGAAAATCGCAGCAAGCTTCAAAAACTTCCACGTCATTGCTCACGATTTAGATGAGACAGAAGATCTTAAAGCCGAATGCAAAGAGCAATTGGGTGAAGGTGTTCGTCTTGCTGACTGGAACGATATTCTCACCTACATTGAAGCAGGTGGTTCGGTGCAAGAGTTCATTGAAACCCTAAAGATACCACTGGAGTATGTCCATCCCGACGATATGGATCCAATCCCCAATACCGCCTATCGTATATCAATGAATGGAGAACTGCATTGGAACGGTGATCGACACTATTTCTTCGCAAGACACGATCACAAATTACGCGGAGATTTCTTAGCACACGACGATATTGATGATTATCACCTGTCGTTAGGTTCATGGTTTGGTAAGGGGGGTTATGCGCTACTTTTCGGAGATCCAGATAGCACTGTTGCCCCTCCAGAACCTGAAATTAGAGAACTTGAGCAGGCATCGGGCGGCTGAGGCTGAGGCTGAGGAGGCTAACACAGTGGCGGTGCCACTGTTCATTTTATCTAATACTTGTTTATACATAACGTGAGTTTGATAATTAAATGCAATATGCGTTGTAGGTTGGGTAGAGGCACGAAACCCGACATGTATTGCTTTATAATGGGTTGAGATGTTGGGTTTCGCTTTGCTCAACCCAACCTACGTAAGTTATTTGTTCTGATTTATCAAATCACGTTACATAAGAAACGGTATTACCCCAGGTCGGTAGTTTTTGTATGTCGGGTAGAGCGTAGCAAAACCCGACATACAAAACAGAAATTGACAGATCACTACGCCCACGGTTCCAAGACGACCTTACCACACTCACCTGTCGCTTGTAATTCCCAGGCTTCCTGAACATCACGCATCGGGAATGTATGTGTGATATACGTGTTAATCTTATCTGTGGATTCTTTAATCACCTTCATCAGTTTAGGAAAGAAACCGAGGTTATAGTGCCAATTACCTCGCAAAACCAGACCTTTCCGAATCATATCTCTACTTGCTGCGAGTGGGAATTCGCCACCTTCGCCAACAAATGTGACTTGTCCTTTTCTGCGGGCAGCATCAACCATCAACCGATGTGCTGCAGATGCACCTGAGCAATCTACTGCTTTGTCTATACCGATTCCGTTTGTCAGCTCCCGTATTTGACCGAGAATGTCCTCATCAGTCGGGTTCAGCACAACCTCTGCCCCTAACTTTTTGGCGAGTTCTGCGCGATACGGATGACTCTCCACGCCGATGACACGGGCACCCCGATAACTCGCATTGATGATACCCCCTAAACCGACAGGGCCCAAACCCGTTACCATGACAGTATCAAGCGCATCTACCTCCATCTGTTCCATTGCGCCAAATGTAGGTCCGAGGCCACAACACGCCATCCCCCCGTGTGCATAACTCATGTCATCTGGAATAGGAAATAAGAGATCCTCCATCTTATGCATATATTGTGCATAGGTTGCCCCGAAGATATCCCCTTCTACCATTTCCCGATTGTTACGTCCTCCCATACAGTGGATATGCTCACCGATAACACACATATTACACTTACCACATGAATTTTGTGGTTGCACAACAACACGATCGCCTACTTTTACGCGTCCGGGTTGTGCGACTTCAACAACTTCACCTGCTGCTTCGTGTCCGAAGTGTTCACCTGTATTACCAGCTTTGAATCCTTTATATTCAGTGCACATCGGAACAGCATGGATTTTAACGACAACAACATCTCCACCAGCTTTAGGATCGGGTTTGTCAACCAATCCACCTTTACCTTCACCAAACATTGCTGCTACTTTCATTTTATCTCCTCTATTAATGTAAATTACGCCATGCAATATTACGAAAGACCCATCTCTTGAAGATTTTTTAGACTAATACCTAAACTCTCAAACGGGTCCCGTTCATAGCAGGAATCTTGTTCAACAATATACCATTCAACCTCTGCGTATTCACAGGCGTCCAAAATAGCAGTCCAGTTAAGGTTTCCTTCACCGACTTCAGCATAACGTTGTGAGTTCCCCACGACTGCCATATCTTTGAGATGGACAATGTGCGCGCGCCCTTTCAACTTACGAATCCACTCCGCAGGATCGCCACCACCGTGCTGAATCCAATACGTGTCAATCTCACTATTAAAATACGCAGGATCGCTATCTTCATATAAAATCTGCAGTCCAGTACGTCCATCATCATAACGTTCCAACTCAAAACTGTGATTGTGATACGAGAAGGTCAAACCCCCTTCAGCAAGACGTTTTCCAACATAAGAAGCTTCCTTAGCAAACTTGGAATACCCTTCAGTGCTGCGATATTCACCGGGAAGTCCACCGATTGCTGCGTGTTTGCATCCCCACAGATTATGTTCATCGATCACTGCTTGCGGTTCATCCTGCATCTTTGCGTAACTTGTGTGTGTAGCACAAATTGTAATACCTTCATTATCAACAATGTTTTTCAATGCTTCAGGTTCAATCGGTCCAAGTGCTGAACATTGAACAGCCTCGTACCCAAGCTCTCGGACCTTTTTCATCGTCTTCGCAATGTCTTCCTCTGTTTTCGTAAATTCCCTAAGCGTATAGAGTTGCGCTGCGAGTTGAGTTCCCATATTCACTCCTTCTATTTTCAAAATCTGTTTGTGTAAGTATAATGGCAAACAATGTGGATGTCAAGGTATAATTTCTTTAAGGAAAAATTCGTTTGCATAAAACACATGATTTTTGCTAATATACAGTATGATCAATCCATTTTTCTTCGGCAGTAGAGGACGGGGTATATTTCGTTTTTTACGCATCTTTCTCCATTTTCCGAACTTCATAAAGCTGACGTTGCGACTATTCCGTGATAAGCGCGTGCCTATCTATCGTAAGGCGATCCTTGTCGTTTTTGAAATCCTCGCAGCTGCTTTTGCTATTGCATACTTTATATATCCATTCGATGCTGATTTCATACTGCCAATTATTGGTCGCTTCGACGACATTCTTATAGGGGCATTTGTGATTCTTGTGCCGGGAGCCTGGTTATTTATCAAATCCTGTCCTCAAAACGTTGTACGCGAACATGTGGACAGAATCGCTCGTGGTGAATAAAAAACTATTTTTATGAACTTTTTTTGCAACTTTCAATCTTATTATGTGTGTTTTTAGATGAAAACATAAAAAACAAATAAAGACTAATCGCAATATTACATTTTAAAACTAACTTCGGAGGTATTAAACCATGTTAAATATAGGACACATACACCGCAGACGCGTCGTAATTCTGTTAGTCGTAGCAGGACTTGCCGTTGCAGCAGGGCTTATTATCAATCAAGGTGCAAACGAGTTTGTCGTACCAACTGCTACCGGTCAAACAAACGAAACTTTTGAACAGGCTGAAGATTTTCAATATCTGGAACGGGCTAATCGTGCTTTTATTAATTTGGTAGCACGGACACGGTCCTCTGTGGTGCAAATAACAACAAAAATAGAACGAGATGAGGAACAGAGACTATCCAGGATAATCCCACCTGAAGGCATGGGTAGGGAAGAGTTTAGAATAATCCCACCTGAAGGAATGGATAGGGAAGAGTTTAGACGCGAATTCGATATAGACCCCTGGTGGTTTAGATTCCGTTTCGGTGATCCTACGGATCCTGAAGGTACACCTACACCTCCAAGACCTACTACAGGTGTTGGTTCAGGGGTAATCGTCAGTGAAGACGGGTATATCCTCACCAATAATCATGTGATTAAGGGCGCGGATAAAATTACTGTCACCCTGGCAGATGGCAAGAACTACGAAGCAACGTTAGTCGGACAAGATGACGCAAAAGTTAAACGCGGCGGATCCGATCTGGCAGTCATCAAAATTGATGAAAGAGGACTCCCTGTACTCCCCTTCGGTGACTCAGATAGTCTTGAAGTCGGGGAATGGGTGATCGCCATCGGAACACCCCTAAACTTATCACAAACTGTAACACGCGGTATTGTGAGTGCAAAAGAACGACCAGGAATTACAGATTACGGTAACTTTATACAGACAGATGCACCAATCAATCGGGGAAACAGTGGCGGGGCATTGATAAACATCCGTGGCGAACTTGTCGGAATAAATACATATATTGCAACGGGCGGATTATCTGTAGGAAATATCGGTTTAGGGTTCGCACTCCCAAGCAATCTTGTTAAACAACTCTTACCTGAACTGATTGAAACAGGAAAGGTTGAACGCGGGTGGCTCGGTATCACAATGGAAGCCGTTGACCAAGATTTAGCTGAAAAAAACAATTTGGACTCAACTGAAGGCGTTCTAATAGTAAGAGTCGGTCAAGATAGTCCGGCAGAAAAAGGTGGATTGCAAGAAGACGATATCGTCATAATGTTTGACGGACATAAAGTCAAGAACCTGTCACACTTGAAACATACCGTCGCAGCTACGCCTATCGGAAAGTCCGTTAAAGTTGAAGTTTTGCGTGATGGTAAACAAAAACAACTCACTATAAAATTAGGTAAACGAACAGATAAGGCAGTGGCATCCCTTGAACAACCCAGAGTAAATTTTGCCGGACTTAGAGTCCAAGACTTAACCCCAGAAATCGCAACAGAATTAGGGTACTCTGAGGATGACACGGGTGTTGTCATAACGCATGTTGAAAAAGGTAGTGACGCAGAACGGAAAGGTATCAAACCCGGATACCTCATTCAAGAAATGGAATATGCAACTATTAAGGATTTTAAGGCTTATTCTATGATCCTCAACAAAATTAAACAGAATAATGAAACGCGTATTCTACTCTATGTCAAATCTCCCTACCAACAAGGAACAGGTTATGTTACACTCAATATAACACCCAATATAGCACCGTCAGATAGATAGGTGGGTGTGGACATACCGTGGACACTGCTGACAACGTTAGATTGATAATAAAATACTTGAAGGATAGTCGTTTTTCTGATATACTCTTGAGAACGACTATCCTTCATCTTTTTAAGGTGTGATACTTTTATGAAAGCACAACGAGTTATTTGGCCAGAACGTGCAATAGTTGACATTGAGGCGTTTGAACTACCTAATATCAAGGATGACGAAATTCTAATAGCAACCGAATGCACACTGATTAGTCCTGGCACGGAACGCGCATTTCTGTTATCACTTCCGAACGCACGCGGCGGATATCCATCACGTCCAGGGTATAGCAATATCGGCAAAGTCGTAGAGGTTGGCAAAAACGTCACTGGTTATACGGTAGGTGACCGTGTTGCCTCAACCCATGGACACACCAGCCACTTTGTCACATCACCGAGCCGCGTACTCAAGATAGAACCATCCGACGCGCCATCCGAAGAGTTGGTCTTCTTTAATCTCAGCGCAATAGCGTTACAAGGGGTGAGAAAAGCACGAATAGAATTAGGGGAATCAACAATCGTCATCGGACAAGGTCTCATCGGTTCACTTGCGTTGCAGCTCGCAAAACTGAGCGGAGCAGTACCTGCAATTGCAGTAGATTTAACAGATAGTCGCTTGGAACTATCTAAAGACATCGGTGCAGACTTCACGTTAAATCCTGAAGATACAGATTTCTCCGAACAGCTAGCCGCTGCCACTATGGGGAAAGGTCCTACCGTAGTCATAGAAGCAACAGGACATCCTGATGCGATTACCACAGCGTTAGACGTGGCAGGTTGGGGTGCGCGGGTCGTATTGTTAGCAAGCACACGCGGTGAAACACCGAAAGTCAATTTCTATCGCGATGTGCATAAGAAAGGTCTTATCCTTTACGGTGCACACAATTCCATTCGTCCACGGCAAGAATCGTCACCGAACTTCTGGACCAGTGAAGATGATGGACGTTTAATGTTATCCCTTATCGCAAATGGACGTTTTAACGTTGCACCGTTGATAAGCCATCGGTTCGCAGGACACGATGCACCGAAAGCCTATCAACTGCTTATGGAATGGAATCCTGAATTACTTGGTGTCGTCCTTCAATGGAACAGTGATATGTAGGATTGTCCATTTCTTAGTCCCGTAGGGACGATATGTTTATAGATCACGGTTGAACACGGATCTTTAGTCCCGTAGGGACGATATGTTTATAGATCTTAGCATCCCTACGGGACAATTATTCAGTCCCAATGTATGATCATAAAAGGAAATAGATGGCACGCGAATACCCTATAGAAAAAGTACGCAATATCGGGATTGCCGCACACATTGATGCAGGTAAAACAACAACTACCGAACGAATTCTTTTTTATACAGGAAAAAAACACAAACTCGGAACAGTTGACGATGGCACTACCGAAATGGATTGGATGGTTCAGGAACGTGAACGCGGCGTAACAATCACTGCAGCCGCCACAACATGCTTCTGGCAAGACCACGCAATACACCTAATTGATACCCCCGGACACGTCGATTTCACTGTAGAAGTAGAACGTTCATTACGTGTCTTGGACGGCGTGATCGCGCTGTTTTGCGCTGTTGGTGGGGTGGAACCACAATCTGAAACTGTTTGGAATCAAGCCGAACGCTATCAAATACCACGTATCGCATTCGTCAATAAAATGGATAGGGTGGGTGCAAATTTCACACGTGTCCTTGAGATGATGCGCGAACGGTTTAACACAAATCCTGTGCCGTTACAGATACCACTCGGAGAAGGGCGCGATTTTGCAGGAGTCGTTGATCTTATACAGATGAAAGCAATACAATGGGATGAAACAGACCATGGAAAAACATTTCAAGAGATTGATATCCCAACAGAATATCAAGATGCAGCCACGTTAGCACGCGAATCGCTTGTGGAGAATGTCGCATCTGAGAACGATGAGCTCCTTGAGAAATACCTTGAAGGCACAGAGATTACATCTTCCGAATTAATCGCAGGTATCCGAAGTGCTACACTCAATGGAACCATAATCCCTATACTCTGCGGAAGTTCACTAAAAAATCAGGGAGTCCAACCGCTCCTTGATGCAGTTGTTGCATTCTTACCTTCACCGGTCGAAGTACCCCCAATTGAAGGTGAAATACCGAAACCTACAAAAGGCAAATCTTCCAGACGTGATACCGAACAAGCATTAGAAAAAGTTGTCCGTCATGCAGACGACTCCGAACCGTTTTCTGCTTTAGCATTCAAGGTCGCAAGCCATGAAAATGTGGATAAACTTGTCTACTGCCGTGTCTATTCCGGCACGCTCAAACGCGGCGCGGTTGTGTATAACGTTGCGACAGAAAAACGGGAACGTGTCAACCGTATCCTACAGATGCATGCAAACAAAGAAGCGAGCTGTGATGCCGCTTATGCGGGAGACATTGTCGCTCTCGTCGGGATGCGTACAACGAAGACCGGACATACATTGAGCGATATAAACAACCCACTGCTGTTAGAATCGATTGAATTTCCACCACCCGTTATCTCCGTTGCTATTGAACCTGAACGCGCCAGCGATACAGACGCATTGGAAGAAACACTCGAAAAACTCATGGACGAAGACCCAACGTTTACCGTCGGTATTGACCAAGAAACAGGACAACGAATTATCTCTGGTATGGGAGAACTGCATTTAGAAATCCTAACGGACCGCATGATCCGAGAGTTCGGTGTGAATGCACGCGTCAGCAAACTACAAGTAGCCTATCGTGAGACGATCAGCTCCACCGCAAAAGCACGCGGAACGCATGTTCATAAAACAGAAGAGGAAGGGATTTACGGTGATGTGGAACTCTCTGTGGCACCATTAGAACGCGAAGAAGGCTTTCAGTTTCAGGACAGAACAGATGAAACACAGATACCACGGCAGTTTATCTCAGCTATCGAAAGGGCACTTGAAGGGGCAATGGGGTCTGGAGTACTCATGGGATACGCATTGCAAGATATTAAGGTAACATTGACCGGTGGTTCCACACACCCCACAGATGCATCAGAGGTCGCTTATGAAGCGGCAGCAGCATTGGCTTTTGAAAAAGCTGTCAGACAGGCGAACCCCTTACTCCTTGAACCGATAATGCACATACACATCACTGTCCCAGATGAGCATGTGGGAAAAGTCATCGGAGACCTAAACTCCCGTCGCGCGCAAATCAGCGAGACGACTACGCAAGACACATCTAACGTCATCAATGCCATCATTCCGTTAGCAGAGACCTTTCAATATACAACCCACCTCCGTTCTATGACACAAGGTCGTGGTGCGTTCACATTAGAGTTCTCACACTACGATGTAGCACCATCATCCATCACCGCATCCTAAACCACACGATAGATTACCCACTATCAGTTAAGCGTGCTGTTATTTCCAAAAACTCTTGATCGTTGAATACCAATTGAAAAATTCCCTTCCATCTGGAACCATCACGTACAACCATAGTACCCGCAGCATTAAATGCGCCTTCGAGCGTTTCCAACACTTTTCGCTTGTATTCGGTGTCCAGGTTGCCTCCAAGATGTTCCCCTTTTGTATCAAGAATCAACACGCGCGTTGCACCTGCGATTTCGTTTGTCATTGCAACGAAATCAGGATAGATTCGTCCCTGTTTCCATCCCTGCAGGTAATACTCACCACGTTGGCGTGCTGCCACACGATACCACCATTGCAATGCGCGTTCCTCATCAAGATAGTAGGCAAATTGCTTTTCCAAATCACTATCAAACTGTTTCTCAAAAATCGGTTCAAATAGGCTTAATTGCACTGGTTCAAAATTATTCAGAAGTGGTCTATCATTATCAGGATTGACTTGTATCTCATAATTATCTACCATCCGATAATTGCGTTCTTGTGTTTCCAAGTCAAAACGGATTTCTCCGTGTTCAAGCTTTTTGCGAAAGACCTGTTCCGCTTGTGTTTCTACTTCAGTTTTTACATGCTCTCGCAACACATGTGCAAGGTATGAACGTCTATCGTAAATGTCCGCCTCGGTTTCACCGTCTGCAATAAGCCGTTTGCTCATCTCATGTGCAATACGAGCTGCTTGCCACAAATTCGGCACAATATCCGATAAGCGGCGTGCAAAATCAGAAATACTAACCCTCTTTTCAATGTACGGTTCTTGATCGGTATGAAAAACAAGTAATTCCTCACCCACATCAACCGTTGCGGATTGTCGTCTTACGTTTTGCGGAGCGGATGCATTCGGATCGGGTGGTTCAATTGCTGCCCAGTCTATACTTGGTAAGATATGCGCCTGATAATTGAGATGAATCCACTCATTACCATCTTTATGAAGCACAACAGGAAGATAGATGTCTTTGCTTCTGAATTCTTGACGCCGTTTAACTTTTTGAGGTTGTGAACCGTCTTGCTGCGTTGTTCCTGAAGGACTCATAACTTCGTCACTCAAACCTGTAAGTCCTTCCGATTCCAAGCCATGCTTAACCTGCTTCACAACTGTGCCAACATCGGTGTTATTACAATAGACATAGCACTGATCAAGCGATTCTCTACCTGTAAGTTGTGCATGTGGTTGCCGCATCACGCGCCCGACAAGCTGCGTAATCGCCTTTTGTGCTTGCGTGTTGTCTAACATCACTAACAGATATGCAAACGGACAATCCCAACCCTCCATAAGTGCAGATTTTGTGATTATCCACCGCACCTGTGAATACGCTGATAGTAGATCTTCACGTCCGAGTTCATCGTTCTCAGCAGACTTCACACGCACTGCATCAGACGGTACATGCAAAGTCTGTGTGAGATATTCGCGGACATCTTCAGCATGAATATGTTTATTATCTCGCTGATCTTTACCCGTTCGCTCCACACGGACAACAGCAATCGGACGGATATACCGGCCCGTGTTGTTTTCAAGTGCCTTTGCTTCTACATCAAGCCGTTCAAGTTCATCAACTGCTTGGCTCAACGTCAGTTCCCATTCTGCGTTTGGAAACGAAGTTACCTGTACCGGTAACTTTATCATCTCCTCTTTTTTTAGGTCAGGTCCATCTATATCAACAAGCAGATTGCTAATGCCACGGTTCGGTGTTGCGGAGAGTTCAATAACCATGCGCGGATCAAGTCGACTGATAGAGCGTGCAAATTCTACATTTGCATCACGACTTCTTGCACCGTAAGCCTTATGTGCTTCGTCCAAAACAACGATAGGACGTAAAATCTTAAACACATTAAACAGACTCTGTTTGACGTATCCCCCTTCCCCCTCCGTTTCCAGATCGGGATATTCGTTTCGCAGACGGACATCACCGAAAATGTCATCACTATCAGGGAAAAAACTGTGATATTTCCCGGTATTCCTGAACATACGTAGGAACTCTTTACCTTTTCGTCTATTTGCTGCGGGTAACATCAGCAGCATGACGCACAGATAATTGTTTATATCGTCTCTGCTGAAGGTATCCTCTTTTTCCAGCATTTTAACGCGCCCGGCAGCTGCCCGTTGCAACATTTTTCGGTAAGGGTGTTCCTTATTCCACAAGGCAGCTTTCGTTTGCGCGTAGATTGCTTTAGTTGGCACAATCCACAAGACCAAACCTTTCTGCCAAGGAACATGTTCTAATGCAGCGGCAGCAAGCAAGGTTTTACCACCACCTGTCGGTACTTTAAAGCAGATATGTGGAATTGGTCGGTTTGCGTCATCGGTGCGATCAACGTATTCACCTGCAGTTGCTGCAACACCTCCATTTTCTTTCAACTTTTTCCACGTTGCTTGCGGATAATTGTGTAACGCATCGGGGACATCGACAGATGTCTGTTCTAATGCCGCAATCGCAGTTTCTAATTCACGTTGTGTGTTTTCAAGTGTTTCTAACCAACGGGTAAATGCGTCAAGTGCGTTGCGTTGATAAACTTTTAATTCCATCATGGTGTTTTGTCTTTGGTTTTCGTTTGAATCGCGAATTATCGTGGATTATTGGAATTGTGTGATTAAGAACAAAAGAACCCCTGGTTTTATGGCAGGGGTGTTATTACTTAAACGCAAGTTTTCTGATTTAGAAGTTAACGTATCCCTGGTAATCATACGTCCGTGAGAACGCCATTTTTCGTTGTTACTCAGGATCTCAGCAATTTCTTCAGCTCTTTCCCGTTTTTTCTTCTTCGTAACAGGCTTGCCTGTAGAACTGTCAATCCAATCCTTGAATTTATATTCGGAAAGCCAATTTGTCAAAAGTTCGTGTGATAACTTGCGCGCTTGTTCAAATTGGTAAAGTTCACCTAGGTCAAGATTGTTAAGGATCACGAGTTCTGCTGTGTTCAACTGAAGGGTGTGTAAAGTTTTTGTCATCCTTATACTTACCTTCCTGAATGATATTTATGTTCAGACAAGAAGACGCGTATCGGTTATTCGCTGTTGTCGTTTAACGCTTGCGTAAACTCCTCCAGAGTTTCTACTTGCATTGCAGCCTGAAACAGTTGTTTAAGACGTTGGATGTCATCAATCGCTTCTAAAGTTGGTTCCAAGTTCTGCGCGTCTTCGGTCTTTAATCGTAAGACGAGTGCCTCAAGTATATTCTCACGCGCGTTTTTTTTCATACCTCTTTCGTATGCTTGTGGTGCCACGTAATCAACGATTGGTGGGTTTTTCATGGTTTCCTCCGAAATAATATCTAAAATCGTTTGTACATCGTAAATTAAATTCCCTAAAACAACCAGACTTCCGAGATATTCAGGCTTGTTCGGAACATCCATACTATCTGCTGTTTGAACGCACCTGCGAAGCCATTGAACAGCGTCTATGTCTGCCGGATGCTGCATGAGTGGTGTAAAAGGAACCAAACCCGTAAGTTTTAAATCCAGAATCGTTTGTCCCTCTATCTCACTTAGCCGAAAAACTTGGTATTCAATAGAAATGTTATGGTTTTCCAGATTTTGCGTGAACTTCCCCGGGTCGTTTCTCCCCGCGTTAGGTCCCAAGTAGAGAACATTGGAATACACTGGTAAACGGTAGGTTTCAATCGCTCTAATGATGTAACCTGCCATCCGTAGCGACATCTCCGGATCATAACTGTCAGCAGTTTGAAACTCGAAATGCACAAGTACTTCTCTACCTTCGTAAAGGACTTTGATAAGCGTGTCTGCCTGATGCATTTCAACTTTTGGTTGTTCAGGTGTAATAACCTCCAGCACTGTAATATTTTCCATTCCGAACTTAAAACAGAGCTTGACAAAATCTTGGGGGTTTGTCTCTGCCTGTTTTTTAGAGGCAGTATCAAAACTTGCCATTCGCTTCCTTTCTAATAAATTATAGCACACATTTAGAGTGCATGCCAATTGTGAATCCGTTGAAGGTGTGTAACATTTTTGTGGAAACGTATACTTCAAAGTCTGTAATGCATTCTACCATACCCGTTGATACTTTACCGCAACCCTTTTATCCTGAAAATCCTGGTTCAGACAAGTGACAAAAACTTTACACACTCTTTCACAACAAAAATATCTAAAAGTATAATTTTCAAGTCAAAACTAATTTTTCTGTCATTTCGATTCCATCATATTGAGGCATGCTTATCTCTCATGCAATGCATCCGGCAGCTGACAAAATATAATACCCATCCCCGTAAGTTCACGTTGCCCGATGTATTTCCCCGCCGCATACACAATCGCCTTTCTACCATTTTCACCGCACACATCGCGGATACGTTCTGCTCGCTCCAAGTTGAGTACCGCATCGTCACTACGTAGATAATCAAGGTCAGGTTTGTAGAGTAGGTAGTAGTCATATTCGTCATCGTTGTAAAAAAATCCATCGCTGTTCTGTGAATCTAACGTATCCGATCCTATAGCATTCCCAGATTTCGTTAGCAATAGATTCGCGGCAAGTGCTGAAAATTCGGGCAAACCTTCTCCAGTAAGCATCGTTTCAACCTCAATCGGTTTACCCAAAGTGCAGTAAATAAAAGAACCGCCTAACCCTTCGCGCAATGCATCGTCACTTGCATCGGGAACACCGTTGATAACGCGACGGACACGTTCTGAGGTGATGGTATCTGCATAATCTTCACATTCAATAAGGATAAATTTACGGTTACCACCATCTTCTTTGTTGAGGGCAAGAACAGCGTGGGCAGTTGTGCCACTGCCGGCAAAGGAGTCGAGGACAATATCGTCATTCTTGGTGCAGAGTGATATAAACTCCTTAATCAGTAATGATGGTTTAGGATAAGGGAATTGGTTTGACCTCATGATCTTTCTTAATTCAATACTTCCATGAGCAGTAGTTCTAACTATTTCAGAATTCAACATAGATGGGTAGGCTGTATACGTTTCAGTTCCAGCAGGTATAATTCTATATGCCTCAATACGACCATCAGAGTGCTGTTCAAAAACCACTAAATCATTCTCAATGAGTTGTTGCATTGTAGATTGAGCGACTCTCCAACGACCTTCAGTACCGTCTGGTCTTATAGGAAATATATTACCGAATTCGGATGAGTGAACAGGATAATACATAGTAGGTCTATCTTCTCTCCGATCTCCTTGTCCCCATTGTCTTAATCTCTCTCTTGAGTCTGTTTCTCTAACTCTCACCTCTTCTCTGAATTCTATTGATGTGATGTCTTTAGCATATACGATTATATGCTCATGAAGTTTTGATGTGTTTCTTGATGTTGCTCCACGTCCTAACCGCGATCGCCAGACAAATGACTCAATAAAGTTCTGCTCAAAGAATATTTCATCCATCAACATCCGCAAATGATGTACTTCATTATCATCAATAGAGATAAAGATTACCCCATCTTCAGCAAGCAATTCTCTTAGTAGGTGCAACCTCGGCCACATCATGCAAAGCCATTTGTCATGTTTCTCAAGGTCTTCGTTGTCAACGGAGGCATTCTCTGTAAGCCAGTTTTGCATCAGCGGACTGTTCACGTTGTCGTTGTAAATCCATCCTTCGTTACCAGTGTTGTAGGGCGGATCAATATAGATACACTTAACACGATTTTTATAGCATGGCAGTAATGCTTTTAAGGCATGCAGGTTGTCACCGTGGATTATTAGGTTATCGTTTTCACTGGTCGGGTTGCAGGAGCGGCTTTCGTCAGTTTCAAGAGGTCGGTAGGGGACGGTGAGGTGGTGGGCGTAGATGTGTTGTTTTCCTTTGAATTCCAATGTTGGCATGGGAGATCCTTTTCAGTCGCACGAGAATGTATTGCTAAAATTATTTTCACACTAAATAAACGTTGATAAAATATTGACCTCACCGTTATACAATCGGTGAGGTCAGTAAATTATGCACGTGGAATTTCTAACTGTTTACAGATTTCTCTGGCAAGTACATTGTCAATTTCAGTGTGCCTTGGCACCGCAGTACGAGTGTCTATTTCCGGATTACCCCACAATGCATGCCTTTTGCCTTCTCGAATCAAAATGCATCCGTGCTTTTTGAGATGCTTGATCAACTGTACACGTTTCATACAGCAATTTTTACTTCCTCATACTCGCTTTCGGCTCGGCGAACTGCTTCCTGCGAGTCATATTCTAAGACTTCGAGAAGTGTGATCTTCAGTGTTTCAAGCAATTCTTCTCGTGTCTTTTCTTGACAAGTGACTCCGGATACTTCTTGTATCCAACCGATCCACCACTCACCGCGGCGTTGTATCTGTGCAGTATAGTACGCTTGCATAACAATCTCCTATTGTTAAATCGGCTTAGCGTTATTTGGTTTCTGGATATCAAATAATCCTAAGCAAGTAATCAGCGTCTTGCCTAAGAAATATAATAACGTAACTTGTATGATTGTGAACCCATATCTATAGTGGCTTATTCTTCACAGTTACTGTCAATTTCTTCAATTGGCGATTTTCTAAATTATACACGCTAATATTCCAATTGTCAACCTTAAAAGGGTGTGTAAAGTTTTTGCCCAGAAGATTCAGGAGCATATCTGCCTCCTCCGTGCTTTTCGAGATTCAGACAGATTACGCGTCAGAATCGCGGAAGGCGCGGAAAACACAGAGAACACAGAAAAAGAGGGTTTTGCTAAAAACTCCCTATAATCATCAATTTAACAATTCCCATGACCAGGCCTGTAGCACATTCATCCTTGATTGTGCTTCTTTCTCCAAACACATTCATCCTTCATTACCCTTTTCTGTACTAAATTGACACCTATGGGGTTCTGCTAAAATCAAAGCCAACTTGCGAAAGTAAACTTGACATGCACAAGAAACCCCTTCCGCGTAATCCGCGTAATCCGCGATTCAGACAGATAAAGTGACAGAAACTTTACACACCCGTAAACTAACGCCTTCAGAACGTGCAGGTTATCGCTGTGGATAATGAGGTTATCATCTTCTACAGTTGGCGTTGCAGGATCGGGTTTCGTCAGTTTCAAGGGTTGGTAGGGCACGGTGAGGTAGTGGACGTATATGTATTGTAAGGCTTAACCCCTTCAAGATAGTATATAAGAACAGAGGAGTCCAACAACACGGATGCGATGTGTGAGTTTGCTACAGTGAAATCTAAAATTCGCGATCCCATGATTGTCTTTCTGACTTGATATAAGCGTCAATTTCTTCAACGGTGCTTCCCCATGTTCCTTTCATTGAACCGTTCATCTTGTGGATCAATTCTTTTTTTGCTTCGCGCGAAAGCACATGAGAACCTTTTGAGGGGAGTCTGAGTTCGATCTCAATCTCTTGTCCTTCAGGAAGGTTAATCTTATTTAACGGTTCAATTACGCCATTTCTGTATGTCGCTTTTATCTTTTTTGTATTCACTACCTTTTTACTCCGACCTCTGCAATAATCTCATCTATTGTTTTGCCTCTGAGCTCTGCTAAAGCGATAATTGCTTCAAGCAAAAAATGAAAAAAATCATTTTTCCTTAATTTTAACTTGATTTCTGTATTTATATATGTTACAATACAATATAAGTTATTAAATGAATAACCAAAAGTTTATTTAAAACGGTGCTTACAATGCTATTCTATGAAATGTCCACAAATAATCATTATATCAGAAAAAATGCAATATTTTCATCCATATTTCAACATGCAGAGAATTTCGTACCAATTAGGAATTTAAAAAATTTAACTCTATCAAAAAACACGCTACAAAACCCTACTGTAACTAACGCCAAAGCCAATGTACTAAATCGTACCACGGTACGAAATTTCGTACCATATGGTACGATTTTGAAAGGAGACACACTACGAAATTACAGGATTTTCCCACTAAATGCGATTAACGCAACGTCACCTTAAACCTCTTATCCTGGAAATCCTATAATCCTGAAAAACATGGTTCAGACAAAGGATGCATTCCACCCTATCCATCTGATAGCACAAGAAACCTCTTATCCTGGAAATCCTGGTTCAGACAAATAGAGTGCAAAAACTTTACACACACATCTTTCTTTTGCTTGACATACTTGCCAGAATCTGGTAAACTATAAATATTAATTAGGATTTCGCAAGAAATAATAATGGCAATCCTGTACCAATCCATTTGGTGAATTGAAAATGTCCTTGAATTTATTTGTACGCCAGAAAATTACTCTTCCGTTGATATGTCTCTTGGTATATTCTGCCATCATACCGATGCAGCTGTCTGACTATGTACTGTGTATTGGTGGAGATGGACACTTCAAATTTGAATATATTGATCACGGTTGTTGCCACCACAATAGTTTGCATGAACCTAACCTTATAGAAGCAGACCACTGTGGAGAATGTCTCGATCTGCCGATTTTTGCTTGTATAAACACCGAAACAGCAATTATTATAGATGCAAAGAAACCGATCCTTTCCACCCTTATATCTATCATCTCACCGATCCCACTTGAAGCGAATGTTTCTGCGATTCCGAATACTAAATCGTTAACCCGCATTCCCCCTTTGATAGACCCTACGCTTAAATCCCTTCGAACCGTTACGCTGCTGATTTAATCCTACCATTTTCCGTAAAGAATTCCTTCAACAAAAAACAGAACGTAGATAATCAATATATTGCAATTAGATATTATGTAAGTGGTTTGCTCGCTAAACATTTACCCTATACAAACCTACGTTATAATGTGAATTTGATAAATGTAGCGCAAACTTTCAGTTTGCGAAAATGTGCCACAAACTGAAAGTTTGTGCTACAATGCACGCCTCCTAGATACGAAAATGGCGTAAGCGAACGCAACCGAAATGATTAATCAAGCTGACGTTACGTTATAGGTTCAAAAGTCCCCTTCCTCACTTGCGGAGATAAAGGGAGGGTGGATTTACGGAATTCAAAACACAAAACTTACCGAATAAACCACTTAGATAGCAACTTAGGTTATTTACAAAAAGTTTGATTGTAGACTAAGGCAAAGTAAATTAAATTGAACATCTAATGAATGAGGAGCAGAATACTTATGAGAATTAAATTGAGCGTTATCTGCCAAATGATCTGGATATGCCTTTTTACATTTAATTTCTTAACATCTTATGTCCTCGCCGACATAAATGAAGAACTAAAACTTGACACCGCCATTGAGACAGCGATAAACAAAAACCCTGCACTCAATGTGATTAAAGAGAGAATTAAAGTTTCAAAAGCACAACTTGAGGGAATGGCAATATTTAGCAATCCTGAATTTGAATCTGAATATATTAGCGGTATACACGGTGAACAGATTGTTGAAATGACGAAGTCTTTTGAAATAGGCGGACAACGGCGTCATAGAAGAAGAATAGCCGAGATGAATCTTGACAAAGTTAATCTGGAACTCACACATGAATCACAAGAACTGACCAAATCCGTAAAACTTGCCTTTTATGAACTGATGATTCTTCAAGAGAAGGTCAAGTTAGCAGAGGAGATTGTTAAACACAATCAACAGATGCTAAACATGGCAAGGCTGCAGTATGAAACAGGAGATATATCAGTTACACAGGTTTCACTTGCGAATATTCAACTGCAAACAGCAATTCGGGAGACAAAAACTTTAGAAAGTAATTTGCTGTTAGCGCAGCTTAGATTGAACGGTTTGATGGGAGCACCACTTGATGCAAAACCGATTGTAAGTGCTATGATACCAGAAAAACCATCTAAAGCATTGGAACTTGAGGGGTTGAAGGTGCACGCGCTTGCCAATCGTGCGGACTTAATGTCCCGCCGTTTAGATGTCCAACTCACAGAAAAAACGTATCGCCTTGCAAAGAGTGCCAACTTACCTGACTTGACAATAGGGGGTAGTGCCGAACGTAGTCTTGGTCATACGGGATATGGTGTGAAACTCTCGCTACAGCTACCTATATTTGATAGAAATCGCGCTGAGATAGAAGCTGCAAAGGCACAATTACAAGTTGATGCTGCAGACATAACTAATGCTGAGAAACAAATTACCAGCGAAGTCATCGCAGCATATATTACACTGACTGCAACCAAAAAAACACTTCAGTTTTATGAAGGTGATCTGCTGAAACTACTCAATGAAAATTTAACGCTTACACGTGCTGCTTACGAATTAGGTGAGGTGCAACTATTAGAAGTGCTACTCTTGCAGACCGAATTCGTCAAAGCGCGTTTTGCCTATCTTGATGTACTTGAATCATATCATAAATCCATTGCTGAACTTGAATCAGCTATCGGTACGCCTATTGCGTTAGTGCCATAGGTGTGATGGCACTGATTGCCTGTACCAATCATTAAGGAGGATAAAATGAAACGTTACATACATTTAACAGTATCTGTTTTAGTAATCTGTGTGTTTGCTTCAAATGGTCTGTTCTTGTTAAACTCAACAATAGAATTTGTCAGCGCAGCTGATGAACAAACTGATAGTGAAATAGATGAACATGATGAACATGATGAACACGATGAGGGTGATGAACACGATGAGGGTGATGAACACGATGAGGGTGATGAACACGATGAACACGATGAGGGTGATGAACACGATGAACACGATGAACACGATGATCATGATCACGCCGCAGAAAATAGTGTGACGCTTACGGATAAAGCAAAGGCTAACATCGGTTTAAAAACTGCCGACGTAGGCATTCGAACTATTGGTAAGGTAGTCCAAGTTACGGGAAATATCATTTCACATCCCGGTAAACGAGCAATTGTCACCCCAAGAATTGGCGGGATTGTCAAACATATTCATTTCAATCTCGGTGACACAGTGAAGAAAGGGGATGTATTGCTTGAATTGGAGAGTATAGACTTGCAATTGGCAGTTATTAATCTGATTGAAGCAGCACATCAACAGAAATCGTTGAATGCTACATCAGTAAAACAGAAATCAGTTTTTGCCAAACAGATACGTTTGGAACTACAGACACGCCAAATTGACTTTTTACAGTCTTTGAACGAGCTACAGGAGCTGAAAAACGCATATCAAAAGCATCGGTCAATTGCCATCGCTAAGACAATATCTGCCCTTGAACAGATGCGTGTTGAATTAGTGAAATCTCATGTAGAACGCAATTTGCTTGAGGATACCCTTAAACGGATTAAATCTCTAACGGATTTGCGTTTTTCTGCACAGAAAGAACTCATTACAAAGCAAGCGGAATACATAAAAGCAACTAACGTTTTTACAGGTACGAAACGCCAATTGCATCTACTGGGTGTCAGTGAAGAGACGGTTAGTAAGATTCTGAGTGATGATGGGTCTACACCGATTATGACCTTACTGAATTCTGAGAGCAAGATGTCGGATAAATCGTCTTCCAGTAAAGATAAGGACGTTCTGAAATATGTCACGCTGATAGATGAAGCAGCAGAGCTCGTAGATGCCGAATCAGCCTACAAGTCTGCTGATATTCGGGTTGAAGCAAACAAACACCGGGCTTTAGCGGTCGGTATGACTGCAATTCAGATGGAAACCCTCTCTAAGACACGTAAAATTGAATCGTTTGATGAATTATCCACTGAAGAACTCATCGAAGAATATGCTCCATTCATGACAAGTTCAGAGACGTTAGAGGCATTACTGCAAATAGAAGAATCCCAACGTAACGCTGCTATTCAATTAGCGAAGGTGAGAAGTCAGCTTCAAGTTTACGGTATGACAGCGAAAGAGATAGATGAAATCATAGAATCAGGAAAACAACAATCCCAATTCTACGTCACCGCCCCAGCTGCCGGCCAGATTATTAAGCAGGATGTAACGCTTGGTGCAACTGTAGATAAGAGTAATTCTCTATATTCAATACTTGATACGGATGTTGTCTGGGTTGAAAGTGAGGTTTATGAAGACACGCTTGCAGTAGTCGCTGACAAATGGCAGGTCGGTAGTGTTGCGCGAATTCGTACCCCTGCTTATCCAGAAAAGTTTTTCACAGGTAAGATTTCCCAAATTTCTGCCATCGTTAACCCAGAAAAACGCACAGTGTCTATCTGGACAGAGGTAGGTAATTCTGAACACCATCTGAAACCCGGTATGTTTGCAGAACAGACCTTTGTGATAGAAGAATTGGACGATGTCTTAAGTGTACCGTTAAATGCTGTACTTGAAGACGGCGCAACACAGATTGTATTTGTTGAATCTGGTAACACTTATGTTAAACATGAAGTCGAGGTGGGTGTGAAGGATGATCAGCATATTGAAATCAAAGAAGGATTGTTAGCAGGTGAGAAGGTCGTGATACAGGGCATGCATCAACTGATGAGAGCTGCAGCGGGTTCAGCAGTCGTGATTGACCCGCACGCAGGACACTCACATTAGTATCCATAAAAGGAGGCAGATCAATGTGGTCAAAAATCACTGAAGTATCACTTAGGAACAGACTGTTGGTTATGATTGGACTCATCGCTTCAGCCATTATTGGTTTTAGGATGTTCCAAACTGCCCCAATTGATGTCTACCCTGACATCAATCCACCGCGTATCACTGTACTCACGGAAGCGCATGGATGGTCCCCCGAAGAGATGGAAACGCTTGTTACATTACCTATAGAAAGTTCAATGAACGGTGCCCCAGATGTTACCCGTGTTCGTTCATCTTCAGCTATCGGCCTGTCTCTTGTTTTTGTTGAGTTTGAATGGGGTATGGACATATTCCTTGCACGACAGATGGTATCTGAAAGACTATTACTTGTTGGTACAAATTTGCCGGAAGGTGTTGATACACCGATCATTTTACCGACCTCTTCACTCTTAGGGGAAATACTTGAATACGCGATCATTGATGAAACGGGCGAAGAACTTGACCCGATGGAACTCCGCGACATAGCAGACTGGGTGATAAAGTATCGGCTCCAATCACAAGGAGGAATCGCCAATGTGATTAACATTGGGGGTTATGTAAGACGTTTTCAGGTCTTTGTTAATCCTGATAGGTTAGTCAGTTATGGAATCTCCCTTGAAGACGTAGCACATGCACTGGAAAAGAGCAATGATAACGCTGCAGGCGGGTTTCTTATCAAGGATAGACGTGAGTTGATGATTAGAGGATTGGGACGAATTTCTTCTGTTACCGATATTGAGAATGTTGTGATTGATGTTAGAAAAAATAACATACCTATCCTCATAAAAGATGTTGCCTCAGTGAAAATCGGGTCTATTCCAGAAATCCGTCGGGGAGCAGGGAGTCGAAACGGCGAGGAAACTGTTTTAGGTAAGGTCGTCAAACAACCGGGGATAAATACACTTGCACTTAGCGACAAAGTGGTAGAAGAACTGGAAACATTGGAGAAATCACTGCATGAAGGTGTTAAAGTAGAAGTTGAATATGCACAAGCGGACTTGATACGACGGGCTGTAGATACTGTCAAAGAAGCATTACGAGATGGTGCCATACTGGTGGTAATTGTTCTCATTATTTTCCTATTCAACATCCGCACAGCACTGATTACACTCACCGCTATTCCGTTGTCGTTGATTATAGCAATTATTGTGTTACTCTGGCAGGGAGGCACACTTAACATCATGACACTTGCCGGTTTGGCTATCGCTGTAGGGATGGTTGTTGATGATGCAATTGTATATGTAGAGAACATCTTCCGAAGATTGCAAGAGTTTTTTCACCTACGAGAATTGGGTAATGAGACAGGCGAAACACCGACACAAGTCGTAAACCGTGCAAGCGATGAGATGCGTGTTTCTATCGTATTCGCCACCTTGATAATAATACTGGTTTTCTTGCCACTCTTTAACCTGAGTGGCATTGAAGGCAGGATGTTCCGTCCTCTCGGTTGGGCAGTCGTAATTTCCATGGCTGCATCACTACTTGTAGCTTTAACGGTAGTTCCGGTCTTAAGCGATTTACTATTGGGACGTGTAAGAGGAATACCTCTACAAGAGATGCCTTTATCTGAAAATAGAGGTAGGACAACAATGTTCCGGCGTTTATCTATCCCCTTTCGTAACCTTTTAGTGAGATG
The DNA here is from genome assembly GCA_022828145.1 of Candidatus Poribacteria bacterium. Taxonomy (GTDB): domain Bacteria; phylum Poribacteria; class WGA-4E; order WGA-4E; family WGA-3G; genus MSPOR6. Next base: position 24,030 of record JAJEJA010000088.1, on the reverse strand, counting down.
GAGATTGTTCGTTGTTGCTTTAGCACCAAAATCAGAAGTAGAATCTGCATTGACACTTCAACCTGTTGTGATGTGGATCAAACGTGCCTATCGTCCGATTCTGTCATGGGTCATACGTTTAAGATGGCTGGTCGTGACAGTTGCTCTTATATTGGTTATCGTTACAATAGGAGCAATTCCCCGTTTGGGTCGAGAATTTTTGCCTGTGATGGACGAAGCGACTTTTACAATCAGTGTATATTCTCCACCCGGTACCTCACTGGGAGAATCTACACGGATCGGTCGCGAAATGGAGAGGAGATTGTTGGAGATTGAAGAGGTGACGAGTGTTAGTAGTCGGACCGGACGTGCTGGGGTTGATGAACACGCGCACGATGTGAATACACATGAGATCGTTGTCAATTTTATTCCGCCAGATGAACGTGAAAAGACACGCGAAGACCTACTCATAGTTGTCCGGGAACTGCTGTCGTCAGAGAACTTTCCGGGCGTGCAAGTCTCTGTCGGACAACCGATCCAACACCGACTTGACCATCTGTTGTCTGGCGTAAGTGCACAAGTTGCACTGAAACTGTTTGGTCCCGATCTTGATATATTAAGACAGAAAGCAGAAGAGATTAAAACAGTGATGGCTGATATTGACGGAGTCGCGGATTTACAAGTTGAACAACAGGCACAAATTGAACAACTTCAGATTAAAGTCAAACGGTATGAAGCAGCACGGTACGGGTTAAGTGTACAAGATGTAACACATTTCGCAGAAGCCGCATTCAAAGGTGAAACTGTCAGTCAGGTTATTCAGGGGCAACGTCAGTATGATCTTGTTGTTCGGATTGACCCAAGACGTGTAAATACCGTCAATTCTATTGGAAATCTAAAACTACGAACTCCAACAGGAGCGTTCATTCCTTTGAAATTAGTTGCAGATGTTAGTTTCGGATTCGGCCCGAATACTATCAACCGTGAGAATGTTTCTCGGAGAATCGTGATTCAGTGCAATGTACAAGATAAGGATCTCGGTAATTTTATTGATGAAGTAAAAAGAGAAATTGATGCACATGTTGATATACCAGAGGAGTATTTCCTCACTTATGGGGGTCAGTTTGAGAGTCAACAAAGAGCACAAAATCGTATACTGATCCAAACAGGTTTTGTCTTTCTTGGAATATGTATATTGCTGTACCTTGCGATGGGGTCAATGAAGCTCTCAATCTTGGTAATGTTGAATCTACCGCTTGCGTTAATAGGGGGTGTAGTAAGTGTTTTCCTCACAGGTGGAGTCTTGAGTATTCCATCAATGGTAGGCTTCATTCTACTTTTCGGCATTGCTGTGCGTAACGGCATCATCTTAGTTTCACATATCAATGCCCTGCGTTCAGAAGGTATGTCGCTATATGATGCTGTGATGAAAGGCGCATCGGAGCGGATAAGTCCAGTACTCATGACAGCTTTAACTACAGGTTTAGGGATGTTACCCCTTGCGCTTGCACACGGTTCAGGTGCAGAACTTCAGAAACCGCTTGCAATTGTGATTAGTGGGGGTATGATTACTGCTACGTTCCTAACTCTGCTTGTCTTACCGGCGTTGTATTATCTCGTTGAGAAACGCGATACAGATGAAGCATAGATTCAAGTCCAGAATAACCTTCACAAACACTCAACGTCCATACTGCTGCATCACCTGTCTCAACCGATCTAACGGAATTGCAGGCATCGTCCGACCGTTACGTCCAGTCATAGTCGTTGCCATTGTCATAGAATTGATAACTGCCTCCTCAGTCGCCTCAATTGTCGCCTGAAAGAGTGAACTCAAACGTCTATTGACGACCATATCAATTTGAAAAGTACCGCTCTCCGTATTACCTGGAAAAACGTTAGCCGTTGAAAACGCAATCACGAATTCACCGCTGCTATCAGTACTCGGAGTCCCTGTACGTGCGAGTCCGTGTGTCGCACGCATCGCCACCTGTTTCAACTGACGATGGGACAATGGCGCGTCAGTCGCGATGACAATAATAAAAGATCCATCCCTACCCGGTTTCACCTGATCCTCTGTCAATGCCTTACCGACAGGCACACCGTCAATACGCAGCTGATGTCGTCTGCCACCGTTGGCATTTACCAATACACCGACTTTCCAACCACCACTGTCTTCTGGCAACACACGAGAAGCAGTACCAATACCCGCTTTGAACCCGTAACTCCGCATACCTGTACCGCCACCGACACATCCCTCAGCCACTGGACCAGATGATGCTTTTTCAATCGCTTCAATCGCATGTATCGGTTTGACATGGAGACCGCTTATGTCGTTCAATCCACCATCATAACATTCTGCAACAATTGGGAGAATAATATTGTCGTTAGGGTATCGTTTCACGATATATCGCACAACACCGTCGTGGACAGCACCAACACTTAACGTATTGGTCAGTAGAATTGGGGACTCAATCCATCCTGCCTGATTTATCCGAGCGATGCCAGTCGCTTCACCGTTGCCATGAATAGTATGTGCCGCTCCAAAGTATCGCTTTTTCCAAATATCATCATGGGGAAGGATAGCCGTAACACCGGTCCGGATAGACTCCCCTTCGTTCAAAGTAACGTGTCCGACTTTAACGCCAGGTACATCCGTGATAGCGTTGAATTTTCCTGTAGGAAGCGAACCGATAATGATGTCGATGTCGCGTGCTCGCATCCGCTGCTCTTCCCCCTCCTCAGCCCAAGAAAAACTCGCGAACTGTAATAGAAACACACAGATACTCAAAAAAGCAATGAATTTACACCGCGAACAAAATGAAACAATCCATTCTTCCAACCTTCCCATCTTCCATCTTTTCCTATCTTCCAATCTTCCCCTCTTCCATCTTTTCCATTCTTCCAACCTTCCTATCTTCCATCTTCTGTATTCATTCATGCTTGAATTTGCTCCCTATAAATTGTCCGGATATGATTAAAAATTGCAATGTAGGTAGGAGAACGATAATCCGGATACGTCCATTCCCACGGTTGAAAAGTCTTGTGATAGTAACGGAGTGTCATTTCAGCATAGATACCATCCCGCAGATAGATACGATGTGCGTGGTCCTTGGTAGATGCAAGCACCAACTTTGCCAAACAGACATAACCTACATCTAAATTCACACGACGTTGTGAGGTGCCTTCACGCGTATAGTGCTGTTCCACTCGGTTCGTCAATAGTTTCTTATCTGATAAAGTTCCCGCATCAATCAATTTCTCAAAACTAATAAACTGCCTTTTAAGGTCTTTCCCCATTTCAGCTTCGTAGTAATCTGTGCTATCAAAAGTGAAAAGTTCGCTGGTAAAATCAATAGTACCGAAGTGTTCAGACAATTCCTCATAGACAGTTGGCAGAATGGACGGTTCCGCTGCTAAAATACCGATAATCGCTTTGACAGGAAATTGATCTAAGAGCGTCTTCATAAGATGAAAACTCGTCTGAATATACCGACTGCAAATTAAATTCGGAATTTTACAAAAAATTCTGCATTTTTCCTTGACATTCTTATGAAACTTGATGTATAATTCTACGTTACGCCAAGAAGTTATAAGGGTAGAAGTTATAAAAGTGTACGTTATGTTGCTGTTCTCACTTTAAATGAAGTGGCACTTTAATGAAGTATATAACTTCTTCAAGAAATAGGCAAATGTTTTTGCACTAAATAAAAGGTGTTCATGGCAGTTCAGTGTAGCACCCAAATTAGGCGGGCTTCCCACTTGCTACACCTAATAAAATACGGTGTCGTGCAAGCGGGTTATTTGCGTCCACTCCCCGACTAATTGAATCTATGTCTCTATTAACAACTTGGCTATTAACGCCTCGGTTATAGCAGTCGAATCGCGAAACCTTCAACCCATCAGCGACCCGCGCAAGGTGAATAATCTTATGCCAGATAAAATAGAAAACAGTGGTAAAAACAAGAGAAGTACAGCAGCATTAAGACCCCGTCGATCCTTTGCAAAAACCCCATCAGTTCTTGATTTACCTGACTTAATTGAGACCCAAAAAAAATCATACTCAGCATTTATGCAACGCGATATTGAGGATGGTCAACAACGAGAGTCAAAAGGACTTCAGGCTCTATTTGAGGAAGTTTTTCCAATTTATGACTTTAAAGAAACAACAAGTCTCGAATTCGTTAGCTACACACTTAGCGCACCAACACATGATCTATCTGACTGTGAATCCCGTGGACTCAACTATCAGATGCGGCTACAAGCACGGCTTATGTGTGTTGAACGAGAAAAAGATGATGATACAGGACAAACACGCGTCTTAGACATCACAGAATCTGACGTATACCTCGGAGACATCCCGCTAATGACCGAAAATGGCACGTTCATTATTAACGGATCCGAACGTGTCATAGTCAACCAATTACAGAGGTCACCTGGTGTAATTTTTCTTGACAAGTCACATGCAACAAGTACACAGAAACTACCAACAGGGCAAATCATACCCTATAGAGGTGCCTGGATAGAGTTTGAATTCGACTCAAAGGACTGCATCCATGTCCGATTAGACCGGAAAAAGAAAATATTAGCAACCGTTCTATTACGCGCACTCGGTTGGGAAACAGATGAGGAAATCCTAAAACTCTTCAGCCGTACTGAAACTATTCCGTTGGAACAGGATGTTGTCGGACGAGTCATCGCTAAAAGCATCGTCAATGAAGAAACGGGTGAAGTGCTCCTTGAGGCAAACACAAAACTGTCTGAGTTAGAATATGACAGGCTCACAGATGCAAATGTCACAGAAGTTGAAGTTTTGGTAGACTCGGATGAACAGGAACTCCGATATTTGCGTAACACACTCTCCCGTGATACAGTCAAAGCTTATGGTGGCGGCACATTAAAAGAAGGAGCAATGATTGAGATCTTTCGCAACCTTAGACCCGGTGATTCCCCAACACGCGAAGGTGCCCTGGCAAGTCTGGAACGACTCTTTTTTGACGGCGCACGATACGATTTAGGTACTGTGGGAAGATACAAATGCAACTCAAAATTCAGTGAAATGCCTATCTATCTTGATGAATCCGGTGAAATGCCATCAGAAGATATGCGGACACTCCGAAAAGAGGATATTGCTGCTACCCTGCAACATCTCATGGACATACGAAATGGACTTAAAGACGTAGATGATTTAGACCACCTCGGTAATCGACGGGTTCGCGTCATCGGAGAACTTCTGGAAAATCAGTTCCGAATTGCACTGCTGCAGATACGTCGGGCAGCACGTGAAAAACTTAGTACGACGACAGATTCACAGTTGAAAAACCCCAAGAATGTGGTTAATCCAAAACCTCTGATGATGGCACTCCGAGAGTTTTTCGGTTCCAACCAACTCTCTCAATTCATGCAACAGATCAACCCTTTAGATGAACTCACACACAAACGCCGTATCTCAGCAATCGGACCGGGTGGACTTCATCGTGACCGGGCAACTGCAGCGGTTCGTGATGTTCATCGCACACATTATGGACGCGTCTGTCCGTTAGAAACACCTGAAGGTCCCTCAATCGGTCTTATCGTCTCATTAGCAACATTTGCACGTGTTAATCCTTACGGATTCTTAGAAACGCCCTATAGAGCAATACGCAATGGTAAGATAACCAAAAACGTTGAATATCTAACAGCGGATGCAGAGGACAGATACCACATCGCACCTGCAGACGCTATCAAGTCTAACGATAAACGGAGAACACTACGGAGCCGCAAAGGTGAAGAAGTTCTTGAACGCGACTTGAATGAAATTGAATATATCGGTATTGCCCCACAACAGATCGTAGGAGTCTCCGCTGCACTCGTCCCATTCTTAGAACATGAAGACGCTAACCGAGCACTCATGGGAGCAAACCACCAACGACAGGCAGTACCATTAGTCAGACCCGAAGCACCATGGGTCGGCACAGGTATGGAACATCGCGCCGCACGCGATGCAAATGCAATGGTCATTGCACAGAGAGGCGGTGTCGTTTCCAGTGTTGACGCAGAAGAAATTCTAATCCGTACAGGACAAGCTCTCCACCTTGAAGAAGGCGAACACGGATTCAGTGAAATGGGATATGATGTCTACAAATTGAAAAACTTCAAACGCAGCAACAGCGGAACATGCATACATCAACGTCCACGCGTAAATATCGGAGATGTCGTTGACGCGGGCGATGTCATCGCTGATGGAACAGCTACCGAAGGTGGAGAACTTGCACTCGGAAGAAATGTGCTCTGTGCCTATATGCCCTGGGGCGGACATAACTTTGAAGACTCCATACTTATCAGCGAATCGCTTATCAAGCATGATACATTCACCTCAATTCATATTGAAGAGTTTGAAGTCACTGCAAGGCAAACAAAAATGGGAGATGAGGAGATCACAAAGGATATTCCAAACATGTCCGCACGAAGCCTTGCACAACTTGATGATGAAGGTATCATCCGAGTGGGGAGTGTTGTCGGAACGGGAAGTATCCTTGTCGGAAAAATCTCACCGAAAGGAGAAAGCGAATATGGACCCGAAGAAAAACTACTTCGCGCTATTTTCGGTGAAAAAGTTAAAGAGGTTAAAGACGCTTCGGCTTATACCCGTCCCGGTGTAGAAGGCGTGGTCATTGATGTTAAGGTATTCTCTCGACAAGCGACACCTGATAGTGAAAAAACCGCATGGCGACAAGACGCACTACGAAAACAGATTGAGCAGACGTGGCTTGAAAAACGCAACCAAGTCTCCGAACGGATGACCGAAGAATTACGGGAAACATTGGCTAACAAAGAGCTTGCATATCCCACAACCTTCAAAATCGAGCAAGATAGCACAGATGGAGACAGCACTGATGCACCTCAACAATTAAAAGCAGGAGAAGTGTTGACCCGAGAATATCTGGAAGAACTTTCACAAAATCAACTTGAATCGCTCCAAATTACGGATGAAACAGCCATGAGTCACATTAAGAGTCTTCAGGATATCGCTTCTGGTCGCATCACAGATTATACAAAAGAGAAAGATGAAGCACTGGAGAAACTTGATGCTGGCGAAGAACTCAAACCAGGTGTCTTGAAACTCGTCAAAGTTTATGTAGCAAGCCGACGTCCAATCTCAATCGGAGATAAAATGGCAGGACGCTACGGAAACAAAGGCGTCGTGGCAAAAATTCTACCCGAAGAAGACATGCCATATCTACCCGATGGAACCCCGGTCGATATCGTACTAAATCCGCTCGGTGTGCCATCTCGTATGAACGTTGGTCAAATCCTTGAAATCCATTTAGGCTTGGCTTGCAAGGAACACGGATTGCACATCGCATCACCCGTATTTGACGGGGCAACAGAAGCAGAAGTCTTTGAGATGTTGGATGATACAGAATTGCCCGAAAACGTCAAGAAAACCGGGAAGAGTGTCCTCTACGATGGACGAACGGGCGATCCGTTCGGACAAGAGGTCACTGTAGGATACGTCTATTTCCTTAAACTGAACCACCTCGTCGCAGATAAAATGCACGCACGTTCTACAGGTCCATACTCCTTAGTCACACAGCAACCACTTGGGGGTAAAGCACAACACGGCGGACAACGACTCGGTGAAATGGAAGTATGGGCACTTGAAGCTTACGGCGCAGCACACACACTTCAAGAAATGTTAACAATCAAGTCCGACGATGTCAAAGGCAGAACCAAAATATACGAATCTATCGTCAAAGGACAGAGTCCAATGAAACCAGGTACACCTGAATCCTTCAACGTACTCGTCAGAGAACTACAAAGCCTCGGCCTAAATGTTGAACTCACTGAAGGAGATCCCTCAGATGTCGATTCAGTACAGCAAGGACTACACGACATCGGTTTCCCACTTTTACACACTGTGGAAACAGTAGAACCAATAGATGAAGAACCACCTCTGAAGCTTGCATGGAACACAGATGATTCCGAATAGTTGATAGTCCAGACTCAATAAGTAGGTCGGGTAGAGGAACGAAACCCGACATGAAGCGACATATCATAAGCAGAGTCGGGTTTCGCTTCGCTCTACCCGACCTACAAGTTATAGGGTGGACAGACCGATAGTCTTCCCACAATGATTAAAGGAGCAAAATAATGGCAGACAATGAACAGCAATTCAATCGTATATCTATCAGCATCGCCTCACCTGAACAGATTAGAGATTGGGCAAAACGGACATCCTGTAAGAATAGGAATCCCGCAGGCAGCGCTTGGTCATGCCCCGAAAAAGATACATGCGACTGTGGAGAAATCAAAAAGGCAGAAACGATTAACTACCGAAGTTTTCGCCCTGAACACCAAGGACTATTCTGTGAAGCAACATTCGGACCACAGAAAGATTTTGAATGCAGTTGCGGGAAATACAAGCGAATCAAACACAAAGGACTTATCTGTGATCAGTGTGGGGTTGAAGTAACGAAATCACAAGTCCGACGTGAACGACTCGGGTACATCAAACTTGCAACACCGGTCTCCCATATCTGGTTCTTTAAAGGTATCCCATCCCGTATCGGGACGTTCCTTGAACTTGCATCACGTCAAGTTGAACGCGTCCTCTATTTTGAAGCGTTTATTGTCACAGACGTCACCGATGAAAGTTGTGAGTTGAATGAGAAAGACATTCTCACCGAAATAGAAGTAATCAATAAGATGCAAGAGCATCCAGGCACATTCAAAGCTGGAACAGGAGCAGAGGCAATTCAAGAACTGCTACGAAAAATAAGCCTCCCTGATGATGTTGAAAAACTTACTGAAGAGCTGGAAGCAACATCAAGCCGACAGAAGAAAATGAAACTGTCAAAACAACTCAGGATGGTGGCTGGGTTCAATAAAACACAGATGCAACCTGAATGGATGATCCTTGATGTCTTACCTGTCATTAGTCCTGACCTGCGTCCTCTGGTCTCGTTGGAAGGTGGTAGATTCGCAACAAGTGACCTCAACGATCTGTATCGTCGCGTCATTAACCGCAACAACCGCTTACAGAAACTTATTGACCTAAGATCTCCCGAAGTTATCCTCAGAAATGAGAAACGGATGCTTCAGGAATCTGTTGACGCATTTCTGGACAACGGTAGACATGGACGACAGGTTACCGGTCCAGGTAAACGCGCACTCAAATCCTTATCTGATATTCTTAGAGGTAAAGTCGGGCGATTCCGCCAGAACCTACTCGGAAAACGCGTCGATTATTCCGGTAGAAGTGTGATCGTCGTTGGACCCGAACTTGAACTGCATCAGTGTGGTCTGCCAAAATTGATGGCTGTTGAACTTTACAAACCTTTCATTATTGAAAAACTCTTGGCAGCCGGACATGTCCAAACCATCAAACGCGGTAAACACATGACCGAACACGTCACACCCGATTCGCCTGTCTGGGAAGCGTTGGAGGAAGTTATCGCTGATCATCCCGTCCTGCTCAATCGTCCGCCGACACTCCACCGGCTCGGCATTCAAGCGTTTATGCCTGTCCTTGTTGAAGGTAAATCCATCCGAATCCCACCCCTCGTCTGTAAAGCATTCAATGCGGATTTTGATGGTGACCAGATGGCTGTTCACGTGCCACTTTCTATTGAAGCACGCACAGAAGCTAAAATGTTACTACTCAGTAGTGGAAACATTCTCAAACCTTCGCACGGAGAACCGATTACAGTCCCAGAACTTGATATGGTCTTAGGCGCAAGTTTCCTTACAAAGGAGCTACCCGAACATCAACAAAGAGCAGAACTACTCCATGCTGCTTATACAGAAGAAGGGGAGGATGGGAAGAAGGGAGAAATCTTCGCAACATTAGAAAACGAATCTTGGGCAAAACGCCGCTTCACGTCTCTTGACCAGATAACACATGCACACGGATGCGGTACCTTAAAACTACACGACTCTGTGCTACTCTTTTTTAAAGGGCACCGTGAACCGATCCTCACAACCGTCGGACGCGTGATATTCAATGAAGTGCTTCCCTTTACAAATGGCACTTCCTCACTGAGTTGGAAGGATGAAATAACAGGACTTGAATTACCATTCTTTAATGAAGAAGCACGCGGTAGAAGGCTGTCACAACTTGTAAAACGTTGTTTCAACGAACTCGGGACAGCAGAAACTGTCTCTCTGCTGGACCGCATGCAGAAACTCAGTTTTGAATACGCAACGCGCAGCGGTATCTCTCCCGGTATTCAAGACTACTTGATACCGCCCGCAAAAGACGACATCCTCAATGAGGCAAGGCAACAGATCGAACGGTTAGACAAGCAGAAAAACCTTGAAGCTGAGGAATTAGAGAATGAGAAGATTCGCATCTGGTATGATACCGTTACAAAAATTGAAGATACGCTCTTTGATGTGCTTCCTAAAACTGATACGTATCTGGTGGAACAGGATGAAGATGTAGAAGGTTTCAGTCCAGTACATCTGATGGCGGATAGTGGCGCGCGTGCACGCAAAAATCCATTTATTCAGATCAGTGCAATTGTCGGTTTGAAGTCAAAGCAAAGCGGTGAAATTCTATCTACACCCATTCAATCCTCTTATCGTGAAGGATTGGATGTACTCGACTACTTCACTTCTACTTATGGTTCACGTAAGGGGTTGGTTGATACCGCAATGAAAACTGCCGCATCAGGATACCTTACGCGGAAACTCGTTGATGTTGCACAAGATGTCATGATTACAGAAGAGGATTGTGAAACAACCCACGGCATCCTGAAGTTCACGACAAGTGCAGGCTCCATCGGTTTTAAAATTAGTGGTCGTGTTACAGTTGAACCCATTCTCCACCCAGAAACTAAGAAGACTATGGTGGAAAGTAATACGTTACTTACACCACAAATAGCACAAATAATAGAGGAAGCAGAAGTTCCCAGTGTGCGTGTCCGCTCCATACTTACTTGCGAAGCGGAAAAAGGTGCATGCGCGCAATGCTACGGCGCTGATCTAACATCAGGACAACGCGTCAATGTCGGTGAAGCTATCGGTATTATCGCAGCACAATCCATCGGTGAACCCGGCACACAGTTAACGATGCGGACATTCCATACAGGTGGCGTCGTTGAAGATATGAGTGAACGACTCGCACGTAAAATCCTCGCTAAAGATACAGGGACAGTCCGTTTCCGTGACTATATTCCCGGTAGAACTGTCCGAGAAGAGGGTGGACTCTGGATTGCACAACAGGTCGCTGAACACCTGGATCAACCAAAATACAAGATCAGAACAGTCCAGCATCCCGAATGTCCGCTAAAACCCGATGAATTACTCACCGAAAAACAGTATCAGGAATATCTTGAGAAGTTCCTTGGATTTGAGGTAGAAGCTATCTCATACCAAATTACAGAAGTAAATCATCCGGATGCAGTTGAAGCAAACGCAGAGACAGATTCACCTCTAAACGTAGGACAACCGCTTACAGAACAGGAATACCAAACGTTATCGCATAAGTATTCCTTATTCAGATGCTCGGAACCACACTTGCGTGTGGAAACCGTGAAACATCCAGGTACTTCCCTGAAGGTAGGAACACTACTGACTGAAAGTGAAGCAGAAACATGGCGTGCTGAAATTCGTCCCTTCGCTGGTGAATGGGTATATCAAACCAAAGCGGGGGACATACTTACCGAAGCTGAATATAAAGAAGAATACAGTAAGATGCAGGATGACATTCCACCGCAATACCGAATTCAGGAGGTAACGCATACCGATTGTCCATTTAAAGTTGGCGACATACTCTCACAAGAAGATGAGAGTCAATACCACCTTGAATTCAGCGATAAGGTATATATAGTAGAGGAAGTGAGTGAAGGTGTAGACTTAACACTCAAGCAAGAGTTGACAGCGAATGAATACAAACGGGCCCAAGAAGAGAATAAAGCATTCGAAGTCAAACGACCCTCAACTCCTATATGTCGTGTCTTGAAGGTAAATCATCCTGAGTGCCCGCTAAAACCTGGTGAGATCATCAATATTGATAACTTACAGACACTTCGGGATAAATTCAGCGGCGTAACAGCTGATAGACTCAAATTCCGAGTCACTGCTGTACACCACACAGACTGTGAATTAGAGTCAGGTACACTCCTCACTGAAAATGAGAAAAAAGCGGTCGTAAAAGCCTATACCGGTTTTGAAGTTAATGTCATGAAAAATGACAGCGCTTTTGAGGTAGAACGACTCTACCGCATCGCTGCTATCCATCATGACGACTTCCCAGTTGCTATCGGTGAACTCATCACACAATCCGAATCAAGCCGGTACCGAAGAAGCCACAGAGGATTTGATTTTGAGAAACTATACATTCATACCCCCGAAGGTAGTGAAGAAGAAGAAGTCCTCACTGAAACGGACCACAAAGCACTCCTTAAACAGCACAGAGAGACTGATACACCACTACCTGAGACAAAAATGGTGTATCATATCCTTGAAGTGCATCATGATGAATGTGAACTTACGCCCGGACAGAGAATTGATGAAACCGAATACAAACGCGCACTACGACTCTACAAGGGATTTGATACAGAGCGGGTATTCAAGGTAACAAATGTCATCTCAAAAGAAGTTGATGTTAAGGTCAACGAAATACTGGATGAGCAAGACTATAAGGATAAAACTGCCCTAACTTCAAAGAACACTTATGAGGTTACCAAGGTTATACATCCAAGTTGTCCGCTTAAGAAAGGCGCAGAGCTAAAAGACTGGGAATATGCAACCGCACTTGAACAATACCCAGGTGTAGAAGTTGACGGTTTAGAAGAGCGATTCCGAATCGATATTGAAACCTCAAGCGGTGCAAGAGTTTCTCACCTTATACCCAACGGCTATTCCGGATCACTCAAACCGGAAGATATAGTGAAAGCACAACAACCCTTGGCTGAATTGCACGAGAAAACCACAAACCTTGACATCGTTGCTGGTATCCCAAGAGTGACCGGGCTCTTTGAAGCCCGTCCCCCTAAAAGGCAAGATGCGGCTGAAATCGCCGAAATCGGAGGAATCGTCCAACTCACCGGACAGAAGGCTGGTGTACCACAATACCGAATCGTTGATGGACAAACACAGAGTCGCCTCTATGCCATCCCAGATGAAAAACGGCGGGTCGACGATGGGGACAAGGTAGAAGCTGGACAACCCCTCACTGATGGATACCTAAACCCACACGACATCCTTGCCATCGGCAGGACCACTATTAACGGACACTCAATAGAAGGTGAAGAGGCTGTCTGGACATATCTCGTTGATGAAGTACAGACCGTATATGAAACGAACAGTATCAACGACAAACACGTTGAAGTCATCGTCCGACAGATGCTGCAAAAGATTCGCATCCTAACCATCGGTGATACAGAGTTCTATGCCAATGATGAAGTGCCTCGACACAGATTCCACGCTGAGAATAGGCGCGTTGAAGAAGATGGCGGAACACCCGCAACCGGTAAACCTGTCCTACAAAGTATTAGCAAAGCATCGCTGAGTACCGAAAGTTTCATCTCCGCTGCAAGTTTCCAAGAAACGCGGAAAGTACTCTCGGATGCCGCAGTTGAAGGACAGACTGACATGTTAAGAGGTTTAAAAGAAAATGTAATCCTCGGACGACTCATACCAGCAGGAACAGGATTCTCTGAGTGGCGTGAACTCGATGTAACCAGCGATGCCATCTTAGACTTAGAACCAGAAGAGCTGCCAGAACTTGAGGAACTTGCAGAACCACTCTCGGACGCCGTTGAAGACTAATATGGATTAAGAATTACACATTCCCTGATTTCACGACGCTGAATGAATTACCCTACTACGAAACCGCCGGTTTGTAGTAGGGTAATTCATTTTCTGTCGGTTTATCCAAGACCTGATACCACTATAAATTCGGCTCCACCATCTCACTTGGCACAACCAATTCATCAAACTCTTCCCCTGTCAACACGCCCTCTTCAACCGCAACTTCCCGCAGTGTTGATCCATCCCTATGTGCCTTCTGTGCAAGTTTCGCCGCAGCATCGTAACCTATGCGGGGTGTCAAGGCAGTTACTAACATTAACGACGCTTCTAAATAACCAGCAATAGCAGCCTTATTCGCTTCAATCCCAACAACGCAATGCTCTCGGAACGCATCACATGCATCTGAGAGTAATCGGATAGACTGCAAACAGTTGAAAGCGATCACAGGCATAAACACGTTCAACTCAAAATTCCCAGCACTACCCGCCAAAGAAACCGTTGTATCGTTGCCGATGACCTGTGCACAGACCATCGTCATCGCTTCACATTGCGTAGGATTGACCTTTCCGGGCATGATAGAACTCCCCGGTTCGTTTTCCGGTAAAATCAGTTCCCCTATACCACAACGGGGCCCGCTGCCTAACCAACGGATATCGTTAGCAATTTTGTACAAAGCGCAAGCAAGACGTTTCATCGCACCACTTGCGGATACGAGTGCGTCTCGACTTCCTAACGCTTCAAATTTATTCGGGGCACTCACAAACGGATGTCCAGTCCGTGCAGCTATACGAAAAGCAACTGCATCTGCGTAATCAGGATGTGTGTTTAAACCTGTGCCAACTGCTGTCCCACCAATCGGAAGTTCATATAGATGTGTTAGTGTATTTCTAATTGCCTCTTGTGCATGTGCCACTTGATGTGCATATCCGCTAAATACCTGTCCTAATGTCAAAGGTGTCGCATCCATCAAATGTGTACGACCTGTCTTGACGATATCTGAAAAATCCTGTGATCTATTTTCCAACGCACCTTGCAACAATACAGCAGCAGGTAATAACCGTTCAACACACTCCGTCACAACTGAAATGTGTATAGCTGTCGGAAAAACATCGTTTGTTGACTGTGAGCGATTCACATGGTCATTCGGATGAACAGGAGATTTCACACCACGTTTCTCTCCAGCAAGTTCATTTGCGCGGTTGGCAATCACCTCATTAATATTCATGTGCGTCTGTGTTCCGCTACCTGTCTGCCAGATCCTAAGTGGAAACTGGTCGGCAAGTTTACCATCAGCGACTTCATCCGCAGCGCGACAGATAAGGTCTGCTATTTCTGGTGTAATACTATCCAGTTCTGCATTGACTGTCGCCGCTGCATGTTTAATTATAGCAAGTGAGCGAATGAAAGTAGGTGGAAAACGTTCATTACCAATATTAAAATTGTAATAGGCGCGTTGTGTCTGTGCTCCCCAATATGCATCTTCAGGAACCGGTACCTCACCCAAACTATCTTTTTCCAATCGTGTTTTCATCAAATTCCTCTTTTATCAAAAATATCTTTCTTCATATCAGTTCAATTTTATCTCATAAATCTGCGTGTGTCAAGGAGACCGAAATCTTGACAGAAACGCAAACAATAGGATTATTACACCTACACCACATAAAATCCCGATCCACGACGGTAAACTGCTTGCTGCAGGTAGATAACCACACATTAAAGCAATCACAGCTACAGTAAGAGCATAAGGCATCTGTGTTCTCACATGATGCATCGGATCACAACTACTTACAATCGCACTAAGTATCGTCGTATCGGAGATCGGAGAACAGTGATCTCCAAAGATCGCACCATCCAGAACAGCACCAAGACATATAATAGTCGTAATCCCGTACGTATTGTTATCAAGTAAGAAGGCAACAGGAATCGCAGTCGGTATGAGAATTGCCATTGTACCCCAACTCGTACCAGTGGCAAAAGAGGTAAGAGATGCTACAATAAACACAAGCGCAGGAAACCATAAGGGAGAAACTACATCGCTGAGAATTGATGCAATATACTCTCCTGTCAGAAGGTTATCACAACTGGCTTTAATCCCCCAAGCACATAAAATGATTCCAAGTGGTAACAGTGTCCCAGTTAATCCACCCTTGACTGCTTTCCAAATAGCTGGCAGAGACATCTTTGAGAAGACTAATCCACAGATAATCGCAGCAACAAAGGAAGTAAGGGCAGCTGACGCAAGTACTTTCACATTGTTCGCATCTGATAGAGCGTCTCTCCATGAAGTCAGCGAATAAATGGGACCTGATCCGTTACCATCTATCCATAATCCCCCAAGAATCAGACTAAACAGGAGCGTGAGCGGTATCACTGAAGAGAGTATCTGAATTCTGTTCTGTCCATCAGCGATTTCTGTTGCAATTCCACCCATTACTTTCGCGTCGGCTGCAGAGACATCACCGGTATTTCGTGAACGCAGTTGCGCGCGCCGCATCGGACCAAAATCCTGGCCGCTAACACTATTAATAAGAACAAAAAGGATCGTTAATATGCAGTAGAATCGAAAAGGAAGTGCATCAAAGAACATTGAATATCCATCGCTCTCTAATCCGATGTTCACTGCAACAGAGTTGAACAGCACTACCTCATACCCTATCCAGGTACTAACAAAGGCAAGACCCGCAATAGGAGCACTTGTAGAATCTACGATATATGCCAACTTTTCACGACTAACCTTGTAACGATCCGTGATTGGACGCATCGTAGGTCCAACAAGCATCGCATTACTATAATCTCCTATGAAGATAAGTGTTCCCATCAAACCCGTGATAAACTGTGTTGAACGAGGTCCTCGGGCAAAATGAGATAATATAGTGATCGCACTTGCAATACCTCCAGAAGCGATAACCACGGATATCATAGACATCATAAAAAGGACAAAAAGGATTACCCATATATTGAAAAGATCAATCCCATCATTACCGATCGTTACTGCACGCGCAAACCAAACAACCTCATATACAAATGACTTTGAAGGATCCTCAGGTCGAAGCCACGACAAGATGATTCCTGCGCCAACTGCAACGCCAAGACTCAAGAACAACCGCGTTGTAATAACTGCTAATGTGATAGCAATCAAAGGAGGTATGACACTATACCACCAAACAACCTTGCCATCATCTGATATAATACTCGGCAACTGCCACATCAGCATGATACTTATGATAATGAAGAGAGGAACACAAATTAGTGCTTTATGTTTATTATTCAAATAGGCACCCCAACGTATAAAAAAAGAGTTTTTGAAGATACAGTTGATTCTTCATAACATAACACACAAAGACAAAAAAGACAAGATATATTAACCAGGACTTACGCATTTTCTCTTAAAGTCCCCTTGATAAGGGGGATTTAGGGGGTTAAAAAAAACTAAATACACTGAAATATCGCACCATTTAACCCCCTAACCCCCTTATCAAGGGGAATGCGTAAGTCCTGTTAACTTTACATACACGCCACTTTACACACCCCAGGCAGAAACTGCTTGCAATATAATGAACTATAGTGTAAAATACACATCAAGAACGAACAGTGAGGGAGAAGTTTCAATGCTTAAAGCAGGATTTATAGGTGCTGGAGGAAGGGCACAAGGGGCACATTATCCAAGTGTAAAACGGCTTGAAGATGATGTTCAAATGTGCGCAGCATGTGAACTTGATGAAGGAAAACTTGCACAAGTAGCACAAAAATACGATTTTCCACAGACCTTTACCGACCACCGGAAGATGTTAGATACTCTGGATTTAGATGTCGTCTATTGCATCATGAACGAAAAATGGTTACTGCAACCCGCATTAGATTGTCTAAATGCTGGTAAACATCTCTTTATTGAGAAACCACCTGGTGCAAATAGTGATGAAACGCAACAACTGGTAGAAACAGCAATCGCCAATGATGTCTACTGTATGGTCGGATTTCAGCGGAGATTTGCAGCCGTTACACAAGAAGCGATCCGTAGAGTTTCTCAAAAGGGTCCCGTTTCATTAGCTGTAACTACATTCAATAAGCAGATATTAGGAGCTAACCGAGAATTTACCACAACGCTCTGGAATGATGTGTGTCATGTTGTAGACCTTCTCCGTTTTATGGCGGGAGGTGAACATGTTGAGGTAACCGCACACCGAGACTCCTTTAAGTCAGAAGCCCGGAACTTCTATACTGCTTTTGTTCGTTTTGACAATAATGCCACTGGAGTCGTATTCGGTAATAGAGCATCCGGTGGACGCGTACTTAGATCTGAACTGCACGGAGTCGGAATTGGATGTTATATGAAAATACCCGAAGAAATCGAAATATACGAGAACAACAATAGAAGTGTGATGGGCGGCTGGGAAGTTGATGGTGTAGACCAGAACGATTCACCCAGTTACGAAGGCGCACTCACAATGCACCGTCATTTTGTTGATTGTGTTACAAAAAAAGAAATTCCCCTTACAGACGTGCGCGACGTCATTCATTCTATGGATCTCGTTGACCAGATTGAAGGTGTCTTACCAGAATAATACAGAGGTAAATGTATGAACAAAATGTCATTGATAACTTATGTTGTAGCTGCTTGTATGATAGCAGCTCTAATTATACCAACAGCAATAGCGGAGAAAAAAGTGGAAGAACCGAAAGAACTTAAAGTAGGTATGATCGCACCAGACTTTAAACTGAAAGACGAAACAGGCACTGAACGCACACTGAAAGAATTTCTGGGAAAGAAAAATGTTGTCCTTGCATTTTATCCCAAAGACTTTACTGGTGGATGAACAACTGAACTAAAGTCGCTCCGGGATAAATTGAGCGAAATTGAAGAACAAGAGACAATACTACTCGGTGTTAGTGTTGACTCTGTTGACTCTCACAAAAGGTTTGTTGATGACAATCAATTCGGATTCTCACTGTTAGCTGATACAACGTTTAATGTAAGCAAAGAATACAGTGGTATCATAGAGAGATTTAATGCATCAAAACGCGTTACTTTTGTAATTGACAAGGCGGGGTACATTAGAAGTATAGATAAAAAGGTTAATGTCAATACACATGGTGAAGATGTAGTCAAGACCCTAAAACGTGTCCTGCCAAAAATAAAGGTTGGAGAAAACGCACCCGATTTTATTGCTGTAGATGCTGAAGGTAAAGAACATCAACTGAGCAAATTACGAGAAAAGAAAAACGTCGTCTTAGCATTTTATCCAAGAGATTTTGGTCGTGGCTGAACGGCTCAAGTATGCTCACTCCGTGATGAGGCGAGTGGATTTGCAAGCCATGATGTTCAAGTCTTCGGGATAACAGGGAATGATAAAGAGTCACATCAGAAATTCTCTGAGCAGAATAAACTCAACTTCCCACTTCTCGTAGATACACAGAGAAACCTGGCACTACTATACGGTGCAGCCAAAAAACCGACTGATGAAAGATTGAAGAGAATCACGATCATTATAGATAAGAGTGGAAAAATCGTTAAAATTGATAAAGAAGTTAACCCAAGTACCCACGGTTCAGATCTGATAGATTTCTTCAAAAACACTGAAACTACCGAAGAAAATTAATGAAACAAAAGAGTTCTTCAGCAATACCAGCTCGGGTTGCGTTATGTATTTCTGTGTTTTTTAGTCCATTCATTGTACCGATTGTTACTGCTGTCTTTATTGTCCGAAAACATGCAAGTTCTTCACATGAAGTTTACCTATGGGTCGCTGTCATTGCAGTTTTTGTAACGATCTTACCTATTCTATCAGTTCTTCTGCTGTTTCGATTTTCAAAAGTTAGCAACGTTCATCTACCTGATAAGGATGAACGTCTATTACCGCTCTGTATCATCTGTGTCAGTATGGCATTAGGTGCGATAGTACTTTACAGCATTGGTGCAAGTTGGAAAATCGTCTGGGTATGTTTAGCATTTATCGTTAACAGTGTCGTCTTCTCAATAATTACGCCTTTCTGGAAAATCAGTTTTCATACCAGTGTTGCAACAGGATGCATACTTGTTTTAGTATTGCTGCTAAATGTGAAATTGATATGGTTATTCTTGGTTATTCCAATCATAACTTGGGCGCGTATATACAGGAAACGACATACACTCCTACAGACGCTTGCTGGAACCGTTGTGGCTACAATAAACACAATGCTGTTTTATATCATTCTACCGTTCTGATGTAGAATGAATACGCAGCAGATGCATACTAATCAGTCGCAATTACAATTTTCATGTTGACAACATTATCCCCCAATTTGTCAACTTGTTCTTTCAACGATTTTGACATTGCTTTCTTTGTCGGATCATCACTATTTTCCCATTCTGCAATTAACTCTATTAATTCTTCTTTAGAACCAATGTTGATTTCACGACCAGGTACATTTATATTGGGTACTAAAGTGGAAATATCACGTGGATCAATTTGGAGACTCTCTGGTATTTTGCCGGCAGAACGTATATCAAATTCAGGTTTTTCTTCTGCTTGTTGCTTACTCTTTTTCACGTTAATATCATCTGATTGATCTTCAATAAACTCTGGACGTTTAATCACATATTCAGCTTTTGCATTATCTGGATTGAATTCGGTTTTACCAACAGTTGTTTCATCAACAGAAGCATGTTTATCATTGTCCTCTTTCTGCTTCTGTGCTTCAGATAATCGTTTCTGCTTCTGCTGTGCAATTGCATCTTTGATGTTTTTATTCACGAGAGCTTTTTCTGATTCAGTCAAAGGATTATACCTTATCTCAGCTGCCTGATTTATACTATTCTGATATCTTACATAAGCAAATATTGAGATAGCAGAAATAATTACACCCAGTATGATGATAGAATACAGATTGAAAATAGACTTAATTGACATCACATTTCTCCTTTATTATCATAGCAAAACATAGAAATCGTTTAACATTGATCTGCTCACAAATAACCGTTCAATGGCAATTCATTACCCATCGTGCCAGGAAGTGTCCTGATACTTTAAGGTTACACCATACTTATCATAGTGTTCCACAAATCACCTATCGGACTGAGTGACAGGGATTCAGACAGACAGCAAAAACTCACGATTCAGAATCTTTTTTTAAACCTTTATCAAACTGTTCCTTCTCTATAAATTAAAACCAACTCAGGAAAAATGTTGTGAAAATTAATCAACTCACAGACGAAGAACTCATTCACCGAGTCCAAAACAGAGACCAAGAAGCATTTGCTGAACTCATCAAGCGATTTACACCGCGCATTTGGGGTGTAGTTTTAGCAAATTCCAGACACCGACTTGACGCCGAAGAGATACGCACAGACATCTGGATGGCGGTCTGGAACAACATCAACCATCTCAGAAACGTTGAGAGTTTCGGTGCATGGCTTAATCGTATCGCCTACAACGCATGTCAACGCTATTATACAATCGCAAGGCAATCGCGAAACGAAATACCACACGACTTCGATGAGATCGTTGAACAAATTGACGAACACGCTGAAGCACGATATAGAGAATTTCAACTCATCGCAGACATTAGAGAAGCAGTGCATCATGTACCACAGAAGTTGCGATCAGTCGCAAAACTATTCTACCTGGAATCGTGGAAAATTAAAGAGATCGCATCAGAGTTAAGCATGCCGATAGGTACAGTTAAAACGAAATTACGTGAAATCCGAGAAATCCTAAGAAATGAATTTGACCCAGCACCCATAACAACACCTTTGAAAGGAGCAATGATGCAAAAAGAAATGGAACATACTGAAGTCACTCTACAGACACTCAATAATGAATCGAGGAATAGCAGACTACCTGCACTCTTAAATGTGAATGCAGATGATCCCACAGGTGATAGTTGGGGACTACCTGATGGCATCATCGCAAGATTCGGCAAAGGGAATATCAGTGATGTCAAACTCTCACCTGACGGTACATATTTTGCTGTCGCAACAGGGGTCGGGTTATGGTGGTATGATATCACCACAATGCAACCCATCTCTCTATGGAAAGTTCCTGGTGGTTATGTCAACACAATAGACTTTTCACCTGATGGTAGATTGGTCATTATGAGTACCGTCAGTTCTATAATCAGGATAATGGATGTTGAAACTGGTGAATGCATCAGAGAAATAAAGGACCAGGATGGATTTGGAGGACTAGCTTGTTCGTCAAACGGTAAATGGGCAGCAATATCCGGTGGTTCAGGATTTGTGAACGTATTGGATATTGAAACCGGCATACAAATCACACAGATGGATCGTGGAGAACACAGATGGAAATCAAACGATATCTATGACCTACAATTTACTCCAGATGGAACTCTTCTTGCGGCGATTGCTGGCAATCCTTTTCATATTTCTGATGATAAGGAAAACTATGATGAAATATTAAACCCCGATTCAGAAGGAAGTCAGATATATGTGTGGGATCCAACAACTGGAGAGATAATCATTAAGTTTGCAGGACACCGATATGCACTTTCAAACGACAATCGTCTTATAGCGGGATCTTCCCCCGACAACACTTCAACAAATAAGAAAAGAGTGGATAACAACATTTCAGTCTGGGATATATCTACTCGTGAACAGATTGCTTACTTCACTGAACACACTGAGTGGATTGATTCACTCACTTTTTCCCCTTGTCAAAAATACATTGCATCAAGTGATGACATTCTGCGGGTTTGGCAAATTGAAAGTGCTTCAGAACAGAAGGTATATCCTGACTTCACTGATCCTTTCTATTCTCATACAGGACACCTATACGCTATTAGATACGATGGTACTACTAGCACTTTAGATGTATGGGATGTTGAAGCAAGAGAAAACTTGCTTGAGATACAAGCAGGTATTGGCAGTTTCGCTTTCGCAAAGTCTTTAGCGATGGAATATACGCACCAATTGATAAATAGACCAACTGACAAAACAAGAAATGGGAATGTACCGAAGTATGAGATCGCACGTGAGATTGTGTTTCCTTGGACCTCAGCACAAACTGTCTGGATAGATGACAAGACAGTAGCAACGAATACTATCCACGGAATCGCGTTTTGGGATATTAAACAGAAGTGCCTTACAGAGAAAATGGTATTTGATGATCGGGTGAATTCAATAACGAAACTCCAATCGGGGAGGATACTGCTTTCTCATTTTTCTGATGAGAGTAAAGTGTGGGATTTGAAAACACCGGACAAACCTATCGCAGAATTCAATGTACCTGAAACGGCATTAATTTGGGTAATTCAAACCGCAATTTCACCTAATGGTGATCATATCGCTGCTGGCTGTAGACTGGGAAATATCTTTCTTTGGGATCTTCAGCAAACACAGAATCCATCAGTGCTGAAAGGACACACAGATTATATTCAAACAATTGCATTCTCCCCAGATGGACAGCGATTGGTAAGTGGTGCTCAAGATGAAACCGCACGTATATGGGATGTAGAAGCTAAAAAAGAAATCAGTCAGTTACCGATGGATACACCGAGTGAACCGTTAGCAATGGTGTTCTCTCCGAACAGTGAACTCATCGTCGCTGATTTGAGCACTGAAATACGTTTTTGGTGCGCGGATAATTTGACACACTTACGTTCAATTCCGCAACCAACACCGTATGCACGTACATCTCCTCTCGCCTTCTCTCCTTGTGGCCGTTACCTTGCTGGATCGACGTGGTGGGAGAATCATGTTTCCAGTTTAGCTGTCCGTCTATGGGATATTGAAACGTGTGAGCAAGTTGCAGATCTACGTGGGCATACATCAACGTTATCATTTCTATCCTTTTCACCCAATGGAAAATTATTAGCAGCTGGCTGCGGAAACGGCACTGTCATGCTGTGGGATTTAGAGGCATGTAAGTTGAAGTGATCTCTCCACTGAGAACTTGCCGCCAGGGATCTCGTTCTCTATTAAAAATCTGGAGTAAAATCCAAGACAATCACGTTATGGGTTTACAGAACTATACACACCCCCCAAAACAGGGTGTGTAAAGTTCTTATCACTTAAGAAAAAGGCTCGCTAAACCCTTGCTCCAGCGGAGCAATATGTCTATAGAAAAAGGATTGTCAACGGGCTGCACTCCAGCGGAGTGCTATGTACATAAACGGGCGCGTAAAGTTTTTGTCACTAAACATTCAATACCTTCACCAATAATAGATATTCTGTTAGATTGTGCTTCTTTGTAGCACATTCTGTTAGATTGTGCCTCTTTGAGCATCATTCTGTTAGATTGTGCTTCTTTGTAGCACATTCTGTTAGATTGTGCCTCTTTGAGCATCATTCTGTTAGATTGTGCTTCTTTTGTAGCACAT
>JAJEJA010000034.1 GCA_022828145.1 Candidatus Poribacteria bacterium | reverse complement strand
CCATTTTCGTACCTGGGAGGCGTGAATTGTAGCACAAACTTTCAGTTTGTGGCATATTTTCGCAAACTGGAAAGTTTGCGCTACATTTATCAAACTCACGTTATAATAGATTATTAACCTATTCCATGATATAATTGGAGGCACAAGATGAGACGAGGCTACAAGTTTAAACACCGTAAATACATCGGATATTTTATTATTGGTATTATCCTTGCCGCATTGGCGTTTGGAAGTATCGGCATAAGATTAGCGCGTCCCGACACTCCGATACCTGTGCAGGGTGAATCATCAAGCATCAATCCAGAATGCAATCCTGACAGGATGTCAAAAGATTATATATGGGAATGCTGGAAAGGCAGTCCGCCTTGCCCGTTGGACGCAGAGGTAGAGACATCCGGGTGTGAACCATCAAACACCTATCCAGAATGCATTCCTGACAGGATGTCTAAAGATTATTTACGGAAATGCTGGAATGGAGGTCCACCTTGTCCGCTGGACGCAGCAAATAGCAAGGATAACGACACGATAAGGAGGAAAACTGATGAGGAATAAACTTTACTGGGGGATTGGTACTCTATTCATCCTGCTCATCATCGGTGCGACGGTGATTGTGTTATTCAAAGACCGAGCAGCAATGCGGCAGCTTGAAACTGAGTTGGAAGCACTGCAAAAACGGAAGGATGAACAGAACACGGCAGAAGTTTTAAAGGAAGATCAGAACACGCCTGAAGTTTCAAAAGAGGAACACCCTGAACATGGACACATTCACGAAGATGGCACTTTTCACGTAGGTGAGCATGACGATCCGATACAACCACCATCTCGCGATTATACGCCAACACAAATACAGATACCCGATGGTATTACAGACCCCGATGTCAAAGCTGCGTGGGAACGACTGGATTACATTGCTAATAACATCTGGGAATGGGGTGGCGTTCCATCTAATCGTGCGGTGGAGCTGATAGATATTCTCATGCCACTGCCAGATGGATTTTCAGGTCCCACCGGACACCGTGATGGCGAAGAAGCAATAAATATGCTGGCAGAACTCGCTTGGATTGGTGATCCGCGTGCTGCTGAGGTCATAGCAAAATATAATTGTGAAGGCCTTATAGGAGGTTTAAGCATTGAGCGTATGTTAATAGAGATGGGAGTCCCTGCAGTTCCATACCTTGTGTCTTACATGCTTGACGAGACACACATGCCTGCATTGCGAAGTAACTCTATTGCTGCATTAGGTCCTATTGCAGAAAAACATCGGAAGGATTTAGGGGGTATTGTGGAACACATCATCATCCCTCGATTGGAAGCGATCTTGGCGGAAGAAGAACCCGATTACTTTGAAGGAGCAGAGGCGCGCGAAGCCCTTGCGCTTCTGAAATAACCGAATATATTTACGAAAGGAGTTTTCTCATGAAAATGAAATATCTGTTATACATTCCCCTTCTTTTTGTTTGTGTGTTTATTCCATTTAGACAGAGTTCTACCGATGTTTATGTTTATAACATCAAACCTTGTGTTCGTTGGGGTTCTTGGCAAGTGGGTCAAACGGGAGGTTCTGGCAATCAACTATCAACGAGTTTCATCACGAACTCTGAAACGACGTGTTGTGTGAATGTAAGTGTGAGTTATTGTACCAGCCAGCCTTCTTCTTATGCTGAGGCGATTATCGACTTTGATTTTGAGATTACAATGAATAACGGTTTTACGGTGGACAGATCTGTGAAAAGCACAACAGGTCCCGAAGCATCATTATTTGACCCTACGACAACTTTTTCTGTTGAAGCGAAGTTGATTGGTCCTACTGATACAGAAAGCCTGCCCTGTTCACAGAATGCCTCTTCACAGAATGGTCGAGAAAATCCGATGCTGGTTACTGTCACGTTCAAAGGGTACTATGCTTCTGATACGAAGAAACAGAACCCTACCACGCTGAAGAAAACATGGCAGCAAATCGGGAATGACATAATACGACAGGAATACGTGGATATGACGCCCTATGGCGGAAGAGCTGAAATGCCGGTTCCTGGCAAAGGGGCATTTACGCCTACAATTTCAAGTAATGGCAATGATCAATGGAATACAGGTGACTACAGTTATATGATTGATGTTAGTCTGAAAGATAAAAAGGCAGCGTGGCTTGCGGAAGTGAACAAATACCGTAGGTCCAAGAACTTGTCAGAATTTACGGATGAACAGTTTGTGGTCACCTGTGGGTATCGCAATCCTTATCATAATCGGTTTCATGCAGGGGCATCTTTCCATAGTAGACATTGCTATGGAGATGCACTTGATGTCCGAACCGTTGATGTAAACGGGGTTAACGGGGTTGAACAACTCAAATTTGATGAGGGGGAGAAGATAGACAATCAACCGATGACAAAGACTTATGCCAAGTCAAAAAGTGCTGATGCAGAACTAATGAAGCAACTTGCCAAAAAGGCAGGAGCGAAGTTCACATTATCTTGGGAAGCGTATACTAGGCATACACACGCGGATTGGACAGAACGTTTACACGGTGTATGGCGTCCACCAGATCACACTGTCTTTTCTCCACCCTGTGAGCACTCTCAAGAGTCTTCTTCATCTACATCTTCAAGCAGCACAACTACCTCAACAGAATCTTCTACTCCAGAGACAGCGATGCATGCATGTGGTGTGCATGCGACAACAGTATCAGGTGATCATTCTTGGGTAACACCACCTTGCCAGATTCCTTATCATGCGGGATATGCATGTCAAATCAGTTCGGATCACAACACCGCGATGTCAGCTGGGAACGGTACATTTTATGAATGTCAACCGCATACCGACTATCCATGTGGTCATAAAGACCTGACTGCTAACGCTGCATATCATGCTCAGTCCACGAGTTGCTTCATATCGGGTCACTTTGTTTGTGATAGTTTGACGCATGTGCAGGAGCAGTGTACGAATACTTCCAATGGTGTTCGGTGTACGTATCAATTTTGGCGTTGTTTGCATACGAATGTTCCGTCTTATGGATCTTCGCATACGTGTGTTTATCCAGTGTCGTGTGGTCGTTCTGGGTGTACACAGACGGTGACTTCGTCAACGCAACATAGTGCTACATGTGCAAGCGGACATTCGTACTGGACGTGTAATTCTTATGATGTCGGCCTGCATAGGACGCGAACGTGTCGCTTAAGCACTTGTGGTAAGTCGTGGGAAAGGTGTTCAACAGTAGGGGGGACACCTCTTTGTGATGATCCATGGCGAAGAAGTCGTGGATTGCCGTGTTGGAAGAAGAAATAACAGGTTTAACCACTCACATTTTACAGGCAGGTATCTGAGAGGGTATCTGCCTTTTTTATTTTATACAGGTTCTCTCTGAGAGTTCATAGCATAATGAATGTGCTACAGCAATGTCAAGATGGATGTTGGACAATGTAGCACAATCAAGGATGAATGTGCTACAGCACTATCAAGATGGATGTTGGACAATGTAGCACAATCAAGGATGAATGTGCTACAGCAATGTCAAGATGGATGGGTACACAGAAGCACAATCAAGGATGAATGTGCTACAGCAAATCTGACAGAATGTCCATTTTTCGAGAAGGTATTGAAAAACCGAAAATTAAATAAAATTGTTTTGCAGGATTTAGAAAACTGCAATATTTTTGTGCTCGCGCGCTTTGTCTCAACAAAGTGTCTCTTCGCGAGCTTTTGTTGTTGCATTGGGAATGTCCCGATGCTTGTCGCTGCTTGCACATAGTGCCACAGCAAAACTGTCAAAATCATAATAACGTCAGTTTGATTAATCATTTCGGTTGCGCTCACTTACGCCATTTTCGTACCTGGGAGGCGTGAATTGTAGCACAAACTTTCAGTTTGTGGCATATTTTCGCAAACTGGAAAGTTTGCGCTACATTTATCAAACTCACGTTATAATAGATTATTAACCTATTCCATGATAT
>JAJEJA010000053.1 GCA_022828145.1 Candidatus Poribacteria bacterium | reverse complement strand
GTGAGTTTGATAAATGTAGCGCAAACTTTCCAGTTTGCGAAAATGTGCCACAAACTGAAAGTTTGTGCTACAATGCACGCCTATCGGATACGAAATGGTGTGAGTGAACGCAACCGAAATGATTTATCAAACTCACGTTATCGTAATACCATTTCTAATTGAAAATGTTGCTTAATTGTAGCACATTCTTCCAGATTGTGCAATTCACATTCTTAATAGACAGATATCAGGGACATCTCTCGCGCAAGTCCACTATAATTACGCCATAGTCTTACGCTATTGCACAAGTGCCTTCCTGGCAATGGAACGCCCCCTATCTGTCAATGAAAGTTGTGTCGCTGTCTGAGAAACATACTTATTGTTAAGAGCATGTTTAACCACCTTTGATGCAAATGTCGGTTCCCACTGCAGATGTTCGTGTAGATGCACAATTTCAGATTCTTCCTCCGCCTCTGGTAAACCTTCATGATTTAAGAGATGTATAACAAGCATCGTCTGTGCGAATTCCCATTTCTGACGCACGTGTCTGTGAGCGATTGCGATGAGTCCACGCTGCGGTACAACCAATAGCACCAAGCCAAAGACTAAAAACGTCAACGTTGAAATGGCACCTGCAATAGAGACATCAAATACATCTGCTATGAAATAGCCCCCAACTGCATTCATACATCCAACAGTTACACTGAAAATAAGCATCCGAGCAAGACCATCAGTCATCAGATATGCTGTCGCTGCAGGACCAACAATCAATGCAACAACCAATATAGATCCCATAGCATCAAATGCACCGACAGTTGTCATTGAAACCAATGTCATCAATCCATAGTGAATTACAGTTGGGGCAAAACCCAATGTAGCAGCTAAACCGACATCAAATGTTACCAGCTTCAATTCCTTATAAAACAGAAGAACAAAAACTAAGTTCAGGCACAACAGAGCTCCCATAACATACAGAGAAACGGGTCCCAATTCGTATCCTCCTATCCTCAGTTTGTTTAGAGGTGCATAAGCCAACTCACCGAGAAGCACTGTATCCAAATCCAAATGGATATTATTTGAGTAACGTGATATGAGTATTACACCAATGCTGAAGAGTGCGGGAAATGTCAATCCTATTGCAGCATCCTCTTTTACCAGACCCGTCATCTGCAATAATTCAACACAAACAACAGTAAGCATCCCAGTTCCAGCCGCAGCAAGAATTAACAACGGTGAAGAGAGGCTATTTGTAAGAAAAAAAGCAAGAACAATTCCCGGTAGGATAGCGTGACTGATAGCATCGCTCATGAGAGTCATGCGTCGCAAAACTAAATATACACCAGGTAACGCACATGCAGATGCTGTAAATATTGCTATCAGTAGTACATAAAACTGTTCAAGCGACATGACTTTTACTTTCCTATTGGATCCGTTCACCAAGGACTGTTTTCTGTGTCGCAAGTTTGAAGATACGTCTATTCTTCTTCTGTCTGATTCTATTTAATAGAAGTCCACGGTTTGGGGCGAAAACAATTGAGAATCCCACTATTACCGTCGTGCAGAGGATAATCGTTGGACCTGTTGGAATTCGGGTTGTCACACTACTGATGATTGTACCGATAACACCTGAAAATGCACCGATAGCTGCAGCGATAATTACCATCAGACTGAGTCTGTTAGTCCACTGTCTCGCAGCCACAGCAGGTGCCACCAACATCGCACTCATAAGCACCGCACCAACTGCTTGTAATCCTATAACGATAGCGATGACAAGTAGACTCGTTAGCAGAAAATCTAAAGAACGTATAGGAAACCCGATAGATGCCGCAAACCCCTCATCAAATATAAGCAGTTTCAGCTCTTTCCAGAAAATTAGCATTAAAACTAATGCAACACCACCAAGTATACCTATTGTTAGCACATCACTTTTCAACATGGTTGCAGCTTGTCCGAACAAGAATTTATCTAATCCAGCTTGATTGGCATTCCCAGTACGTTGAATAAAAGTATGTAAAACCAGACCGAAACCGAAGAAAGTTGAGAGTACCAGGGCAAGAGCACTATCATATTTGATCCGGGTTAATCTCACAATAGAGAGGATGACGAGTGATCCCAGCCAACCTGCGATTGCTGCACCTATTATGAGAATCAGGTGCGTTTTTGTGCCTGTTAGCATAAATGCAATCGCAATTCCTGGGAGCGCTGCGTGAGAGATAGCATCACCCAGTAGACTCTGTCTACGTAAGACAGCATAAGTCCCTAACGCACCGCTGACCGTACCAAGTAGCGCAGCTCCTATGGATACGATGATAAGTGTATAATGATTCTGAAGTAATAAAGAGAGATATTCCATCTATCGGTTTTTCATAAATGCAATACGACCACCATAGGTTTCGCGCAGATTATCAGAGGTGAACGTATCATCAACAGGTCCGCTTGCAATGCGCCGAATGTTCAATAAAGTTACCCAGTCAAAATAGTCAGTGACAGTTTGCAGGTCATGGTGCACCACGACGACAGTTTTACCATTCTCACGGAGTTCTTGAAGGAGTGTAACGATGGCACGTTCTGTCGTAGCATCAACACCTTGAAAAGGTTCATCCATAAGGTATACGGTAGCATCCTGAATAAGTGCCCGTGCAAGAAAGACGCGTTGTTGTTGTCCGCTTGAGAGTTGACTGATCTGTCGGGTCTTATAATCTTCCATACCAACTTTCTGCAGTGCCAGCATCGCCAATTCACGTTCTTTCGTACCTGGGCGACGGATCCAACCGAGTGCTCCATACCTTCCCATCATAACAACATCCAATACATTTGTCGGAAAATCCCAGTCCACCGTTCCCCGTTGTGGCACATACCCTACAATCCTACGTTGTGCTGCATAAGGTTTGTTATATATCAGGACATTACCGGCAGCCGGACGGACAAGACCTAAGATCGCTTTGATCAACGTAGTTTTTCCAGCACCGTTCGGGCCGACGATAGCAAGAAGAACACCTGGCGGCACATCAAGGTCTATGTCCCACAGCACAGGTGTTTCCTGATATGCGACAGTCAGATCCGTAACCTCAATTGCCTTTGTTGCCTTAGTATCCAATCTAATTTTCCTCTGTGTGTGTATGCTGTATTTCTGCGTCTATCCCTAACGCGCTCACGATAGTATCAATATTGTGCCGCACCATACCGATATAAGTTCCTTCAGGTGTGCCTTCACTTCCCATAGCATCAGAAAAAAGTTCTCCACCAATTTGTACTTCATATCCTTTAGATTTTACTGCTGCTTTTACAGCCTCAAGGTTTTTGACGGAAACAGATGTTTCAACAAAAATTGCGGGGATACGTCTCTCTGTGATAAAAGTTGCCAATTCCTGAACATCAGCGATACTCGCTTTTGCGATAGTACTGATCCCCTGCAATCCGCGCACCTCAAATCCATAAGCATCTCCAAAGTAGTTGAATGCATCGTGAGCTGTTATGAGCACCCTCTGTTCAACGGGGATACGTTCAACTTCTGTTTTTACATATTGATGAAGTTGCGTCAGTTCATCAAGATACTGCTTTGCGTTCCTACTAATATCTGCTTTGATATCCGGCTTATATTCACTCAAAGTATCACGAACATTTTCTACAACTTTCATCCAGAGAGATACATCAAACCATAGATGTGGATCATATTGTTCATTTGAATCAGGAAGTGGTAAAAGCGATTCTTTGCTGACACTTTCCGCTACTGCAAAAGTCTTGGTATCACCAGACATAGTTCCGAGTAAATCTGCCATTTTTGATTCAAGATGTAGACCGTTATAGAAGATAATATCTGCCGAAGTCAATCTTTCAATATCTTTTCCAGTCGCTTTATATAGATGCGGATCGATACCGGGTCCCATCAAACCGATAACTTGAACCTTTTCACCCCCCACATTCTTAACAACATCGGTAATCATACCGGTTGTAGTAACGATTCGGATTTTACCATTCTCTTTTGCATCATTTTGGTTCTTTGTATCACAACCTGAACATACAAGTAACACAAATATAAGAAAAGCAGTACAGACCACATTTCTTGCCTGTGTGTATGGATGATAGTTTCGAGTTAATAAATGTGATATTAGAGTTTTTCTGTTTTTCATATTTTTTGCCATTTTAGAATAGATAGTTTTCTAATAGTTTACCAACAATATAGCCAACGGCAGCAACACCGAGACCGACGACAAACATATCAAAACCGCTTCGGAATAACCCGCGTCCGGTGAATAGACTCCTTGCTGCGCCAACACCAAAATGAGATAACATGGCAAGAGAAAAGGAAGTCCATATAGCCGTAAATCCTGATGAGACCAGAAACGGTGCAACTGGAATGAAAGCCCCGATGGCGGTAGCAAGACCAGTGATCCACCCCTCCTTAAATGGAGTTGTATGGGATTCACCTATCTTTAATTCCGATTGTATTTTTTCTTCTAACGCTCTTTCAGGATCGCTCATCACTTCTTTCGCAAGGAGGCGTGCATGTTCCTTTGGTAAGCCGCGTGTTGCGTAGATAAGTGCCAGTTCATCCTCCTCAATATCCGGCATAAGGCGGATTTCCTCTTTTTCTACCTCTATTTCATGCTCATATACCTCCTGTTCACTTTTCGCTGCGAGATAACCAGATGCACCCATTGAGAGAGAGTCTGCCACAGTTCCAACAATCCCCATAACGACAATGGTAGAAACATCTGATGCAGCATCAGTAGCACCAATAACACCCGCAAGCAATCCGAAGTTTGCTGTTAATCCGTCATTGAAACCGTAAACGATGTTTCCCAAAGTTCCGCCAGATTCTGTCTTATGCCACGGTTCATCGCTTGTCCCAGTAAGTTCTTTCAGATTTTCAGTATGCAAGGCAGATTCTCTTGCTAAATCGAGTGCCGTCTCTTTTGCATCCGCCAAAGTGCTATTTCTATGTAGAATAAGGTAATCTTTGACTTCACTAGCTTCCTCATTTAGCATCCTGGAAAGTGCTAAACTTCTGTTGATTTTCCGGGCATACCAAGACCAGAATCTTGCTTTTAATGTGGGTCGTTTTTTCTGTTGCTTAACATTGTAATTATCTAATATCTCTTCCCAACGTCCTATGTGTCGATTTTCGACTTCTGCCAATTCCAGCAATATATCCTGTCTTTCAGGATCGGGTTCAAGCTGTGCGAATTGACTGTATAGGAAGTTAGCATCTATTTCTTCTTGTAGATGGTGTTTCCACGTTCTGATAGTCTTTGAATCGACTTTCTCTACATTTTGTGTGTCCATTTTGCTCCTTACGTGTCGTGTATGTCATCAACGAAAATATGCTTTGCAACCTCACGTCCAATGACTGCCTGTTGTCCTGCAACGTCTATAGTAAAAGGTCCCTCAAAAGGAGCAACTTCAATCACACGGAACCTTGTACCGGGATATAGATTAAAGCTTCCGAGATGCCGAAGCAGTGCTGAGTCGCTATCATTCACTTCTGCCACAACACATGATTGACCATCTTGTAGTGAAGTCATGGGAATAGATGCGGTTTTTGGGACAACACCATTTTTGTCAGGAATAGGTGATCCGTGTGGGTCAGAAGTTGGGTATCCGAGATAGGCATCCATGCGTTCTTCCATATCTTCGGATATAACATGTTCTAATTTCTCTGCTTCATCATGGACACCATCCCAAGGCATCCCAAGTGCTTTAAACAGATAAAGCTCCAACAGACGGTGATGACGGATGACTTCAAGGGCAATTGCTTTTCCGGCATTTGTTAAAGTCACCCCGTGATACCGTTCATATTTTATAAGTTTCATTGACTTTAGTTTTTTGATCATCCCAGTAACGGACGCCGGTTTAACATTTAGGAATTCAGCCAAAACACCCGTTGAGACCTTTCCACCCTTCTCTTGTAACTTATAGATTGACTTGAGGTAGTCTTCTGCAGCTTGTGAAAGCATAAGTTTTTCCTATCTGCAAGGAAAATCGCGAAGCGAAACTCCAATAATGCAGTACTTGGTAATACCATTTCTAATTGAAAATGTCGATCTACTGTAGCACATTCTTCCAGATTGTGCCGTTTTCCGTTCCATTTCTAAAGGTCGGTAATGAGAGAAAATCTAATAGAAATGGTATAAGTTATCCCATCAGATTTAGGTATTATCTGAAAGAATTGTTTCTGAAATTAAGAAAAATATTTAGGCATAACTAAATTTTACATTAATTGCATCTTTTCGTCAAGGAAAAATTTAGATATTATTGATCATAGCTGTAGCACATTCATCCTTGATTGTGCTTCTTTCTACAACACCATTCATCCTTCATTGTGCTTCTCTGTACTCATTCATCTTGATTATGGCTGTAGCACATTCATCCTTGATTGTGCTTCTTCCAAAAAATGATAAAATACAACGTTTCCTCAATTATGAAATTGCAGGAACATCACAATCGGTTTCACTTGATAAAAAGGAATTAAACGTGTTACACTTAACACATCTATAATACACTGGAAGGTTGGAATAATTTTACTGTAGAAGAGGTATTGTTGTAATGGTTTATAGCAATTTTACATTAGAAACAGTTCGGAAAAACTTTCAGTTAGAGTCGGTCCAGTCTTTAGGTATTTTTTCTGATATAGCACCTGTATGTCCGCGCGACCATTTTATATCCGATCTTGCGAAAAAGGTATCAGTTGCATCCGCTGTAAACACAGAAAAGGCACGGTCAGAGTTGAGGGACTCAAACTGCACATTGATACCGCAGCCTACCAGATCGTACAGTATGACAAAATCCTCGGTATCCTCTCAAGCATGGTAGAGCAAAAGGCAGGAAGTACACTATGGACTGAGAATCTTAATCGGGAATTGGTTGTTGAGCATATTGAGACCGGTTAGTTTGTTGCAAAGAGGATAAGCAAGACTTTCAATCCAAAAGTGTATATAAAATTACTGAAGATGATATCAGTGCTTTGCAGAGGCAATAAGGTAAGCTTTTCTTGTAAATTCTTGCATTAATTGTGGTATAATATTGATGAAGTCAAACGCCTATAACGCGGTAAAACTTCCATGATTAAGACGTTTGATGATAGACAAGTTTCAATTACAATCTGTTGAAAATGGAAGAACCGATGAATCGCACAAACATCCCACAAACTGATTCTATTCAAGAACTCGCTGATTTCTGGGATACACACGACTTAACCGACCTTGAGGAGGAACTTGAGGAAGTGAGTGAACCTGTCTTTGAAAATTTAGTTATTATTCAGTTGAAACCCGAAGAACTTGAGGTTATTGAAACACTTGCCAAGCCGCGCGGAATCTCTCCAGCGAATCTAATTCGGGAATGGGTACTTGAGCATATTGAGGCAAAAGTTTGATAAATCGTCCCCTAAGCATCCATAGGTTGTGTTGAGGATATAAAATGAAATACGACAAGACTAACCGAACTTTTGACTGTGAACCCACCCTCACAGATTCTCAAATACTAACGTATTGCCACGATGGATTCCTGCAACTTAAAGGTGTCGTCCCAGATGAGATTAACAAACGTACCTGTGATTATCTAAACGGGGACATCCCAATCAATCCAATCTATATACCTGATGGCATGACACATTCAGATTTAGAACGGATTCGTGACACCCATGAACCGAGTACTTTATTGCTTGAAGACTGGTATATTGAGCATGTCCTACTCAACCCTGAACTTGCAGGCGCGTTGCGTTCCTTACTTGGCAAGAATGTCGGATTACCTGTGTTAATTAGTAATCATCGTGTTGAATGTCCGATGGAAGCGCAACCTTGGCACCACGATGCCGATCATGTTTTTGGTCCAGAGACCAATTTCGTTGAAGTCTTCTATTTTCCTCAAGACACACCTTTGGACATGGGACCGACAGAACTTCTACCCACTTCTCATATCGAACCAAAAGAACGAGATATTACGGAGAATGGATTTGCAAGTGATGGTCCTGCAGGATCGTATGTTATCCATTCACAGAGTATCCTACATCGTCGCGGAGAGTCTACTGCTACTGGGTTGCGTCACATGCTCAAATACAGTTATTGGAGAACAGTTGCCCCCACCCGTGACTGGATTCATGAACCTAATTTTGACTTTCAGACAGCTTCGTATGGTGGACACGGTGTCGCTCGGTATGTCGCACACATGTTCTACTGGTTATGTGGCAAAGCAGATGAATTCCGCCTCATCGGAGGACAAGCGTGGCCCTGGTCCAG
The DNA here is from genome assembly GCA_022828145.1 of Candidatus Poribacteria bacterium. Classification (GTDB taxonomy): domain Bacteria; phylum Poribacteria; class WGA-4E; order WGA-4E; family WGA-3G; genus MSPOR6. Next base: position 47,988 of record JAJEJA010000053.1, on the reverse strand, counting down.
CGAAAATCAGATTGCACCATCTTACGGATTTGGACATTCGGAGGGGTATCTTCCGAATTGGCGAAAGAACAATCCTGATGATTATGCAACGGGGTAGTCCGTCAACATCTTGATTTCAACGTATTATTAAGGAGTAAACATGATACCGAAAATACAAAATATACAAGATACATGGACTGAACTTACATCTATAGTTTTTGTTCCACACTCAGAAAGCGACTATGATAGACTTTCTACTGTGCGGCATGATTTATTTGCTATCGTAGGTAATAATGATAATCATCCCTTGGCATCATTGATAGAAGTAGTAGATACACTTATAGAAAAATATGAAAGTGAAAAAGAGATAAGTGAACGTGATGCCTGGCACAACTTTTCTTTACAGATGCTTTCAAAGGCTTATGGAGATGACGAACCTGAATACACAACAGACATGCTCAAATGGGTGAATCCAGACTATGAAGGAAAGTGATGTGATTCATATAAAAACAAAGGAGGACATTTATGGCAAGAAAAAAACGCACCACGCAAGAAAAAGAGGTCCAAGACTATCGACACGACACCGCAAAACGTAAGAACAACCCATCCGCTGGCATCGCAGCACAAGGCAAAATACACGAAAAACCGAAGCAGAAATACGCATACAACCCACACCTCCCGCCAAACCTCCGATTTGATCCGAAAGGAGATGCTGACAAACTCCCCGAACTGCTCCAAGAAGCACAGCAGAGGCCGCTCACTGCAGAAGAAACAAAAACAATCGCAGACGCGCTAAGACACCACGAACCGTGGCTGGAATGGGCAGGCAAACAGGAAACAAAATCCTTTGCCGTGGATCCGGTTGCGTTGCATATACATGAACGCGTGAGTACGAAAGCCATTTTGAAGGTAGCAGAACGCGAGAACGTCCAACGTAGCCTCTTTGCCGACCCACAACAAGATTACAACGAAGCCGTCGATTTTTACCAGCACGATGTGGATTGGGCAAATCGCCTTATCCTCGGTGATAGCCTCACCGTCATGAGTTCCCTTGCACACCGAGAAGACCTTGCTGGCAAGGTGCAAATGATTTACATTGACCCACCCTACGGAATCAAGTTTGCCTCTAACTTTCAACCCACCGTCTTTCAACGTGATGTGAAGGATAAAGAACAAGATTTAACACGTGAACGTGAGCAGATTAAGGCATACCGTGATACCTGGACTCTCGGTGTCCACTCTTATCTCGCTTATCTCAGAGACAGATTGATTGTTGCAAAAGAACTGTTGACAGATAGTGGCAGCATTTTTGTACAAATTAGCGATGAGAATGTCCATCGTGTCCGGTCTATCATGGATGAAGTGTTTGATGGCGATAATTTTGTTAGTTTAATTGCTTACAGAACCACCACAGGTATGAGTCAAAAAAGTGCTCCAGTTAGAGTTAACGACTTTCTCATCTGGTACGCAAAGAATAAGGAATTAATGAAATTTGGACGATTATTCATGGAATCAGAAATAGATACACGATATTTTAACAGACTTGAAGAAGTAAACGGTGAACAACGTGCAATGACTGAATTTGAACGCTTGAAACCCGGAAATATCGAGATGAACTCGCGTGCATTTCAGACTGCCCCATTCCATTCAAAGAGCGGCGGAGATAAGACAGCACGCGAATTTGCAGGGAAAGAATGGACAATTCCAGCTGGCAGCTGGCGTTATTCACAAGATGGATTTCAGCGCTTAGGTGAAGCAGGAAGAATTAGTCAGGAAAAAACCGTCATTAGGGCTATAAGGTACTTCAATGATTTTCCTTTGCAAGAGTTAACATCTAACTGGACAGATACAGGTCCAGAATTATCAAAGTCCTACGCAGTGCAGACCTCTACTAAAGTCATTCAACGATGCCTCTTGATGACTACGGATCCTGGCGATCTTGTCCTGGATCCGACTTGTGTACGTAAAGGGACAATGATTTTAAGACCCCCCTTTATCCCCCCGCAAGCGGGGGGAAATACTGGCACATCTCACACGCTTCCAGGAGGAAGCGGAGACACATCCCCCCACGATTACGAGGGAAAAATAGAACATACACAAAACACATCCCCCCACGCTTGCGGGGGGTTAGGGGGGGTAAATCCCAAAAGGTATCTCACGATCACGAAGGAATAAAGGGAGGTAAATCCCCTATCGAAAACCTCAACCCCGGCGACTGGGTTCTTTCACACACTGGTAATCCACGTCGCATTCGCCGAGTAATTCGCAAGCAGTATCACGGACAACTCATCGGCATTCAACACAACCAATCCCCTACAACACTTTGGGTAACAGCAGATCATTATATACTCTGCAAACAGCGCATTTTCTCTTATGAGACAGATCGTGCATGGAGCAAAGTTCCTCCAAAACACTTCCAGCGAGCACGTGAACTCCGAAAAGAGATGACTTCTGCCGAAAAAACCTTATGGCAGCAACTCCGCAGTAAACAACTCGGTGTCAAATTTAGAAGACAACATCCCGTTGGTCCCTACATTACTGACTTTTATACCCGCGATGTAGGACTAATTATTGAAGTCGATGGAGACACACACTTCACTCCTGAAGCCGAAGCCTATGATTCCGTACGTACAGATTACCTGCATCAGTTAGGATTAACCGTCCTACGTTTCACGAACCTTGAAATTTTTCAGCATCTTGATGGTGTCCTGTCACAAATTCATCAAGCAATTCGTGCTGTTCATCCCTCTAAAACACCACTTCAACAATGGCGCAGATCAGACACCTTACGAATTGGTGACACCGTGTACTACGATGTCCACTGTAAGCCAGTAGAAATTGTCAATATCCAATACACAGATGTTGATGAAGAAGTCTACGACCTTGAAGTTGAAGCAGATCACTCTTATCTTACTGAGGTATGTGCAGTGCATAATTGCGGCGGCGGTACAACTGCTTATGTCGCAGAACAGTGGGGTAGACGGTGGATTACTATTGACACGAGTCGCGTTGCATTAGCTTTAGCACGACAACGTCTCTTGACAAGTAGTTTTGAGTATTATCAACTCAAGGACGAATCGCAGGGCATTACGGGCGGATTCGTCAACAAAAACGTCCCGCACATTACCCTCAAAAGCATTGCACAAAACACAGCACTTGACCCTATCTTTGCCAAGCATGAACCGATTCTCAAAGAGAAGTTAGAAACGTTGAACAGTGCCTTAGTGGCAGTTACGCAAGAAATCCGCACCAAACTACTCGCCAAACTTGTAGAGAAGGAAACACGCGAAGGAAAAAGATCTATCACGGATGCTGACCGTCGACGTTGGCAGCTGCCTGATGCAGCATGGCAGGAGTGGGAAGTGCCCTTTGACACTGATCCAGACTGGCACGAATCATTACAAAATACGTTAACTGATTACCGCGAGGCATGGCGTGCAAAGATGAATGAGGTCAACGCATGCATCGCCGCATCCTCCGAAGGTGAGGAGTTAGTAGATCAACCAGAAGTGGACAGAAAACGGATACGTGTGAGCGGTCCCTTCACAGTGGAAGCAGTGCAACCCGCAGAAGAATCGCTTGACCTTGATTCTCCCATCGGCGGTGAACCGATAGAAGAGCTGGACACTTATGAAGATAAAGAGGGAGACGAGGCAGTTAATGCTGAGGCATATCTTGACAAGATGATCCGTTTGCTAAAAAATGATGGTGTGCGGTTTGCAGAAAACAAAACGATGAAATTTGCCACACTTGATCCGCTTGAAGGCGATGTACTTCACGCTGAAGGTGAATGGGAAACAGATGACGAAGAACAACGTCTTGTCGCTGTTGTTTTCGGTCCGCAACACGGTCCTGTGACTTCGGTGTTAGTTGAAGATTGTTTGCCAATTGCTTCGCGCAGAGGTTATGATGAATTGGTTTTTGCAGGATTCAGTTTTGATAGTGCATCGCAAGCGATAATCCAAGAGGATCCGAATCCAAGAGTTCGTGCCCACATGGCTTATATCAATCCAGATGTAGCAATGGGAAAACTGCTAAAGGAAACACCGACAAGTCAATTGTTTACCGTGTTTGGTTTGCCACGTACGGAACTCAAAACAACGGACAGTGGAGAATATATTGTCAAAATGGAGGGTGTGGACATCTATAATCCTGTGGATAACACAGTGAATTCTGCAGGGGCAGATAAGGTTGCAGCGTGGTTTGTTGATTCTGATTATAATGGACGCGACTTCTGCATCACCCAAGCCTTCTTTCCCGATAAAAGTGCATGGACTAAAATCGCCCGCGATCTCAAAGGCGTCGTTGACCCTGAGTGTTTTGAGAAGTTTAGCGGCACAGAGTCTTTGCCATTTCCTGCGGGTGAGCATGCGTGTGTTGCTGTCAAGGTAATCGATCCGCGCGGGAATGAGGTTATGCGTGTGCATGCTTTAGGTGAGCGGGAATATTAAAAGTAGTAGGCATACTCCGTGTGCCGTTGATATTGTCTGAATCATGGATTTGCACGGAGGACTGAAATGAATATCTTAGAAATGACAGAAGGTGAACTTTATAAAGCGGGACTTCAAGAATTGATAGTACAAATGGGGCATACCTATACGGAGCAGTTTCTCAAACAGTGTAAACCTAACGAATACGATTACACGGATGAGCGGCATAAATAGTTGGATGATGACCCAGATATCCCTACGATGGTCAACCAGATTCAAGAGAGAAAAACCGATCAGGAAGTGGAAGAACGCATCAGGACTAAAAGAATTGACGCATGGCGTAAAGGTTTACTTGAGCTCACCGAAATTGAAATCTGTGAACTTGGCGCGAAAATCCTTACAGATAAACTCGGCATTCCCGGTTCTATAGCGTTTTTGCACCATCATTTCAAACAGAATGAATGGGCTTAGGTTAAGGACAATAGGTGTCAATTGTCTGAATCGTGAATCGCTGGAGGCATTCAACGTCTGAAGCACGGATTTTAGCCCATCGGGCAATAGTTCTATAATGTTTGCTTAACGAATAAATGGGTTGCAGGTTTTGTTAAAATATGTTATACTTATTTTGTCCACTAAAACGTGACAAAATTGTTAATTCGATTTTCAGATAGGTAACATCATGGACGAAGAACGTCAAAATTCAGATGATGACTTAGACCAACTCTATGATGACAAACTCTATGAAGAGTACATTAAACAGGATGCAGAGTTATCTAAACGCGATCTGTCTAATGTTGAGAATCTTGACAAAGCGATTCTTTCTCTTTCAAGTGCCGGTTTAGGTCTATCGTTGGTATTCATAAAAAATTGCAGTAAACGTAACTAAGCTGACAGAAGCCTCCCATGTTTGGTTATTACACGTTTCTTGGTTGATGTTTGGTTTCGCTATTACATCTACCCTTTTGTCTTATCTTTTTGGACAACACGCTTTGCACAAGCAACGAGAGTTTAATGAAAAGTACTATTTAGAGGGAGACGAAGATGCTGGACAGCAAAAACCCCTTTCATCACGGATAACGCATGTCCTGAGCTATGTTTCCGTTTTTACCTATATTATCGCCGTTGCTTTTACTGCGTTATTCATTAAGTATAATTCTTAGAAAAGAGCTTATGCAAATTGATAGCTGCAGGGCAACGCTAAAAGTTCTTACATATAAAATTAAAGGAGTTATACCATGGAAAAAAAGAGAACCGCTTCTACAAAAATTAAGCCTAGCGAAATAGCGGAAGCCGCTGGACCTAGAAGACCACCGCGCAAACCGCCAAGGAAACCACAACCTGCATCTAAACGGACTTCTAATAATCCTGCTCAGCCTTCCAAGCAATCTAATCCGCCTAAAAAGTAGGTGCAATCTGCACAGCAAAAACAACGTGCCTTTTACATAAAGCGCGTTGTTTTGCTACAATGTTTTCCAAGACGTATGAAAACTGAAATCCTTATGTGTCAATAATGAACAAAGATATTTTTGACGGTTTCATGGTAAATGTATTTTTTGATGAAGATGGTGATTACCTCGCCCACCTCGTGGAACTCCCCAACGTCTCGGCTTTTGGACAGACACCTGCCGAAGCGTTATCTGAGTTAAAAACAGCATGGGAATTGATGAAAGAATGTTATCAGGAGGATGGTGAACCCATCCCTAAGGCACCTTCTCGACAAGGTTATGAAGGACCTTTTAATGTTCCTATTGATAAACAGATTTTTCATGCTTTGACAGACGAAGCAGCAAAAGCAGGAATGAGTCTATACGCGCTTGTTGCACAAAAGTTGCAATCAACGGTGCCATTTGTACAAGAAGATACAGATTGATGAAGAACACAGAAAACGAGGAATCTCCATGAATCAAGATCAACTCCCAATCCAACCCGTCCAACAACCTATCCTGTGCAACCCGTACGAAGAACCCACTGCACACTGGGTTTACGACACACAAACAGGTGAGGCCTCCAAGCAACCAGGACGCCGCGAGGCGGGTTACTGGTACAAAACGGAACGCACTGGCAGCAATCAACTTAGTCTTTTCCAAGAGGAACAACGCGACGATTTACCGTTAGTGAATGCACTCCGAGATGACGTCCGGCGGTGGCGTAATTCAAAATACGAAAGTGCAACAAATGTAACAAAAGAATTGCTGAGACATTGGGGACGCGAAGACCTGTTAAGACGACTCTTTTACTGTCAACGTGAAGCAGTAGAAACAATTATCTATCTCGTTGAAATTCTGCAGAGAGAGAAGGGACCACGCTTTACGCCTAAATTTTCTAAAGATGACCTCTCCAAATTAGTTGATTCTCCTAACGATCCCGATATTCCAGATTTGATTCGTTACGGCTGCAAAATGGCAACCGGCAGTGGCAAGACTGTTGTTATGGCAATGCTGATCGCGTGGGCATTTTGCAATCGTGGCAAAGTGTCTTCTGATGAACGTTTCCCCGCAGCTGCGCTTATCGCCTGTCCGAACCTTACAATCAAACAACGGTTACAGGTTCTACGTCCTGAGAATAACGATAACTATTACGATGAATTTGAACTCATTCCGACGAAACTCCGTCCCTTGCTGAAAAGCGGGAAGGTGTTGGTTGCCAATTGGCATCAATTTTCACCTGAGTCGATACATAGCGAAGGTGGTAAAACCTACACAGTTGTCAATAAAGGCGAGGAAACACCAGACGTATTTGCAAAACGTGTGTTAGGGGAACTTCATGATCGCGCACCGATTATGGTGCTAAACGATGAGGGGCATCACGCCTATCGTCCCGCACCGACTGAGGAAAAACTCTCTGCAGAGGAAAAACGGGAACGGCAAGGTGCAACCGTGTGGGTAGAAGGTTTAGATAAAATAAACGTCGGATGTGGTGTCAAATTCTGTGTTGACCTTTCAGCTACGCCATTTTACATTAAAGGAAGCGGTTATCCAGAAGGTTCTCCGTTCCCTTGGCTTGTGAGTGATTTTGGATTGGTTGATGCAATTGAAAGCGGTATCACAAAGATTCCGAGATTACCGGTTAGTGATACCACCGGTAGACCTAAACCGAAATACTTTCGTCTGTGGAAAACGATTGTTGATGATCTTTCAGCTGTGGACACAACGCCAGGAAGACGGACAAGAACACCGAAACCGGATGCCATCTATCGTGAAGCAGAAGCAGCGCTGCTTACACTTGCCAGCCAGTGGACAGAACGTTTTGGATATATTGAGGAAGCATCAGATGCACAAGAAAAAACACCGCCAGTCCTGATTATCGTATGTGCCAATACGGATATCGCAGAATATTTTTATCAAAAAATTTCTGGTGAAAGCATCGAAGACGTAGTTGACGACAGTGCCATCAGCGGAAAAAGTAAGAAGAAAAACAAGACGGAAACAGTCTATGGACGAGGTCTTATTTTCCCCGATTTTTTCTCCAACACAGAAAACTTAAAACGAACGCTACGGATTGACAGCAAAATGCTGGCACAAGCGGAAAGTACCAATCCAAATCAGAGTACATCGCAAGCCGCAGAAGAACTCAGAGAAATTGTTGCAACAATAGGAAAACCCGGTAAACCAGGCGCACAAATAAGATGTGTTGTCTCAGTCGCAATGCTAAACGAGGGATGGGATGCAAACAACGTAACGCATATTCTGGGGTTACGTGCTTTTACCAGTCAGCTGCTCTGTGAACAGGTCGTGGGGCGCGGGTTGCGTAGAATGAACTATACGCCAGACCCAGAAACAGGGTTGCTTACCGAGGAATATGTTGATGTTTACGGTATACCGTTTTCGGTTATCCCGTTCAGAGGTAGACCCACAAAAGGTCGCGAACCAGATGACAAACCGAAAAATCACGTCAAGGCATTACCTGATCGTGAAGATTTTGAGATACGATTTCCGATTGTAGAAGGGTACGCCTTTGCCCTACAAAAAAACGAAATCAAGGCAGATATTGACTCAACGGAACCGATCAGTATCCAACCGGAACTGAATCCCACTGCCCTCTATGTTAAACCCGCTGTGGGTTACGAAATTGGTTCACCTTCAGCAGCAGGTCCTGGGGGTACTCTCCTTCAAGACCGCGAGGAGTATTACCGAACCATACATTTACAAGCCATACAATTTGTGATTGCGCATCGAATTGTTCTCAAATTAGTCGGTGACAGACAAACCACCCCAGATCCGAACAGCAATCCAAAACTTAGATTGTTTTCTCGACACCGTCTTTTTCCGCAAGTCTATAAATATGTTGATACTTATGTTAGAGCAAAGGTTGACTTCCACGGATGTGACCCTTGTGAACTCGGTCAAGAGAAATACGTTACGCGAATTGTAGAACGTTTGATGGCAGCTATTCAACCCGATGAGACGAAAGGTGAAATTCCGATGCTGCCGATTCTCAACCGCTATGCCCCAATTGGTACATCAGCTGATGTTGACTTTCTCACGGCACGGCAATGTGTGGCAACAGAAAGGAGCCATGTGAATCAGGTAGTACTGGATACAGGCACCTGGGAACGTGCTGCTAAATTTCGGCTTGAGCAATCTGATGTTGTAGCATGTTACGTACGGAACGACCATCTCGGACTCGGCATTCCGTACGAATACAACGGTTTTTCTCATCTATACGAACCAGATTTTATTGTACGACTCACAAATGGGGTCCATCTCGTTTTGGAAATAAAAGGTTTTGAACCTGATCAGGTTTACGCGAAACATGCAGCTGCTAAACGGTGGGTGTCCGCAGTGAATAATTGGGGTAAACTGAAAAAATGGGAATTCCATGTCTGCAAAGACCCACAATTGCTGGGTGAAGAATTGGTAGAAATCTATAACAAATTAGTCGTCAATTTCGCAGAAAAGTGATATAATATCCATAAGAGAACTCCTTCTCTAAACTATTACATACTTCAAAATGAAAAAGGGGTTCTCCATTTACCAGTTTTTAATTATCAAACTCACGTTACGCTAACTGTAAATCTGATGATGTTACTCGCTATGCGTTCAATATTAGCGGATATTTCCATATCTGTTGTAACGAGAAAGGAAAGGTAAATTATGACAGGTGAAGAGAAGTTCCAAGTTGATCTTGAAGGTTATCTTGTAATTAAAAACGTCTTGTCCGATGAAGAAGTCGCAGAAATGAACACCTATATTGATGAAGATAAAATGAACGGACGTCCGAGTCAGTGGGGTGAACCGTTTAAACGGTTGATAGACCATCCTAAAATCCTACCTTATCTAATAACACTGTTAGGTCCACATGTACGTTTAGACCACGATTATGCTATTATCATGAACAGTGGTGAGAAACGGGGTAGACTCCACGGTGGAGAAGATGGCGGACGCGCGGGCGGAAATGTCGGTGACCACTGGTACAAATACCGGGATGGCGTTATCCGGAACGGATTGTCTGTCATGACATACAATTTGGCAGATGCCCCAGCAGGAGCTGGTGGGTTTGCTTGTATCCCAGCAAGTCACAAAAGCAATTTCGCGCCTGAGATCCCCGGTGATGTTCGCAGCTTTGAACGGGATGCACACTATGTCGTGCAACCACCACTTGAAGCAGGTGATGTGCTGTTTTTCACCGAAGCACTCATACACGGGACAATGCCATGGACAGCATCACATCAACGTCGATCATTACTCTATAAATATAGTCCGGGACATTCTGCTTGGTCAGATAACTACTACAATATTGAGGAATACAGTGGGTTGACTGAACAACAGAAACGCATGCTCTTACCGCCTTCAATTGGTAGAAGACCGAAGGTTGTTGAGCAGTAACTTCTAACATTCTGTGTAATACTAACGTAAGTTCGATAAATCAGAACAAATAACTTACGTAGGTTGGGTTGAGACACGAAACCCAACATCTTGACCCATTATAGAGCAATACATGTTGCCAGTTAATATTTGATTGGCGTGCCTCAACCCAACCTACAATGAATATGGCATTTAATTATCAAACTCACGTTAATACTAAGAAATATTAATCCAAATAGACACCGTGAGAAAGGAACAGCATTGCTATGACAGGTGAAGAGAAATTTGTCGTTGACCTTGAAGGGTATCTGATAATCAAGAATGTACTCACAGAAGACGAAGTTTTAGAGATGAATGCATTCATTGATAAAGGTGAACTCCAGGGACCTCCGAGTATATGGGGGGAACCCTTTAAACGGTTGATTGATCATCCAAAAATCCTACCCTATCTGATAGAACTATTGGGACCGAATGTTCGTTTGGATCACGATTATCCAATTTTTATGAAAACTGGTGATAGACTCGGAAGACTTCACGGGGGTGAAGACGGTGGAGGGCCAGGGGGTCCTGAAGGGGATCACTGGTATAAATATCGTGATGGCGTCATGCGCAACGGCCTATGTGTGATGACATACAATCTGGCAGATGCACCTGAAGGTGCTGGCGGTTTTGCATGTATTCCCGGCAGCCATAAGAGCAACTTTCTAAGAGAAATACCATCAGACGTCCGAAACTTTGAACGACCAACACATTATGTTGTCCAACCACCACTTGACGCAGGAGATGTGTTGTTTTTCACCGAAGCACTTGTGCACGGAACCATGCCGTGGAAAGCAGACCACCAAAGACGCGCATTGCTCTATAAATATAGTCCAGGACATTCCGCATGGTCAGGAAATTACTACGACATAAGTAAATACGGGGAACTCACAGAACAGCAGCAACGGATGCTATTACCACCCTCAATCGGTGGCAGACCAAGAGTTGTCAATACCAATTGAACCGTAGTTTTTGTGATCAGTATTGGAGTGAAAATTGTCAAAAATACAACTCACAGGAAAACAGAGCGATTTTTTAAAGATCGGTGTTGCTGCTGCTGGACGCGGGAATATAGATGCAGTCAAGCAGTTATTAGTTCTTAAACCTGAATGGATACACACTATCGGTTCACACGGTAGAACAATGTTGTGGGAAGCAGCATACCGCGGAAAATTAGACATGGTCAAATTTCTAATAGAACGCGGGGCAGACATGAACCTTCCCGGGTGTCATCTGAGTCAGCATGATCTTGAGATAACGCCATACTGTGTCGCACGGCATGAGGGTCGCGATGATGTGGCAGACTACTTACATCAACAAGGGGCGATTGTTGATATTCATACCGCTGCATATCTTGGAGACTACGAAACAGTCTATTCATTTCTTGAAAACGATGCCGATCTCGTTAATGTCGGATATCTCGACTCTGTCATGCTACCATCTGGACAACCACATTCAGTTGAACATCAATATGCATCCTGGGCAACTCCCCTAATTTATGCAATAGTTGGTGGGAACATAAAGATAGTAGAACTACTCATCTCAAAAGGGGCTTCAGTCAGAGAACAGAGCTCATTATTACTGGATCACGCAGTTTCTAATGACCGCGTAGACATCGTGAAGATGCTGATTGAAAATGGTGCCGATATCAGTCAAGCACCACGCATACTCGATGACAATTCTGCTATGCGTAAACTTCTCAAATCTCACGGTGTTCCACCTGAAGATATCAACGCATTAGACAATATGGGATGGCCCCACTTGGTATATGTGTGTAGAGGGGACAAAGGGGAACATCCAGAAAAAGTCCTGAAACTACTGAAACTCGGGGCAAACATTGATGTGCGGAGCAGTAAAGGTAAATCTGCATTGCATTGTGCTGCAAAAGCGGGTTTTCTCAAAGTGATCGATGTTCTGTTAGAAAAGGGTGCAGACATTGATGCTGTTGACCATAAAGGCGACTCATCGCTTATTGAAGCCATCCGTTCCACAATAAAGAATCGTGAGAAGCAACGCGCTACCATAGAAGCATTGCTTAACAAGGGGGCAAACATCAATCTAAAAAACAAAAATGGTCAAACACCCTTACAAATTGCACAACAGATGCGAAGAGATGACGCTGATAAAATCGTTGCACTCTTAAAGAAACACGGTGCTGTTGATAATACGGAACATTGACTACGTTTGAAAATGCCTATGACAGATAAAGAAATCCATAAACATGCATCTCTATTGAGAAATGAAGCGAGTCAGCTGCTAAATAACGAAGGTCTGCTGACATTGCTGCAAAGCTACGGTGATACACGGGTTATCGGCAGCTACACATTAGATACAATGACATGGAGAGATATTGATATCAGCATTAAATTACCTCATGAAAGAGATGTAATGTTCTTTTTCGATATTGGGGAAAGTATTGCGAGAGATTTTCAAGTCGCAAAAATGTCATTTTCGAATTTCTTTATCCGCGATTTTCCGAAGTTTGACCATGGGCTTTACTGGGGAATCCAACTGCTATATGCCGAACATGAATGGAAAATAGACCTGTGGGGGTATGGTGAAACAGAATATGCTCAACACATGTCAGAATTTGACGAATTGCATGCACAATTGAAACAGGTGGACAGATGGGCCACTCTACGTATAAAACATGTGATTTCTCAACGTCCGGACTATCGTGGTGACATCTATAATAGCATGAACATATATCAAGCATTGATAGAAGATAAGATTACTTCAGTAGAAGAATTTGACAAGTGGATAGAAAGGAAATGCAATGTTAACTGACGAAGAAAGATGGTTTTTTGACCATCACGGATTTCTCATTCTGCACAATGTTGTACCAGAAGAAGATATCGAATTGATGATTGAGTTGGGGAACCGATGGCATGCTCTGGAGTTATCGGAATTGCCGCCGCCTCTTACTTCTACATCCAGAAATAGTTCACACTCTCCAACAATTGCCCACTGGATAAACAATGTACAATACGGTGATGCAGTCTTTCAACGGCTCGTATTAAATGCAGAGATAATGCGTGTCATCATTGCTTTAACCCGTGCCAACCCTTGTCTTGTAGACTGTGCATTGACAAAAAACTTGACGACTTCTGACGATATAAACTTTCATGCCTCCGGACAGGACTACGGTATAGAAAACGGGATGCCGTACGCCGGTTTCATCAATGCTGGTACTTCGTTAGTAAACGTTCCTGAAGGAACTGGGTTTGTCTGTCTCCCCGGTAGTCATAAACGTAACTATGAGCCTCCAGATGATCTTTCAATATACGATGGACCACCAACAGTAATCAACGTTCCCGTTAATGCTGGTGATTGTGTGATTTTCACCGAAGCACTTTTTCATGGGGCAAGACGGTGGACGGAAACGTATCCACGCTTTTCCGTCTTTAACCGATATATTGACAAAGGTTCTCATGGCGGACTACCGAAAGAGGAATATAGAGATTTGATATCAGATGAAATTTATGAATTAGAACAACCTGCAGTTCAAGGAAGACAGAAACAGGTAGTAAAGCGGATCCTGAACGAATTAAAAACCTAAGTCTATTTCTTCCAATCCTTTGGTCTGGATAGACAGTCTATTTATACCAGTTGTTAAGGAGAATTTAAATGAAAACAATAGTAAGTGTTCTACTGTCTGCAATCGCAAGTTTCATGCTCACAGGACAAGCCTATTCCCGCACGATCGTTACCGATGGTCTGGTTAGTTACTGGACATTCGACAGACAAGATATAACTGACAAGACAGCAATGGACATCTGGGGTGACAACAACGGTACAATTGTTGGTGATCCGAAGATTGTATCGGGTCAAGTCGGACAAGCTCTTGAATTTGACGGTGTGAATGACTATGTCAACCTGACAAATCTTGGGGACTTTGGTGAGAAGGTCGGTTCATCAACGTTTGAAGCCTGGGTCAAAACAGAATTTAAGGACGATTGGACAACGCTTTTTAAGGTACTTGATACGGGATGTAATATGGGATGGGCAATAGATGTTAATCGCAGTGCCCAAGCCGGTTTCCTTTTTGCCCAAGATGTTGTTCACTTCTATGTTCGTCAAAAATCAGCTGCGGGTTGTAATGCCATAGCAGCACAAATTGATTTCGCTCTTTCTGATGGTGAATGGCATCATATTGTTTTCGCTGTTGAGGATGCTGAAATACCAAAAGTGAACATCTATATGGATGGCACAGAACAGATCGTCATTCTTGGTGATGCCAAAAAGTTAACCACTTTTGAACCTTTTGTGGAACCTGTCTATATCGGTGCTGCAAACAATCGTGGTGCTGTAGAAAAGTTTTTCCCTGGCGTCATAGATGAAGTGCGGATTTACGACCGTCCCCTTTCAGTAGAGGACGTAACCCGAAATTATAAATCCAGAATAGGACTCAGCGTTGATCCTATTCAAAAACTTGCTATCTCGTGGGGAAAAATAAAGACGAACTATTGGTAGGAATTTGACCGGTGAATGGATGAACGCGGCTGAAGATAGAACGGTATTGACCCTATGTTATCTCAGATTTCTGTTGACTAAACTCAGTTTTTTGATTAAACTTAAGTAATAATGCGTTACGTCTCAAGCACTACCTAAGGATCTTGGAATCAATACTAATTTCATCAGATTAATCCGATTAAGATTCCTATTTCTGCTACCTGTGTAGCCACGTAAGGAAACCCTTGCAGGACCAATTAAAAAAGATCAAACGATCACTTATCCTTCCGGTTGCTGTCGCACTAAGTGTTTTTATATTAGTCGAAGTCAACTATCCATTTCTAAGACCTCAATCCAGGTTGGCTTTTTTCGCCTTGTTAGGTCTAATAATAGTTTTTTTTAAGTATCCACTACATCCGAAATTAGCAGACAATCCGCTCATTGATATCTTGGATTTTGGACTTGCTTTTTTATCATTCGTCTGTTTCGGTTATGTCATTCTACAGACCGAGCCTATCTTTGAATCTTTATGGTTAAACGATACATATCTCGGTAATCGAGCATCAGCCGAACACTTCTTGGATTTTCTTATAGGTGGTGTTGCACTCATTCTTATTTTAGAAGCAACCCGTCGTTCTATAGGTTTAACGTTAACAATTTTGGCAAGTATCTTTTTGTTTTACGCGCTTGCAGGACAATACTTGCCAGGGTGGTTATTTGAACATCGCGGCTTTCCATTGAAACGTGTGATAGGTAAGACTTTTCTACACGGGGGTGTCTTCGGTGTTGCACTGAGAGTGATGTTTACTTATGTCTTTCTCTTTGTCTTATTCGGCACGTTGCTGGAACGGACTGGCGCGACAGCATATATTCTGAATCTTGCAAAAAAGGTATTTGGGACAAGTAAAGGCAGTCCTGCAAAGGTAGCAGTGATCGGAAGCGGCATGATGGGTTCGTTATCTGGTTCAGCTGTTGCAAATACTGCGACTACTGGAACATTCACTATACCTTTGATGCGGAGCGTTGGATTCAAACCTGAAATTGCTGGTGGTATTGAAGCTGCAGCAAGTTCAGGTGGTGCATTAGTTCCCCCTATAATGGGTGCTGCTGCATATATGATGTTAGAGATCGTAGAACCATCCGTTACCTACCTTGAGATAATCAAAGCTGCGTTAATTCCTGCGATTTTCTACTATACTGCCTTGCTCCTCATCGTCCATTTTTATGCGAAACGTATCAGCAATCCGGCATCTTCAGAAAATCAGAAGGAACCTGAACAGTCTTCGTTACAGGAAGATTCTGTAGAGAAATTACCAAAGATACAAGGTATCGTTTTCTTTACTGCTTTTGTTACACTCATCGTATTTCTATTGAAATTACCGGGGGCTGATGCCAGTGGTACTGATGAAAGTCCATTCCTACTTTCTTTTTTTGGTTTCCTATTAAGAGCCTCAACACCGTATCGTGCTGTAAGTTGGGCACTATTGGTCGTCTTGATTGTAAGTGTATTCCATCCGAAAACAAGAGTCAGTATGTCAGGTATGATGAAAGCGATGGAGAACGCTGCGCATAGCGGCGTGTCATTAATCGCAGCGGCTTCATGTGTTGGGATTATCTTAGGTGTCGTGGAACTAACAGGTATTGGAACTAAAATGGCATCAACGATGGTATCATTGGCAGAAACAAACCTGATTTATGCCCTATTTTTGCTGATGGTGTCAACGATCATCCTGGGTATGGGGCTCCCTTCATCAGTGTGCTATCTCTTAGTTGCAATCTTGATGGGTCCAGTTTTGCAAGAATTGAATTTAGAGAAGATAGTGCTGGCAGTTCACTTCTTTATATTCTATTTCGGTATGATGTCTATGGTAACGCCTCCCGTTGCTTTGGCAGCCTATACAGCCGCAGCAATTGCGGATGCAAACATAATGAAAACAGCATTTGCAGCATTTCGTTTTTCACTTGTAGGTTTCGCGCTACCTTATGCATTCGTCCTACGTCCTGAACTCCTCTTACTTAGTCCTGAAGGTGGGAATCCAGAAATATGGAATTTATTGTTGAATCTATCAGTGACACTTATTGGAACTGTCATCTTTGCAGCAAGCATGGCAGGTTACGCCTTCAAGGAGATGTCGCTGTTGGAAAGGGGAATTTTATTAATCGCAGTCCTCTGTCTATTTTTCTTTTCAACGAGTGTCGGTTACCTTTGGATTCATGTGCTTGCAATACTTGCTTCCACTGTGATATTTTACTATAATTGGAAGAAAGAGGGAACTCACCATGCAACGGTCACTTAAAATACTACTCTACGGTCTGCTGGTTCTGCTGTTTGTCCTACATAACGACTTCTGGTTGTGGGATAACGCTCAAATTGTATTGGGAATACCGATAGGATTATTATATCACATCGTATACTGTTTTGTCGCGACCTTACTCATGGCAATCATTGTAAAATATACATTGAAAACATGAAGTAATTGAATACAATTATGAAAAAAGCGTAATATGATCATCACAGTTCTTACATTATATCTTGCATTAGTACTCGGAATAGGCATTATTAGCCACCGATTGTTTCAAAACACTGGCGAGGACTATTTCGTAGCAAGTAGGTCTATTAATTGGTTTGTGCTATTAATGACCCTGTTTGGTACTCACATGACAGCGTTTTCAATACTCGGTGCATCTGGTGAAGCATACCATAGAGGCATTGGGATTTTCGCTCTGATGGCATCATCTTCCGCAATTGTGGTACCGTGTGTCTTGCTATTTATTGGCACACGTCTATGGAAACTTGGTAAAAAATACGGATACTTCACACAAGTGCAATACTTCCGTGAACGATGGGAATCAGATGGCTTAGGGTTACTTATTTTTATTGTGCTCGTATTACTGCTAATACCGTATCTGTTAATTGGGGTGATGGGAGGAAGTGGAACATTAGCAACAATTACGGAAAACACAATCCCACGATGGTTCGGTGGGTTGCTAATATGTGCAGTCGTCTTGTGTTATGTGACATATAGTGGTATGCGAGGAACTGCTTGGGTCAACACATTTCAAACCCTTGTCTTTATGACACTGGGGGGAATCACTTTTGTGGTGATTCTTAACAAATTAGGTGGACTTACGGAGGCACTTTCAAAAGTTGACACACATCTCCTAAAGCAATCAGAGCATATTCAACCTTTAGAACTATTAACCTACACATGCATTCCACTCTCTGTTGGCATGTTTCCGCATATCTTCTCTCACTGTCTAACTGCTAAAGATGTGAGCACATTCCGATATCCAGTAATCTTATACCCACTCTGTATAGCGGTGGTATGGATACCGAGCGTCCTACTCGGTATCTTAGGTAATGTGGATTTCGTCGGACTGTCTGGACCAGAAACCAACACTGTCCTCATTAAACTCATACACAAACATGCCCCAGGGGTCTTAGCAGGTTTCTTAGGAGCCGGTGTTTTCGCAGCGATCATGTCGTCGTTAGATTCACAATCGCTGTCACTCGGTAGTATGTTTACACACGATATTGTGCAGCATTATATGAAAAAGGGCGGACAAGAGAGAATGTCCGACAAACAACATGTTTGGGTGGGACGTTTCTTCGTTATTGGAATACTCTCTATAACCTATATCCTATCTCTAATAGCAACATCAAGCATTTTTAAACTCGCGGTATGGTCTTTCACTGGTTTCTCAGGACTTTTCCCAATAGTAGTTGCTGCACTATTTTGGAAGCGAAGTACTAAAATAGGTGTCTACGCGTCAATCGCAAGTGTAATTGTATTATGGTTATACTTCTTTATACAAAATTGGCAAACATCTGGATACACAGTTGGTGGAACAGGGATCATGCCCGTTGCTGTAATTATCCTCACATCTTCATCCATCTTATTTCTTGTATCACTGATAACAAAACCGCCATCTTCAGACACGATAAATAAGTTCTTTACAAAATGAAAGGTATATATATAATTATCGGTTAAACTGATATATTCCAATTATATAATTAGAGACATGAAAGTTGCTTATGTAACTGCTGGTGCCGCGGGTATGTATTGCGGTACATGTATACACGACAACACCATAGCATCAGCATTAAAAGACCAAGGATATAACGTATCATTAATTCCAACATATACACCAACACGTACAGATGAAGAGAATGTAAGTTTAGACCGGGTGTTCTATGGTGGCATTAATGTCTATCTTCAACAAAAGATCGCATTTTTCCGACATACACCCTGGGCATTTGATAGACTACTTGATAACAACTCACTTCTGAATAGTCTGTCGCGCTTAAGTGCATCTACAGATGCCCGTGATTTAGGGTTACTGACAGTTTCTATGCTCAGTGGTGAGAACGGATTTCAGAGAAAAGAGTTAGAAAAATTAGTCAAATGGCTCCGGGTAGAGAATAAACCTGATATTGTCTATTTAACGAATTCTATGCTATTGGGTTTTGCAAAAGAGATAAAAAATGCTTTAGATGTTCCCGTAGTCTGTGCGCTTCAAGGGGAAGACATTTTTTTACGCGACCTAATTGATCCATACAAATCAGAAGCATTATCACTGCTCGCGGAACGCGCGGCAGATGCAGACAGTTTCGTTGCCCCAAACAGCTACTACGCACAATTCATGGCAAGTGAGTATCTGAAAGTCGCCGTTGATAGAATTGATGTTGTACCACTTGGATTGAACTTGGATGGACACGGTAAAAAAGACGAAAAACCCGGGCCCCCTCCGTTTATTATTGGGTATCTGGCTCGGATCTGTCCAGAGAAAGGCTTACATATCTTGGTCAGTGCCTTCTATACACTTGCGAAAGAGTTCGGCGTAGATAACTTAGAACTGCATGTTGCAGGTTATTTAGGAAAAAAGGATAAACCCTATTTTGAAGAATTAGTTAAACAGATAAATGACTGGGGGCTTCAAGATAGTTTCGTGCATTATGGGGAAGTCACACGAACACAGAAAATAGATTTTCTGAACCGTTTACATGTTTTCTCTGTACCTACTGTTTATCGGGAATCCAAAGGGTTATCAGTATTAGAAGCATTAGCAAACGGTGTACCTGTCGTACAACCGAAACACGGTTCATTTCCTGAAATGATTAAGGCAACCGAAGGGGGTATCCTCGTAGATCCTGAATCTGCAGAATCGGTTGCTGAAGGTATATACCAGTTATTCCGGGATCCCTCAAAACGTAAACAATTGGGTGCAAATGGACAGATGAGTGTGCATCAGAATTTCAGTCGCGAAAAAATCGCACAACAACTCATGAATGTCTTTGAAAAATATGTATAGGATTAGAAAATAGTTATGCTCTTATTAATAAATTTCGGAATATACCACAAACGATCTGTAGCACATTCTGTTAGATTGTGCCGTTCTACGTTTCATGTCTAACAACCGGTAATGTTGGAAAAACTAATACAAATGGTATAATATCTCAAATCAGAGGAAAAAAGAATGACTAAAACATGGATTATCTTTGTTGTTCTCACAGTTGCGGCTTGGGGACTCTATGGCGTTTTCTTGCACAATGGGCAGAACTTTATGTTAGAAAAAAATGCAGATCCTGATCAGGGTAAAGACATCAGACGATACAAATCCTTTCTGTTTGTAGGACTGGCATATCTCTTGGTGGCAGTTATCGGTTCTGCTGTATTACTACTCTTAAGTGGAGCAGAATGGTCATTTACAAGTAAAGGTGTTACATGGTCGTTCCTCGCGGGAGTTGTCGGCGCAATAGGTGCTTTCGGTGTACTGCTTGCATTCGGGGCTGGTGGCAAACCTGCAGTCGTCATGTCCATTGTCTTTGCTGGTGCACCTATCGTTAACGCTGTAGTGGCAACGTTGTCCCATCCACCAGAGAATGGTTGGAGTGCTGTACGTCCAGAATTCATAATCGGTATTCTGCTGGCAGCTATCGGCGCATGCCTTGTTATGTATTACAAACCGTCTTCATAGACAAGCATTAGATCATTCATCAGCCAACCTAATAATTAAACTTCTATCCTTTTCAATGAATGATTCTCTATTAACTAACGATAGGAGTGTAATTAAATGAGCGTACCAGAATTGCAGGATGCTGAGGATGCCGAATTGATAATTGCTGTGTTGGCTGGGAACAACAGAGCATTCGATGAACTGTTCAATCGTTATCAACGCGCGATGCTAACAGTAGCACAACAGATCGTGCGAAACCCAGCGGATGCTGAAGATATAGTTCAGGATGCTTTTCTCTTAGCATTTGAAGCATTACCACAACTGGATAACCTAAATAGATTCGGCGCATGGTTACATTCCATTACAAGAAACCGCGCGCTTCGCTACATGAAACGAGCAAGTAGAATCCAATTGCATGAAGATGAAGATGATGAATTACAAATTCAAGCAGAACCGAATTCTACAGACCCAGCAATCATATTAGTAAGAGAATCTACACATGAAGCAATCCGAGATACAATTGATGCACTGCCTTCGGATTTTCAAGAAGTCATCAAACTCTATTACTGGGTAGATATGCCTCAGAAACGTATAGCTGATTTTCTCTCACTTCCTTTAACGACAGTAAAATGGCGACTTCATAAAGCTAAAGATATGTTAAAAACATTGTTAGAAAAAAGAGGATACGGAGATATCCTATCCTTATGACGTTATTCTTGCGGATACAATAGTAAACAATCAAAGGAAATTTTGGTAAATAACTTACACACTAACGTGAGTTTGATAAATGTAGCGCAAACTTTCCAGTTTGCGAAGATGTGCCACAAACTGAAAGTTTGGGCTACAATGCACGCCTCTCGGATACGAAATGGTGTGAGTGAACACAACCGAAATGATTAATCAAACTCACGTTACACAATAGAATGAGGAATAGAAAGATGGAACAGGAACGACAAAATGAAATACGGGGACTTTTACAGATATTAGAACAGACAGCGGAAATCGCTGAAGATGCTATCTTGACTGAGGCATATAAGGATGCGGAGGAAAGATGTATAACACAATTCAATAAGGTTTTGAAAAGACTTACAGAGATTGATGCGGTACCTCATGACTTATTTGATGCGCTTCAGGAAGATGCATCTTACAGTGAAATTAGTATCGCCTGTCATCACCTCGCCGCTTATCTTAGCGAGGGGCTTGGAGCCTTTCCTGATCTAAAAGGTATGATGACAAATATTCTTGGTAAAAAGTTCATTGATGACATCACGGATGAATTCAAGGAGAGTAAATTTGGTGATCTGATTCGCAACGCAATGCCAGATTTTTTAACACTCAAAACCTTAGACGATATCTCTAAATCGTATGATGTCAGTCATAACGGACCGAAAAGATTAATCATTGATACCGAGTTAGGTGCAATAAAGATACATACAGCAGACACAGATAAGGTTAATGTTTTTGTCCACAGGTCTGCTCAGATTAAGTCAGATAGACTTGCTGCCGATATACTTGATGATTTTCAAGTGGATTTTATTGAAGAAGGTAAGAATCTGAAAATCGATGGAAACTTCATCACCGAAAAACAGCATTGGAGCAAAATCGCGGATCGTATTGATATCGGCTTTGATGTTGTTGTTCCACGAAGCCGTTATGATATTGACCTTAAAACGAAGAATGGAGACATCACCATAACTGATGTGAATGGGGCAGTTGAATGCAGAACTGCAAACGGGAATCTCCAATTCCAAAATATCACTGGACTACTGTACGCGTATACAGAGAAGGGAAATGTCAGACTGAATAAAGGTAAAGGAGACATCAGATTAGAAACATTACGCGGGGATATAGATATATCTGATAACACTGGAAAGGTTGATACGGTAACATCTGGTGGTAACCTCCGTTGCACAGATGTTGTCGGTGAGATTACCGGTGAATCTTCAGGTGGATTCATAAAGATCATTACATGTAAGGGTGGTGTAAAATTAGATGCATCTGGTGGCAGCATAGATGTAGACAACGATGGTCCGATTACAGCTAAGACTATCGGCGGCTCAGTCAATGCAACTATCACGGGTCAACTAAAGGCTGATTCAGTCATAGAAGCATCTGGAGGGGATATTACAGTATCACTCATCCCCGCATTAGCAGCAAAACTTGATGCAAGAAGTGTTGGCGGGGAGGTAAAATCTGAGCTACCCATCATCAGTACAGCCAATGACAATTCTGAATCATGGAAAATGTTAGGTGTCATCAATAGTGAAGGTCCCTTAATGACCCTTCGCAGTGTTGGTGGAGACATTATATTAAAAAGTAAACATATTATAGAATAGTTCCGTTGCTATTCATCCTTGATTGTGCTACAAAACACATCATACTACGCAAAAAGTGCCACGATATGGCGGAGAATGACGCAATGCGTACATACCGGTGCCTTTCGAGCATCTCGTGATTCATTCAAGAATCAGAACATAAAAGTGCTTGCTATTCTTATCATTTCTCAGATATAATTAACAAAAGATGTCTCCACGGTTCAAGTATTAACAATATTCTCACGTATTTGACTAAAAGGAGAAACACCGATGAAAACCTATACAGATGGGCGGAAAATATCTGCTGTTCAAACAGACACACCAATATTTTATCCTCATACGGATGGTAAACCCATGGCTGCAAGCGACCGTCACAGACGGATCCTCTTTCGCACAATAGAAACACTTGAAGCACATTACGCACAACAACCGAATGTTTATGTCTCTGGTGATATACTGATGTATTATGTGAAAGGTGACCCACATCAGGTAATTGCACCGGACGTGTTAGTCTCTTTCGGGTTAAAAAAAAAAGAGCGGCTTACGTATCTTGTCTGGGTTGAGGGTAAACTTCCTGATTTTGTGATGGAGTTCAGTAGCAAAACCACTTATGATACCGATTTAGGACCTAAAAAGGATCGTTATGCTTCCTTAGGCATCCAAGATTACTTCTTATATGATGCGTTAGATCTTTACCTGCCAAAGCCACTGATGGGTTTTACATTAGTTGATGGTGTGTATGAACCGATTTCCGGTGATGAAGATAGTGGTCTACATTCTGACGTTCTAAGTTTAGATTTCCATGTGGACGATGTAGGTTTAGGAATTTATGATCCTCTTGCGGGTGCGTGGCTGCAGACCCCAACCGAATCAGCCGAAGCACGCGCTGAACAGGAAAAAGCACGCGCTGAGACAGCCGAAGCACGCGCTGAACAGGAAAAAGCACGCGCTGAGACAGCTGAAGCACGCGCTGAACAGGAAAAAGCACGCGCTGAACAAGAAAAAGCACGCGCTGAGACAGCTGAAACTGAAGTCGTACAACTCCGAGAACAATTGCAACGTTTACAAACACGCAGCTAACCTAAAGTCATATTTGGTTAGGAAACCGTCCCTACCGTTTTGGCGTATTTAGCACTTGTGAAAAAAACGCCAGAAAAATCGAAAACTAAACGACTCTGCCAAATAGACAAATATTCTTGCTTCTATATCCCCAATCTGCTATAATCAAGAAAACTTTTTATAGACGGTTGACTGAATACGTTCTAAATGACATTCAGTAATCACTAACACACTACAAAAACAAAGGAGTTACAGTAATGAAACGGTTGTCTATATGTTTTATACTCTTAGGGATGATAGTCGTAATGGGTTGTGGAAATCAACAGAAATCATTAACTATCGTCTGGGCAGAATGGGACCCAGCAAACTACTTAACGACGCTTTCCGAAGATTTTACAGCGGAAACAGGGATCGCAGTTGATGTCGTGCAGATTCCTTGGGATAAATTCCAAGATAAAGTCTTCAATTCATTTGTTGGAAAGAGCGATTTATATGACATCGTCATCGGTGACAGTCAATGGCTCGGAAGAAACTCAGTAGGCGGACACTATATTGACTTGACCGATTGGATCAATGAAAATATCGATGTAGACTCTATACATGAACTTGCAATGACTGCATTTGCTGAGTATCCGAAAGGTAGCAAAAAATACTGGGCTTTACCTGCTGAAGTTGATGCTGCAGGATATGTATATCGCAAAGACCTTTTTGAAGACCCAGAAGAGATGACAGCATTTCAAGAGAAATACGGGTACGCACTTGCTCCACCCAAAACATACGCACAACTCCGAGATATAGCTGAATTCTTTACGCGTCCAGACGAAGACCTGTATGGAATTGCAACCTGGTATAGCAAAGAATATGACGCAATAACGATGGGATTCCAACAGGTTATGTGGAGTTTCGGTGCTTCTTATGGTGACCCAGATACTTTCAAGGTTGATGGATACATTAACTCAGATAAAGCAATAAAAGCACTTGCGTATTACAAAGACCTTTTGCAGTTCGCGCCAGCAGGTGCACCAAACTACTATTTTTCAGAAACAAATAATGAATATACTGCTGGAAAAGTTGCAATGGCAATGAACTATTTCGCGTTTTTTCCAGGGGTACTTGATCCAGAAAAGAATCCTACCTCACATGACAAAAGTGGGTTCTTTATTGCACCCGCTGGACCTGACGGTGACCATTATATCAGTATCGGTGGACAAGGGATGTCTATTTCAACGTATTCAAAGAATCAAAAGATTGCAAAACAGTACCTAAAGTGGTTCATGCAGAAACCTGTACAAGAAAAATGGGCAAAACTGGGCGGTCTTACACCTCATAAAGAGGTATTGCAATCTGATGCATTCAAAACCGCAACAGCCTTCAATGAGGCATTCGCTGCAAGTTTTCCATATCTACGCGATTTCTGGGCAGTTCCACAATATGCAGAACTCTTGGAAGCATGTCAGACGAACTGGAGTGAAGCAATTACAGGCATAAAAACACCCAAGGAAGCTTTAGATAATATCGCAATGAAACACGAAGAAATCTTTCAGGAAGCCATGAAGGAAAATACTGACGAGTGATCAGTTCAATCTACGTTTTCAGATGATTCGGGACTTATGCAATTTCGAAAGTTACGTTCTCTTTGCTGTCTGTTCAGTATATGATACGTTTTATAGCAAATTATGTAAATAAGTTTACATATATTCTGTAGGAGCGATCTCCGAATCGCGACGCAACCAATAATAGTCGGGAATCGGCCAGTTTTATATAGTTGGCCTCCTACAGATCAGATGTAAAGTTAATTGTAGAATCCACTATAACCGAAAATGTGTAAGTCCTAATACTTGCTGTTTGCTGTCTCGTTTAGTTGTCTGATTGATGCATTACCAGTTGTCGTATGAAGTTCAACCGTTTCTCACATGGCATGAGTGATTACCAACTAAAGATGGCATTTATAATGCCAACGATGGTTCTGCTCATTCTGATGAATATCTTCCCTCTGCTTTGGTCACTGTTTTTAAGCTTTCATGACTACGATGCGTCAATGCCGAAAAGTCCAAGATTTATCGGAGCGGATAACTACATTGATGTTCTCTCTGATCCAGACATCTGGAAATATTTTCAAACGACCGCATATTTTGTCGTCTTGGCTGTATCTGCTCAGTTCCTGATTGGGTTTGGTTTAGCACTTCTTTTAAACCGTCACTTCATTGGTAAGGGCATCGTCACAACTTTACTACTGCTACCGATGATGTTGTCCCCTGTTGTAGTCGCTCTTTTTTGGCGATTCATCCTCGCTTCTGATGGTTCTGGATTACTGAACTTTCTTTTGAGTCCTATCCAAGACATCCCATTCATTAGAGATGTTTTCAGTCCACCCATCGCATGGACGACCCATCCGAAGATAGCAATGTTAGCTGTCGTAATCGTTGATACGTGGATGTGGTCTCCTTTTATGATGTTAATCGCATTAGCAGGATTGAGTGCAATACCGAAATACCTATACGAGGCAGCAGATGTAGACAGAGCATCTGCATGGTTCAAATTCAGACGTATTACGTTACCATTGGTTTCGCCACTTCTGCTCATAGCACTCCTGTTCCGGACGATGGATGCTTTCAAGATGTTTGACATTGTTTATGTGCTTACACGCGAGGGGGGACCTGGCAAAGTCACCGAAACCGTTTCAATGAATCTATATAGACTTGCATTTCGCAATTTTGATACCGGTAAAGCTTGTGCGTTGGCTTATATACTGCTTATAATTATCGTTGCACTGAGCAATATCTATGTAAAATACCTGAATAAAGTTAAGGGAGAGAATTAGAATAAAATGTTCCGTTTTTTTATCGGGTTACTTACACTTTTGAAAAGACCCATTATGGTGTCACTTGCTGCTATAGGAGGCTTTTTTAAACCCATAATTGCAGCTTTAAAGTCCTTTTATAGGACGTTCTTAGAGATGCTGCCAGTTTTACTAACGATACTGATCTATTTTTTAATTGCTCTTGCTGTCATAATATACATTCTACCGATAATTTGGATTCTACTGACATCCCTAAAGGATCCTGTAGACATTAACACAAAACTACCTAAATTTATATTCGCAATATCATTGGAGAATTATCTGAAACTGCTGCCAAAAGGAGACTTTCCTTTTGCAACACATCTGTTCATTTTTCAAACGGTTTTTGGCATAATCTTATTCACACTATTTTCTTTTATTAAAAATCCTTTTACGAATCTCCTTTCAACGCGAAATCTTGGAATTATTTGGAACACTATTTTTGTAGTTACGTGCATACTTAGTTTTTTCACTACAGAACCTACGCAGAGCAGGTTACAAGTTGATGTTAGATATCAGTTCTTTTCTTTAATCGTATGTGCAGTTGTTGCATATCTATTGGTAAATCCATTTAAGAAAAACACAATCACCTTGCACGAAACTACTAATGGGATAGCAGTACACGACAGCAAGGGGAACTTAGTGTTTTTAATACCTGTTATATTGTCTACTATTGGTATCATTATCTGTTTAGCTAATGGGGGTTCTAATTTCTTCTATCAGTTATTAAACAGTATCATTGTCGGTGGCGGTAGTACGATCCTCGCTGTGGGTTTAGGAACAATAGCAGCTTATGCTTTTTCACGTTTCGACATTGCTGGTAAGGAAGATCTCCTATTTTTCATTCTCAGTACCCGGATGCTTCCACCTGTAGTGGTTGTCATTCCGATCTATCTGATGTACATTTCGTTGAAGTTAATAGATACGCATTTCGGATTAATTCTACTTTATACGACATTCAACGTATCTTTTGCTGTATGGTTGATGAAAGGATTCATCGACGAGATTCCGAGAGAATATGAAGATGCGGCACTTGTTGATGGCTATACACGTTTCCAAACATTCATGAAAGTCGTCTTACCACAATCCGTAACAGGTATTGCTGCTACTGCTGTCTTCTGCTTAATTACCGCCTGGAATGAGTTTGCATTTGCACTCGTTTTGACAGAAACTGGCGGCAGAGCGGTAACCGCACCGCCATCCATAACAAGTGCGACCGGTTCTGCTGGAATGGATTGGGGCAAAATCGCTGCATCAACCTTCATCTTTCTGTTACCTGTCGCTATATTTACCTTCTTGATGCGTAGTCACCTCTTACGTGGTGTTACTTTTGGTGCTGTCAAGAAGTAGTAGAATGTCAATTCCTACATGTAGGTCGGGTTTCGCTTCGCTCTACCTATAAGTGTAAAGTTAAGGATGATTTTAGATCGTTATGCCCCCTTCTCAATACCTATTGTTATTGGGATTGTAGCCTCTTTTAGTCCCTACCAAATCAACGCCAAATGCGCGTTTGGCATTTGGCGGGACTGAAGAGAGGACAACCCGTAATTTTTCATAGCCGTTTAACCTTAAAAGTGCATCCATTCTGTTATTAATGTGGAGGTACAAGATGGCACAAAAGAGAAAAAACAAACAGAAGAACTTTCACGATGAAAGACGACAAATCATTATCCAGAGACATATACGGGATTTGGGTCTAAAATCAATAGAGGAATACAAAACGTGGTGTAGTGAGAATCACTTTAGTAGTAGTTTAAACAAATCTTCTATCCAACGCCAGAAAGAGATCGATTTTGCAAAATCTGCAATAGCAACACAACTATTGAATGCTGAGAAAAAATGTAGGAACCTACAGGATATTATTCCCAAAATCTATAGCAATAAAGTTCGTGAAAGTGAACTCCGGAACGGAATCGCTAAAGAAATTGCACTTGCATTCAAGAGAACTAAAAATCCGAAGCTGCTTCTCAAAATTCTACTGTTTCTTGATAAAAACTCCGATCTATTGGATGATGACTCCTATATTAATGGTATTGAAGCGATAGCAAAACACTATAAATGTTGGGTTCGTCCCCTTGAACATTGGCACGTCAAAAGACATAATCAAGCACGTCAGTTTTCTGAACTACTTCGGCATCTGTTCGCTCACTACAGTGTTCCCTCTTTCATGGATAACGTATGGTTTTCAGATAATGAAATACATCAGAAATGGTATATACATATCGGATCAGGTCAGAACATTAGAACCGCACCCGAATTACCGACACCCCTTACGAAGAAAATGGCACATCATTTTCTTGAAACGCCAAAACAATATAACGTTGATGAAGCATTGCGATGGGGTCAGGTGCATGCATTAGGTGGAGACAAACGTCTATTGGATGCATTTCGTGGCACGAGATTAATTGAAGATTTTGAACACGATGAATTCTGGCTAAATGTCTTCAGATTCTTCATCGCAAATCCTATGTTAGATGTCAGTCATGTGAATCCCATCATCGACTATATCTGGAATCAGAAATATCAAATTCAGCAAGTTGTTGTTGAAAGAGGGGTTGTAGAGGAACATGATCCACCGCAACCCAACTTTAGTATGAAAGGCAGAACACCCGATACGCTGCTTAAGCAGGTTAATGATTGGCATATAGCACTGGGTAAAGTCCAACGTGGCGGGAAACTACAATGGATGCCATCAGATATAGGTGAATTCCAAATAAAAATAAAAGATAATCAGAAGAAACAGTCAACAATCTTTAAAATACGAGAACTGCTGAGCACTGATGAACTTATTTACGACGGAAGCCAGATGCGGCACTGCGTAAGAACTTATGCAGATTCCTGTTATAACGGTAGAACTTCAATATGGACAATGGAATCGATGGATGAACTTGGTAAAGAACTCAAAAAGGTATTGACAATTGAGGTATCACTAAAAGAGAGGTCAATAAATCAAGTTCGTGGGAAAAAGAATCGACTGCCAACAGAGAGCGAGATGTCTATCTTAAGAAGATGGACGGTGAAAGAGAATCTCTCTATCGCCAATTATGTTAGTGTCGCACAGAATTGATACTGACAGCATGATACAACAACGAGAACTTTTTTAGGGCTTTACCAAGTCATAAATAATTTGTCCATCGGTCGGGAAAACCCCGCCCTTACGAAAGGATTTACCCATCATTTGAGTGTAAACAGAATATTAGATTATCCTCTCAAAAACACCGAAATATGTTTAAATGACTGGAATTGTCAGATAGATGTTGTTGACGAATTTGACCAAATTTTAGATTTGTTAAGCAAAGAAGATAATGAAGGTACACTGTTATTACCCTATTGGGCGTATCTTTGGGAATCTTCCATCGGTTTAGCAGAACATCTATCAGATAACAGCACTATACTAACAGACAAACGTATTCTTGAGATAGGTTGTGGGTACGGACTTCCAGGAATTGTTGCTGCTAAAGTTGGTGCTATCGTTACATTTACAGATTTTGAACACGATGCACTACAATTTGCCAGACATAATTCCCAACAGAACGATGTATCTGCTGATACTTATGTGCAAATGGATTGGGGAACACCATGCTTTCAAAAAAGATTTGATGTTGTCCTCGGATCTGATGTGATCTATGAAGAAAAGAACTGGGATCCGATCATAGAACTTCTCTACAATCTTCTGGTACCTAAAGGAATCGCTATCTTTTCTGAACCGAAACGAAAAAATGCGGATGGTTTTTTTGAACGTATCCAGAAAAACGGATTCTCATTTAAAAGAACCACCCGCTCAATTTCATTGGAAGAGAAAACTATAGAAATCAATATTTTTCAAGTTAAGCATGCAGAATGTTAACGTGAGTTTGATAAATGTAGCGCAAACTTTCCAGTTTGCGAAGATGTGCCACAAACTGAAAGTTTGTGCTACAATTCACGCCTCTCAAATACGAAAATTTGATTTATCAAACTCACATTAGAACGATAAGATTATTGCCTCTCTTCTTGTTGTTTAGCAGGATGAATCTCATAGCATGTTCCCTTATAGCATATTATGACATGCTTACCAACAGAAAGGTACTTTGCCAAATCCGGTTCTTTCTTAATCAACTCAAAATAGGTTTTACTTGCGAATTCTACCTTTGTCGTCTTCGTATCTTTCTTATGTGTACTGTCGACCCAGACTTTATCAAGTAGATAAAATGTCTTGTCCTTGACATGTTTGATTGCTGCTCCAGTTATTGCCACCTGTTCTGCTTTTTGCAATCTTTGCGTTTCTAAACTACTTACTACTTTGGCAGCTTTGCTTTCAGCAACCCGTAGTGCTGAGTCTTGACCCTTACTATTGATTTCGGCAGCTGATGGCACTTGAGTAGCAGTCAAAGGTATCGGTTGGTTGCTTCTACCTCTATCAGGTCTCGAAAATCGTAAACGTTCGCTCAACATTCTACCGTGTGAACCTTCTTCAGTAACAAGAAATGACGTATATGGCGTCATGATACCATATTTTTCACTGAGACGTGTGATCTCCTCACTTAACTCTTTGTTCTCTCCATTGAGTCGGATTTCGTCAACAAGATACGCAACCTTCCGTTGTGCCCACAACCTTGGCATAAATTGGTGATCGGACTGTTGCCTTGGGAACTCAGTTTTGTTAGAGAATTCATGGGTTTTTCCGTTTATGTCTCCACGCAAGACAAGATCGGTTTCTCCTTTCCCTACATACCTACCCAACACTGTGAGTTGAGATCCACGGAACAGGTGGGGTAGTTTTTTGGGATAAAAATCCTTTAACTTGATGTTCCGAATATCCAGATCTAAATTCACAAGAACGGGTTCACTTACTTTTGTATAGAACGATGAGATAGCAATTTCCAAATCTTCTTCCGGTTTCACATATTGTCGTGTGCCACTGTTCTGTGCTGACATTTTGTCAAGTAGATCTACGTTGACATCATAACCAACACCGAAAACAAAGATACGAGATTTGTCGTTGTTCGCTGCTGAAACGTTCTTAAGGATATTAGGTGTATCCGTTACACCGACAGTTGCCTCACCGTCCGTTAGGAACACGATAATGCGTGGACGTTTGGGGTCCGGTTGTTTTTCTAAAGCAGCTTGAAGCGCGCCGTTGATATTTGTGCCACCATTCGCAACTATACCATCAACAAAAGTGAGTGCATCTTCACGAATTTTCTTCACCGAATCCAAACTTTTTGAAAAGGAATCAACATCTGTATTGAAGGTGATTAAGTTGAAGCGGTCACCATCATTCAGGTTTTTGATACAGAAACGTAGTGCTTTCTTCGCCTGTTCAATCTTCTTGCCTTTCATACTACCGGAACGGTCAAGGATAAAGATGAAATCTTTCTCAACTATCTCTTTCTTATTGATAGTGAACTTCGGTGAGATGAGGAGCATAAAGTACCCATCTTCGTCAACATCCTCACGATGTGTGATAATGTCAATCCCGAAATCTTTGTCTGATAGTGAATAATAACAAGCGAAATCCCGTAGAACCTGAACATTTGAACCTTCATAACTGACATTTGCACGTTTGTCGTCTTTACGATTGACTGCGACTTCATGTGATGGCGAGTAGATCGTTTTTAGACCGTGTTTACTCTTTATATCAATTGAGACAGCAAGACTACCAGTCGGTTGTTCCGTGAACTGGTCGGTTCGAAGCGGATAGGTATATCTTGCCAGACCGGAGTCTGTCTTGATAACTTGTGAGTATTCCAGTTGAATCCGTCTTTCACCTCTTGGTGGAATTGGAAACACGCGTGCTTTGAATGCACGAGTTCCAACATACTCCAATAGTGCGGGGTCTTGCATAGAACGCACAATACCTTCGTAAATACTTCTTGCTCTATCTTTTGCAAGCAGTTCTGCTTTAACAGGTTTGCCGTTAATATAGAGGACAAAGTCTGAAACTGCCACTTCATCCGCAAGGGGAAAGATATAGGTTCCTTCCAGTTGTCGGTTGTTTGGATTTGCAAACACTTGGTCGATTTTCGTCGTTGCAAGTTGGTTATCAATCGTTACATTTACATGATGTTTCTCAATTTTAATATTCTGAAGTTGTGTATTGCGGGGTGCGTTAGTAAAGATGATCCCCTGTGCATACACAGCCTGTGCATACAAAAATTGTACAACTCCTGTTAGGAGTAGGATAAACAGCATAACAGAAAAATTCCGTATCCTCATGGTAACCTCCGTCAGTTTGTAATATGATGGATGCATGTATGGTATTCTACTTATTCTCATTTGTGATTGTCAAATTGTCTTTCTCAATAATTGCAATATAACTCGATCTATTAGCCTTCACCCACTTTCCAATTTCTTTATCCCGATAATCAAAAGGTCCTGTCAAAATGGCATAATCTGCTATATCTTCTTTCCGTTTCTGTTCTTTCCCTTTTGCCCCAAATGCCTTTCGTAAGGCAGGTATCGCTTCAGCTTGTTTTGGATCAAATTCTTTTTGTATCCAATTTGTGTAGGAAACGGGTTCACCATTTTGCCATTCCCATTTCCCTTCTTCCTTTTCATCCGTCAAGCCAATCGAATATGGTGCGTTTCCAAAAGCGGATTCAATCCATATCTGTTCTGCTTCACTGGTAATCGTCACAAGATATGCATCCGCATCGGCGGCTTGTTTTTGTGCATCTTCCCAATCCTTACAATGAATCCATTTGTATACGTGCCCGTTTGAAGGATTCATTAACCACTTAGCGGGATAATCTGGAATGTAGATGGGTCGATATTGCTCCTCTTCCTCCTGTTTTTCTGGGACAGGTTTTGTCATATCGTCAGTATTTCCATCCAACCTCAAGACAATGCTATCTACCTGTGTTTCTTTATCAAGAAAGAAAGGTTCTGCATAAGCCGTTAGTCCATTATGCTTAAGGTTTATAGTACATATTCCAGGATACAATACCCAATGATGGAAGTTTCCATCTACATTTGTTGATAATGTCCGTATTCTGTTTGATGCATAATAATCTTTACTCCCCACCCTAAGCCAATTAAAGTCTATTTTAACCGATGTCTTTGCAAGAGGAGAACCGTCTTTGTATAGTATTCTTCCCTTTATCATGAAGCGTTTAGTCATAGTTATGATTACGTTCTTTATTTCTGCTCTTGGTTCTATAGAGAATGTTACTTGACCAAGATGTTTAAACTGTTTAAAACCAGAGAAATGTGGATAGAACTTCATATTTCCGAACTGCACAGCTTTAATCTGTGATGGACTTGTTATAAATACACCGTCGTGTTCTTCTTGCTTTTTCTGAACTCTTAATTGTACCAATCCTGGCATTATATCAGAAAAGGAGAACCGTCCCTCTAAATCTGTCTGGGTGCTCTGCCAGTCCTGCAGATCCATCGCACCACCACCCTGTTCATGATTAACTTCAACCTTTGAGAGATGAATCTCTACATCAGGTATAGGTCTTCCATCAGCCGTAATGATCAGACCTGATAGTTTTGATAGGGGGTCTTCTGCCAAGACATACTGTGTGATGGTTAACGTGAAGACTGCTAACAATATTTTGAAAACAAGGTGTTGATATATGGTATTGCGTTTAATCATGGTTTTCTATTCTCTTTTTCAATGATTGCATGTTTGACAAACTTTCGTATAGGATTGTTCATTTCAATTGCTATCCATCTTTTAGTTGAGAATTCCATAGCAAATGCTGCTCTATCTCGCTGAACAGAAATGTAATTTGGCTTACCTGTTAACCAGTTTGTATAGTTAAGCGGTTGTCCATCAGTCCACTTCCATGTTTGTTCATTCTCAGGTAAACTAAGACCGATCCAGTAGAATTTTTTCGTGAAAAAAGCGGCTTCCAGCCATTTCTGTTCTGCCTCATCATTTATAGTCACCAGATATGCTTTTTCCGATTTTGCTCTTACAATTGCATCTTCATAGTTCTCACACTTTACTGTTTTGTATGCATGTCCATTTATGGGATTCACAATCCAAACCGCTTCACGTGCCTTTTCTCTTTCGGTTCGTTTCACTTGGATTTTATCAAGATCAGTAAGAACAAAATCAAGATTATCTATCTTATCATCTTCATGTAGATAAAACCATCCTTTCCTTGCTGTGGTTCCTTTTACTTTCACTTCTACTAAGTACTCAGATGCTTTATCAGGAATATAAGAAACAAAATAGCCTTCTGCATCAGTTGAAGATTCGTAACCTGTACTGCGAGAACTACGGCTGGTACTAAGCGAATAGATTGGATTGTTACCCTTTCTACTGTGTACAAAGAGCTCAAAGTCCGAATTAACAAGGGTTCTCCATCTGGTAAGAGGATTTTTCCACTTATCCTCATACGGGGTTTTTTCACAGTAACAACAACATTTGAGATCTGTTTTCCCTCTTCAATGCCGAAAGTGATTTTGCCGTACCATGTGGGAAAGTTAGGCAGAAATGCAGTGGAGTGGAAGGTTAAATCGCCAATTTGAATAGACACGATCTCGTATTCTGAACCGTGATCAGGAAACATCACCAATCGCGATGCACCTGTGTCTATATTTGTAATAGAGAAGAAACCTTTATCATCAGTTGTCGCTTTAGACCAAGATAGAATAGGTTTTCGTTGTCCCGTTTCACGTCCCCGTTCAATAACGACTGGTTTGACAGCAAGCTGCAACAGTGAAACTGGTTGTCCATGTGTGTCCACAACATGACCCGATAGCGTCGCTGTGTTTTGCTGCGCAACGCATGACGTAGAGATTGCAGTAAGGGTTAAGAATAAACCGATAAAGGAAATGGAAAAGTGTTTTAGTGAGAATGGATTTAGCATAAATTTATAAACCTCAGGTCGGTAGGTTCGGTTTCTAACCGAACCTACCGACCGGGGAAAATCTAATTTAACTCTTCAAGGCAGTGTCCATGTCTTTCAGACGACGTGCTTTGCGAACATTGCTGAAGAATTCTCTCTTCTGGTCTACATCTTGGGAATTGCCAGACTCAAGCTGCGGCAGGATTCCTTTGAGAGTGCGTTGAACAGCACCTAAACTGCTCTCCTTTACCCAGACACTTTCTCTGAGTACTTCTGCGAAGTGTGCTACCAAAGTAGCAAATTGAAAGTTAGTTGAAGCATCCTCAAAGTTTTCTTTGAGATCATCAACGTTTATTCTGTTTTTAACTTCAGTCACTTCTGCAGTATCTGGATCTTCATGTCGGATAAAGACAGTTGCGAGTTTACCTTTGTCAACATCCTTGTGCAGTTTGATTTCATACAGTGCGGTGACACTGTGTCCGGATCCGATCTCCCCTGCATCTGCTTCGTCGTTACGGAAATCCTCATGCTTCATCTGACGGTTTTCATAACCTATTAGTCTGAACCTACTGACAATATCTTCATTAAACTTAACCTGTATTTTTGCATCTTTTGCGATGACTTGCAATGTTCCGGTTAGGTTTTCAACGAAGATACGTTTTGCTTCCTTTAACCTGTCCACATAAGCGTAATTGCCATTTCCCTTTTTCGCAAGCTCCTCCATAAGGACATCGTTGTAATTCCCCATACCAAATCCGACCGTCGTCAGATAGATACCTTCATCTACATAATCTCGGATCTCTTCCAGTAGGAGTTCTGGGGACGTTACACCTTCATTTGCAACACCATCTGAACAGAGAATTACGCGATTGATACAATCTTGTTGCAGATTTCTGCTTGCAAGTTCATAACCTTTTCGTATACCATCTTCAGCATTTGTTACACCTTCAGGACGTAAGGATTCAATCTTATCCAAGATATGTTGCTTATTTCTGACACTTGTATGCGGTAGTACAACGCGGGCATTTGTTCCGTAGACAACAATTCCTATCTTGTCATTAGGTCCGAGTTGGTCTACGAGTAGCCTTAATGCCCTCTTCACCAATCCGAGTCTATTCTCCATTTGCATAGATCCTGAGACATCAATTACAAAGGTCAGGACAGCATCTTTTCGCTCTGTATCTGGTATCACCTGTCCCTGAATACCGATTTTTAGTAATTTAAGACGTTTACCTTTTCCAAATTTTGAGGGTGCCCCTTCAAGATGGACAGAGAAAGCTGCATCGGTTGGTGTCGGATAGGTGTAATCAAATGCGTTGATAAACTCTTCAACCCGAATTGCTTCAGGAGGTGGAAGATAACCGTCATCAAGATAACGACGAAGGATAGAATAGGATGCGGAATCTGTATCCATCGCAAAGGTTGACAGATTATCATCTTCTGTGTCAAAAAATGGATTCGTCCCATGCCCCTTATGGAACACATCGCGATATGCCGCGCCGTTAGGAGGGGTAAAACCGTAGTCAACATCGTGAAGCATTGGTGCTTCCAATGACACCAATTCAGGTTGACGTCTTGCAACACCTCTATCGGAGCTTTTCAGTGAGACATTACTGAGATCACCTAACCTATCAAGAATTTCTTCCCGTTCTTCCATTCTGAATACAGGTTTTTCTTTAATGAGGGAATAGGTACAAACGAAGTCCTTCTCTAATTTTACATCATTTTCTCTGTATGTCAGTCGGGCCGGCCTTTCATCTTCCAACAGGATATCTGCATCGTGTGAAGTACATTCAATCGTTTCAACACCGAGATAACCATCTATCAATACGGACACCCCAAATGTCCTAATAACGTGGTGACTGTTAAGTTTATGATTAAATACGTACTTTCCATCCATTTCCTCAACTTCTTCAGTATAATGTATTTGCAAACGACATCTGTCACCAGCGGGAATATTCAATACCTTAGTCTGTAGAGCCGAAGTGCCAATTGAATCAAAGTCATGTTCGTTCTTTTCATCGGTAACATTATAGAGTAAAGACTTTAATTTTTTCGGATCTGTCAACTTTAAAGGTACAGTTGTTCCATCAATCCGAGTCTCAAAACGTCTTGAATCTGAACAATCTGGAACGGGAATGATAAAGACACCTTCAACTGCAGAGGTATTAGGATTAGAAAAAGCAATCTCAACTTCTGTTTGTGCTACTCCGTTTTCTATGAATACATTTAGTAGATAGTGTTCTATGATAAGTTTTTTTCTCTGTCGGTTTTCATCTGAATGAAATGCAAAGCGTATTTGTGCCAACGAATTGAAATCTAATTGTTTCATCAGAAATCTCCTATATTCTTATTTTTTTATTGAGTAATTTGGTGATTTTGTCTACGCACTCGATACAGTAGAATTGTCTGGTAAGAATCCCAGCATTATGTCTCAGATACACCATGGAAAGCAGAAGATGTACTGAAACTACAGACTTGTATTAAGACGTCTTTGTTTTCAAAAAGTTTATTTTTTAACAAGCAAGTACCGTGCCATATCCTGAAACCCTGAAAACAGGTCTATACCCTGAATTGAAAACAGAATCATGCACAAAATGGGGCAAATATTACCTTATGCTGCACAAAAAAGTTTAGTGCATCTATAACCTTAGATCTGAGTATGGGAAATGTACTCTAAAATTTGGTTTTTTAGCGTCATCTCAATTTCACGCATTCTCTTTTGACCTGCGAGATTATCGGATTCATTCGGGTCATCCTGCACATTAAATAGTAAATAGGGATTGTTTTCTCTATTTAATGCTATTTTCCATTCTCTGTTTAACAGCATCGTTTCTTTGGCTATTTGGGAGATAGCGTATTCTCGATGATCAATTTCCGTATCTTTTAGGGTAGGGGTTAACGTTTTGCCAAATTGTTGATGCTTCAATTTACCACCAGCAAGTTCAACAAGTGTCGGTCCAATATCAATCCATTCAACAGGACTGTTACAAATACGATCTTGGATATTATGCTTTAGTGTTTCAGGGGTTCGCACAAGTAGCGGGATACGCACAGCACCGTTGAGAAAGTTACTTTTGTATATCAGACCGTAATCACCATTCATTTCACCGTGATCCGAGCTGAAAACGATTACTGTGTTGTCTAATTCGCCTCTATCTCTTATTACATCAAGGATTTCACCTATCTGATCATCTATGAGCGTAACATTTCCCGCATAATCTGCCCGCATTTTCGCTACATCACCTTTTTCAAACTTTGGACTTCTCTTCTTGGACTTAAGAAGATTGTCTAAATGTCCAAGAGGACGATCACCTTTTAAGGGACGAGAGACAGGAGATGGCATGTCTTTCGGTGAATACATACTGGCATAAGGTTCAGGTGAATCCCACGGTTCATGGGGACCACCGAAACTCACCCAACAAAACCAAGGTTTATCACGATTATAGTCTTGCAGATACTGCTTTGCTTGCTGTCCAACATAGACATCAGAATCATTTTCAAGTCCCACCGGTGTTGGACGAACAAGATGTGGTTTCGTCTTGAATCGGTCATTATAGTCTTTCTTGTAGGCATTCCATAGACCTTTTTCTTCCCACATTGCTGTCATGTGGGATAAACACTTCATACTTGCTCGTGGTCCGCCGATCTCATTCACATCATCCAATCCATAAGCATTCATCAGGTGTTCTCGTTTCCGCAGATCACCACTGTTTGTGTGCAGATGTGTTTTTCCAAAAAGACTTGTACGATAACCCGCATCCCGAATTGCCTGCATCCATGTCGGTGTATCAGCACCCATTTTATGTTTGGAATTATTCCAAACTCCTGTATTGTGAGCATATAAACCTGTTGCTAAACTGAGCCTCGCTGGAACGCAGACAGGTGAAGTGGTAACACAGTTGGTATAACGGACACCTTCACTTGCGATACGATCCATATTTGGTGTTTGCACCCAACCGCCGCTGCACCCCATAGCATCCCATCGCTGTTGGTCTGTCATAATAAAGAGAATGTTGGGTTTCCGCTGCTCTGAATCTAAATTCTGTGTCCAAGCGTCTGACGAATTCAGGAGTGAATATGTTCCTACCCCTGCGATTCCTAACGCTTTAATAAAGGTTCTACGGTTGATGTCATCTGCCCTTGAATGTGCTATCGTTTCAGTCCTTTGAAATTCTTTGGATTTTCTATTGTTTAGCATAAGACACCTAATAAAACAATTCAAACCTACTTTTTCGTTTGTGTGTTAAACAGATGTTCTAAGACCTGCAACCTTAACTCGGTCTCTAATTCTTTCATTTCTGGTAAACCCGCGAGATTGTTAATCTCATCTGGATCGTTCTTCACATCAAAAAGGAGATAACACTCGCCTTCTTGATTCAACGCTATTTTCCACTCCTGATTGAGCAACATTATTTCACCAGATAATTCAGATATTGCATAGTCACGGTGCGTTGAGGTAGGATTATCAAGCACAGGCCGTAAGGACTTTCCAAATTGACGATGTTTCATTTCACCACCGGCGTATTCAACAAGTGTGGGACCAATGTCAATCCATTCAGCAGGACTATCACATGTAATCTCTGATGTATTCTTACTTGCGGTTTCGGGTGTCCTGACAATTAAAGGGACTCTAACAGCACCGTTTAGGAAGGTATTCTTGTAGATGAGTCCGTAGTCACCATTCATCTCTCCGTGGTCGGAACTGTGAATAATCACTGTATTATCAAGTTCACCACGTTGCTGAATTACTTCAAGGATTTCACCGATCTGTGCATCAATGAGTGTAACATTTCCCGCATAATCTGCTCGTAGTCGTCCAACTTCACCCTCATCAAATTTTGGATTCATCTGCCGCATCTTACTGTCCAGATTACCCAGAGGACGATCACCTGTTTCAGGTCGTTGTATTGGGGGTGGCATAGCATTTGGGTCATACATACTGGCATAAGGTTCAGGTGTGTCCCACGGTTCATGCGGTCCACCGAAACTCACCCAGCAACACCACGGTTCGGTGCGGTCATAATTATGGATATACTGTTTTGCCTGTTGTCCAACGTAAACATCAGCATAGTTTTCAAGACCGAGTGGAGATGGACGTACGATGTACGGTTTATTGCTGAATCTTTCACTGTAGTCCGCCCGATATCCGTCCCATAGACCTTTCTCTTCCCACATGTCGGTCATATACGATTTCACACGTGCACTTGCTCGAGGACCACCAATCTCATCTACATCATCTAATCCATAAGCATGCATTAAATCCTCGCGATCACGCAGGTCACCATGGTGTGGATGAAGGTGAGTCTTGCCGAAGAGACTTGTCCGATAACCGGCTGCCCGTACAGCTTGCATCCAGGTGGGAGTGTCAGCGGACATGGTATGTCCCATGTTGTTCCAAACACCAGTATTGTGTGGATACAAACCTGTTGCTAAACTGAGCCGTGTGGGAATACAGACAGGAGATGTCGTCACGCAATTTGTGAAACGGACCCCTTCGTTTGAGATGCGATCCAGATGTGGCGTCTGCACCCATCCACCACTACAACCCATCGCATCCCATCGCTGCTGATCTGTTATGAGAAGAAGTATGTTTGGTTTCATCTTATTTCCTCTATGAATTTCGCGCAATACCGGTATCTTCAAATGCTTTAGATAGGGTCTTGTATGTCAAATCTGCTGCTGCGAGGGGGTCGTAATCCTTTCGCGCTTGAACCATAAAGCTCACTTCAGCAGTGATAAATCCATCATATCCGTGTTCCTGCATCGCTTTAAGATATTCTACATAATCAAATTCACCTTCACCGGGAATGAGAAACTCAAAATCGGGTGATATACCGCGTTGGTCTTTTACATGTGTATGTACGGAAACGGGTGCTAATGCTGAAACCGTCTCTTCAGTTGACATGCCGACTATATCGAAATGGCTAATGTCAAAATTGACCTTTAGATATGGTGAATCTATGATTTCAAGCAGTTCAAGCACTTTTGCAGGTGTATCT
The DNA here is from genome assembly GCA_022828145.1 of Candidatus Poribacteria bacterium. GTDB lineage: Bacteria > Poribacteria > WGA-4E > WGA-4E > WGA-3G > MSPOR6. The sequence goes on along the minus strand of JAJEJA010000053.1, from coordinate 6,325 downwards.
ATAATCGCCCCGATGTGTGGTTCCATCGCAATAATTACGCCTTTTGATGCAGCATAATCAACCAATTCACCGACACGTTCACACAAGAAATCCTTCTTTGTGTCCCATTCACCGGGTTTACCACCTGTTGTCGTATTGACAGCAGCGATATTATCGCCTTGTGCAAGGTCAATTGCCAGGTCAACGCCACCTTTCAAACGCCACATATTCCGCTTGTGAGATTCAACATCAACATCCATCAGATTAGAATGTGCTGCTATTGCGGGTAAAGCTAAATTATGTTCCTCAAGCAAGGAAGCGATCCGTTTGCGTTCAACTGAATCTAATGTGCTCAGTTCAGTGGTAAACCGTTGAATGATCGTTAACTCAATTCCATCAAAACCGAGGAAAGCGAGATGTGGGATAGACACGTCTATAGGAACAGTCGGCATACCCCATGTGCTGTAACCGAGTTGCATCTATTTTCTCCTTATATTGATTATATCTCCTTTAAACCGCTAACCGAAAAGTGCAACAATTGATCCCAGCCAATCGTTGATGAGGAAACCGACACGGTGAATCATAAGTGCCAGACGCCCCATAACGGTGTTACCGAATGCAGCACCGAACCCTATCATTAAGAAACCGATGCCGATCTTTGATGTCCACTGAATAGCACCTCTGTGTTCAACAGAAAAGAAGAAATAGGTAAGTGTACAGAATACACCAATGACTATCAGAACAGCACTGAAGACTTCCCATGGGGTTAGGTTGCCATTCCATATCGTATTGCCATATATCACTATAAAACCGATAATGAGCAGACTGATGCCGGCAATGGGTAACCACTTAAAAGTATTCCTCTGTTCAACTGAAGAAACAAAGTAATATCCTGTGCCTAATAGACCTAAAACCATCAGAATGGAACCCACTATTTCAGTTGCTGTTAAACCATCATTAGTAATACTGTCGGCAATTACGAAAGCGAATCCCCATGAACCTAACCCTATTCCAATAATGGATAACCACTTGAAGGAATCTCTCTGTTCAACAGAAATCAGAAAATACGAGATCGTGATTATGACACCAATGACCATTAGCACCGCACCCACAGTGCCTACCCAAGAGGCAGGATCAGCAGTATGAATTGTAACGAACGGTGCAACTGTGCCTTGTGTCTGTTTAAAGATGTTCGCTTGCAGCACATTAGGAATTGCTGCACCTGCACCAAAACCGATGAGAATAGCAATCGGGTACCGAATTAACCACGCATAATTTGGTGACAGTCGTGCAAAAAACAGAAGTCCGATGCAAACTGGTATTATTCTAAATAGTCCCCAGAGTGCTTGTCGTGATTCAGGTGTAACATCACCAGCTATTTCTATCCAGAGACCCCCAAATGCTTCAGATAAGGGTTCCCAAGCTAACGGAATGACACCTTGGTGTATGGCGATAACGATACCGTATCCCACAGATATACCCACAAAAAGGTGTTCCGCGAAACGATAGAACGGATTATCTCTGTAGAGAAAACTATAGATGCATAATGTCAAGGCAGCTGCAACCCAGAGTCCGAAAACTTCCATCAGATTACGCCTCCTTTCGTCGTTGTATAAAGAATGCAATATTACCTAAGATCACCAAGCCGATAATCAGTAGATGTGCAAAGGATGCTGTATTAAGCCCCACCGTGCCGTCTCCAGGAGCATTGAGCAGTTTTTCGTATTCAGCAGCACCCAAATAGCCTGGCATCATTCCTACCAGCTGGCCAGTCTGTAGGTATGGATACATCTGCGCGATAATAACGGCAGTAACACCTGCAGCGATCTTCAAATCATATTTTGTGTTAGCATAGATTATCCATGTTTCTGTTGTACTACTGGAAGCCAGATCAAGCAGTAATGAAATCTGGTCATAGTTCTTAACATTTGCCATCAGTGGAATATCACTTAGGGGTGTATCCTGATAATCTTTATCAAAGACGTTGGCTATGTTTGTACCCATGCCGAGGATAACCGGTAATGTACCTGGTCGGTAACCTAAGAACACGTAATCCTCTCCATAGACTGCGTTGTTTTCATCAGCGATCTTTTTCATGAGTTTATCTGCTAATGTTACTGTACTGGGAAAAAGTGTCATACCTATTACGTTTATCCCTTTACTAAAACAGTGCTGCATGACAGCTTTTGCCATCGGCTCCGGTTCTGCCAGGGAGGATGGACCGTAATCGAAAGCTAACATAATATTTGATCCTGATGGGAGTGCCTCAATATAGTCGTACAGTTTTTGCGTTGGTTCAGAGACTGTGATGCGTAATCTAACAGGTATCAAGGTAGGAATTATAACGACCAGGGCGATCAAAAGGAAGATGATCCTTCTGTCCATATTCATAAATCTTTCAAGCATTGCTTAATCTCCTCCTCCAAGATATGAACGTTCAATACCTAATATTATTCGTATAGATTGTGAAATTACGCCTAAACTTACACCGAGTATGATTCCCCGTCGCGCTGCAGTGTTCGGAACGTCCAATATCTCCTGTCGGAGCCAAGATGCCCCATCTTCCATCCGAGATGTGCCATCTTCCAAGAGAACCCAGGACTCTGGCAAAGGAAGCCAAGATATTACCTTGTTCCAAACCAGGTCACCAACTGGGATATTACCCAACATGACAAACATGGCGGTGATGAGGAGTAGGGTTGCTTCAAACGCACGGGCGCGGAAAGCACGAAACGCCGCTGACGCAATAAAGAAGGCGAGTAGAGAAAACATCGTTGCATCCATCGGGACTTGTACATTGTCATATAACCATACAAAAACTGGATTCTGTGGTCCGATTTGAACATCTGCTAAGGCTGTGCTGACATTTTCAGGTAAAAGGTTAAGTAGCCAATTAGGAACAAAAAAAAGACCTACAGCAACCATCACTATCATGCCGATGAAGACAATAAAACTGTATTGCCAATGTTCTGAACGGAACCGAATTCTTGATGTATGCGTCTGAATCAACGTCACAACCGCCAACACCAATGCAAACGGTGATATGATGAGACCCCATTTAATTACTTCATTATATACTGCCTCGGAATATTGATGCGGACTGAACTGTGTGTAGATCATGGCTACACCGAAAAGGAAGCAGAGAGCCAATGGTACTTGTCGCTTCATTTAACCTCCTAACTCACACTTCTTAAGAGTGTTGTAATCCAGTTAATACCGAAAAATTCAAGAGAGACACCAAGAATGATCGCAGCAAAAATAAGCAGTTTGCCCCAGTCCTGACCTTTTAAACTTCCAAGGAGCATCGGTTCTTTGGAAAGGTAAGCACTGGCTGCATAGAGTTCTTCTCCAATCAATGTATAATCACAGGCTGCAATAAAGAAGGGTAGTTGATGTTCAGAGTCAGTGCCAGCGATCTGAATAGCACCGATAGAATTACCGGTTTCAGCCATGAGAAGTGATTCTGCGTAGAATTGCCCTTGTAGGAATACGGCTGCCGGTTTTTCCCGTATCATCATGCCATCAACACCTGCAGCATACGCGAATTGATCGGTGGTCAGGAAGAATATATCGTCCTCATTGTATGCATCCGGTCTCCCTACATCAAGATACGACGTCTTTACCATTTCACGAACAACGTTCAACACAATCGGATCATTGCATGGAACGCGAAGGGACGTTTCATAGTCTGCTGTTCGCCGTGCGACCTGTCCGAGTATTGTCATACTTGCAATTGTAGCGACATTGTCTACGCCGCCTAACCCTAAGACGTAAAGAATTGAGCGACCCATCTCAGTCGCTCTACCGATGGCTTCTTCAACAGCTTCTAAACCAGGAATCCGTCTAATAAAAACCTCTCTTCCACTGCGTGCATGATAGATATTCCATACGATCGCAGAAGAAAAAAGGAGCATGGCAAGGAATAGTGGTGTTTTACCTGTATGAAACCATTGTCCAGTTGCTTTTACTGCAGCAGTTTGTTCAGAAGGTATATGCATTTCACTTTTATAGCCAAACATTCTCAACAGCCTACGAAGGAATCCTATTAGCGTTAAAATTTCTTCAGAATCCATAGGGGCATCGTCAATATAAACAGCATGCACAATGTATGCATGTGACTTTCCCTTAACTATCTTGGTATCCTTATACTTTGATAGGTTTGGTTTTTTTTTATCTAATATTTCCTTTGGATTTATTTTATCAGCTATTTCCTTAAATTCTCCTGCATCAGTATTCCGTAGAATAGTATAACTTACGATTCCACTTTCTTCAGGAATAGTATCCCATGTAACGGTGATACTTGTGCCATCATCATTCGGTGTGTCCTTTGCCACAACATTTGATGGTGCGACAGGCTCTTGACTAAAAGCGTAGGTGCCGCATAGAAATAGAACTAAGCAAGCAAGTACACAAAAGTTTGTTTTATTATATATCATATATTTCCTCTTAAAAGAGTTAAAAGCTAATAACATTCTGAAATGGCATGTATGATTTCTTTGTCTGTAACATCATCTCGGATAACAACTTCTCCAATACGTGTAGGTAGTATGAGGCGTAACTTTCCTCCGAGTGTTTTCTTATCAAGATACATTGACTTGCATACTGTTTCTGGAGATAGATCAGAAGGAAAACTCAGAGGCAAATCTGCTCTTTCCAAGAGAGTCCGTTGTCTCCGGTAGTCTTTTTCGGAAAGCATGTCTAAGTTGACTGCCAACTTTGCTGCACAGTTTATGCCGATAGAGACGGCTTCACCGTGTCTATATCTATTATATTCAGTGAGTGCTTCAAGTGCATGACCAAAGGTATGTCCATAGTTCAGGACCATCCGTAAGTGACTTTCTTTTTCGTCTTTTGCTACTATATCCGCTTTGTTTGCACATGCGCTTGAAATCATCTCTATTAGAATCTCAGCATCCAAATTCAGGATAGCATCAAGGTTTTCCTCTACCATCTCAAACAGAAACGTATCCCGTATCACACCCATTTTTATCACTTCAATTAATCCTGCTTTGATATCTCGTTTGGGTAAGGTGTTCAACGTGTTAATATCAATGACGACTAATTTGGGTTGATGAAATGTGCCGATAAGGTTCTTTCCTTTAGGATGATTGATTGCAGTTTTACCGCCAACACTTGCATCAACTTGTGCTTGTAAAGTTGTTGGAATTTGTACATAAGCGATACCTCGCATAAAGATAGAAGCTGCGAATCCACTTAAATCTCCGATGACACCGCCCCCAAAGGCAATAACCGTGGAACGTCTGTCAAGATGCGAATCAATTAGTGCATCTAAAACTCGATTTAACTGTGTAATTGATTTGCTCTCCTCACCGCCAGGGATCGCAAGCACAGTAACATCATATCCGTTCTTGATTAAATTCTGTTTGACGATGGGTATAAACTGTTGATTGACAAAAGAATCACTGACGATAAAGACCTTTTCCGATTTTGTATACGTGTTAAGAAAAAAACCGATACGGTCAATAAGTCCTGTACCGACGAGAAGTGGATAGCTGTCTTCTTTTAGTGCAACTTCAAGTGTTTTTAACATATTATCATCACGCGTGCTTTTTGTTGGGTGATTTCCGACGTAATGCATCTCTATAGAAAATGCCTTTGATACGAGAAATTATCTCGTCAAAGGACTTACCTGTCGTGTTTATCATATAATCGGCTTTTGCGTAATATGGATTTCGTTCTGCTAACATCGTTCGTATTGTGTCCATCGCATCGGGTGTTTGCAGTAAGGGACGGTGTGTATGGTGACTGACACGTTTGAAGATTTCTTCTGGTGTAGCTGTCAGACAGAAAACCACGCCATTCTCTTTTAGTCTGGATACATTAGTTTCCCTTAGGACAACTCCCCCACCAGTGGAGATAACATAATTGGCGTAATTTGATACTTTGTTAACCGCTTCAGTTTCAAGTTGACGAAAAACTTCTTCACCGTCTTCATCAAAAATATCGGTGATAGGTCGTTGGCTTTGCCGTTCAATAACTGTGTCAATATCAACATAACGCATCCGCAACTGGGCAGAAAGCCGCTTACCTACAGAGGACTTACCTGTACCCATAAAACCGATGAGAACTATATTTGGTTGCTTTTGAAACGAACGTTTCACCTTTCTTTTTACCTTTCACAGTTATCTAATTTACTGAAAATGAGATCACGTGATTTTATAGATGTTTTGTATTATACCATTTTCCAAGATTAAAGTAAAGGTTTTGCAGGAGATTTTTACTCATGCTATAATGCAACATCAAGTCGTCTAAAAAAGACATAGTGGACAGTCCAGACTAAATAAGTAGGTCACGATTCGGAGATCGCTCCTACCATAAGCACTCC